>NZ_AAXG02000007.1 GCF_000169255.2 Pseudoflavonifractor capillosus ATCC 29799
TGATCATCGAGCTGTGCAAGCAGATTGCAAAACTGGAGGGAGAAAAATGACCCATATCGTTCTTGCCTGCGCCTTTGGTATGTCCACCAGCATGCTGGTGCAGCGGATGCAGGACGAGGCCGCCAAGCGTGGCCTGGACGTGAACATCCGCGCCATCAGCGAGACCGATGTGAAGCGGGAGACCGGCAGCATGGACGTGCTGCTGCTGGGTCCCCAGATCCGCTTCCAGCTCAAGAAGTTCCAGGGTGACCTGGCTCCTCTGGGCATCCCCGTGGATGTAATCGAGATGACTGACTACGGCCGCATGAACGGACCCGCCGTGCTGGACAAGGCGCTGGCCCTCATGCGGAAGTAGAACGGAAAGAAGAGAGTGAAGGAGGAATCGTTGTGTTAAAGAGCTTTTTTGAAGACAAGTTTGTGCCCGTAGCGGCGAAAATCGCCAAACAGCGCCATCTGCTGGCCATGCGTGACGGCCTGGTGCTCTCCCTGCCCCTGCTGATTGTGGGTTCCCTGTTCATCATCATCGGCGAGCTGCCCATCCAGGCCTACCAGGACTTTATGACCAGCGTCCTGGGCGAGGGCTGGAACGAGTTCGTGTGGAACGACATCTTCCCCGCCACCACCGGCCTTATCGCTCTGCTGGCCGCCTTCGGCATCGCAAAGTCCCTAGTAGACAGCTATGACATCGACGGCGTACCCGGCGGCGTCATCTCAGTGGCTCTGTTCTTCCTGCTCAACACCCTGGACGTGGAGAACAACGCCTGGAACGCCGACCTCTTCGGCTCCGTCAACGTGTTCACCGCCATCATCGTGGCCCTGGTCTCCGCTGAGGTGTACCGCCTCATCGTCCAGAAGGACCTGGTTATCCACCTCCCCGCCAGCGTGCCCCCCTCCATTTCCCGCTCCTTTACCGCGCTGATTCCCGCCTGCGTCATCATTGTGGGCGGCTTCATCGTCAAGTTCCTCTTTACCCTCACCCCCTACGGCGACTTCCCCGGCTTCGTCAGCGGCGTGCTCAGCGCACCCCTCCAGGCCGTCGGCACCTCCTACCCCGGCATGCTCATCATCCTCTTCTTCGAGCAGCTGCTGTGGTCCTTCGGTATCCACGGCTCCACCATCGCCTGGTCCTTTGTTGACCCCATCATCCAGGTCAACACCCTGGAGAACCTGGCCGCCTTCCAGGCCGGCGAGGCCATCCCCCACGTCATCGCCCAGCCCTTCATCGACAACTTCCTGCAGATCGGCGGCTCCGGCGCCACCCTGCCCCTGGTTGTCTTCCTGCTCCTGTTCGCCAAGTCCCGCCAGCTCAAGGACATCGGCCGCCTGAGCGCCGCCCCCGCTGTCTTCAACATCAATGAGCCTGTGGTCTTCGGTCTGCCCATCGTGATGAACCCCTTCCTCATGATCCCCTTCATCCTGGGCCCCATGATCATCATGACCATCACCTATGTCACCATGTACTTCAACATCTTCCCCCGCCTCATCGGCGTGAACATCCCCTGGACCACTCCCTATCTCATCAGCGGCTTCCTGGCCACCGGCGGCCGGATCGGAGGCGTCATCCTGCAGATTATCAACTTCTGCGTGGCCTTCCTCATCTGGTTCCCCTTCCTCAAGAGCTGGGATAAGCGCCTGGTCCTGGAGGAGAAGGGCGAAGTGCCTGCCAAGTAAGCCAAACCCCATCCAATGTCTGGAGGGAATGCCATGCAAAAAGTCCATACCCATGTCCGCGCCATCCGGGCCGGATACAGCTTATTCCTTAAAACTCAGGTCGCCTTTTCCAGACGGTAGATATGCTTTTGTACCGCAGCGGCCCTCTGGCCCCGCTGGGGCTGGAGGGCCGTTATCTTTTTTTGCAAAAAGTCCGGGAAAATCAGCTCAATATGTCCCCTTAGAGCAGGGATGAGCCGTCATCCGTGTCCTTACGCATAGACCACGGGAATGCTGCAAGTCCAAACGAAAAGGAGGAAAAAAGATGAAAGCGCGCAAACTGTTGTCTCTGGCATTGTCATTCGCTCTGACCGCTAACCTGGCTGTCCCCGCGCTGTCTGCTGACACACAGCAAGACACCGCATCTCCATCTCCCTCTCCGGCGTTTCGAGACATTTCAGGCCATTGGGCCGAGGCAAGCATCAGCCGTTGGAGCGGCTACGGCGTCGTCCAGGGAGACCAGAACGGCAACTTCAACCCCGACCAGCCCATCACCCGGGGTTCTATGGCCACTGTTATGGTAAATCTCCTGGGCCTGTCCGAGAAGCCCGCTGAAAATCCCTATGCAGACCTGACCGGCTCCGAGTGGTATGCCGACGCCGTGCTCAAGTGCACCGCCGCCGGCGTCATGCAGGGCGACGGCAGCAACTGCAACGCCAATGCCAACATCACCCGTCAGGAGGCCACCGTCATGTTCGCCCGTGCTCTGGGCGTGGAAGAGGATGCCTCCCCCAATCTGAGTAAATTCTCCGACGGCGGCGACGTGGCTGGCTGGGCGGCAGGCGCCGTCTCTGCCATGGCCGACAGAGGTATCATCACCGGCGCCGGTGACGGCAGAGTCCTGCCCAACCAGAACATCGACCGTGCCTCCACCATGGCGCTGCTGGACAAGGCCATCAGCACCTATGCGGACAAGGCCGGGTCCTATGAGGCCACAGAGGACGGCATTACCCTGGTCAAGGCCGGCGACGTGACCATCTCCGGCTCCGCCGACACCATTCTGCTGGCCGCCGGCGCTGCCGACACCACCGCAACCCTGGCCAGCGACACCTATGCGGATACCGTTATCCTCATGGGCGGCAATGAGACCCTGGTGCTCTCCACCGGCGCCAATGTGGGCAAAGTGGAGGTCCGTGAGGCGGCCTCCGGTGCGTCCGTGAAGGTCAACAGCGGCAGCGCCGTGGCCTCCATGGAGATTGCCGGTGACAACTGCTCCGTGACCGGCTCCGGTAAAGTGGGCGAGATCGTGGTCACCGGCGGTGAGGGTTCCTCCGTCACCGTCCCGGGCGCCAAGGTCAAAAACGAGGGCGGCAGCACCGTCAAGGTGGGCAACAAGGACCTGGCTCCCGGCAACGAGGCCACCGTCCCCGGTTCCGGCGGCAGCTCCGGCGGCACAGGCCCTGTTGAGCCTACCGACGAGCCCACCTCCATCCGGCTGACCCTGCCCGAGAACGCCGAGATGGTGGTTGACGAGAGCCGCAGCATCGGCTTTGTCATTCTGCCCGAGACCAACTTCCACCGCAGCGTCACCTGGTCCTCCAGCGATGACGCAGTGGCGACCGTGGACAAGTGGGGCCGTGTCACCGCCCACAAGGCTGGTACCGTCTCCATCACGGCCCGCTCCGAGTACAATCCCAATATCTCGGACACCGTCTCCATCAAAATCGTGGCCTCTGAGGACGAGCTCGCTCAGAGCACCCCCAGCGGCATCGTCAACTTCAACGGCACGCCCGCTGAGGAGGTCCAGAATCTCCAGAAGTACGTGGACCGCTACACCAAGGACGAGGCTCTGGCCAGCGAGGACGTCCCCCAGACCGTGAAGGACGCGCTGAACAACGGCACCGGCAGCACCGCTGCCGTCACCCAGGGCGACGTGACCTGGTCCCTGGAGGTCTACGGCATCAAGCGCCTGGAGACCGAGCCCGTCCATGAGCGCGACGCCGAGCAGTACTTTATGGGCGACCGCTATCTGCCCGCCGACGCCAAGGATACCCCCAACACCTCCATCATCCACATGGAGAGCGACAACGCCAACGGCCTGTGGGTCGTGTCCGCTTCCGCCGTCACCCATATCCGCATGGAGGAGCTCTCCTACACCGATAAGGCCGCTGAGATGAGCGCCACCTCTCAGGAGGTCTCCCGCTACGGCTTTGTCTCCGGCACCCGCCGCGACGACGCCAACTCCCCCTGGGAGGCTGACGACGACGACAACGACGGCCTGTGGACCTCCATGTACGGCGTTGGCGAACTGATGCGCTATGCCGTGCTGCGTGAGGAAGGCTCCGGCGCCACCGACGACGAGGTTCAGGCCGCCCGTGACGCAGCTCTGCGCTCCCTCAAAGCTGTTCTGCTCCTCTCCAACGTCTCCTGCCGCACCGGCACCGTGGAAGCCTTTGTCCGCCCGCTGAGAAACGGCAGCAACTGGTATCTGAACAAGGCCCTGCTCAAGGGCGGCGACCCCAGCGTCCGCAACCTGCAGCACAGCCCCGCCGACACCACCGCCCGCAACGATGACGAGTCCCTCATGGCTCCCGTGGTGGAAGAGGACTGGGCCGACCTGACCCTGGAGAACTTCACCGGTCCCAAGGACGCCTTTGAAACCCGCACCCGCTCTCTGGAGGGCTTCGTGGCCCGCACCCTGACCGTGGGCGACGAGAACTACGGCGGCGGCAACCGCTGGAAGATCAACGAGGACGGCACCGCCACCTGCGTCATGCAGGACACCACCGACGGTCTGCCCAAGTACGACAGCTCCACCGTGGACGCCTCCGGTGAGATCCCCGAGATTCTGCTGAGTGTCCTGCCCGAGGGCACCGTGAAGAGCGACATCACCTACAAGGCCGACACCAGCACCGACGAGCTGATTGGCCATCTCTTCATCTACAAGGTCGCCTATGACATTCTGGACGAGTCCAACCCTGAAGAGGCTCAGCTCAAGGCTCTGGTCTCCGACACCATGGACCGCCTGGCCCAGCACTTTGTGGACAACGGCTACTCTCTCCGTGACGCCACCGGCCAGGGCACTTCCTGGGGCAAGACCGAGCTGGACTACTTCAACAACGGCATGACCTGGGAGGACAGCCCCCTCAACTGCCTGGTTCTGCTCAACATCTTCAAGGTCGCCAGCTACGTGACCGGCGAGCAGCGCTGGGAGGACGAGTACCGGATGCTGGCCACCGAGGAGCCCTACCGCTACGCCGACCTGTGCGGCACCTACTGGGAGCGCCTGCTCTATGTGGCCCAGACCGACGGTGTCCTCCAGCCCGGCGAGACTCCCGATCACTGGGCGCTCAACTATCTGAACTACTCTGACGAAGAGATGGCCATGCTGGCCTACTACCTGCTGTTCCAGCTGGAGGACGACTCCGTCCTGCTGGACAAGTACCGCGTCGGCCTCAATGACTGGTGGAACTCCATGCAGTACAGCGAGAACCCCCTGTGGTACTACATCTATCAGCTGACCTATCCCGACGAGGTCAAGACCGATTACTTCGGCAACTCCCTCATCGAGACCGCCTCCTGGACTCTGTCCCGCCACCCCATCGACACCATCAAGTGGACTGCCAGCCACCCCGAGCGCCCCGACGTGACCGGTCCTGTCCCCAGCTTCCTGCCCGATGAGGAGCTGGCCAACGGCCCCACACTGGACAAGGAGACCGGCGAGATCCGTGTCGCTCCCTTCGATGAGCGCGCTGTCCACAAGTACAACGGAAACACCTACAAGCTCTACGACGACAACTCCAACGCCATGGAGACCTCCACCACCTACACCCTGCCCTACTGGCTGGGCCGCTACCATGGCATGATCGCCCCCGAGGCCACCACCGATGGCCCCACCTCCATCAATCTGAGCCTGCCCGAGAACGCTGAGATGGTGGTTGATGAGAGCCGCAGCATCGGCTTCACCATTCTGCCCGAGAGCAATCTCCACCGCGGCGTTGCCTGGTCCTCCAGCGATGAGGAGATCGCCACTGTGGACGAGTGGGGCCGCGTCACCGCCCACAAGGCCGGCACCGTCACCATCACTGCCACCTCCACCTACAACCCCGCCGTCTCTGATACGGCCGCCATCAAGGTCGTCAATACCACCGACGAACTCACCAAGAGCACGCCCCACGAGATCGTCAATTATGAGGGTACCGCAGCCGAGGAGGTCCACAATCTCCAGAAATATGTGGACCGCTACACCAAGGACGAGGCTCTGGCCAGCGAGGATGTTCCCCAGACCGTGAAGGACGCGCTGAACAATGGCACCGGCAGCACCTCTGATGTCACCCAGGACGACGTCACCTGGAGCCTGGAGATCTATGGCATCAAGCGCGTGGAGACCGAGCCTGTCCATGAGCGCGACGCCGAGCAGTACTTTATGGGCAACCGCTACCTGCCCGATGACGCCAAGGATACCCCCAACACTTCCATCATCCACATGGAGGGCGACACCGCCGGTACCGGCCTGTGGGTTGTATCCGCCGGTGCTGTCACCCACATCCGCATGGAAGAGCTCTCCTACACTGACAAGGCCGCCGACATGAGCGCCACCACCCAGGAATATGTGGCCCGCCGTGGTATGGTCTCCGAGGCCGTCTGGAACGGTGAGAAGTGGGTTCCCCAGGAGACCGACAACGACGGTCTGTGGACTTCCATGTACGGCGCCGGTGAGCTGATGCGCTATAAGGTCCTGCAGGACGAGGGCGTTCAGGGTGCCGAACTGGAAGCCGCGAAAAAGGCCGCTCTGGACTCCATCAAAGCTACGCTGCTTCTGTCCAACATCACCTGCCGCACCGGCACTGTGGAGGCCTATGTCCGTCCTCTTATGAACAGCACCAACCAGTGCCATTACACCGAGCAGGGTAAGGGCCTGGCTCTGCTGAAGGACAAGGAATACGCGGTCTATGATCGCCAGGGAAGCCCCGCGGATACGCAGGTGAGAAACGATGATCCCAACTTCCTGACCCCCATCGTGCCGGAAGACTGGGCCATCGTGGACGAAAACTCCGACAAGAGCCTCTTTGCTACCAGAACCAGAAGTCTGGACGGTATGATCGCCCGTACCTACCGCCTTGAGGGTGAGTATCCCGACGCCAACTTCAACGACGGCTACTACTGGAACATTGACGGTCAGATCGCAAAATGCGAGGAGACCACTTCCACCAAGGTGAAGTGGGAAAATTTGGCCGGCACCACTGTGGATGCCTCCGGCGAGATTCCCGAGGTCCTGGCTGACCTGCTGGGCGATGCCACCAAGGACGACATCATCTACAAGACCGACACCAGCACCGACGAGATCATCGGCCACCTCTTCATCTATAAGATCGCCTATGATATTCTTGGCGACGAGGGTGAGGAAGGTCAGCTGAAGGAGCTCATCTCTGACACCATGCGCCGTATTGCTCAGCACTTTGCGGATAACGGCTACTCCCTGCTGGATGCCACCGGCCAGGGTACCACCTGGGGCAAGACCAATCTGGACTACTTCAACAACGGCATGACCTGGGAAGACAACTCCCTCAACTGCCTGGTGGTTCTGAACATCTTCAAGCTGGCCGCCTATGTCACCGGTGAGCAGCGCTGGGAAGATGAATATCAGATGCTGGCTACTGAGGAGCCCTTCCGTTACGCCGACCTGTGCGGCAAATACTGGGAGCACCTGGCTTATGTGGCCCACAAGAACGGCTTTGTTCCTGAAGACGCCTCTGAGGAAGAAGTAAACAACTGGATTCTGAACTATCTGAACTACTCCGACGAAGAGATGGCCATGCTGGCCTATTACCTGCTGTTCCAGATGGAAGACGACTCTATCCTGCTGGACAAGTACCGTGAAGGCCTCAATGACTGGTGGAACTCCATCCAGCACAGTGAGAACCCCCTGTGGTACTACATCTATCAGCTGGCCTACCCCAGCGAGTCCAAGACCGATTACTACGGCAATTCCCTCGTTGAGACCGCCTCCTGGACCCTGTCCCGTCACCCCATCGACACCATCAAGTGGTCCGCCACCCATCCCGAGCGTCCTGATGTGAAGGCTCCCGATCCCACCCAGTATCAGGGAAGCCCCGATGATGAGATCGAGTTCCTCAACCGCGGTCCCACCCGCGACAAGACCACCGGCGAGATCCGTGTCGCTCCCTTTGATGAGCGCGGTCTTCACAAGTACAACGGCTCTACCTATGGTCTTGAAGACATCAACCCCAACCAGATGGAAGGCTCTACCACCTATACCCTGCCCTACTGGCTGGGCCGCTACCATGGCATGATCACCCCCGACGCCACCACCGATGGCCCTACCTCCATCAATCTGAGCCTGCCCGAGAACGCTGAGATGGTGGTTGGTGACAGCCGCAGCATCGACTTTGCTATTCTCCCCGAAGAAAATCTCTCCCGCAGCGTGACCTGGACCTCCGACAACGAGGAAGTTGCCACTGTCGACAAGTGGGGCCGCGTAACCGCCCACAAGGCCGGTACCGTTACCATCACCGCCGCTGCCAAGGCAAATCCTCAGGTTACCGCTTCCGGCACAATCAAAGTAGTCGGCTCTCTGGAGGAGCTCTCCAAGACCAGCCGCAAGGACATTGTAAACTATGAAGGCACTCCTGCTGAAGAAGTGCACAATCTCCAGAAATACGTCGACCGTTACACCAAGGAGGAAGCGCTCTCCAGCGAAGAGGTTCCTCAGACAGTCAAGAACGTCCTGACGGACGGCAGCGGTGCTAGCACCGCTGCCGTCACCCAGGGTGACGGCACCTGGTCTCTGGAGACTTATGGCATCAAGCGTCTGGAGACCGAGCCCGTCCATGAGCGAGACGCCGAGCAGTACTTTATGGGCAACCGTTACCTGCCCGATGAAGCCAAGGAAACCCCCGCTACCTCTATTATCCATATGGAAAGTGACACCGCCGGTACCGGCCTGTGGGTCGTATCCGCTAACGCCGTCACCCATATCCGTATGGAAGAGCTCTCCTACACAGAAAAGGCTACGGAGATGAGCAATAACACTCACACCTATCTGGACCGTTACGGTTTCATCTCCGAATCCCTCTATAAAGACGGAAAGTGGGTTCCCCAGGACAACGATAACGAAGGTACCTGGACCGGCAAATACTCCGTCGGCGAACTGATGCGCTATGCTGTCCTCAAAAGAGAAGGCGCTTCCGCCGAGGAAATTGCTGTCGCCAGAGAGTATGCGCTCCGTTCGCTGAAGGCGACACTCCTGCTGGCCAACGTCTCTTGCCGTACCGGTACCGTGGAAGCTTTTGTGCGGCCCCTGAAAAACGGAAGCAACTGGTACTTAAATAAGGCGCTCCTGAAGGGCGGCGATCCCAGCACCCATAACCTCCAGCACAGCCCTGCCGATACCACGGTCCGAAATGATGATGAGACCTTCATGACTCCCGTCGTTGAGGAAGATTGGGCCGATCTGACCCTTGAAAACTTCACTGGTCCCAAGGATGCTTTTGAAACCCGCACACGTTCTTTGGCCGGCTTTGTCTGTCGGACCATTTATCTGAAAGACCGCGAGTATTTCGAAGGCGGAAACCGCTGGCAAATCAACGATGACGGCACCGCCACCTGCATCTGCCAGGACACCGTGGACGGTCTTCCTGTCTATGACAGCACCACTGTGGACGCCTCCGGCGAGATTCCCGAAATTCTGATGACTGTCCTTCCCGAGGGCACGACAAAGAGCGACATCGTTTATAAGGCTGATACCAGCACTGACGAGATTATCAATCACCTTCTGCTCTATAAAGTCGCATACGATATTCTTGACGAAGAGGATCCCGAAGAAGCGGAGATTAAGGCTGTCCTCGTTGACACCGTTCGTGCCATTGCCCAGCATTTTGTTGACAACGGCTACGCGCTCCGTGATGCCACCGGTCAGGGCACCTCTTGGGGCAAGACCGAGCTGGATTACTTTAACAATGGTATGACCTGGGAAGACTGTTCCCTCAATTCTTTGGTCCTGCTCAACGTGTTCAAACTGGCTGGCTATGTCACCGGTGAAGCCCGTTGGGAGAATGAGTACCGGATGCTGGCCACCGAGGAGCCCTACCGCTACGCCGACCTTTGCGGCAAATACTGGGAACGCCTTGAGTATGTAGCACATGCAGACGGAGGTCTGCCTGAGGATGCCTCTCAGGAAGAGGTTGACGAGTGGATCCGTTACTACCTCTGCTACCCCGATGAGGAGATGGCAGTCTCTGCCTACTACCTCCTGTTCCAGATGGAGGAAGATGAAGCTCTGCTGGAAAAATACCGTGCCGGATTTGATGACTGGTGGAAGTCCATGCAGTACAGCGAGAACCCCATGTACTACTATATGTATCAGCTCTCCTTCCCCAATGAAGAACAGACGGATGCCTATGGGCGCTCCATTGTCGAGTCTGCCTCCTGGGAGCTGTCCCGTGAGCCTATTGATACCATTGCATGGAGTGCACACCACGAGGATCGCCCCGACGTGTATGCCGATGACGGCGGTTACGGTTGGGAGGCAATCAGCCGCGACCGGGAGACCAATGAGATTCGGGTTGTCCCTGCCGACGAGCGCGGCATCCACAAATTTGATAATTCCACCTATAACCTGAATCACAAAAACAATCCTCAGCTGATGGAAGGCTGCACCAACTTCACAATGCCCTACTGGATCGGCCGCTACCACGGCCTGATTACCCCCGAGGCCGAGGACACTTCCATCCGTATGTCCTCCACGGAAATTACACATTGCTCTCCCGATGGTATCAACACCAGCGAGCCCGTGAAGTGGACCACCTCCGACCCCTATGTTGCCTATGTCGACATGGTGGGAAATGAGCCCGGCGATTACTCCGGAAAGATCATTGCTATCAGCGCTGGAACCGCTATCATCACCGCTACCCAGGGCGACGTCACCGTGGATATTCCTGTTTCCGTGACCGAGGGCGAAGAGACCGAACTTAAAAAGCTGGTCTACTACTACAACGCTGGCGACGCTCAGATTCCCGAAGCGCTCAAAACCGCAGAAGTCATCCCCTTTGAAGAGCAACCCACTGTTCCCGCAGAAACTGGCCGGGTAGGCATGCCCTCCGCTGAATACATCGGGTATGTTGAAGGCGAAAACGGCGTTCAGTGGATGCTCTCCGCAGACAAAAAGAGTGTCACGCTGTACGATCCCAACCTGCCCGCTGCAGATCAGCTTCAGTATCTGGAAGGCGGCCGCTATCTGCCTCAGGATGCAGCTGGACAGACCCAGCTGATTTCCAACATCATGTCCGATGGGGAGAACGGCCTCTGGATCCTTGGCGCATCCGGTGATGCCACCCGTGTGTCCAGAAAGCAGGTCTCCCAGGTCGGCATTGCAATGCTGGAGCAGGAGATGATGAAGAATCTCAACGACAGATTCGGAATCACCAGCAACGACACTGACACCGACTCCAAAGAGAACAAAATCGCCGCCATTATGGGTTCCAAGGACAAGAGCGACTTGAATTTCCATGTGGAAGTCGGCGATAACGACGGCTCCATCACCGCTACCTTCGGCCGTGGCCAGATTTACTATTATAAGTACATGCTCAGCAAGTATGGCCCCGACGACGAACGTACCAAAGACGCCCTGCGCTCGGCCATCCGGACGACTGAGGCAACCGCCCTTCTCCCCTATGTCTCCGGCAGACAGATGAAGGTTCCCGCAAAGGAAGAGGCCAAGGATTACATTCTGGAGCTTCTGGGTGCTGCGCCCGATGGTTCTGACGAGGGCAAGCCTGTGTATCTGGATGAGGACGGCAATTACACCCTGGAAGATACCGGTGTTCCCGCCCCCGACGGCTTCCTTGTCCGCACCTTTACCGTTCTCCCGGACGGCGAGGGTGTCGATACGCTGGGCGACGATGCGTTCCTGCAGAAAAATGCCGGCGTGACAACCGACATTAACGGCAAGGAGGTTCCCTATTCCAAGCTTGTCAATCTCAAGGTTTCTTCCGAGGCAGAGGAGCGGAATCAGTACAGCGCGCTGAAGGCTTATGCGACCGTCGCCGTGCCTGACCGGCTGGAGAAGCTGTATAATCCTGACGGAACTATCCCTGAGAGTGCTGTTTACTACAAGGATTCCACCAGTACCGATGAGCTGAACAACGTCATTTCCTTCTATACCCTGGCATATGACACGTTCCGGGATGTAGACCCCGAGCTTGCTTCCCTGCTCAAATCCGCAATCGTGAGCATCGCAAACCACTGTATTATTAACAACTATCATATTGCCGGCATCAGCGCCAACAAGAGCCGCAATCTGTACCCCGATTATCAGCGCGGCGGTGAAAAGTTCAGCGAAGGCTTTGTTGACTCCGGCAACGGCCTGAATGTCCCCAATTATCACACCAGATGGGGAAACATGGAGCCCGAATATCTGGACGGCGTCAACGATCCCAACGGCGAGTCCGACTATGAAGACGGCCCCCTGAACAACGCCATTGCACTGGAGATTCTCCAGCTGGCCATGTTGGTGGTGAATGACACCGAGATCCCCTACTATAACGACGGCGAATTCAAAACTGCCGCCCCCATCGATTACGCAGCTGAGTTCAAGGCCCTCACCACCCCCGAGCTCTTCAAGGAGCGGTATCCCCGCGTTGTCAACTCCACCTCTGCGCTGGATGCCATGCAGCAATACATGCCCCGTTACTTTGCTATCTCCGAGCACAACGGAGACGACTTTGGTTCCGCCGGATGCAGCTTTGAGGCGTACCTTAATACCGGTGACGAGCACAAGTTCATCAATATCATGTTCTCTCTGGTAAATACCATGCCGGAAGATGCCTCTGCTGATGTTCTGGAAGCCTATAAAACCGCATTTGATCAGTGGTGGTACAATGTCAAGCGTTACAGAGATCCCTGGGCCACATACTACCATGCCCTGATTCTCGCTAAATTCAAGGAGCTCGGCGTTGATGTGTCCCGTGATGAAGTGGATATCGCCGGCGCAGAGCACAGCCTGAGCAGATTCCCCACCAACGGCGGTCACTGGGATGTGGACAACTCCGCACGCCAGGATGTCACCTACCTGAGCTACGGCGATTCCACCGGCTGGCTCGACCAGGCCCTACCCCGGGATGAAATGCGCAGCTATACAGTCGGCGAGGATCTGTTTGATCCCAACGGCAGCGGTCGTCTGTCCCTGTACAATCAAATCGCTTTTATCCTGCCCGTGTGGCTCTCCCGCGTGCCGGAGAATATTGCGCTGATTGAGTCTCTCGGCGATAATGCCCGCCCGGACAATGGCCCCGCTCCCTCTATTTCCGATGCCGAAAGCAGCAGCACCGATGTCTATCTGACGATGAATGTGGGCGAGCAGAAGACGCTGAATGTTACCGGCACTGAGGATGCATATGTAAGGAACATCGTCTGGAACACTGCTACATGGACGGAAGAAACCCAGATTATTGACCTGAAGAACCTCTATTCTTACGAGGCTCTCACTCAGGATCAGTTCTTCCCCGCCCAGGTTACCGCAGTGCATCCCGGCACCACAACTGTGACTGCTCTGACCTGTGATGGATTCTCTCCTCGTCCGAACTATGTAACCTACCATATTACGGTTGAGGATCCCAAGGAAAGTGCTCCCGCCCAGTCTCTCCTCACTGTCTCTGATTCTGACTTTGCATATCCCTCCTGGCTTCTGGCCGCAATAAATGATGAGCACAAGAATACCGAAGGCCACTGCAATGTCAGCATCGAGTACCTGTCCTCCAATGAAAGTGCCGGTACCGTAGATCCCGAGAGCGGCGCGATTACCTACCTCACAGAAGAACCGTTCTTCATCATTGCGAAGGTCCAGTATAGCGATATGACCGTCAACGGTGAGGCTCGGTTCGAAAAGAGTCACATCATGTATTTCAAGACTCCTGTGGTAAAGGCCGCCTCCCTGGCCGAATTCTAAGTCTTCCTCCCTTGTCCATCAGATAGTTTTATCTGCGGACAATCCCCCCCATCAGACCGGGCGGTGCAGCATTAGCTGCGCCGCCCGGTTTGATCTTATTTTCCTCCTCTGTGTGTAAGAATGACGGCAATTCCGGCAGGATGAGGCAGTGGTTTGTAAGCCTCGTTGCTTGCACCCGGGCCGGAAATATGATATTCTAAACTATAAATCCCGCGCTGCCCCGCTTGTGCGGAACCGTGGAAAATCAAGGAAAGAAGGTCGGACGATGTCCCATCAGCTTGTCGTTGTTCTGGACTTTGGCGGTCAGTATAACCAGCTCATCGCGCGCCGGGTGCGCGAGTGCGGCGTCTACTGCGAAGTCAAGCCCTATACCACCCCCCTGGAGCAGATCAAGGCCATGGCGCCTATCGGCATTATCTTTACCGGCGGCCCCAACAGCGTCTATGACGAGAAGGCCCCCCATGTGGATCCGGAGATTTTCAATCTGGGTATCCCCGTGCTGGGCATCTGCTACGGCTGCCAGCTTATGGCCCACACTCTGGGCGGTCAGGTGACCGCCGCGCAGGACGACTCCGCCCGGGAATACGGCAAGACGGAGACCTACTACAACACCGACTGCAAAATCTTCAAGGGTCTGCCCAGCCAGGGTATCTCCTGGATGAGCCACGGCGACTATATGGCCAAGGTTCCCCAGGGCTTTGACCTGGTGGCCCACTCCGACGCCTGCCCCAATGTGGCCATCGCCGACGAGTCCCGCGGCTTCTACGGCGTGCAGTACCACCCCGAGGTCAACCATACCGAGAACGGCGTGGCCATGATCCGCAACTTCCTCTATGAGGTCTGCGGCGCTGCCGGCGACTGGACCATGGGCGACTACAAGAACACCGCCATCCGGGAGATCCGTGAGAAGGTAGGCAGCGGCAAGGTGCTGCTGGCCCTCAGCGGCGGCGTGGACTCCTCCGTGGTGGCCGCCCTGCTGGCCGAGGCTGTGGGCAATCAGCTCACCTGTGTGTTCGTGGACCACGGTCTCATGCGCAAGGATGAGGGCGACGAGGTGGAGCAGGCCTTTGCCCGCTGGGACATCAACTTCGTCCGTGTGGACGCCGAGTCCCGCTTCCTTCTGAAGCTGGCCGGTGTGTCCGAGCCTGAGCGCAAGCGCAAGATCATCGGTGAGGAGTTCATCCGGGTCTTTGAGGAAGAGGCCAAGAAGATCGGCGCCGTGGACTTCCTGGCCCAGGGCACCATCTACCCCGACGTCATCGAGTCCGGTGCCGGCGATGCCGCTGTCATCAAGTCCCACCACAACGTGGGCGGTCTGCCCGACTATGTGGACTTCAAGGAGATCATCGAGCCCCTGCGCCTGCTGTTCAAGGATGAGGTCCGTCAGCTGGGTCGTGAGCTGGGTCTGCCCGAGTATCTGGTCTCCCGCCAGCCCTTCCCCGGCCCTGGCCTGGCCATCCGCATCATCGGCGACATCACCAAGGAGAAGGCCGACACCCTCCGCGAGGCCGACTTCATCTTCCGGGATGAGATCGCCAAGGCCGGCCTGGACGGCGGCATCAACCAGTACTTTGCCGTTCTGACCAACACCCGCTCCGTTGGCGTTATGGGCGACGGCCGCACCTACGACTACACCCTGGCGCTCCGTGCCGTCACCACCGACGACTTTATGACCGCCGACTGGGCCCGCATCCCCTACGAGGTGCTGGACCGGGTGTCCGTCCGCATCGTCAACGAGGTCAAGGGTATCAACCGCATCTGCTACGATATCACGTCCAAGCCCCCTGCCACGGTGGAGTGGGAGTAATCTGAGCGGACCGGAAAGGCCTGATATCGCTGGCTTTTGAGGGATTTAGCCCCTCTGCGGCAACGATTTGGCAACATTTCCCCATGATTTATAAAAAGAGAGCTAACTGATTTTGATTCGTCAGTTAGCTCTCTTTTGCTATCTAAAGCCTGCAAATATAGCCTTCCAGTTTTTCGCTTTGTGGGTGATTCCGCATAACGTCATCAATGATATCCTTACTGCGGCTGAAAATCAAAGTCAACGAACTATTCCACGGGACGCTCTCAATCTCTGCCAATGGGTGCTGCATTGTCATACGTGAAAAATCCATATCCTCCCCGCACGTTGTACAGACTGTACCCGGAAAGGGTTGTTCCCGGATATAGTCCATAAGCTTCCCCGTTCCACGAGCGGCATTCCTCCGGTATGAACTCCGCCGCAGTGCCAGGCAGATAGAGGGAGAACTCGTTTCCACCATTCAGTCCGTATGGAATGGCGGCGACATAGCGGGTTCCATCCTCTATCCACCCTTCGTCTACAGGGTGTCCGGTCGTAATCTCAAGATTTGTAAGCGTGAGGTCGTATATATGGTCGCTCATGGGTGTAAACATAGAAAAAGTGCCCTGGAATTGACACAGATAGACTGTATTGGAACCCATATCGCTGTCGCTGTACGTTCCGGAAAAAGTGCCGTCCGGAAGCAGTGTCAAATAGGTGCTCCAAGCACCCGCTCCGCTGGAGAAGGAGAATGTGAGTCCCTCTTCCGGGATGGGCAGGGTTGTTTCTTCCGGCGGCAGAGAGCCCCGGGAATCAAAACCTGCAAACAGGGGCACGCCGTAATTCATGTCGGAATGATCAGACAGGAAGATATACCGCCGGCGGATGGGCAGTCCGCCGCCGCCATGCTCCGTTTCGATTATCTGCCCCGAACTCTCCAGTTCCGGAGGCGCAAAAAACATGCCGGAATAACGCAGCTGCTCTGCCTGGTCGTCCCAGAGAAAATAGGCATAGTTCACGTTGTGGGGAAACTTTTTGTTTACCAGCAGTCCCAAATCGGCAGAACCGTCTCCATTGATATCCCGCAGGTCAGGAGCGCCGGGCACCTCATCTTTGTCAGTGTGGCGATAGATTCCTTCGTAAAGGCGCACTCCATCCTCCCTCACATCGCCTTTCATAATGGTTTGCAGCAGTCTGTTGCCGTCCCAAACCCTCACCTGCCGTACCAGAGCTACATTGCCTGGCTCCTCTAACGGCACTTTTTCAAACTCCAAAGTGAGCGTCCGGCCATCTGACAGGGTGAGGGGATATGTGCTGTAGGAAAATCCGATGTCCAGCTCTTCCTCAGATCCTGCGGCGGAAGTCAGGACCTCTGAAACAGCTCCGGTGGTGTGATTGAAGCGGATGGAAGCTTTGAGACAGAGATCCTTCTCACAATCGGCCCGGGCAATCACGGAATAGACCGTCTCTCCTTCCCCGCTCCATTTCCCCTTCTCCGGGGTAATGGAGGAAATCTGCCATACCGCCGATGCATTGGGGATCGCCCAGGGGTTGTACTCCTTTCGGTTGAATTCCTCCAACCAGACCCGGATGGCATCGTAGACATCCAAAGGCAAATCCTGCTCCGGAGCCCGATAGAAGCTTTCCCTGGTATAGGGAATCCACTGGGGTTCTTCCCCGTCAACGGCGTCAGGTTGGGACCGCTGGAACAGGTCTACCCCGCCCGGAGCCATAAGCGCCAGATATTCCCCGCACCAGGCATCATAGTCGCTCCGGAGCTGGGAATCGCCGTCCAGAAGGGACCCCTGCACCGGCCAGGACCAAAGGAGATGTCCCTCTTCCAGCCCGATCGCGCCACATTCTCCAGAAACCACCTCCTGATTTACCTGGTTGAAGGTATATAGCATGCAGGTCTCCCCATCCTGCTGGAAAAGGACCGCATGGGCAGTCCCCCCTTGACGGGCAGAAATATAGGGGGTATCAACAAGAGAGCCGGTTGCGTCGTCTATGACACCGATCACCAGATAAGTATCATAGGCATCCTGAAAAGTAGCGGCGGCCACGGTATAGTCTCCCTGCTGGTACGCCTGGAGCAGCGTAGGGGACGCCTGGTCTATGGAGGGAGCAAGCTCCGTTTCGTTGAAACCCATCTGATGGGCCACGGCTCCATACAGCGTCTCCAGTTGGCTTCGATTCTGCGCACTGAGAAGAGGCGCGAAGCCGCCCTCCGGCGCACCGCCGTCAAAGAACCACTGCCGCCACAGCGGCGGCTCCAGATCCAGGCACTCCTCTGCCGGCACCAGGGGCTGAAGGTCGGAGACAGCGTACTGGTCATATTGCGTAAAGGAGTCGTCAGACCAGATGTAAATATGTTCCGCGCCGCTGATGGCGTCTTCCGCCCCGTCAGCGGCATCATCCACCCGCGCTGTGAGGTAAAAAACGGGTTGGCCGTCCTGCCCCATGCGGAACCCCTCCAGGGCCTGATTCTGGATACAGACCCGGATACCCGGGATCTCCTCAGCCAGGATGGGGTTATACTGCTCCGCCAACGCCTGAATCAGCCCCTCCTCTGTCTGTCCGACCATCTCCAGCGCTTGATCCAGCGTGACTTGTACCCCCTCCTGCTTGTCGTAGACAAGAGAAGTGATGTGCCCGGTGTTCAGGTCGGTATGATAGACATTTCTGAAGAAAAGGAGATTGAGATAGCGCTCTGTCTCCGTTGGATAGAGGATGCACTGGTTTTCCCGGCTGGCCAGGCCGGCATCCTCAGCCCTACCTGCCAGCACAGGCTGATAAAACGCCCGCAATTCAGACAGCGTCTCATTGATCTCCGTGATGCCTTCGGTGGGTTCCTCCCCTTCCGGCAGTGCCAAAGCAGGGATTTCAATGTAATTTCCGTTTTCATCGTAGTACTGCGTGTCCATCGCAAGGGATGGAGTAGACTCTTGCCTCTGGCAAGAGACCAGAGCAAAGCAGCAAAAGAGTATAACCAAGACGGCAAGGGGCAGCAGCCACCGCCCAGGACGCTTGTGCCCGCCGTTAAAAATGTTGCGTATCCGCTCTTTGTTCTCCCGCATGGTGCCCGAAAAACGGGTGGTAACCGGGGACCGCGGCGGCGATGGGACATGTGTGTGCATAAAACCTCCTTTGGCAATCGACGCGGCTTATTCTTTGAGGGTATCCACCGGCCCCATCCAGACCAGCTGCCCCCGTGCATTGAAGGAGTAGGCGTTGTCCCCCTCTTCAAAGCGATGTTCGATGATCCGCTGCCCCTCCGCGTCTATGGTGGGATGCCCTTCCAGAGAAAAGGCGTAGCGGAACTGCTGGTTTGCCCCATCCCACACATACCAGGCGTGGGTGTCGTAGTGGGTACTGTCGCAGGGAAGCCCCAGATCCTCTGACCCGTCAAAGTTGATGTCCCGGATATCCACATTGTGGAGCATGGCTGCGGCGGAAAAACCGGGGAGGTAATTCTCCTCCGGAATGGTGATCTCCCGTTTGGTATCTTCGTCAAACACATATGGCTCGGGCAGCGGGAAGGCGGGTGTTATGGTCTGGAGCAAGGTATCTCCGTCCCAGATCTCCACCAGGTCGTAACAGAGGTTATAATACTCGCTCTCCTCCACCTGAGAGACCGGCCCGGACAGCTTGACCGTCATTTCCCGGCCGTCGGCCAGGGTCAGGGATTCGGTGTCAATGAACCGTGTGTCGGTCTCCCACACAAACTCCGCCCCATCCCAGAACAAGCTGCCATAGCGGGTATGCCATTTGTCGGGATACATGGTGGAGATCCGCAGGGTATCCAGGCCGTCCGGACGGCTATCCAGAGCGGAATCGAATTGCAGCTGGTCGTCCGGGGCCAAGTCGCCGGAGTCCGCACCTTCCATTGTTCCAAGCCTTGCTTTTTCCGTAAGGACCCCGTTTCCCGCATCCAATATATAATAGGTGGCTGCACCATTGTTGGTAGCGCGGTGGAGCATGCGCAGCACGATGGACTGCCGTTCCGCAGAGATGAGGTGGGCGGGCAGGATGTTCGGACTCCCTGTGTCGTCACATGTCCATGTCAAAGTCGCTCCTGTGCCCAGAGTGGCCTCTGCCACAGTAAGCGCTCCCTGCGGACTGTCGTAGTCAAAGCAGGTGACGATGAGGGAGTCATCTTCCTCTCCCTCCCCGTCCAGATTGAGCTTTTCATAGAAAACCGAGTAGGTCCCGAAGGGAAGCACCGTGCTCAAAGGGGTTCCCTCCGGATTTTGCGCATCCGGTGCGGCGAGTACGATGGAGCCGCTGCGGGCCTCCTCCAGCAGAAGGGACAACGGAACGGTCTCCTCTTTCTCTGTGGAAGATATGGTCACAGTGATGTCCTCTGGGTGGAAGGTCAGATTGACCAGACGCCAGGACTCCCCTTTCAGGCCGAAGTGATTGGCTGCCGCCTCTCTGAGCTCCAGTTCCCGTATGGAACCGTCGGGCCAGCGGCGCCAGACCTCGATCGAGCCCACGGAGGCGTCGTAGTCCACCAACTCCATCTGTCCATCGCCATCCAGGTCCAGATGAAACACCGCGCCGGAAGCGTCCGCCAGCGCAAAGCTGGTCCCGTTGGCAAGCTGCGCCTGATAGGTATACCAATGATTTCCATCTTCCGTCACTTCGTGGCGCACGGTCCCCTGAAGGCCCAGCAGATTGGAAAAGGGCACGGTTTCCTCCCCCGGTCCCGTCAGGGAGAAGACAGGTGTCGCGTCTGTGGGCTGCACAGAGAGGGTGGTTTTCTCCCCTTCCTCTGTTCGGCAGGACACCAGAAAGAAACAGCAAAAGAGTGTGAGCAGAATAGACAGGGGAAACAGCCATCGGCCAGAACGTTTTTCCCCGCCGGTAACGATATTGCGCAGCCGTTCCCGGTTTTCTCCGGCGCTTCCCAAGAAGCAGGTGGTAAAAGGAGAACGGCAGACAGAATGGGATGTGCGCTTCATCGGAGAAGCTCCTTTCTCGTCTTAATTTTGCGAAATGAGCGGCGCAGGAATGGACATCATTTTCCCTTGAAGGACTGAGCGCTCAGCGCCTCCAGGGCTTCCAACACGGTGCGGCCATAGACAGCCCGCCCCGCCTGTCCTCGGGTCTGCAAAACTGCGTCGTCACAGGCCAGCTCCAGATCGTATTCCACCCGGCGGACCATCCACCACATGAGGGGGTTGAACCAGTGGACGGCATTGGCCAGCAGGGCCAGGGCCTTCCACCACACGTCCCGGCGGCGGTAGTGGGTCAGTTCATGCTCTAAGGTGAGTTCCAGCGCCTCTCCATGGGTTTCCCTCTGTGGGATGAGCAGCACCGGCCGGAAAAGGCCGCACAGCATGGGGGAAGCCAGGCCGGGACAGGAGAGAATCCCTGGGAGGCGGCGTAGTCCCAGCCGGTCCCCCGCCTGGCGGAAGGCCTGTATGATTTCCCGTTCTGTGACAGGCTCCGCCCAGCGTTTGATCCACCTGCAAAAAATCAGATGGGCGGCCAAGTGGCGTATCAGCAGGGCAGCCATCCCTGCCACCCAGAGCGCCAGCAACAGGGCAGGAATGGAAAACGAGCGTACAGCGGGCGCTGTGGGCGTCTGAGGCGCTTGGGAGGCCTGGGGTGTGGACTGGTACTGATGATTTTGGGAGGAAGCGGTACCTGTGGGGGATGTGGGATTGCCGGCTTCATATCCGCCATTGCCATGTGGATGAGGCTGCCGCTCCCCGTTCTCCAAAGTCGGTCGGTCCGATACGGTATGCTCAGCGGGCAGTTGCAGTTGGATCAGCGTGGAGGGCGTTTTGATGGGGGTCGGAAGGGAGAACACCGGGATAGGGAGAATCATCAGAAGGCACAAAATGTTCCAGGCCCGGCAGCGCCAGCGGGCAGCATAGCGGTTCCGGCTCATACGCCCCGCCCCAATGAGGAGCAGCACCGCCACGCCGCCGCCCAGCGACAGCGTGCCTAGTCGAATGAGAAAATCAGTCATCCGTCTGCCCTCCCTCCAGCTCTTCCAGAAAGGTGCGCAGTTCATCCAGTTCTTTCCGGTCCAGGCCGTCCCTGGCCAGCGCTGCCATAAAGTTTCGTGGTGTACCGTAGAGCCGTTTGAGTACCGATCGGCTATCAAAGGCCAGGTATTCCTCTCGGGAGACCAGGGGTGTATACAGGTTGCTTTTTCCGTCCCGCTGAACCGATACAAAGCCCTTTTCTACCAATCGGGTGAGATAGGTATTGATGGTGTTGCGGGACCACTGAAAAGAAACCAACGCGTGGTCCAGGGCCAAACGGGGCACGTCTTTGCCGAGAGACCAGAGGGCCTTCATCACTTCCAGTTCTGTGTCAGGCAGTCGTTTCATATTTCGCTCCTTCAATTACGTCAATTGTAGTCGTTTAGGTTATACTACACGCCCGCAGGATTACCGTCAAGTTACAGAGCGGTAACAGCCACCTGCTCAAATATCCGGCAAAAGAATATTTCCTATATTATCTAGCTGAATTTACGATTCAGCCCAGCGGTTTTCCTTCTCTCTTCTGAGCCTGCCTGTATCAACGACTGTTCAAGTCATTCTCTTCCCTCCAAGCGGGGCAGAATACCGTTGAATTTCCTTCGATTCTGTGATATTATTTCGATATTGACATATTTGCAGCACTTTTCCCCGCATAAACGCGAGAAACTGTCGCGTGAAAATGAAATAAATCCATTGTTGATGAAGGAGGACCTATATGGAAAGCAACAAGCGTCCCGAGAGCATGGAGCGAATCACCACCCCCGCCCTGGCTGAGGCCTTCATTGCCCAGCAGGTTGCAGACATTCAGGCCCAGGTGGGCGACAAGAAGGTACTGCTGGCCCTCAGCGGCGGCGTGGACTCCTCTGTGGTGGCCGCTCTGCTCATCAAGGCCATCGGTAAGCAGCTGGTCTGCGTCCACGTCAACCACGGCCTGCTCCGCAAGGGTGAGCCTGAGCAGGTGGTCAAGGTGTTCCGGGATGAGATGGACGCCAACCTGGTCTATGTGGATGCGGTGGACCGCTTCCTGGAGAAGCTGGCCGGTGTGGCTGAGCCCGAGCAGAAGCGCAAGATCATCGGCGCTGAGTTTATCCGCGTGTTCGAGGAGGAGGCCCGCAAGCTGGAGGGCATTGAGTTCCTGGCCCAGGGCACCATTTACCCCGACATCCTGGAGAGCGGCGGGGTCAAGGCACACACAACGTGGGCGGTCTGCCTGAGGACCTGAAGTTTGAGCTGGTGGAGCCCCTGAAGTTCCTCTTCAAGGACGAGGTCCGCGTGGTAGGCCAGGCCCTTGGTCTGCCCGACGGCATGGTGTTCCGTCAGCCCTTCCCCGGCCCCGGTCTGGGCGTGCGCTGCCTGGGCGCCATCACCCGCAACCGGCTGGAGGCCGTCCGGGAGTCCGACGCCATCCTGCGTGAGGAGTTCGCCAAGAACGGTCTGGAGGGCAAGGTTTGGCAGTACTTCACCGTCATCCCCGACTTCAAGTCCGTGGGCGTGCGCGACGACAAGCGCGCTGACGAGTGGCCTGTTATCATCCGTGCCGTCAACACCGTGGACGCCATGACTGCCACCGTGGAGGACGTGCCCTTCGCCCTGCTCCAGCACATCACCAAGCGCATCACCAGCGAGGTTCCCGGTGTCAACCGCGTCTGCTACGACCTGACGCCCAAGCCCACCGGCACTATCGAGTGGGAATGAGTTTTTGAAACTTTGAACCCGTTGCGGCACAACGGATAGACGGTTTTGCGCCTCTCTTTTGATAACGATTTGATAACGCTCCCCATAGGCCGTATCATTCTGTATCCCCGGTGGATTGCAGGTGAAAAGTGTTCCTTTGCGGCTTGTGGGTGACAAAAACCATATTATAAAGCCCTTACCGATGGCAACGTCGGTAAGGGCTTTCTTGTCGTCTGTCAGTCTTTGCCCAGTCTGTTCTTGAAGGCTGCTGTCAGGGCGTCGCTCAACTCCTTGGAGGGGACTTTGACCCACCTGCGGGTGGTGTCGTACTTGGGGTAGTTGTAGCGCCAGCGGTCATAGTCCTCCCTGGTGATCTCCCCGGCCTCCAGCTTCTTGGCCTGCTCCGCCCAGGCGGACAGCATTTCAAGCATATCAACATAGGTCTTGCCTTTGGACTTGTCCAGCCGCAGACAGATTTCACCGTCAATCTCTCCGATAGTAAGGCCCCGAATGTCTTCCAGGGCAAAGAGGGTGTGCATGAGGCCAATGTCGCTGTCTATGTCAGGGACGGTCAAGGCATCGGTGGAGACTTCAAAAAAGCCCGCCAGCGTCTTGGTCAGGTCGGCCTTGGGGGTACGGCTCCCGGTTTCATACTGCGCCATACGCACATCGGCGGAGCGTTCCGGGAAGCCCACCACCTGACCGAGATACTTCTGCGTGACACCTTTCTTATTGCGGAAAAAGCGAATACGTTCACCAATCGCCATAACTGCCAACTCCAATCTATGTAATGGGGACACTTGGAGTATAACAGATATGTTTAGAACTGTCAAGCGAAATATAAATAAATTTGTTTATATTTTCTTCTTGGAAAGCCTTGACATAACGGAATAGGGTTAGTATAATAGGATCAACGTTAAACAAATAGCGTTATTATTCAAGAAAGGAGGAACCAGCATGGAGAACAAGTTTATCCGGGTGGACGAAGTAGCGGACGAGCTGGGCGTGTCGAGGCCCTACGCCTATAAGCTCATTCGGCAGCTCAACGAGGAACTGAAAGGAAAGGGCTTCATCACCATTGCGGGGCGGGTCAACCGCCAGTATTTCAACGAGCGGCTCTACGGGGCCAGAAAGGAAGTGAACGAAAATGCCGGTATTTAAGGACGAAAAGCGGGGCACATGGTACGTCATGGCGTGGTATCGGGACTGGACGGGGGAGCGCAAGCAAAAGTGCAAGCGGGGCTTTCCCACCAAGCGGGAGGCCCAGGACTGGGAGCGCAGCTTTCAAATGCAGACCGCCGCCGACATGGATATGACCTTTGAAGCCTTTGTGGAGCTTTACACCAAGGACGTGCGGCCCCGGCTGAAAGAGAACACCTGGCTGACAAAGGAGAACATCATCCAGAAGAAGATTCTGCCCTACTTCGGCAAGCGGAAAATCAGCGAGATCACCACCAAGGACGTAATCGCATGGCAGAATGAGCTGCTGGCTTATCGGGACGAACAGCGCAAGCCCTACTCCCAGACCTACCTCAAAACCCTGCACAACCAGCTCAGCGCCATCTTCAACCACGCTGTCCGTTTCTATGAGCTTCGCTCCAATCCCGCCGCCAAAGCCGGGAACATGGGGACGGAGGAGCGGAAGGAAATGCTGTTCTGGACAAAGGCGGAGTATCAGCGGTTTGCTGAGGCCATGATGGACAAGCCCCTCTCCTACTACGCCTTTGAAATGCTCTACTGGTGCGGTATTCGGGAGGGGGAGCTGCTGGCCCTCACCCCGGCGGACTTCGACTTTGAGGCCGGGATGGTGAAGATCAGCAAGTCCTACCAGCGGCTCCACGGCGAGGATGTGATTACCACTCCGAAAACCAAGAAAAGCAATCGTACCATCAAAATGCCCAATTTCCTCTGTGACGAAATGCGGGACTACCTGGGGATGCTCTACGGGGTCAAGAAGAAAGACCGCATTTTCACCGTTACGAAAAGCTATCTCCACCATGAGATGGACAGAGGGGCGAAAGAGGCCGGGGTCAAGCGTATCCGTATCCATGACCTCCGACACAGCCACATTTCCCTGCTGATTGATATGGGCTTCTCGGCGGTGGCGATTGCCGACCGAGTAGGCCATGAGAGTATCGAGATCACTTACCGCTACGCCCACCTGTTTCCGTCCAAGCAGACGGAAATGGCGGACAAGCTGGACTTTGAAAGGACGGGAGCATAATGTCGGCTAAGAATTTGGACAATCACAACCGCTGGCGGAACAAGACCGTGGCGTTCCGAGTGTCCCCGGAGGAGGACGAACAGCTTGAGATTGCTGTCCGCCTGTCCGGGCTGACCAAGCAGGACTACATCACCCGGCGGCTGCTGAACCGGGACATTGTGGTGCAGGGCAATCCCAGGGTCTACAAGGCCCTGCGTGACCAGCTCGCCGCCGTCCTGGGGGAGCTGCGGCGCATGGAAACCGGGGGCGGGGTGGATGATGAACTTCTCGCCACCATCCGCCTTATCACCGTGACGCTGGACGGCATGAAGGAGGATTGATAGATTGATGGATTCCAGAGAAGCGAAAAGGACTGTCCCGGTTCCGTCTGTTGGCGCAGACGGGGAACAGCCCAATTCACAAATATGTACCACGGCCAGTATATCAGAAGCGGCTACCGAAAACAACCCCCAGGATGAAAGTATGGAGGATATTCTTCGGGAGCTTCAACGGACAAGCGACCCGGCCTACCTCCACACCGTTTCCATGAATGAACTTTACCAGAATGTCTATCAGAGCAGACCGCCAATCATTGACGGTCTGCTCTACCCTGGAACGTACCTCTTTGCGGGAGCGCCCAAGGTGGGCAAGTCGTTCCTGATGGCCCAGCTTGCCTATCATGTGAGCATGGGCCTCCCCCTGTGGGGCTACCCCGTCCACAAGGGCACCGTCCTCTATCTGGCGTTGGAGGACGACCACCGCCGCTTGCAGGGGCGGCTGTATCGGATGTTTGGGATGGATGGCACCAATGATCTGCTCTTTGCAATCTACGCCAAACAGCTCGGCCTGGGCCTGGAGGAACAGCTAAAGAAGTTCGTCCGTCAGCACCCCGACACCAAGCTGATTATCATTGACACCCTCCAGAAAGTGCGGGAGGTCGGCGGGGACAAGTACAGCTATGCCAACGATTACGAGGTGGTGGGCAAGCTGAAACGCCTTGCCGATGATTGCGGTATTTGTCTCCTGCTGGTACACCACACCCGAAAGCAACAGGCCGATGATAAGTTTGACATGATTTCCGGCACCAATGGCCTGTTAGGGGCTGCGGACGGGGCCTTTCTTCTTCAAAAGGAGAAGCGGACGGACGGCAGCGCCATTCTGGACGTGGCAGGGCGTGACCAGCAAGACCAGCGGATGTATCTCACCAAGGACAAGGAGCGCCTTGTGTGGGAGCTGGAGCGGCTGGAAACGGAGCCGTGGGTGGAACCGCCCGACCCGGTATTGGAGGCCGTTGCCGCCCTTGTAACGGCGGACAGCCCTACCTGGGGTGGTACAGCCACGGAGCTGGCGGCGGCGCTCCAGACCGACATGAAGCCCAACGCTCTGGCTATGCGGCTGAACGTCCGGGCCGGGAGGCTGGCGGCTGAGTACCATATCCGCTATGAGAACAGCAGGAGCCACGCCGGGAGAAGTATCACCCTCACCCTGGAACCGCCTCAAGCGTGACGACCGTGACGGCTGTGACGGCTTTTTTGAGAGCGGGGGCGGTGTGTAAAACATCGTCACGGTCGTCACGGCCGTCACGGGGAGCGGGGCCAAAAGTCAAGGGGGCATACCTGCGGGTGGAGATTGCCGCAAGGCAATACAACCCGAACCCCTTGACTTTTGGCCCACGGAGGACACTGGCCGGGTGGGGGGAAAGGCTGTGCCTTTCCCCCCTGCCCAACGGCGAGTGTCAAAGTTTAGGCGGGGTGCAGGGTGCCCTTTTCAAAGGGCGGCCCTGCTGGGGGAGCCGTCCGCAGACGGCGGGGGCAACGCCCCCACTCCACCCCGTGGCGCAAATGCGCTTTTGATGGCCGCAAGGCTGTCAAAAGTGCTTTTGCGTTACTTTCGCAGAAAGTAACAAAGGCCGCCGCTGGCGCGGCGAAAGGAGTGTTGATTTGAAAAGGACGATTAGTGCGATGGTGGGGCAGGGTTCGGTGAGCCACAACAGCAGGGCGTTCAACGCCAAGAACACCGACCGGTCACGCTCCCACTTGAATATAACCTACTGTTACGAAAATATCAAGACAGTTTTTCATGAGCTTTTTGACGAGGCCCTCAAGCGGTACAATGACAAGCAGACCAGGGCAGACCGCAAAATCGAGGACTACTATGAAAAGATACGTTCCAGCAAGCAGGAAAAGCCGTTCCATGAAATCATCCTGCAAGTGGGCAACAAGGACGACATGAGCGCCGAGGGCGAGGACGGCCAGCTTGCGGCGGCGGTGCTGGACGAGTACATGAGAGGCTTCCAGGAGCGCAACCCCCAGCTTCGGGTGTTCTCCGCTCACCTCCACATGGACGAGGCCACGCCCCATCTGCACATCGACTTTGTGCCATTCACCACCGGGAGCAAGCGGGGCCTGGACACGAGGGTATCGCTGAAACAGGCGTTAGCGGCCCAGGGCTTTAAGGGCGGCACCAGGGGCGATACGGAGTGGAGCCAGTGGGTACGCTCTGAAAAGGAGCAGCTTGCCGCCGTGATGGAGCGCCACGGGATAGAGTGGGAGGACAAGGGCACCCATGATAAGCACCTGTCTGTGCTGGACTTCAAAAAGGAGCAGAGGGTAAAAGAGATTGCCGAGCTGGAGGCGGTCAAGGCCAAGAAGCAGGGACAGGTGGAACAGCAGGAGCAGCGTCTAAAGGAGCTGGCCCCGGCTGTGAGGAACATGGAGCAGTTGGCGGCGCAGTTCTCCGATGACCCGGAGCGGATATTGCCGGAGCCGGGGCCGCTGGAGAGCGCCAAGTCCTACCGGGAGAAGAAAGCCAAGCCCCTGTTGGCGCAGATTGTCAAGGTGCTGCGTTCTCTGTACCGGGCCTATGTTGAGTTGAAAGGAAAGTATGAGCGTTTGCAGGGGGACTATGGACGGGTACGGGAGGGCAACGCCAACCTGTCCGAACGTTTGCAGGAGGTGAAGATGGAGAACAAGGCCCTGCGGGGGACAGCCGCCGACTTTGAGCGGGTCAAGCGAGCGTTCGGCCCGGAGGAAGTAGAAAGGGCCGTTGAGGACGCAAAACGGCGGGAGGCAGCAGAGAAAGAGCAGAGAAAAGCAAAACGGAAATTTAGCCGGGGAGCAAGGTAAATCGGAAAATATTTTTGTAAGGCTATTGACAAAACAGATTCTTGTGCATATACTACACATATCAATAATTTTTGATTTGAGGTGGTCACATGGGAACACACCAGGAAAACGCAAAAGTATTCAAAGCCCTATGCGACCCAAAACGTCTTGCCATTCTGGAACAACTGCGAAGCGGTGAAAAATGCGCCTGTGTTTTGCAGGAACCAATGGACTTGACGCAATCTGGCCTGTCCTATCACATGAAAGTCTTATGTGATTCTGGACTTGTTGTAAGCCGTCAGGAGGGCAAATGGACGCATTACCGTTTGAGTGAGACTGGCAGGGACAAAGCTGTGAAGTTGCTACTGGCCATTACTACACCAGATGTAGTCCAGTAGGGCAGATGTTTTTTATGTGATAGATAAACGCCATCATAGTGAGGTGGCGTTTATCTTAAACACATAACATCAAAAATTTTTGATATGTTGTCCAACAATTTGAAAGTGAGGTTTTTTTATGGGCGTATGGCAGTTTATCCAAGACCAAGTTTTAGGCATGAAATGGCTGAATGAGCTGATTGGCAAGGGCCTTTCCCTACTGAGCCTGGACATAGGAGAACGTGTAGGGGGCAGTATTCAATTTTTCCTCTATGACACGCTGAAAATCACAGTTCTGCTGTGCTTCTTGATTTTCGTGATTTCCTACATCCAAAGTTATTTCCCGCCGGAGCGCAGTAAGCGGATATTGGGGCGGTTCCATGGCATTGGGGCAAACATCATCTCTGCGTTGCTGGGTACGGTGACGCCCTTTTGCTCTTGTTCGTCCATCCCGCTGTTTATCGGCTTTACCAGCGCCGGGCTGCCGCTGGGGGTTACATTCTCGTTCCTGATTTCCTCTCCAATGGTAGACCTGGGCAGCCTTATCCTCCTAATAAGCATTTTCGGTGCTAAAGTTGCAATTATCTATGTGGTAGTCGGCTTGTTGATCGCTGTGGTAGGCGGCACCCTGATTGAGAAGCTTCACATGGAGCCTTATGTAGAGGAATTTCTCCGCAATGCTGGCGGCGTGGACATTGAATCCCCAACACTGACCAAACGGGAACGAGTTCAGTTTGCCAAAGAACAGGTCGTTTCCACATTCAAGAAAGTATTCCCTTATATCCTGGTCGGCGTGGGTATTGGTGCATTCATTCACAACTGGATTCCAGAAAGCTGGATTGAAGCGGTGTTAGGCGGCAACAATCCGTTTGGGGTTGTCCTTGCCACGCTGGTGGGTGTACCCATGTATGCGGATATTTTCGGCACTATCCCGGTGGCGGAGGCTCTGCTCTATAAGGGCGCACAGCTTGGCACAATTCTGTCTTTTATGATGGCTGTCACAACACTGAGTCTGCCGTCCTTGATTATGCTCCGCAAGGCCGTGAAGCCAAAGCTGCTGGCACTGTTCATTAGCGTCTGCACCATTGGCATTATCATTGTCGGTTATCTGTTCAATGCGTTCCAATTTTTGCTAATATGAATTTTATAGGAGGAATCAATTATGGGACTGTTCAGTAAGAAGAAAGAAGAAACAAAATCCTGCTGCTGTGGCGGTAACTGCACCCCGGAAACAATGGCACAGGCAGAGGCGGCAAAAGCCGCTGCCGGGGTTAAGGTACTGGGAACCGGGTGCGCCAAATGCAACGCCCTGGAAAATGCTGTTCGTGCCGCTCTCACAGAGCTGGGGATGGATACTACGATTGACCATGTGACGGACTTCACGCAGATCGCCGCCTACGGGGTCATGACCACGCCGGCGCTGGTGGTGGATGGAAAAGTGGTGTCCTATGGCAAGGTATTAAAGAAAGAAGAAGCGAAAGAGCTAATCCAGAAAGTAAGAGGGTAAAAAGTAAATCTGTGGCGGGGGAATGTGGTTGCATTTCCCCGCTTTTTGTGGTATAGTTACACTCGTAAACCAGCAGAACAAATAGTAAGCCCCTCCCTCCCGTTATCATGGCTGATAACAATTTGATAACAGCCCATTGTATAGGCTGGATAATATGGATATATCAAATAATCAAAAGAATAGGGTATCATATTTCTAAAGCAAAATCCGTTAGAATATGATGCCCAGCAACGAGTGGGAGTAATTTCAGAGGCCCGGAAAAGCCTGATTTTACTGGGTTTTTGAGGGGTTAAGACCCTTCGTGGCAACGATTTGGCAACATTTTTTCATTATTCATAAAAAGAGAGCTAACTGATTTTGATTAGTCAGTTAGCTCTCTTTTTCTTTTTATTATTATTTTGTGCAACAAACGGCCTCTCCCGTGGCCTACAAGTGAGAGGGTCAAAAGAGGTCCTGGGGCGGCACCTTCACATAGGTCTGGGCTTTGTCAAACTCCGGATAGTGGTAGCGCCACTTGTCGTAATCCTCTTTGGAGATTTCGCCCGCCTCCAGCATGGCAGCGGCCTGCTGCCAGGAACAGAGCATCTCGTGCAGCTGGGCGGCGTCCTTGTTCTTCCGCACATCAACTTTCAGGCAGACTTCTCCATCCATCTCGCTGATCTTGAGCCCGTAGTTATCCTCCAGGGTAAACAGGGTGTGCATCAGTCCCACATAGGAGTCTATGTCCGGGACAGAGAGCGCATGGGGTGAGACATCCAGTACCTGGGCCAGGGCGGCAGTCAGGTCCGCTTTGGGGGTTCTTGATCCTGTTTCGTACTGAGCAAGGCGCACATCGGCGGACTTCTCCGGGAAACCCAGCGCCATGCCGAGATACTTCTGTGTCATCCCCCGCAGGAGGCGGAAAAAGTGAATCCGTTCGCCAACTGCCATATCATCAGCTCCAATCGTTGGTTGTCTTTAGGAAAAGCGTAGCAGAAATGCTTAGTAAAGTCAAGGGAATCCTAAACAATTTTATTTAATTTATTTTGCGTACTCCGATTGACACAAGCTATTTTGCTTAGTATAATGACAATAGACTAAGCATAATAGCTTAGAATCAATAAATAAAAAAGAACTGCCGCAATCCCCCGGTTATACATCCGGGAAAAAAGTGGCGGACAAAAGTGAGGAGGTATTTATGGGACACAATATCCAGCCGCAGCAGCCATCAACGAAGAAAGGAAGGTATTTTCAATGCAGGCACAAAACTTTATGCGCGTGGAGGAAGTGGCCCAGGAGCTGGGCATCTCCAAGTCCCACGCCTACAAGGTGATCCACAAGCTCAACGCCGAACTCCGTGAGAAGGGCTATCTGACCATCTCCGGGCGGGTCAATCGGAACTTTTTCATGGAGAAGTTTTGCTACGGCAAGACGGGAAAGGAGGGCTAATCATGGCAGTCTACAAGGAAGAAAAAACCAACACCTGGCGGGCAGTCTAAAGCTAGACGAGCGGGAAAGGAAATATACCGCCGAACTAGAATCTGCCTTGCAGCAGTATCGGGAACTGGAAGCACAGGCAGCAGAATTCGATGCAGAGGAACTGACAGATGCACGACTGCAACTGTGCCCAGGCATGGAGCGCTCCACCGTTGCCAGAATCCAAACCGCTTATGATACGCAGTATAGTCCCTTCACCATGGCAGAAGCCAGAAGGAACGTTTCTAAGATGCTGGATGAACATGAGGAAGAACCCTGCTCTGTCCGGGAGCGGCTTCGCAATCATCAGCAAGAGAAAACTGTATCCCATAGGAAAGACCAAAACCGGGAAAGGTAATGTTTTGTCGAGATGCAATACCCATCTGTTAGAAAAATAAAGCAAAACACAAATTGACATATATGTCGAATTGTGATAATATATCTATAATATAGCTTGTAAAATGCAGCAAGTTGTATAATGCAACATTGATGGAGGTCTTCTTATGAGTGACGTAGTTGTTAGCAAGCTGAGTGTAGAAGTCTCTGCTTACGAGATGCCCGAGACCGAGAAGGTTGATAGACTGGTAAAGGCACTTGTTGCAGAAGATGCTGATACCGGCATGGAAGCCACTGGCTACGGTGTATACGCAGTTTCCAGCGGTGGTTCTTACGGTATTATGTTCTAATAATCAACTATAGCTGTCAACAATGGCCGTGCCTGTCGAATCAGGCACGGCCTCTTTTCTCGAGGTGACTTATATGATTGGAATCATTGCATGCACAAAAGAATGCAATATGAGATGTAAATACTGCTTTGAAGAAGAGAACTTTAAATCCGATTATTCTGTTCCTTCCGCTAAAATCAATGCTGATTTCCAGCTGGGGATTCCCTATTTTGAACGCTTTGGCCGGGAATTGATCGAGTATAACCGCAAAAGAGGGTTTCGTACAGAATTTACCTTCCATGGTGGAGAGCCTATGTTGATCAAGCCCGAGTTGATTGCTCAACTATGCGAATACTATATCTCTCTAGATCCAGCTGTGCTTTTCAATGTCCAGACTAACGGTACGATTTGTACTGAAGAGATGTTGGGGCTTTTGCGTAAATACCGGTTCCGTGTGGGCGTCAGTATTGACGGAACAGAAGCTTTGCATGACGAAAACCGAGTTTTTCCAAACGGTCATGGTACCCACAGTGTAGTCATGCAGAACATACGCAAGATGCAAAAGGCTGGTATTCAGTTAGGAGCAATGGCTACGATTACAGATTCTGTTACGAATGCCGTAGGAGCCTTCTACAACTTCTTTGCGGAAAACGGATTGGACATCGGTTTCAACGCTTGTTATAATTCACCGAATTCCACTAATCAGGCTAATCAGATTGACGATGTTCTCTATAGCAAATTTCTGAAGGATCTATTTGATATTTGGGTAGCTGATAATATACACCAAATCAACATCCAGCCTTTTGAGCGGATCCTTCGGACAATGGTAACCAAGACAAAAGGTATGCAGGTTTGCCAGTTCATCCAGGACTGCCGGGAAGTCAATGTCAGCATAGACGTCACCGGTAACATATTCCGCTGCCTGCATTATTGCAATATTGCAAATAGCGAATTGGGTAATATTAACAGTCGAAGCCTAGAAAGCATTATGTGCGACTTCCTACGGCAGCCTTCCTATTGGGACAAAGTCAAAACTGGCAAGTGCGGAAGCTGTGACATCCAACACTATTGCTACGGTGGATGCCCCTACTGGAGCGATGCGAAGGAGCTGACCGGTCTGGAAGGAGATTTCAGTTGCAAGAGTCAGAAATTTATCGTCCACTACATATATAATTATCTGTCCAAACACATAAGCGGACAGTGATCCTACAGATCTTTACGAAGCGATCGGAAGGACGGTCAGAAAATGATTAACAAAAACAGTTTGGAAAAGAGATTTTCTGTGGGTTTATGCCTGAATGAGTCAGCGGAAGATCTCCAAGTCTTTCTGGAAAGAAACAGAAAGTGGCTCAATAGTGTATATTTTTCTCTGCCCCTAGGAGACCGGTTTTTTTCCAGGGAAAGCCTAGTCCAGGAATACAGCAACAGCGAGGACAAACTTTTTACCGTCCTTGAACTACTTGCGCAGTTTGGGATTCGCCGCGAAATGGCCATCAACACATGGGATCTGACACAGAGCGAGATTGACCGTGCCATCCGGTACTGCGACAGCTGGAAACTCCAGCCAGAGGAGATTGTATGTCTGCGGGACTATGGAGATGCTTTCCGGGCAGCTTTCCCAAATGCAGAAATCAAGTATAGTGTGAACAACCCGGAATCCGATGGCAAACATATCACCAAAGCCTTTCACACCCTGGTTGCAGGCAAGGGACTGCTGCGGGATATGGCTGCGCGGCATCACTTCCTGGAGCAGGGTTACGGAATCACGATTCTGCTTAACAACGGTTGCCTTTCTATTTGCAATACAGCTTGCGAAGTAATCCACTGCCATCGGTATTTTGAGCTTATGATTAACAAATATGGTCTGGATTACACTTATGCGCTGTGCAGCTTCTTTCCCTCTGAACTGCAGGCTCTTCTGACCTGCGACCCACACTCGAACCGTTATAAGTTTAAGATTTCAAACCGTCCCCTGGGACTTAATTATACGCAGCAGGTCCTGGATTCCTACCTGAGTCTGATGGATGACTACAGTTCAATGCAGGAGGATTTTCGGAAAATGGCACTATTCTGCACAGCCCGCCCCCTTGCTATCAGGCTGCAGCAGGTGGACCTTCCGCGTGTCAGGGAATACAAAACAAAGTGGTTGATGGAGTTAAAAAATGGTACTAATCGGGAAACGTGATCTTCTGTTTGATGTTACATATTTTTTTGGTAGCAACCCATCGAATACGTATTTCTATCAGGAAAAAGACTTTGAAACAGCCCAGTCCATGGTGAAACTGTGCAGGCAGGTAGCGGAACACAGAGGGGATATCCTAATTGTTACGCATCTTGAAAAAACTGTAGAAGAAGCCTTATCTGATGAGGGGTTCCTTGTGAATAAGGATTATTTCTTTTTCCCTGCTCTAAAGTCAGCCTTCGGTCAGCTACTGGCTCGTCAGGGTTGTTCTGCTGAGGAAGCCACTGAACTATGGCCCATTTACTGCAGAATGTTCTACAGCTCTCATGGAAAGTATATGCCCTGCCAGCACCCACTTTATGAGGCGGAAATCACCGCCGGTGGCAATGTACACACCTGCTGTTCTGCAATCATGCCCTTTGCCATTGGCAATGTCAGGCATACCCCCATTAGGAAGATTTGGCACTCTCCAAGAGCTAGATTGCTGAGGTTGTCCCTTCTAAACGGAACTGCCATTTTTTGCACCCCGGAAAAATGCGGACTGTTACGTGCCGGCAGCACTGCCCTCGAGAAGAACCTACCGCAAGTTTCCGATTATCCGCTTGTCATAAACATTGCGGTAGATGCTACTTGTAATTTATCCTGTCCTTCCTGCCGAACAGGTGTCTTGGTGGAGGATCAGGATGCTTTGGGTCAGAAACTCCGGTGGCTTGAAGGGCTTGATGAAGCTTTTTACCGCGATGTTGCAGATATTTATGTTGCAGGCAACGGAGAGTGTATGTTCAGCCGCGTATACAGAAGCTATCTTCTGGACCAGCTTATTCCCAAATTTCGGGGACGGCTTCATCTTGTAACAAACGGGCAAATTTGGAACGATGAGCTTCTTGGCAAAATCACAGCTGTATTTCAGCCGGAAGTGCTTATATCCATTGATGCTTGGGAAAAGGAAACTTATGAGAAACTCCGACGGGGCGGAAGCTACTCACAGCTGCTGGAAAATGTCAAAAAATATGTTACCTTGCAGGCACAAGGCAAACTTTCTGCCGTTGTTGCCCGGTTTGTTGTGCAGGTCTGCAATTACCAAGAAATCCCCCGGTTCATCCGCAATATGCGGAAGCTGGGAATCGACCGGATCGAGCTAACACGGCTTGTGGACGGCGGGGCCTTTTCAGTGGACGGGTTTGAAAGCAACTCCCTGCTGAACAAGGACGGCTCGTTAAAAAAAGAATACCTTCCTTTTTTTGCGCAGCATGTATGGCCTCTGTTAGGGAATGACGTTTCTGCTGACTGCGCTTATCTTCCACAATAGAATGCTATGAAGAAAATAATTTTTATAGAGGGCACACCGGGTGTTGGAAAAACAACCTACGTAAACCGGTTGCTGGCTCAAAATAACCATTCCTTTCGAATAATCTACAGCGCCGATGTTATTCCGGAAAATAAGGTGCGCAAAGCCATAAAAGAGGGGCGCACCTTATCCCTAGACCAGGCCAGAAGCATTTACCGCCAGCGGTCTTACGCAGATTACCGGCGGGAGCATTTGGAGATCTGGAAGGATTTTTGCATGCGCAATGACTCCGGCAACGACACGCTGATCGTAGATGCAGGACTAATCCAGGCACCCTTGTATGAACTTATGGGGTTGTATATGCTGTCTCTAGAGCAAATTCTTTCTCATATGCAGCAGGTGGTTGATATAGTCAACGCTCATTTTACTGCTGAGTTGGTTTATATCCGAACGCCACATCCGGCCCAATGCATTCGCAATGCAATCCGACAGCAGCAGGAGCAACGCAGTTCTTGGGTAAAGGGTTTTTGTACCTGGTTAGAGGTCGCCCCATACCCGATGCAAAAAGGCTACTCGGGTCCTTGTGGTATAGAGCAATTTGTAGTCGATCGCTCAGTTATAGACCTGTACTTGATAGATAATCTGTTTATTGAGAAAAAAATATATAGTAGGGGTTGTGTATGATTTACATTAAAAATCTCAAAAAGAACGAAAAATTAAAACTTGAGGCAGTCGAGGTTCTGCCGGGGGGAAAAGAGGTTATGCTCCCTCATATTACGCTCGGAAATTTCTGTATAATGCCTATGGCTAAGACCATCGACCAGCATGACCACCCCAATCCTGACAAAATGGCTGACATGCTTCTCAAGTGGTATACCCGTACTACCGACAGTTATTCGGAAGGAATATATTCTTTTGCAAGAAAAGGCCATACAAAAAGAGGGTCAGATAATTCTTTCTATAGGTATATCAAGCGTGAAATAGATAGCATTACAGAGCAGTCCTCTATTAAAGGAGAGTATGAAGAATTAGAGTGCTGTGCCAGGGAAATGTGGAACTTGGGATATGAGCAGTACAAAGACACCTTTTTTTGGTCCTACAATTTGCTACATGGTGATTTACACACCGGCAATGTCGTCTCCTTTAGAGGGAATTATCGCCTTATAGATTGGGAAAATCTCCGCAGTGGTCCAAAGGAAATTGAATTGGCGTTTTACCTTTGCTGGGACTATTTGCGTTGGGGAGATACGTACAGAAGTTTGGACGACTTAATTGACGAGATTAGTGTTTTTGTAGATAAAAGACTCATTTCAGCGCAAGAACGAGACCGGATCCTTTATTTTTTAATTCCTATGTGGATGTTAATTCTAGTGCTTTATTTAAACAATGGAAATCTTTTGTATGAAGAAGATCGAAAGGCGGCCTGTCAGAGAATTATTCCTTTGTATAAACAGACAATTTTTGAAAGCCGTCCATGGAAAGAGATGAGCAATAATGGCTAAGAAAAAAATATATATGGTACAACCTTCTTCGTGTCATACAGATGTTATGCCGTTGCCTTATGCAATTGCGGTACTGCATGCATACGTAATGAACAACGAACACATAGCTCAGGAATACGATTTTGCAGAATATATTTTTGAAAAGAAACCCATTGCTTACGTGCTAGATATGATGCAAGAGCCGTATGCGGTGTTCTTTTCCTGTTACATCTGGAATTACGAATACAACAAAGCATTGGCAGTTGCAATCAAGGAAAAGTTCCCTTATGCGAAATTGGTTTTTGGCGGTCACAATGTGCCCATGGACTATACCCGAGCATTTACCGAGCTTCCCTTTGCCGATTACATCATGATCGGTGAGGGAGAATTGCTGTTTGAAGATCTGCTTCTCTTCTTCGCAGGAAAAAAGCCTGCGGACCAGCTGTACAACATTGCTTTCCGATCCGAATCCGGCGCCATCGAGTGCAATATGGATTTGAGCTACATCACTGCTCGGTTCGTCTCACCCTATCAACTGGGCCTGTTTGATAATTTGGTAGAAAAGAACAGGGAAAAATACCGCTTTTCCGCAACTCTGGAAACCAACAGAGGATGTCCCTTTAGCTGCGCCTATTGCGACTGGGGTCTGAACAGAGCGCGGGTTCGATTCGCCCCAGAGGAGCAAATCCTCGGCGACATCGCATGGATCGCTAGCCATGCCATTTACGACTGTTACGGTGCAGACTCAAACTTCGGCATGTTTCCCAGAGATGCTCGCTTCGTGGAAGCCTTTTGCGACCACAAAAAAACCAGTGGATATCCCAAGACTTTCTTTGTAAGCTTTAGCAAAAACAGCGATATGAATGTCCTTGCAATCTCTGAAGCACTGCATCATGCTGGTATGCTCCAGGGTGCGACCCTTTCCTTCCAGAGTCTGAATCCAGATACTTTGGAAGCCATCGGCCGTAAGAATCTGGATCTGGGGTATTTTTCTGACATGATGAAGGAATACCACAAGCGCTGCGTCCCCACATATTCCGAGCTGATCCTTGGTCTGCCTCTGGAAACCAAAGAGAGCTTCATGAACGGAATCGGCACCCTAATCGCCTGCGGCCAGCATGTGGCTGTGGATGTATACGAGTGCTGTGTTCTGCCTAATTCCGACCTCGGCCAACCAGAACGCCTAAAGAAATACGGAATTCTAACTCAAAGACTTCCTTTCCGGCGTTTCGATGTCCGTGAGAACGAAGAGGTGCAAGAGTATGCCGACATCATCGTAGGCACATCCACTATGAGCAAGCAGGACTGGCGGGACTGCAATGTCTTCTTTAATGTTGTATCCGCATTCCATTTTGGAAAGCTATTTCATTGCATTGCCCTTTACTTGCACAAGGAACACGGACTTTCCTACGACCGCATCTACAACTCCTTAATCCACTGTATGAAAAGCAAGCAAGGTTCGGTATGGCAGGAGTTGTTCTGCCGGGTGGAGAAGCAACTTGATGCCATTGCTAACGGAAATGGTTCCTGGCTTTTTGACTGGAAAGAGCAGAACATCTCCGCCATGTCCTTCCGGGAAGCCATCATAAAGGTAGCCATAAAAAACTATGCCGAATATATCAGGCTGTTGGAAGAACTACTCGTATTTTATTCTGGCTCTGCAGACTTTGCAAAGCAACTAGTCCGTTTCCAGGCGTTTTGCATTAAAACGCGGATTGATCAGAATCTGGTACGTGAAGAAGTTTTTCAATATAATTTCATTGAATATTTCAGCACTTTTTTTATGGGTGAGGAAGCAACACTTTTACAAGGGCAGTATCCGGTCACTGGGGACTGTATGCTGAGATCCATAATTGCTGAGTGAACATGATACAAAAAACAAGGAAGGTATATTGCTATGGCGAACATAATGCTGACATATCGGTGTAATTTAAAATGCCCCTATTGTTTCGCAAACGAATTTGTAAATCATTCAAAATATGATATCACTATCGATGCTTTCAAGAAGGCTCTGGCTTTTCTAAAGACCTCTGGAAACACCCACATCGGTCTAATCGGTGGTGAACCTACCATACACGATAAGTTTGGAGAGATTCTGCAGATTCTTGCAGACGATCCCGGCGTAGAGACGGTTACCATTTACACTAATGGCATTTCAATGGATTCATGTTTGCCGTTTCTGGAAAATCAGAAGTTTTCCCTCTTAATCAACTGTAACTCTCCTAAGGACATCGGTAAGCAGCAATTTGTTAGGTTGCAGGAAAACCTGGATCGCATTTTCCGGATTCCTGAAGTTTGGAAGCGGGTCAACCTAGGTATTAATCTATATAAAAACGATCTGGATTACACCTACATTCTGAACCTGCTGACTCGACACAACCTCCATCGGGTTCGTACGTCTGTAACCGTCCCGAATATGGACGAAGGAAAAAAAGCAAACTCGCTGACTTATCTAAAAAGCCGGAAAGATTACATACTCAAGTTTATTACAGACTGCGCAGACCACGATGTTGCACCCTACTACGACTGCAACATCATACCACAGTGTGTTTGGTCTGATGAGCAAAAGCAGACTATTGAAGCGATCATCAGCAAGTTTAAGCTAAAAAACACCAATCTCCGGGGTGATCACAGTTTCTGCCGACCAGTTGTAGATATTCTTCCAAATCTGACAGCTGTTCGTTGCTTTGGGACGTCGGACTTCACCAAGGTCGCTATCGAAGACTTCCGTTGCTTGTCAGATCTGCAGAATTACTATGTAAATCTGGTAGATTGCCATATGACTTCCTGCATGAAGGAGGATGCCTGCAGAGGCTGCTATGAGCGAAAAACCCTTCGCTGCACCGCAGGTTGCATGGCTTTTGCCCGGGATGAACTGTTATCCAAAATTACCACAGAAGATAATCGCTGAAATCGCTTACGGGGGTGACTTAATTGTATTTGAAGTATAAGGATGCAGAGCCCAAAGACACCGTCAATCGCATAAAGTCCATCTTTAACCAAATAGGCATCAAACTGGTCTGCCAAACGGAGAAACATGTTGACGGTGTGTATACCTCTTACTTAACAGATCCCGTTTGCCGCTGGAGGACCGAGGGTAAAGGCACCAGCATTGATTTTTGTGAGGCAAGCGCATATGGAGAAGCCATGGAGCATATATGCACCCACTATGCCTTTGATATTTCTACAGTTTCCCAGCAGGCGAAGAATTACCGTGGCTTTTTTCGGTATCCAGATGAGCGACAGATTCCCGTTTCCCAGATCCCTGATATAGCGCCAGTAATCCTTGAGGAAATGCGGGAGCCTTATGTCCGCTTGGGCCAGCCTATTCCTGCAGATAGGGATTTGATTTCACTTTGGACAAAGATTCTAAAAAGTGACACTACTTCCTTCACACCATACTACCATGTTGGAAGCGGAGAAACAGTCTTTCTTCCAGATGCCGTTCTTTCCAAGCTCTGCGGTACTAACGGCGGTGGCTGCGGAAACACCCCTGAGGAAGCCATCGGACATGCTTTGGACGAGATCGTGGAGCGTTGGTGTAAATATACGATTTTTTCCAAGAGAATGACGCCTCCAGAAGTTCCGGACAATTATCTTGCTAAGCGGTGTCCTGAGCTGCTGACGGTTAAGCAATCTATTGAAAATCAGGGCCATTTGCGTGTGTTGGTTTTGGATGCCTCACTGGGAAAACGGCTCCCAGTGGTCTGCATTGCGGTGATTGATCCCGCAAGCAAACGCTATCTGGTCAATTTCGGTTGCCATCCTCAGTTTGAGATTGCCCTCGAACGGTGTTTTACTGAAGTTTTCCAGGACCGCCGCGTTGTTCCGGAGCTGATCGAGCGCAAGGACATGTCCACTTGGGCAAACTTTGACCGGGAAACGGTTTTTAGCCAGCGGAACTGGGCAAAACTTCTGGAGGATGATTTAGGACTGTGGCCCGGAGAATTCTTTGGGTCCATTCCTTCCTGGACTTTTTCGGAGTGGCCGGTTTTTGAGACTTATTCTAACAGTGCCGGAATGCACAGCCAACTGAATCGTCTCCTCAGTATGGGGGCAGATATCTATATTCGCAATGTGAGCTTTTTGGATTTCCCGGTTTTTAAGGTTTACATCAAGGGGATTTCTACATCCCACATCTCCTATACCGAGGATATCTTAAACGATCTTTCCATAATTGAAAAAATGAAATCCTTTTTAGGCGGAGAATTAAGCCACAACGAAATGCTGGCCCTTTCCCAGACTGTTTTCGGCAAAGATTCCATTTGGGGCAGGATGTTCTTCTACCGCCTTTCTAATGAAGAATTCGATATTCTTCATTCTGCTTTCCTGATGGAGTACGGCTCTACAGGGGATGCTTACGAACCACTCCGCTTCTGGAACGGGGAGGAGGCTTCTGTTATTAAACGCATTTTGGAAATGGCTGGCTTTATGCCATTGAAAAGTGCCGTGGGCAGTGCCAAACGGTTTTCTTCTCATGCTCTCCTTCCTTTTATCGAGGCATTCTTTTCCGATCGGCCTTTCCATAACATGTTAGTCCACTATCGTTTCTCCGGAAGCAGCAGAAAGAGCATGTCCGGAAACACAATCCAACCTGACAGAGATGCGTTCTTTGGAGCTGTGAAGGACTTCATGGCCGAACATATGGTGTCGCAAGATGAGATCAAACATATCATTTGATGATCCCCTGGGAAAGGTGATCATTATCGAAGGACTCCCCGGAACAGGAAAGACCACGCTGCTCCATGAGCAATATCAGTTACTACGCCCACAGTATCCGTGCCGCTGCTATCGTGAAGAGACTTCTCAGCCCCTGGACCTTTTTCGGCAAGCTGTTCTTCCGAAGTCTCTTTTAAACAGCCAGGTTGAACTCTTTTTACAGGAGAAGCCTGATTGCAGAACACAGCTGGAACAATGGTTGCATCATAACTCCTATATGATGGGAGAGTACGCAATTGTTGCTTATACGCAGGGCGATGTCTACAATACGCCCCTATACCAATTTGTTTCTATATTGAAGTATTATGATTTGGGTGACGGAAAAAGTTCTTTCGAGGAATATGCATATTACCACAAGCTGGTGTGGCGGAATTTCGCAAAAAAAATATATGACCCGCAAAAAGTGTACTTGTCGGAGGGTTCCTTGTTTCACAATCAGTTATTTGACTTGGTTGGCTTTTATGGTCTTTCTGATATGCAATTATGCATGTACTATAAGGAACTTTTAGCTGAAGCTGAAGGCATCAATATCAGGCTCGTGTTTATTCATGCCAATGATCCTAAGTCCTTGTTGGAGCAAACTTGTCGGCTCAGAGTAGGTTGGTATACGCAGCTTGAACGGTGGTTGATGTATGCGCCATGGGCAAAAGAAAGACGACTTCATGGGATAACCGGAATGTTGTCACTATACAACCAAATACAACGGACTCATTTGATGTTACAAAAAGAATTAGGTCTACAGGTGGAGACCCTTATCAGATTCTGATTGCAGCGACAAATTCATATTGGAGTTTCAAAATGCTTTATACAGAAATATTTGATTGCCATGTACATTCCACTTTTTCTGCTGACGGCGAGTCAACCTTACAGGAGATGTGTGAGGCTGCGATTCGCGTAGGCGTTAGCGGACTTGTATTTACCGATCATATTGATACTGAAAAACAGGAGATTTTGAATACCCCTGCTGCCCGCAAGGACTATGTTGCTACCATTGACCAAATCAGACAACACTATGGGAATTCTTTGACAGTCCTATGTGGGTACGAATTATCCGCACCACACAAAAATCGCCAACTCTGTTTGGAACTGGGCGGTCGTGAATTTGACTACAGTATGATTAGTGTGCATTACGGCGCACCTAACATTCCATTAAGCAGTGAAAGAGAATATGTGGCAAGCTATTTGCAAGAGGTGGAGGCCGCAATCCAGTCTGGAAGCTTTGATGTTTTGGGTCATATCGATCTGTTAAGGCGCTTCTATGGAAGATTTGCTTACAATGCTGCGCAGTTGGAGAATATTTATTTAATTATGCGCCAAAAGGGAATGGCATTGGAAGTGAATACCCATTCACTGAAAAAACTGTCCGCTATTACAAAAAACGACCTGGAATATGTTGAACTGTGGAAGGCTTGCGGTGGAAAGAACATTGTATTAGGCTCCGATGCTCATGTTTGCAGAAAAATTGGAGGGCGATTCTGCGATATATTGCCGCTGTTGCCCAACGGAATTGAAATCGGCCACTATTCCAACAGAACTTTTATCGCAGACTATATTGTGTAGTATTCCGGCAAAAGAAAAAGCCACTGTTTGAAAGGATACCTATGGAACACAAACTTTACTTTATAGAAGGTATCCCTGGCTCGGGGAAAACCACGCGAACGGAAAAACTGTTAGAATTGTTGCAGCAACAACAGCGGAGGGTTACCTGCTTTCATGAATGTGAAAAGAATGAGCTGGATCTGGCCAGATACGCAATTTTGACAACAGACGAATATGAACAACTCTGCCAGAAGATTGCCGACAAAGAGCGGGAAGATCAATTGCCTGCAGGAAAAATAATGCGAGCTGTGAATGCGCAGACCGATTATATAGGCAATAAGATGTACATTGCCTTTCAAGCACTGTATGATAGCCCGGAAACGGACAGCATTGCCTATGCTTTAAGCAAAAGAGATATATATAATGGCCATTGCTCTTTTGGACGTTTTCGCATGGCGCATTTGATGCGTTGGAAGGCTTTTGCTCAAAAAGCTGCGAACAGTGATTGTGTATATGTATGCGATGCCATTTTGCTTCAATCTCCATTATTCGAACTGCTAGGCTATTACGACATGAACGAAGAGCCCATTTATAAGTATATCTCAGAGTTGATAGCGTGCGTAAAAGATCTTAATCCAATTGTTTATTACAATAGAGTACATGAGGTTCAAAAATTAACGAGGATTACTTGCAATATTCGGAAAGATGATCCTGATAAATGGGAGCGTGGCTTTTATAAATGGATGGAGGTCACACCATATTTTCAAAGAAGAAATTACCATGGTTTTGATGGTATGTGCGCATTCTTTAAAGAACGACAAGAGATTGAGTTAGCATTACTGAAAAAACTAAATATACCTTATGTTTTATATGATAGGATTTGCTAGCTGAGAGATAACCATCTAAGAGAAAAGACTATCAATAGATGCGTGCTAGTGATGTCCATATTGTATAGAATTAAGTTTTAGAAAAATCATTTAGGGCAACACCGCACAGAAGCCGCCAGTTGAAAAAGGTGGTATAATAGAGACATGAACAAACAAATGAGTCTGTCGGCCTTGAGCGATGAGTTGGCACAGGTGCGGACAATGAAAAAAGAATTTTGGGCAGAGATGGATCGCATTGTTCCCTGGCGAGAGTGGATTGCGCTCATTCAGCCGTGCTATTATAAAGGAGAGCGCGGCAATAAGCCCTATGATCTGGAGCGAATGCTGAGAATTTACCTGGTACAGAATCTGTACAACCTGTCGGATATGGCCACGGTAGCAGAGGTGATCGACAGCCGTGCATTTTCGGATTTCTGTGGAGTGGAATCCAGTAATCAGGTGCCAGATGGAGATACGCTGGGGCGGTTTCGAAATCTGCTGATCCGAAACAATCTGCACGAGAAACTGTTTGCCCAAGTGGTGAATTTGTTGGCCCAGCGGGGTCTGATCCTGAAACAGGGCACTATTGTGGATTCAACCTTTATTGAGTCACCTTCCTCTACCAAGAACCAGAAAAAACAACGGGATCCGGAGGCTCATTCTGCGAAAAGGGGAACACATGGCATTTCGGCTACAAAGCCCACATCGGTGCGGATAGCAAGAGTGGTCTGGTTCATACGGTGAAGGTGACTGCCGCCAATGTCCATGATGTTACCGTTACCTCCGATCTGCTGACCGGCGAAGAGGAAGTAGTCTACGGAGACAGCGGTTATCTTGGTGCCGACAAGTGGCCTGAGGCGCAGAAAAAGAACAACGCAGGAAAGCCGGTCCGTTACAAACTCAATCGCAGGCCCAGCGCAAGCAAGAACCGTTACGTCCGCTCCAAGGCCCAAATCAAGCGCAGAGAACATGAGAAATCTTCTGTACGCGCGAAAGTGGAACCTGTTTTCGCTGTGGTAAAGCAGCAGCTCTGGTTTTGTAAAAACCGCTACCGAGGGCTGCGAAAACAGATTGCAAAACTGAATATGATGCTTGCCCTGGCAAACCTGATCCTGGCTGACAGACCTTGTCTGGCGGCCTAATTGTGGTTTGCCTCGGCAGACTTTTTGAGAGACATCCTTGACTCCTGCCCAGGTCGAGGATGTTTCATTTTATCCCCACGGCATTGCGCGGTGTTGCCTTAGAATTACAGCACCAAAAGTGAAAATTATCCTTGACAAATCGCGTGCCAGCTCAGCGCCATCTTCAACCATGCGGTTCGGTACTACAACCTCCGGGAGAATCCCTGCAAAAAGGCGGGCAGCATGGGCAAAAAGAAAAACCGAGAGATGATGTTCTGGACTAAGGAGCAGTACTTGAAATTTGCCGAGGTGATGATGGACAAGCCGCTGTCTTTCTACGCCTTTGAGATGCTTTATTGGTGCGGTATCCGGGAGGGAGAGCTGCTGGCCCTGACCCCGGCAGACTTTGACTTTGAGAAGCGCACCGTATCTATCAACAAGTCTTACCAGCGGCTGAACGGTCAAGATCTGATTACCACCCCCAAGACGGAAAAGAGCAATCGAGTCATTACCATGCCGCAGTTCCTGGCCGAGGAAATCCAGGATTACATCAAGATGCTCTACGGGATCGGGCCGGATGACCGAATGTTCACTGTCACCAAGAGCTATCTCCATCGGGAGATGGACCGGGGAGCCAAAGAAGCCGGGATACCGCGCATCAGAATCCACGATATTCGTCACAGCGCGGTGTCGCTTCTGATTGACATGGGGTTCTCTGCTACGGCTATCGCAGACCGGGTAGGCCATGAAAGCATCGACATCACCTATAACTACGCACACCTGTTTCCGTCCAAGCAGGCGGAAATGGCGGATAAACTGAACATGGAAAGGGGCAATTAAAATGTCAGCAAAGAATTTGGACAAGCACAACCGTTGGAGGAACAAGACCGTGGCTTTCCGGGTCTCCCCGGAGGAGGACGCCCAGATCGAGACGGCGGTGAAGCTCACCGGCTTGACTAAACAGGATTACATCATCCGGCGGCTGCTTTGCCGGGATGTGGTGGTCCAGGGCAACCCCAGGGTCTACAAGGCCCTGCGGGATCAGCTGGCCGCTGTGCTGGATGAGCTGCGCCGGATCGAAGCCGGGCAGGGCGTGAACGACGAGCTGCTGGACACAATCCAGATGATCGCAACCATTATGAACGGGATGCAGGAGGACTTTGCCTATGATCGATGAGAAAAAGAAAATGACCGCCCAGGGCTCATCTGTTGGCGCAGATGATGGGCAGTCAATCTCTCAAAATTCCAAGACCACTATACCAGACCCGGACGAAAAAAGCAATTCCCCGGAAAGAGATTTGGAGGAACTTTACCGGAAGATGCGCCGCATGAGCGACCCGGCCTACCTGCATACTGTGACCCTGGACGAACTGCTGGACAATGTGTTCGAGGGCAAGTATGCGGTGATTGAGAACCTGCTTTATACAGGAGCGTACATCCTTGCCGGAGCGCCCAAAATCGGCAAGTCTTTCCTAGTGGCGCAGCTTGCCCACCATGTCAGTGCCGGGCAGGATTTGTGGGGCTACAAAGTCCACCAGGGGACTGTTCTCTACCTGGCGTTGGAAGATGACGAGAGCCGCTTACAGCGCCGGATGTTCCGTATGTTCGGAGTAGAGGGGACAAGCTCCCTCCACTTTGCCACCAACGCTAAAATGATCGGCGGTGGCCTGGATGAACAGCTGGAAAAGTTCGTCCGGGAACATAGTGATACCAAGCTGATTATCGTGGATACCTTGCAAAAAGTCCGGGAGTCGGTGAGCGACAGTTACAGTTACTCCAGCGACTATGAGGTAATTGGCAAGTTGAAGCAATTTGCTGATCGGTATGGCGTCTGCGTTCTGATCGTCCACCACACCAGAAAGCAGCCTGCGGGAGACAGCTTTGAGATGATTTCCGGTACAACCGGCCTGCTGGGCTGTGCGGATGGGGCGCTTCTGATGCAGAAGGAGAAGCGGACGGATAGCAGGGCAACCTTGGAGGTGGTAGGCAGAGACCAGCCGGATCAGCGGCTGTATCTGAGCAAAGACCAAGAGAGCCTAGTTTGGAGTCTTGATCATGCGGAGAATGAGCTTTGGAAGCAGCCTCCAGACCCGCTACTGGAAGCCGTAGCGAAAATCGTGTCTGCTGACAACTGGGAATGGGAAGGCAGCCCCACCGAGCTGGCCCAGGCGATTCAAACAGATATGGCAGTGAACCGGCTCACCAAACATCTGAATGTGAATGCCAGCCGCTTGTTGGAAGAACATCAGGTGAAGTATGAGAACAAAACTAAGCACGCTGGGCGGCGTATCCGGCTGACCTACATGGTGGTGGAAGCACCTGCGTTTGAAGTAATCGAGTAAAGCGCGACGCTCGCAACGGTCGCGACGGTGTTTTGAGGGGTACTCCCAGCACCGTTGCGACCGTCGCCACCGTCGCGGAAAGAAAAAGATGGGGTGGTATTTTGCCACCCCATCATCAAGGAGGATGCCCCATTTTGGGGCGCCCTAAAAGTGTCAGAGGATGTCGCGATTCACGACACCCTATGCCCCGAAACAGGACACCGGGTACAGGGGCAAAAAGCGTTCGGAGAACGCGTAGCCACAGAATGAAATTCTGTGTTCAGAAGGGGCTTGGGGCTGTTACCCTCAACAAGCAGTTTGTGGCAAATGGATAGCCACAAGCATTGCTTGCCTCATTCCAAAACAACCGAAACGGCCTTTGCGCCGCTGCGGAAAACTAAGAGAAATTTAAGCATTGGAAGGTAACGAGTATGAGAAAGGTTTTATCCTGCGAGTTCAACCTGGATACCGCCTGTGTGGAGCTGGTCATGAAGGATGGGGCGCTGCTCGCCATCGACTGTATCGCCGTGGAGAACGAAGTGACGAACAGTATGTGCCAGCGTTCGGAGCTAGACTGGCTGATCTATAACGATCCGCTGGCCTATGCCGAACTGGTTTTGAATGGTGATCCAGTTAGGTATCTGAAAACAGTAGCAGGTAGCAAATAAAGCGGAAATTTAATTTTTTGTAATATTTAAATATTACATTGATAATTGGCAAAAAAGTTCTTGACAACCTGCAAGCCATTATGGTAAGATAATACCAGACAAGAGAAGAGCCCCCAGACACAGCGGCAACTGAGTCTGGGAGCTTCCCGCAAGATATCATAAATATATCCATGTTCATGATACCAGATATTCAATGGAATGTCAATGTGGGCTTGTACTTTTGAAGAAAGGAGAACAAGCCTAATGCGTTTTTATGTGAACGTGAACGCGCAGCCTACCGGTGAGCATGAGGTACATCGTGCCAATTGCGCCTGGTTGCCTGATGCAGAAAACCGCATCTACCTGGGGGATTTTGCTACTTCCCAGGCTGCTGTAAAGGAAGCACGCAAGTACTACAGCTGTGTAGACGGTTGCAAGCATTGCTGCCCTGAAAGCCACACCCGATAAACACGATAAGGTGGCCCGCCCGTTTATGGGCGGGCCACCTTTCTTTTTGAGGAGGGAGAAAGATGGTTGCTAAAATTTCGGATGTTGCGGAAGTGCAAGGTGGCATAGTTTTGAGCAGAAAAGAAGCGAAGACCCAAGAAGAAAGCTACTGCTTTTATAAGCGCCTCACGCTTAGAGCATTTGATAGAACCGGCAGCATCCATGTTTCAGATCTAGAGGACTTTTATGCCTGCGAGAGCTTGGACAATGCGTTGTTTACCTCAAAAGGGGACGTTGTGGTTCGTCTGCTTTCACCTATGTACCCTGTGTATGTAGAAAATAACTATGAAAATATTTTGGTACCTTCTCAATTTGCTGTGTTGCGGGTGAAAGATAGAGAGGTCATTATGCCAGAATATCTACGCCTTTGGCTGGCGCAGAAAAGTATTCAGGAGCGTGTTCTTGATTTGGAAAGTGGGACGGCTCAAAAAGCTGTAAAAATAAAAACGATTTTAAACTTGGACATTTTTATCCCGCCTTTGGAAGTTCAAAAAAAAGCAGTGATGATCGATACACTAAGCCGTCGCCGAGAATGCCTATACCGTGAATTAATCGAAGAAGAACGAACGCTCACCGAGAACTTATTAGAGAATATTATTGGAGGAATCAACAGATGACGACGAAAAAAGATATTGAAAACGCATTGATGCGTGGTGCGGATACACTGCGGGACACCATTGATGCCGCAAACTATAAGGATTATGTTTTGCCAATCATGTTCGTCAAGTATCTGAGTGATTCTTATGAAGATGCCCTCGATGAACTGAAGAAAGAATATTCCGGAATTCGTCTGGAACGGCAGAAGCGCTACTTGCCTTTCACTATCGCGGAGGAATGTTCGTTTCAGTCTTTGTACGACCAAAGATTTTCGGATAAAATCGGCCAGTTAATCAATGCCGCCATGCGCAAAATTGAAGCAGATAACAATCAGCAGTTGGCAGGCGTTTTGAATACCGTAGATTACAATAGTGAAAATGCGCTTGGAACGCTGGATCATAAAAAAGCAATTCTTCGTGATTTGTTGGAGGACTTTGAATCTCTGAGCCTGCGGCCTTCTGAAATCGAAGTGAAAGCAGGTCAGGTACCTGCAGACGTGATTGGCGATGCTTATGAATACATGATCGGTCAGTTTGCTAGTATGGCGGGTAAGAAAGCAGGGTCCTTCTATACCCCGGCAGCTGTATCGGAAATTATGGCCCGTATTGTAGATGTTCAGCCTGGTGAGCGTGTATATGACCCCACCTGTGGATCTGGTTCGTTGCTGATCAAAGCTGCCAAGAAGCAAAACAGCAAGGAAGTATCTATCTATGGCCAGGAAGTAAACGGTTCTTCTGTTGCAATGGCCAAGATGAATATGTATATCCACGAAATCCGGGATGCAAAAATTGCCTGGGGTGATACTCTGGCAAATCCGCTTTTCCTAGATTCAGATGGTAACCTGCTGCTCTTTGATGCCATTGTTGCCAATATGCCTTTTTCTAAGGATAAATGGGCGTCTGGATTTAATCCTGGCGGCGAGTCCAGCGGCAAAGGCAAAAAGGAGTTCAAAATGGAAGCCTCGCTGGATAAATTTCATCGCTTTGATTGGGGCGTTCCTCCTGCCAGCAAGGGCGATTGGGCGTTCTTGCTCCACATGATTGCAAGCCTTTCTGTGAATGGAAGAATTGCTGCTGTCGCTCCCCACGGCGTGTTGTTCCGCGGTGCTGCGGAAGGCCGTATCCGCCAGAAAGTGATTGAAGAGAATCTGCTGGATGCTGTTATTGGTCTGCCTGAGAATCTGTTCTACGGCACCTCCATTCCCGCCTGCATTTTGGTGTTCAAAAAGAACCGGACCAACACGGATATACTCTTTATTGATGCCAGCAAAAAAGATGAAAATGGTAATCCTCGTTATATCAAAGCAAGCAATCAAAATGAATTGGCTCCGGAGCACATTGATGCCATTGTTGAAGCCTATCAAACACGCACAGACAAAGATAAGTTCGCTCATGTGGCAACCTTGGAGGAAATCCAAGAGAATGAATACAATCTGAACATCCCTCGATATGTGGATACCTTTGAAGAGGAAGAACCGATTGATATTCAGAAGGTTCAGGCCAATATTGACCGGCTAAAAGCAGAAATTGCAGAAGCCGAAACACAGATGGATGCATATTTGAAGGAGCTTGGGTTATGGATCAAAGCATAAAAGAAAGATTGGCTCTGCTGCAGAAAGGAGATGTTCCACAGGGATATCGAAAGGCGAAAGCTGGTATTATGCCAATAGACTGGGATGATAGCATTAGGGCCAAAGATGTATTCAAAAATTACACAGATAAAAAGCATAATGGCGAGTTGGAAATTCTAGCATCAACACAAGAAAATGGAATTGTTCCAAGGAGCCAGATTGGCATTGATATTCAGTGTTCTGACGAGGGAGTAGCGGGTTACAAAAAGGTTTCGCAAGGCGATTTTGTTATTAGCTTGCGTTCATTTCAGGGCGGTATTGAATACTCACGGTATGAAGGAATAGTAAGTCCGGCGTATACAGTTTTAAAACCAATTAAAAGTATCTCAGATGTGTATTATCAACACTACTTTAAAACATCAAGGTTTATTCAACGCCTTAATAGCGCAGTTTATGGAATACGTGATGGCAAGCAGATAGGATATCAAGATTTTGGCGACTTGTATATCCATTATCCCCCTATTGATGAGCAGAAAAAGATTGCCGAAATTCTCATGCAATGCGATAAGCTCATTGAGCTAAAGCGACAGAGAATCGAAGAAGAAAAGAATAAAAAAAAGTGGATCTTGGAAGAGACGATGAAACCGCCAAAAGGAATTTTGGACTCGTCTAACAAGTATACGGGTACACTTGAAGATTTAGTGAGTAAAATTGAAACTGGAATAAGTGTTAACTCGACAGACGATGTTAATTCAGGAATTGATTCTAACCACAAATTTGTGTTAAAAACATCGGCTATATGTGATGGAGTTTTTATAGAAACAGAGTGTAAAAAAGTTGTGCCAGAAGATTATCACAGGACATCGTGTGCGGTAGAGGGCGGAACGCTTCTTGTAAGCCGGATGAATACTCCAAAGCTTGTAGGGGCATGCGCTATATGCTATAAATCTCTTCCCAATGTTTATTTGCCTGATCGGTTATGGAAAGTCTCTGTAAAAGCAACGGTTGACCCTAGATGGTTGAATTATATACTTAACTCCGCCCAGTACAAAAACCTTATCCAAGAAAGGGCCGGCGGGACAAGCAATAGCATGAAAAATATATCCCAGAAAGATTTTTTGGGGTTACCAATCTCTCCACCTTCCTACGAAAAACAAGTTATAATTGGAGATACACTTTCTTCCATTGATAATTTGATACAAAAATTAGAACAAGAAGTGGATGCCTGGATGCAAAAAAAGAAGTTGATGATGCAACTTCTTTTAACCGGTATTGTGAGGGTTAAGCTGTAATGCAGAGTAAAGATAAAAATACAGAAGTGCCCACTAATTTCTCTGATATTCATACTGCAAGAGAGTTGAAATTGTATTTGGATGATACAGCAAATCGCCTAAAGAATAGTCCTTATCTATACCATTACACAACAGTTTCCAATGTGATTAAGATGATACAGGGGAAAACCTGGCATCTTGGAAACGCAGCTGGAATGAATGACAATCTGGAATATAAAAATGGCGATCCACTTCGTTGGAACAATCTTTTTTTCAGTTGCTTTATGTGTGAAGATAAAGAAAGCATTGGTATGTGGAGCATGTATGCACAGCCATGGGAAAAAGGAGTAAAGGTTGCACTTCCGAGAAAAGTAGTCCGTGAATGGATTAAAGACACAAAAGAAATTCTGGAAATTTCAACGACAAACTATCAGCCCACAGGACGGACGATTGCTATTGGAGAAAGTGGAGCCTCTTTGAAATTATCGTCGGTTGCCTATTGTAATGCAGATAGCCTACAGGAAACAAAAGCCAATGAAAAGGTAATGTGGAGTACCGCAACCAATACCAATATTAAAAATGCTGTGCGAATTCCCGAATTGACCGGGTACATAAAAGATATGGCTTGGTCTTATGAGAAAGAAATTCGTATTAAAGCAGAATTTGAGAATATTGGAAATATAAAGCGCGTAGCAATTCCACTGACCGATGAAGTTATTGATGCAATGACCATTACGGCCAGCCCTCTGTTTGACGGTGATCTGCATGCAGAATTGGAGCGAGAAATTGCTCGACAAGTAAAAACAGAGGAAAGTATTTTTACCCATCGACTGAATATCAAGACGATCTGCCAAGGATGTGAATATAAATTGGCGTAATCAATGGTGGGTAGCAGATAAGTGAGGGAAGAAACATGCCTGACCACACCATTTTTAATGAACGTCCTGAATCTCAGGACCGTGCGTTAAAAGTAATTGAAAAACTGGGATATACGATTGTTCCCCGGAGTGAAGCAGAGAAAAAACGTGGCTCTCGTCGGGCTGTGCTGTTTACGGAAGAACTGCAGTCTTTTCTGAGCCACCAGACATATCAGTTTGGCACGGAAGACAGATTCTTTTCAGGAGGCTCCATTGCTAAGGCGATGCAGACTGTAGACCAGTTCAGTGCTGCCGGACTGTATGCTGAAAACAAGGCGATCTATGAGCTTCTCTGTGCCGGCAAAAGCATGGAAGAGGATCTGCCTGACGGAACCCGTCAGTCCTTTGATTTGAGTTTCATTGACTTTGAACACCCGGAAAATAATACATTCCAAGTGACGGATGAGTTTGAAGTAGAACGTTCTAATGGTAAATTCGCTCGTCCGGATATCGTAGTGCTGGTCAATGGCATCCCTCTGGTGGTCATCGAATGTAAAAAATCAAGTGTTGATGTAATGGAAGGTGTCAACCAGAACATCCGTAACTGGGGTGAAGAGTATATTCCGCATCTATTCCGTTACACACAGTTGGTTCTAGCGGTTAATCCGGATAAGGTGCTTTACGGCACTTGTGGAACGCCTGCAAAATACTTTGTGTCCTGGCACGAGGACGATAAAGAATGGCTGAACGACTGGTGCCGGAAATGCTCTCCGGATGGTCATATCAAGGAACAGGATCGAGCATTGGTTTCGCTGTTGCACCCGGAGCGACTGTTGGATCTAATCCGCAACTTCATCATTTACGATAACAATGTAAAGAAAATTTGCCGGTACAAACAGTACTTTGCAGTAAAAAAATGCATGAATCGTATTTTGCTGAAAGACGGCGCAAATACCAGAAGTGGAGTGGTTTGGCACACACAAGGTAGCGGAAAAACTCTCACTATGATTATGCTGACCAAAATGATTCTGCGTGAGAGCATGCAGCCGAATAGCATGATCAAACAGCCGCGTTTTGTGATGGTAACTGACCGTATCAATTTGGACAAACAGATCAGGGATAACTTTATTCACACTCAGATGAGTCCTCACCGTGCCAAGACCGGCAAAGGTTTGATTGAATTGCTGAAAGAGGAGAGTAATACGGTCATTACTGCACTGGTCAATAAATTTGAAGCTGCAGTAAAACAGGAATACTGTAATGACAGCGATAATATTTTTGTTTTTATTGATGAAGGGCATCGAACACAATATGGCAAGCTGAATATCTACATGAACCGAGTTCTGCCTAACGCCGTGAAGATTGCATTCACAGGTACTCCCCTGATGCAGAAAAAGCCGAAAGAAAATAAACGTGATATTATTCCGGCAAGAGATACCTATGAAAAGTTTGGTCCTGAAATCGACAGATACACACTTCAAGATGCTATTGACGATAAAGTAACGGTTCCTATTGTTTATGAAGGCCGCGTGATCCCTCAACAAGTTACCAGTGAGCAGATTAACGCTCATCTGAAGTATATTACTGTAGGCCTTACGGAAGAAGCTAAGAAAGATCTGGAGATTAAGTATAGCCGATTTGTTGCTCTTGCTCAGACAGAAGCGCGCCTCAATATGATAGCATTTGACCTGCATGAACATTTTATCAATTATGTTAAGCCAAAGGGATTCAAAGCTATGCTTACTTGTGCTTCGCGTGCAGAAGCGGTGCAGATTTTTTATAAATTGAGAGATCTCGGTGGAGTTACTCCGGCTGTGGTTATTACTCCTAACTCCGGCAAAGAGGGTGATGATGAAAACAACACTCCTCAAACCGAAAAAATTATAGGAGAGTTTTTCCGGAAAGAGGTTGATCCCCTTTTCAAAAATAACTATGACGCCTATGAAGACTCTGTAACTGGGAGGTTTATTGATCCAGAAGGCGATGTTGATCTACTGATCGTAAAAGATAAGTTGCTCACCGGTTTTGACGCACCAATTGCCGCTGTGCTGTATGTGGATAAAAAACTAAAGGATCATACTCTCCTGCAGGCTATTGCCCGTGTAAACAGAGTATATCCGGACAAAGATTTTGGTTTGGTCGTCGATTATATGGGGATCTTTAAGAAACTGAATTCTGCTTTAGATTTGTATAGTGACGAGCAATCTGGAATGAATCTATTTAATCGTTCAGAAATTCAGTCATCAATATCCTCGGTTTCAGAAGAAAAGCAAAAGCTGGAGAAAGTTCATCAGGAGCTTTGGAAAATATTTAAAGGGATTGCTCTTAACGAGTCCAGTGCAAATGTATGGCAGGAACGTCTTAGAGAGCATGATATACGCAAAAATTTCTATGAAAAATTGTCTGCCTTTGCAAAAATGGTGGATTTTATGTTCTCTAGCTATGAATTATTCGAAGCGGTTGGATTTGAGCAGGCAGAAGTTTATCGTAAAGACTATCTATTCTTCAAAAAACTAAAGGATAGTGTATCTCTCCGCTTCAATGATCGTGTGGACTTTTCACGATATGAAGATGGCATTCGCCAGCTGCTGAATACCTATGTGAATGCAGAAGATGCAAAAATCCTGATTGAACCGCTGGATATTACAAACAAGGAAAAGATGGAGGAACAGCTTGCTCGACTAGGGACTAGTGAAGCTAAAGCAGAAGCTATTCAAACACGTCAGGTTGAAGTGCTCGAAAGTCAGCGGTATGTAGATCCAATTCGTTATATGACTTTCATGGAAAGAATAAAAAAGACCCTTTCGGACTATATGCAGGAGCGTGACAGTGAAAAGTACCTTTCTTCCATGGAGAAAATGGCAGAGGACTATCGAGCTGGCCGGAGTTCAGTTAAATATCCAGAGAATATTGTGGATGATAGTGATGCAAAGTCTTTCTATGGTGCTGTTTGTGCAGGCATTAAAAAGTCAACTGGTGTTGCTGACGTAGAAATTACAGATGCGATGGGCGAATTGGCCTTGAACATCAAAGACGTTATTGTGAAACACACAAAGCGTGACTGGAGAGACAATGTCATTGTACACAGGGACATCAAAAAAGCGCTCGATGATTTGCTGTTTGACTATATGGAAGATAATCAACTTGATTGGAGTTTGGATACAATCGATATCATTATTGATGAAATCATGATGGTGGCAAAGAAGGGCTATTGATATGGAGAAAGTCAGCATTATATTGCCAACATCCCAAAAAACGGTTGAGGTCAATCTTGATAGAAAGACGATGAAAACATGTCGCCTAAAGGTCTATCCGACACAGGAAATTGTGTTATCAATACCGCAGACAGTACCGATAGAATGGGCTGAAGAATTTTTGACAGACAAAAGCAGCTGGATTGAGTCAAAGTTAGAGTCCTTTCAGAGAACAAGTGGATATGCAGCGACAGATGAGATTCGAAATGGCTTCTCCATTAAAATGCTTGGCGAAGACATGCTGTTTGTTTTGACGGAGTGTGATAAGGAACAAGTGTATTCTGAAGGCAAGCGTATCTATATTTGCTGTCATGACCCAGATGATCAAGAAAAAGTCTGGAAATTATTCGAAAGCTGGTGGCGCAAACAAGCAAAAGCGATTCTGCAAAAACGAGCAGAGTATTGGTATCCGATTATCGAAAAATATGGAGTCGCAATGCCAAAAGTTGCAGTTCGTAAGATGAAAACCTTGTGGGGCAGCTGCAGCGTAAATCGAGGAGCTATAACTTTCAATTTTTACTTGATTAAAGCTCGGATGCCTTACATTGATTATGTTATTTTGCATGAGCTGACCCATTTTTTATATCCAAATCATAGCAAACAGTTTTATATGTTTCTGTCTAACTACATGCCTGATTGGAAAGAACGAAAGTGTATTTTGGATCAGGAAGTGGTACACGGCCTGTGAGGTCGGATGTGAATCAAAAAATGTTTATTATTTCGGTCTGGAGCGAGAAGTATGGAACTTGATGAAGCGTTGAAAGCGTCAAAAATGCCGATGATAGTTGTGCATTTCGATGATAACTTTGAGACCACACATACCGAAGAATATAACATGGAAAATTTTGAGTTGGCAGAGTGGCAGATTGAGAGTTTGGCCAGAATGCTATTACCTTCAATTCGTGAGTATTATAGAAATCCTGAGTATACCGACGCGGTTAATGAGCGGATGAAGCAACAAAATGAAGAATTGATAGATGTTTGAGGTCAATGGTGTAGAATATGTAAGGTAAGCCTGGTGATCAATAGCTACGAGAAATCATAGGCAACCATGGCTATGCCTTCTGATAATGAAATGCCAATGCTTCAATTGGAGATTACAAAAGATGCTCATTAAACTTCTACCGAGGGCGAATGATTATGAACATTGAGACTGAGTAATTTAAGCAGTCAAAAACGTCTTTAATTGTCATATTTTCGCTGTTTTTTCAACCTCCGTGGCAACAATTTGGCAACGTTCTATCCCTTACAAAAGGAGAGCCGACTGATTTTAAGTCAGTCGGCTCTCTTTTTGTTCCAGCTGTGCAAAAGGCTGTGCGCTAAAACCTTTCTTTCTGTGCACACCTCTTGCAAAAAATTTATGCTATACTAAATTTACTTTATTTTGTCAACTCATACCAGGAGGTGACGCGCTTGCTGCTGTTCAGCGAATACCTGCGGGACCTGCTGCAGGCCAAAAAAATGACCGTTTCCGCTCTGTCCCGGCTGTCGGGCGTGGAGCGGACCGCCCTCTCCAAGGCTCTGACCGGACAGCGGGTACTGCCATACGACGCTCTGGACGCCCTGATCTACCATCTGCGGCTGACGCCCGGCGAGGGTCAGCGGCTGCGTGCCTATTATGACGCCCAGTTTGAAAAGGAAGGCATCCGTAGGGCACGGGGACTGGTGGGCAAACTGTTCGCCGATCTTGCGGAGCTGGACTTTGTGACTCCCGCCTTTGAAGAGAGTCAGCTTCTGATGGACCTGCCCCAATGCGCCGCCAAGCGCTCCATCTTCTCCGGCGTCACCAATGTGCAGCCCCTGCTCCGGATGGTTCTCGCCCAGGAGCTGACCCGGGATGACCCGCAAATCGCCCTTACCGTGCCGCCCACTGACACCTTTCTCAGTGGAGAGCTGCTGCGCCGCTATCTGGACGGCCGGATGAGTGGAGAGGTCCGACAGATCATCGCCTTTGACGCCTCCGGGACAGCAGAGGACATCAGCCTGCACAATCTGGAGTGCTTCTGCCGCATTCTGCCCATCTGCCTGCTCTCCCGTCGGACCTACTACCCTTACTACTACTACGACAACACTGTTGCCGCCCGCTATACCGACCCCTTCCCCTATTTCCTGGTGACACACAGCTGTGTGGTCTGCATTTCGGAGGACGGTGAACAGGCCATGCTCCTCCAGGGTGAGGATCAGGTCAACTGTTACCGGCGGCACTTTCAGGCCCTTCTCTCCCGCTGCTATAACCTGATTCAATACACCAGCGACCCGGTGGAAATCCTGGCCTCCTATGACGGATGCACCGACAGCGACGGCTTTTACATGGTGATGGACCAGCCCTGCTTCGGCCGTTTTTACGACGAGTCCCTCATTGCGACTCAGCTCCGCGCCGACCCGTCCTTCTATGACCGGCTGGCCCAGGTGGCCCGGCAGCGTTTCGCCAAGCTGCGCACAGCCGAGCATTTCTACACCCTCTTCACCCGGTCGGGTCTGGAGCGCTTCGCCGCCAGCGGGGCGCTGGATGACTTCCCCACCGCCTTTGTCCTGCCCTTTTCCCCGGAGCAGCGCCGCTGGCTGATGACCATGCTGGCGGAACGCATCCGCTCCGGAGATGTTACAGGGCGAATCCTCTTCCCAGGTGTATTTCCCGATTACCTGAGCATGACCACCTCCCAGCGTTCTGGAATCGGCTTTTTCACCACAGATCGGTTCCCGCTTCAGCGGGGCTTCTGCTCGGTCCAGCTGCGGGAGCCCAACCTGTGCAGGGCCTTCCACCAGTGGCTCCTCCATCTTCCGGACGGCGAAGAGGTCCTGAGTGGGGACGAGACCGCGGCGGTTCTGGAGGAACTGGCCCGTACATTGACGTGAGAGGTGCAGGTATGCTCGACTGGATCATAAAAAATTGGACTTTTTCCATTCCCATCGGCGTTTTTATTGCCTATCTGGTCTGCTACGGGATAGAGCAGGCCGTCTATTCCTATCTGGGCATCCCTGCCGCCAAGACGCCCCACAAAAAGCGCTTTCCCGCCACCATTCTCTTTCTGGAAGGGCTGGCGGTGTTCTTCTTCCTGATGTGGTACAACTGCGGCATGATCTTTTGGGAGAAGGGCTGGCGGCCCGCTCTGCTGGTCCTCTTCTTCGTCTCGCTGGCGCTGCTGGCGGCACTGTGGCTCAGGACATACCGGCGGCTGACTCGCCGCTCCCCCAAATGGGGCAAGGGTTATCCGTCTTCGGCGGCGCTGTGCTTCTGTCTCCGCCGGACGCTGGGCAGCTTTGTACCCGGCTGGTTTGTCGGGCTGATTCCGGCCGGTTTTTATCAGAGCGTGAGCCTGAACGGCGTGGAGGGCACCACCCGCAGCCTGGTGGCCCAGATACTCCCCGGCCTTCTGCCGGTGCTCTTCCTGGTGGTTGTCTGGGTGATAGGTAATAACGACGAAAAGTCCATCCGGGCCGCCGCCAACGGCACCTACGACCCCCGGAAGGAGCAGGAGAAGCAGGAGCGGACCCTGTTTGATATCACCTATGAGGCCCAGATGATGGATCTCATCCAGCAGGCCATCAAGCAGGAGGAAGAGGAAAACGAGCGCCGCTACCGGGAATATTGGGAGGGAAAATAGGAAGATGAAGGAAAGAGGAGAGAGAAGATTGAACAGAAACAGGTGTATCAGCTGGCTTTTGACCCTGGCGCTAATGGCGGGGCTCTTTTCTCCGCTGAGCACACTGGCGCCGGAGGCGCAGGCGGCAGGCTCCCTCAAGCCCACCGCGCCGGTGCTGGACGACTTTCTGGTGGCGGTGTCCCAGGTCACCAAGGTCCCCGCCGGGTACACCGGCGTGTACACTGTCGCCGACCTGCTGGCCATCTCGGACGCCCCCAACGACAACTATATCCTGATGGCCGACATCGACCTGTCCGGCTATCAGTGGAAGCCCCTGTGCTCCACCTACCCCTTTACCGGCATCTTTGAGGGCAACGGCCATGTCATCACCGATCTCAACGGCTGCGGAGGTCTGTTCGACTCGGTCAAAGACGGGACCGTCCGGAATGTGGGCGTGGAAAATGCCACCATCTATCCGGACATAACGGTGTACAATCTCTCGCCCATCGGCGGCATTGTGGGGGAGCTCCGCTCTTCTCTCGGCCTCCCAGTGGTCTCAAATTTCTATTTCTCCGGAAATATTCACGACCTTCACCCCCCAGCTTCCGTCAGCTTATCCTCCTGCACCATGGGCGGAATTGTAGGGCGGGGCCTTAACGGCGATCTGACAGTAGAATATTGCTGGATGAAGGGCGATATTGTCTCCGACTATCTCAGTTCCATCATAGGCGGGATTGTAGGCATTTCTGACACGCTCACCATTAACGGCTGCATCCATATGGGCAATATCCGGGCTGTAACCCAGAAGAAGTCCAGCATCGGCGGCATCTGCGGAAACGGCTATGGCGAGCTTATCGACTGCCAGAACTGGGGCTCCATCACATACCAGGGCCCGGAGGCCAACGTGGCCGGCATCATCAACTGCTCCGCCTCACCGGGGCCCGATCTTACCCGCTGTATGAATGCTGCGGATATCTCTGTCACGGATACCACGAAAGGCTCCGACAACAGCCGGGCCAGCAAGGTGGGCGGCCTGCTCTCCAACAGCGAGGGCTTGTACGACTGCTTCAACTGCGGCGACATCTTCGCCGATGGCTGCTGCAAGGTGGGCGGCCTGGCCGGCGAGGGTCCCCGCCTGGCCCGGAATTGCTATAACACAGGCCGGATCACCGCCGTCAATATGGGGCGAGACTACGACGGAACCTCCAAGTTCGCCTCTCTGGGCGGCTGGCCCTGGGACCTGGAGAACTGCTTTGGCCTGGTGCGTCCGGACGACACCGTGCCCCTGCTCCCCGAGAACTATGTAGAGGACTATCTGGTCAACGTCCGCGGCCTGAGCGAGAGCCAGATGAGCTCCTCCTCCAGCTTCAGCGGCTTTGACTTTGACCGCGTCTGGACCATAGGCAGCGGCAGCTACCCCTACCCCGTCCTGCAGAGCATGAACCTCCCCGACAGCGGTTCCGGCGGCGGCTCCACCACCCAGCCCTCCTCCGGCACCATCCCCACCCCCGTTCTGGCGAAGGCGGAGTTTGCCAACAAGGCGGTGACCGTGACCTGGTCCCTGCCCCTCACCGTCCCCGGCCAGACCCACACCGTGGACAGCTTCAACATCCTGCGCAAGTCGGGCAGCGGCAGCAGCTACCAGGTCATCGCCACCGTTTCGGGCAGCTCCGGCGGCTCCTACACCGACCGGGCGGTCATCATCGGGGCCACCTATACCTACACTGTCCAGGCCTGCTACCAAGGCAAGACCGGCAGCTATAACGCCGAGGGCCTGACCGTCAAGGCACAAGACCCGCCCGGCGTCAGCGACGACCTGTCCTACGAGATCGTAAACGGCAAGGCCGTCATCACCGACTGCCGGGAGACAGCGGTGAACGTGGTCATCCCCGCCCAGCTGGAGGGCTGCCCGGTGGTCATGATCGGCACCGGCGCCTTCCAGGACTGCAAAAAGCTGACCAGCGTCACCCTGCCCGACTGTCTGACCGTGGTGGGGGACCACGCCTTCAACGGCTGCTCCTCTCTCACCTCCATCGACCTGACCCACGTTATCAGCATCGGCAAGCAGGCCTTTGCCTGGTGCTCCGAGCTGACGGACATCCGGTGCGGCCCCGACCTCCAGGCCATCGGCGAGTACGCCCTGGGGGGCTTCAACTCCAAGCTGGTGGTCACCGGCTACGTCCGCACCCCCGCAGAGCTCCAGTGCAGCATGGAGGGCGTCCGGTTCCGGTACATCCCTGCCGATGTGGACAATACTGTCCGGGGCACCTTTGAGTACTCCAACGCCAGCGGCAACACTGCCTCCTACTCCTTCTATTACAGCGACGACTACTTCTCCTACGACAACAGCGCCTACCACAGCGACCTGGCCATTATGACCCTGAAGCTGGCCATGGCGGGCTACTCCCGGCAGAACCTGTACACCGAGGAGCTGCCTGAGCACGACCTGCGCCGTGCCCTCAACCTCCAGCGGCTCTTCTCCGACATCGGCTTCGGCAACGCGGAGTTCCACAACTACAACACCGCCCTCACCGACTCCTCCTCCAAGGTGGCCTGCGGCTTTGCCAGCAGGCAGATTGGCCAGGATGTGGTGGTGGCCGTGGTGCTGCGTGGCGGCGGCTACGGCGGCGAGTGGGCGGACAACTTCAACGTTGGCACCAGCGGCGACCACGCCGGCTTCTCCGCCGCCGCCAAGGCGGTCCAGGCCGAGCTGGAGGACTACATCGCCGGGCTGAAGGGCCTGTACCAGTTCTCCGGGGACGTGAAGCTGTGGATGACCGGATACAGCCGCTCCGGCGCCACCTGCAACCTGCTGGCCCAGGCCATGTCCTCCAAAATCGACAGCGACAACCTCTACGCCTATGTGTTCGCCGCCCCCAACTGCACCACCTCCCCCAAGGCCTGCCGTGGACTATTCTCCATCATCAGCGCCGCCGACGTGGTGCCCTGTGTGCCCCTGAGCAAGTGGGGCTTCGGCCGCCATGGCACTACCCTCACCTTCCCCTCCACCCTGCCTGCGTCCCGCAAGGACGAGTTTGAAAAGCTCTCCGGCATTGACCTGGATGACCATAAACCCGTCACCTATACGATTCAGCCCGCCGCGATCCAGCGGTTCATCTTCTCCCTGGGTATGGTGGTAGGCAGCCGTAGCGCCTACAACGACCGGTATTCCGACCTGATTCAGCAGAGCCTGCGGGCTTACTACGGTACAGAGGAGCCGTTGTACTCCGCAGAAGAGGCGATGGCCAACGGGCTGTCCATCTCCGTCCTGCTGCCGCTGCTGCCCGACAACCTCATCTCTTTGTACATGCTGGATGCCATTGGCCGGGCCCATGAGCCCGCCCACTACCTGGCCTGGCTGGAGGCGGGCACCCTCAACTCCATCCGCGACTTTGACGCCAGCGGCAAGATGGTCACCTTCTCCTCCTCCGACGTCACCAACGGCGAGGTTGCCCCCTCCGGCGCCTTCCGGGACGTGCCCGCCGGGAGCTGGTACTACGACGCCGTCCAGTGGGCGGTGGAAAACGGGGTCACCTCGGGTACCGGCCCGGACACCTTCTCCCCCGACCGGGCCTGCACCCGCTCGGAGGTAGTCACCCTGCTGTGGCGTGCCCTGGGTCTGGACGAGCTGTCCGCCTCCTCCGCCGAGAACCCCTTCCGGGACGTGCCGACGGGTGCCTTCTACCATGACGCGGTGCTGTGGGCAGCGGAGAACGGCATCACCACCGGCTCCACCCCCACCACCTTCTCTCCCAACGCGGTGTGCACCCGCTCGGAGGTGGTCACCTTCCTGTGGCGCACCGACTTCCCCCTCAAGCAGCTCTCCGGGTCCATGGACTTTACCGACGTCCACCGGAACGACTTCTTCTGCTATCCGGTGAAGTGGGCCATTGAGGAGGAGGTCACCACCGGCACCAGCGCCACCACCTTCTCCCCCATGCTCACCTGCACCCGTGCCCAGGTGGTCACCTTCCTGTACCGGTTTTTCAGCAGGTGACCTTTGGCTACTCTTATGGCCTCCTTTGGAAACAATGAACCCGTCAGGTCCTGGATTTTCACTCCAGGACCTGACGGGTTTCTATTATATATTCTCAAACGCTCAGGCGGTTTTCAGCCTGTTGTAGTAGCGATCCACATAAAGCGCATAGACCGCGCCGCCCACCAGGTACGCAATGGCAGTCACGGCAAAGCCGGTGGTCAGGCCGATGCTCTCCTGCATGAAGCCCATCAGTAGAGAGCCGATACCGATGCCGATATCGTAGGACAGCATGTAGGTGGCGTTGGCCACGCCCCGCTTGGGCGCCGGCGTGGTGCCCGTCACAAAGGCCTGGAACAGGGGCTGCAGGATGCCGTAGCCCAGGCCGAAGAAGAAGCCTGCGGCCAGCAGATGCACGCCGGTGCTCAGGAAGAGGAAGCTAATCATGGTAACCACCAGCACCACCAGGCTGGTATAGACCAGAATCCGGTGCTTGCCGGCGTCAATCAGCTTCTGGGTGGACAGCTTAGACACCAGCATGCCCGCCACCAGGAAAATGTAGAAGTAGGGCAGATAGGCGGTGATATTTTTCTCCTGGGCCAGGATGGAGGAGTAGGCGATGACCGCGCCGTAGGGGATCATGAGGAACATCATGTTGAGCATGAAGGGGACAGCGGGGCCGTAGATGGTATCTTTGATGGAGAATTTCTTCCGCTCCACCTTGGGGTAGCGGATTCTGCAGCAGGAGACGCAGATGAGGGCCACCACGGTGATGCCGAAGATGGTGAGGAAGGATGCCTTGCTGCTCATGTTGTCCTGCACCTGGAGGCCCACATAGGGACCAACCGCCATGCCGATGGACACGGTGAAGGCGAAGCGGCTGATGCCCTCGGTGATCTTGGCCACGGGGAGCACATCGCCTGCCAGCGTCATGGTGGCGGAGGCGCATACGGAGTACACGGCGCCCATGTACAGCCGGACCAGAATCAGGGCGCCGAAGGCGGGAAACACCAGGAACGCCGGGAAGGACAGACAGAACAGGGTCAAAAACAGCAGATACACCCGGTAGCGGTTGAAGTTATCCAGCAGATATCCCGCCACAGGACGGAACAGGATGGTGGCCACGGACATGGCCGTGAGCACGATGCCTACCCTGGAGCCGGTGATCCCGATCTCCTGGCAGTAGATGGGGATGATGGGGATGGATGCGTAAAAGGCTGCCAGTACCAGCAGATTGGTGATGAACAGGAGGATAAATCTCCTGTTCCAGATTTTTTCGGTTTTTTCCATACGCTTGAAGCTCCTTTGCTGACTATGCTAATATAGTGGCAATTGCCACTATATTAGCATAGCACCGCGCAGCCACTCCGTCAATATCTGGTTGCATGTGCCACCAAAATAGATTATAATATCCCCACACACCACCCCAAGGAGGTCTGCACTATGCCGTACATCACCGACAGTCCGTTCAAATCCATCTCCATTCTGTACCGGAAGTCCCACATCTGGCTCAACAACGGCTGCGCCCGGTACGGCCTTACGGCCGCCCAGGCGGTGGTCATCCTGATTGTGTGCGATTTCAAGGCCCTTACCCAGGACAATATTACCAAGCGGCTCTCCCTGGACAAGAGCGTCATCGCCAAGACGGTGACCAAGCTGGAGGAGCTGGGCTTTATCGTCCGCACCACCAACGCCAGAGACAAGCGGACCTATGACATCTGCCCCACGGAAAAGGCCTGGGCGGTCTACCCCGCCATCCGGGACCAGATTGACGCCTCCTTCACCCGCATGACCCAGCAGATGACAGCGGAGGAGCAGGCTGAGTTCAAGCGCCTGCTCCTGCTGGCCGCCGAAGCGGCCATTGCGCTGGAGGACTGAGCACAAAAAAGCGCCCTCACCGGAGCGGATACTCCGGTGAGGGCGCTTTTTGCGTTTTTAGATGGTGGTAATGTCGATGGGGCGCAGGTCGGCGCTGCGGCCCTGCTCCCGGACGGTGAGGATAGCCCGAGCGGTGTCGATTGCGGTGACACAGGGCACGGAGTGCTCCACAGCGGAGCGGCGGATCTTGAAGCCGTCGGAGCTGTGCTTGCGGCCACGGGTGGGGGTGTTGATAACCAGGTCCACAGAGCCGGAGGCGATCATGTCCAGGATGTTGGGGTGGGCCTCGGACACACGGGCCACACGGCGGCACTGGACACCGGCAGCCTCCAGGGCATCGGCGGTGCCGGAGGTGGCCAGGATCTCAATGCCCATGTCGGCCATACCACGGGCAATGCCCACGATTTCGCCCTTGTCCTCGTCCTTCACGGTGACGATGACCCGGCCGTCCCGCTTGGGCACTCGCATGTTGGCGCCCTTGAAGGCCTTCAGCAGAGCCTGGGGGAAGGACTCGGCCAGACCCAGGCACTCGCCGGTGGACTTCATCTCGGGGCCAAGGCCGGTATCCACGTCGGTCAGCTTCTCGAAGGAGAACACGGGCATCTTCACGGCGTAGTAGCTGGCCTCGGGGTAGATGCCAGTGCCGTAACCCAGGTCCTTCAGCTTCTGGCCCAGCATGACCTTGGTGGCCAGGTCGATGATGGGCACGCCGGTGACCTTGGAGATATAGGGGATGGTGCGGGAGGAGCGGGGGTTGACCTCAATGACGTAGATCTCGTCGTTGTAGAGGATATACTGGGCGTTGATGAGGCCGATGACCCCCAGGTGCTTGGCCATATCCCGGGTGTAGCGCAGGATCATGTCCTTGTGCTTGTCCTCCAGGTGGAGGGGCGGATAGACGGCGATGGAGTCGCCGGAGTGGACGCCGGAGCGCTCCACGTGCTCCATGATGCCGGGGAGCAGGATGTCCTCCCCGTCGAACACGCCGTCCACCTCCAGCTCCCGGCCCATCAGGTACTTGTCCACCAGAATGGGGTGCTCCTGGACGGTCATGTTGATGATCTTCATGAAGTCAATGATGTTCTTGTCGGAGTAGGCGATCTCCATGCCCTGACCACCCAGCACGTAGGAGGGACGGACCAGCACGGGGTAGCCCAGCTCCTTGGCGGCGGTGAGGGCCTCCTCGGTGGTGAACACGGTGCGGCCCTTGGCACGGGGAATGCCGCACTGCTCCAGAATCTCGTCAAACCGCTCCCGGTCCTCGGCGGCGTCCACGCCGTCGGCCGGAGTACCCAGAATGGGCACGCCCATGTCGGTGAGGGCCTGAGCCAGCTTGATGGCGGTCTGGCCGCCGAACTGGACCACAGCGCCCCAGGGCTTCTCCAGCTCCACCACGGCCTCCACGTCCTCGGGGGTCAGAGGCTCGAAGTACAGCTTGTCGGCCACATCGAAGTCGGTGGACACGGTCTCGGGGTTGTTGTTGATGATGATGGTCTCATAGCCCAGGCGCTTGAAAGCCCAGACAGAGTGGACCGAGCAGTAGTCGAACTCGATGCCCTGGCCGATGCGGATGGGGCCGGAGCCCAGCACCAGCACCTTCTTCCGCTCGCTGGCGCCCTCGGTGCGGTGAGGGGCGGCGGTGGCTGCGGACAGATAGGGTGCCTCGGGGATGTGGGGGGCCAGCTCGCCCACGTTGGGCATGTGGAGGCCGTCCACCGCCTCGTTCTCCTCGTCGTAGGAGGAGTAGTAGTAGGGGGTCTGGGCCTCAAACTCGGCGGCGCAGGTGTCCACCATCTTGAAGGCGGGGACAATGCCCATGCTCTCCCGCAGGGCCTTGATCTCCTTGCGCTCCTTGCCGGACAGAGCGGCGATCCAGGCGTCGGAGAAGCCCATCTCCTTGGCCTGACGGAGGGTGTCGGCGTCCAGGTGGCCGTGGTCCAGCTTGTCCTCCATGTCCACGATGTTCTGGAACCGATCCAGGAACCACAGGTCGTACTTGGTGATCTTGTTGATCTTCTCGGGGGAGAAGCCACGGCGCAGGGCCTCGGCCACCACGAAGAGCCGCTGGTCGTCGATGTTCACCAGACGCTCTTCAATCTCCTCGGTGTACAGCTCATCCAGACCGGGCAGACGCAGGGACTTCACGGGCAGCTCCAGGGAGCGGATGGCCTTCATCAGGGCGCCCTCGAAGGAGTTGCCGATGGCCATGACCTCGCCGGTGGCCTTCATCTGGGTGCCCAGGGTACGGCTAGCGGTGGTGAACTTGTCGAAGGGCAGGCGGGGAATCTTCAGCACGCAGTAGTCCAGGGTGGGCTCGAAGCAGGCGGTGGTCTTGCCGGTGACGGCGTTGGGGATCTCGTCCAGGGTGTAGCCCAGGGCTATCTTGGCGGCCACCTTGGCGATGGGATAGCCGGTGGCCTTGGAGGCCAGAGCGGAGGAGCGGCTCACACGGGGGTTGACCTCGATGACCGCATACTCGAAGGAGTCGGGGTTCAGAGCCAGCTGCACGTTGCAGCCGCCCTCAATCTCCAGGGCGGAGATGATGTCCAGAGAGGCCTTGCGGAGCATCTGGAACTCCTTGTTGGCCAGGGTCTGGGTGGGGGCCACCACGATGGAGTCGCCGGTGTGGACGCCCACGGGGTCGATGTTCTCCATGGAGCAGATCTGAATCACGTTGCCAGCGGAGTCCCGCATGACCTCAAACTCGATCTCCTTCCAGCCGGAGATACACCGCTCGATGAGCACCTGGCCCACACGGCTCAGGTGGATGCCCCGGTCGGCGATCTCCCGGAGGGAGGGCTCGTCGTAGGCGATGCCGCCGCCGGTGCCGCCCAGGGTGTAGGCGGGGCGGACGATGACGGGGTAGCCGATGCTGCCGGCGAAGGCCACGGCGTCCTCCACGCTCTCCACCACGTCAGAGGTGACGCAGGGCTGGCCGATAGCCTCCATGGCGTCCTTGAAGCCCTGGCGGTCCTCCGCCTTGCGGATGGACTCGGGGCTGGTGCCCAGCAGGCGGACGCCGTACTTCTGCAGGATGCCCTGCTCGTGGAGGTTCATGGCCAGGTTCAGGCCGGTCTGGCCGCCCAGGGTGGGCAGGATGGAGTCGGGACGCTCCTTCTCGATGACCTGCTCCACGCTGGCGATGTTCAGGGGCTCGATATACACATGGTCGGCAATGTCCTTGTCGGTCATGATGGTGGCGGGGTTGGAGTTGACCAGCACCACCTCCACGCCCTCTTCCTTCAGGGCACGGCAAGCCTGGGTACCGGCGTAGTCAAACTCAGCGGCCTGGCCGATGACGATGGGGCCGGAGCCCAGCACCAGCACCTTCTTGATATTCGGATTCTTGGGCATTACCGCGCCCCTCCCTTCTGCTTCATCATGTCCACGAAGTTGTCAAACAGATACTCGGTATCCATGGGTCCGGGGGAGGCCTCCGGGTGGAACTGGACGGTGAAGCAGTTGGGCCGCTTGTACTTCAGGCCCTCCACGCTGCCCTCGTTCACGTTCACGTGGGAGATCTCGGCCACCTCCGGGTTCACGCTCTCCTTAGTGACCACGTAGCCGTGGTTCTGGCTGGTGATATAGGCCCGGCCGTGCTCCAGGTCCTTCACCGGGTGGTTGCCGCCCCGGTGGCCGAAGCGCATCTTCCGGGTCTCGGCGCCGGTGGCCAGCGCCAGCAGCTGATGGCCCAGGCAGACGGCAAACAGAGGCAGATCGGACTGATAGAGCTTCTTCACCTCTTCGATGATGGCGGTGTTGTCCGCCGGGTCGCCGGGGCCGTTGGACAGCATCACGCCGTCAAAGCCGCCGGTGAGGACGGTCTCAGCAGGCGTGTGGGCGGGATAGACGGTGACCTGACACCCACGCTTCTGGAGGCAGCGAATCATGTTCTCCTTCACGCCGAAGTCCATCAGGGCCACCCGCAGCTGCTGCTCTCCCATGGCGGGATACACCTGGGGCGCCTTGCGGGTCACGGCCTCCACGGTGCCCTGTACCCGGTAGGTCTTGATCTTCTCCAGGCAATCCTGGACAGAAAAATGCTCCGCACAGGTGATCATGCCGTTCATGGTCCCCTCGCTGCGGAGTATTCTGGTCAGCGCGCGGGTGTCCACGCCCTCAATACCGGTGATATCATATTGTTTCAGGTACTCGTTCAGGCCGCCCTCACAGCGGAAATTGCTGCCGCGGGTGGTGAGGTGACGGACAATGAAGGCCTCCGCCCAGGGACGGGAGGACTCGTTGTCCTCGCGGTTCACGCCGTAATTGCCGATAAGGGGATAGGACATCACAATGCCCTGTCCGGCGTAGGAGGGATCGGTCAGGATCTCCTGATAGCCCGTCATGGAGGTGTTGAACACCATCTCGCACACACGGTCCGCGGTGGAGCCGATGCTGCGGCCCGTAAAGGTCATGCCGTTGGCCAGGATCAAGGTCGCTTTCATCGCTTGTATCACGCCTTTCGTTCCTATCGTTCAGCCGTCAGAGCGCGGAAATCCCTCAATGCTACACGAAAGGGAACCGTTTCGGTTCCCTTTCCATTGCTCCGTCCGCCGGTACTGGGGCCGGTGGGCGCTCTGACAGCCTGTTATCCCATTGATTGTACTCTACTTGCCCGGTTTTGGGCAACTGTCTTTTTTCAGCATGAATGAAAATCGTAATTTTATACAAAAGATAGCCGAGAATCTGGCTTTTTTGCTGTGAAACCGGCCTCTTTTATACAATTTCTTTGTATGAAGCAAAAAATCTTTTTGCTCATACGCCCGCTTCCGGCCCCAGTTCCAGCACCACCAGCTCAGGCCGGTTGAAAATCCGGGGAATCCGGGTGCTCTCTCTGGCCAGTCCACGGCTGACCACCATAGTCTGCCCGTTCAGGTCATAAAATCCTCCGGCGTACTTGGGGAAGAGCCCCTGGTTGGGGGCCAGCAGGCCGTTGATGAGTCCGGGCAGCCGCCACTGGCCGCCGTGGGCGTGGCCTGCCACGGTCAGGTCGAAATTATATTGTATGTATTCCTCCACCCGCTCGGGCCGGTGGGTCACCAGGATGGTGAACCGGCTCCCGTCCGCCGCCTCACCCACCCGGGTCAGCTGGGTTTTCCACTCCAGCGTCCCCACCGCCGGGTCGTCCACGCCGCAGATGCGCAGGTTCTGGCCGTTAATCGTCACGTCCTCCCAGGCTCCCGACAGCACAACCGCCCCGCAGGCGGTCATATTTTCCTTGATCTCCTCCACCTGGCCGCTCCAGAACTCGTGGTTGCCGGTGACATAGTAGGTGGGGTACTGCTCCGCCAGGGCCTTCACCACCGTGTAGGCGTTTTCCACCGGCAGGCTGGGGTCGTCGTCCACAATGTCGCCCCCCAGCAGCACCAGATCGGGCTTCTCAGCCGCCACCGCGTCCAGCAGGTCCCGCTGACCCTGGCCATAGTCGCAGCAGTGTAAATCGGTGATCAGGGCCACTCTCACTGCGCCGCTAAGCTTTTCGCTCTCAATTTGATAGTGGGGCACCGTCAGCCGGCTGTCCAGCCCCGCCGCCAGCCCCAAAAGGGCTGCCGCCGCTGCTCCGGCACAGATAAGTCTCTTTTTCCGCTTGGTAATGGGAAGCACCTCCCGTATGTTTATCTCCTACCATTATACTGTTTTTTCTCTCACAGTCAATTTCCGGCGCATATTCTTCTTCTGTAAGGCCATACTGACTGTGATTGAGCGCTGTCCGGGAGGTCTTTCCATGATTATCGCCTTTCTGCGTACCATTATCCTCTATCTACTCATCATCGCTGGTATCCGCCTGATGGGCAAGCGCCAGGTGGGAGAGCTGGAGCCCTCAGAGCTGGTTCTGGCCCTCATCATCGCCGACCTGGCCGCCGTACCCATGCAGGATTTCGGCATCCCCCTGCTCTCCGGCATCATCCCCATTCTCACGCTGCTGTGCATCACCATGATCATCTCCGTGCTCACCATGCGCAGCGTGCGTTTCCGTGCCATCATCTGCGGCAGGCCCAGCATCATTGTGGAGGACGGCAAAATCCTGCAAAAGGAGATGAAGCGGAACCGTTTTACCGTGGATGAGCTGATGGAGGAGCTGCGGATGAAGGGCGTCACCGATATTTCCACCGTAAAATACGCCATTCTGGAGACCAACGGCCAGATCTCCATCCTGCCCCGGGCAGCAGATCTGCCGGTCACCGCCAGCCAGATGGGCATTGAGACGACGGAACCCGGTCTCCCTGTGGTTGTGATCAACGACGGCCGGGTACTGGACCACAACCTTGCGGCCCGTGGGCTCAACCGCACCTGGCTGGACCGGCAGCTGGCCGCCCACAAGATAAAATCCGCCGGGGACGTGTATCTGCTCACTGTGGACGGGCAGAACCAGGTCTATCTGGCCGCAAAGGATGTGACCGCCAAATGAAACGCCTGTGGATTGCCTGCGGCATTCTGGCCATTCTCTTTGCCGCCACCCTGTACAACGCCAGCTATCTGAACCGGCTGACCGCCTCTCTGGCCGACCAGCTCACCCAGGCGGAGGCCTGCGCCGAGGCGGGAGACTGGGCGGAAGCCGCCCGGCTTACAGAGGGCGCTTTTGATGAGTGGGAGTCCCACACGCTCTATCTCCATGTGCTCCTCCGCCACGCCGACACCGACGATGTCAACAGCAGCTTTCAGGAGGTGGGGGAGTTCATCACCTGCCAGGAAGGCGGCGAATACTCCGCTGCCAACGCCCGCCTGATCACTCAGATCCGCCTGCTCTATGAGGCCGAACAGCTGTCGCTGAAAAACATTCTCTGAATCTATACGCCAAAAAATCCCCCCTGGAAGGACTGCTGCGTCCTTTCAGGGGATTTTTTGCGTCTGAAAGAGCTTGCAATTCTACGTCCAATTTATTGAAAAAATCCTTTCGCCGCGTTAATTTTTTATGTTTTTGTCTTTTGAAGATTTGCTTTTTTCCATTTTTCTTTTGGGCAGAATGAGCAGAACGCCCAAAAATCCATATCGCTATTGACTATGATAACAGCGATATATATAATAGCAGCGTAGCGAACAACCGAACATTTAGTTGTTCAGTAGGAGGGAATTTATGAAGATTACAAAGGTTGAAGTGTTCCGTCTTCCCACTGCCAACAGCAAGCAGAACAGCCCCATCGGCTGCCGGATTCACACCGACGCCGGCATCTGCGGCGACGGCGAGGCCGGCATGGCCTATGGCGTGGGCGGCAGCGCCGCCTTCGGCATGGTGTGCGACCTGGCGGAGCTCATCATCGGCATGGACCCCATGCAGACCGAGCTGATTTGGGAGACCATGTACAAGAAGACCTTCTGGGGCCAGAACGGCGGTCCCGTGGTGTTCTCCGGCATCGCCGCCATCGACGTGGCTCTGTGGGACATCAAGGGCAAGGCCTTCAACGTGCCTGTGTACCAGCTGCTGGGCGGCAAGGTCCGCGACAAGCTGCGTACCTACGCCAGCCAGCTTCAGTTCGGCTGGGGCCAGGTGGGCGTGAGCGATCACCTGTGGGCCGTCAAGCCTGAGGATTACGCCTACAACGTGAAGCTGGCCGTGGCCGAGGGCTTCGACGCCGTGAAGATCGACTTCTTCGATCGGGACGAGGAGGGCAAGCCCCTCAACTTCCTGGACACCACCGGCTTCCTCACCCCCAAGCAGCTGAAGATGGTGGAAGCCCGCATGAAGGCCGCCCGTGAGGCCGCCGGCGACGAGGTGGACATCATCATGGAGAACCACTCCTATCCCGATGCCCTGGGCGCCGTGCAGCTGGCCAAGCTGGCCGAGAAGTACAACATCCTGGCCTTCGAGGAGCCCAACACCCCCACCACCCAGACCGTGGAGTACATCACCAAGTACACCTCCGTGCCCATCGCCAACGGCGAGCGGCTCTTCTCCCGCTGGCAGTACGCCGAGTACTTTAAGAAGAACCTGCTCCAGCTGGCCCAGCCCGACATCGGCAACTGCGGCGGCATCAGCGAGGTCAAGAAGATCTGCGACATGGCCCACGCCTATGACGCCGGCGTCCAGGTCCACGTGGCCGGCAGCCCCCTGGCTACCAACGCCGCCCTCCATGTGGAGTGCACCATCCCCAACTTCATCATCCATGAGCACCACACCTGCAACCGGATGGACACCTGCCTGGGCCTGACCAAGTACAATCTCCAGCCCGAGAACGGCTACTTCACCGTCCCCGACCTGCCGGGCATCGGCAATGAGTTCCTGCAGGAGGCCATCGACAAGGCCACCCTCTACAAGGTGATTGAGTAATTCCTCCGGCACAGACCGGTTGGCATAATTCAAGATTGGAGGAGTGCAGTATGAAGATTACAAAGGTAGACGTGTTCCAGGAAAAAGCACCTGCGGAGCATCCGGGCTGGCGCCCCATCCTCTGCCGTATCTATACCGACGAAGGTATCTACGGCGATGGTGAAGCCGCCCTCTCCTACGGCGTCGCCGCTCCCGCGGCCTTCGGCATGATCAAGGACCTTGCCACGCTGATTATTGGCATGGACCCCCTGGACAACGAGGTCATCTGGGATAAACTTTATAAGTGCACCTTCTGGGGTCAGAATGGCGGCCCGGTGGTCTTCGCCGGCATCAGCGCCATCGACATCGCCCTGTGGGATATCAAGGGTAAGTTCTTCAACGTGCCCATCTACAAGCTGCTGGGCGGCAAGCGCCGGGACAACCTGCGCACCTACGCCAGCCAGCTGACCTACGGCTGGGGCCCCGGCACCAACCACAAGTGCTGCAAGCCTGAGGAGTATGCCGAGAACTGCCGCATCGCCGTGGCTCAGGGCTACGACTGCGTGAAGCTGGACTTCTTCAACTACGATGTGGACGGCACCGTCTGGAACGGCCCCGGCAACGCAGCCAAGGGCGAGCCCATGGCCGGTGAGGTCCAGACCCGCCTGCTCTCCCCCTACTACGTCAAGGTGGTGGAGGACCGTGTGGCTGCCTGCCGTGAGGCCGTCGGCCCCAACGTGGACATCATCGTGGAGAACCACTCCTTCCCCGACGCCCAGAGCGCCGTGCAGCTGGGCCGTGCCCTTGCCAAGTACAACATCTTCTACTTCGAAGAGCCCAACACCCCCACTGCCAAGACGGCCAAGTTCATCTCCGACAAGCTGCCCATGCCCATCTCCCACGGCGAGCGCGTCTACTCCCGCTGGCAGTACGCCCCCTACTTCGAGAACATGTCCGTGCAGGTCATTCAGCCCGACCTGGGCAACTGCGGCGGCATCACCGAGGGCAAGAAGATCTGCGACATGGCCTATGTATATGACGTAAGCGTCCAGGCTCATGTGTGCGCCTCTCCCCTGTCCACCTCCGCCGCCCTCCAGCTGGAGGCCGTCATCCCCAACTTCGTCATCCACGAGCACCACCAGATCAACCTGGAGGAGTTCAACAAGCGCCTGTGCACCGTGGACTGGCAGCCCGTCAACGGTAAGTTCAAGGTTCCCGAGGGCCCCGGTCTGGCCTGCGAGATCTCCGAGTACGCCATGACCGTGGGCGCCGAGTACAAGGTCACTGTGGAATAATCGTTTCAATCTCTTTGGCTTTCTAATGATTCAGCAGCAAATTTCCCATCACGCGCAAAATCCCCTACCCTCTCTCACAGTGTAAGAATTTCAGAGGACTTGCGCCGCCGGACCTTCTCCGGCCCGGCGGCGCAATCAACAGGAGGTTTATTGTATGGCAATTAAGGTCATTCACGAAGCAGAGCCTAAGCCCGGTACTCTGGGCAAAAAGGAACTGTACGCTCTGGCCATCGGCCAGGTCATCGGCGCCGGCGTCATCACCCTGATTGTCCCCGCCATCAAGATGACCGGCTACTCCGCCTGGCTGGCCTACTTCGTCGCTATCATCATGGGCTTCATCATGGTGCTGCCCACTGTGTTCATCACCTCCACCCTCCGTCTCGGCGGCGGCAACTACTCCATGCTGTGTGACCTGGCCGGTCCCACAACTTCCGGTATTTTCGCTTACGCATACCTGACCCAATGTCTGTCCCTGTCCCTGTTCGGCGCCTCCGCTGCCGCCTACCTGGGCGACATCATCCCCGCTCTGAGCGGCCACTTGGCCCGCGTCATCGTGGGCGGCGCCCTGCTGACCTTCTTCTTCGTGGTCAACCTGCTGGGCGTTGACATCATGGCCTTTGCTCAGAAGCTGATGACCTGGCTGCTTATCGCCGCCCTGCTCATCTTCGCTATCGTCGGCCTCTTCAAGATGGAACTGCCCATCTTCGACTTCTCCTCTCCCGAGTTCCTCATCAACGGCTGGGGCATCACCTTCACTGACGGCCAGATCTCCGGCGGCTTTACCGGCGCTGTGCTGCTGTTCGTCTACTCCTGCCAGGGCTACTACATGACCAGCTCCTATGGCCGTGACTCCAAGAACGCCCGCCGCGACATCCCCTTCGCCATCCTGGCCTCTGTGCCCACCCTGATCGTCCTGTACGTCGGCGTGGCCATGGCCGGTACCGGCATCATGAGCGTGGAAGAGTACGGCGAGTCCACCACCCTGGTGTTCGCCGCCCAGAAGATGTTCCCCGCCTGGCTGTTCTTCGCCTTCATCATCTGCGGCCCCATCATGGCTCTGCTGTCCACCCTGAACTCCAGCTTTGCCTATAACGCCATCAACATCGGCCAGTCCTGCGACGACGGCTGGTTCCCCGCTGTCTTCGGCAAGAAGAACAGCCGCGGCTCCCGCGTGTGGATTCTGACCTTCATGTATGTGGTCGGCATGATTCCCATCGTCTTCGGTCTGTCCATCGAGGTCATCACCAACATGGTGCAGCTGATCACCTCCGCCTTCGCCATCCTGAACATGATCGCCTACCTGAATCTGCCCAAGAAGTACCCCGAAGCCTGGAAGAAGGCCCGCTTCCATGTGCCCAACGGCGTGTACTACGTCATCTGCTGGATCTCCTTCGCCTTCTTCATGGTCGTTCTGTGGAAGTCCTGCCTGTCCATGAGCCCCGCTCTGGCCGCCGGCAACGTAATCGTCATCGTGGTCCTGGCCGCCATCGGTATCTGGCGCTCCAAGACCGGCAACATGACCATCCGCACCTCTGTCTGGAGCGGCGAGGATACCCCCGCTGTGAAGGAGTAATCCCTGTTCTCATCCACCCGTCCCACCCATACTTACAGGAGGCTTATCTGGTATGAAAATCACAAAAGTTGAAGTGTTCGAAGTCCAGGCCCGCCGCCCTGAATGGCGTCCCGTGCTCTGCCGGATCTACACCGATGAGGGCATCTACGGCGACGGCGAGGCCGCCCTGGCCTACTGCAACGGCGCCCCTGCCGCCGCCGGCATGATTAAGGATCTGGCCAGCCTCATCATCGGCATGGATCCCCTGGACAACGAGGTCATCTGGGATAAGCTCTACAAGTGCACCTTCTGGGGCCAGAACGGCGGCCCCGTGGTCTTCGCCGGCATCAGCGCCATCGACATCGCCCTGTGGGACATCAAGGGCAAGTACTTCAACGTCCCCGTCTACAAGCTGCTGGGCGGCAAGCGCCGGGACTACATCCGCACCTACGCCTCTCAGCTCCAGTTCGGCTGGGGCCTGGACGTGTGCAAGGACAGCCTGACCATGAGCGCCCCCCACGACGCCGTCACCGTTCAGGACTACGTGGACAACGCCATGAAGGCCGTGAAGGAGGGCTACGACTGCATCAAAATCGACTTCTTCACCTATGACCCCAACGACGGCCATGCATACACCGACGAAGAGTGCTGCCGCCTGCTCTCCCCCTACTACGTCAACGTGGTGGAGGAGCGGGTGAAGGCCGTCCGCGAGGCCATCGGCCCCAACGTGGACATCATCATGGAGAACCACTCCCGTCCCGACGCCCAGAGCGCCGTGCAGCTGGGCCGTGCCGTGCAGAAGTACAACATCTTCTACTTTGAGGAGCCCAACACCCCCACCCCCAAGACCGCCAAGTTTATCTCCGACAAGCTGGAGATGCCCATCTCCCACGGCGAGCGCGTCTACTCCCGCTGGCAGTACGCCCCCTACTTCGAGGACCAGGCCATCCAGGTCATCCAGCCCGACATCGGCAACTGCGGCGGCCTGACCGAGGCCAAGAAGATCTGCGACATGGCCTATGTGTACGACATCTCCGTCCAGGCCCATGTGTGCGCCTCCCCCCTGTCCACCGCCGCTGCCCTCCACCTGGAGGCCGTCATCCCCAACTTCGTCATCCACGAGCACCACGTGTTCAACCTCCACGACTACAACCGTGAGCTGTGCACCGTGGACTTCCAGCCCGTCAACGGCCGCTTCAAGGTTCCCGAGGAGCCCGGTCTGGGCGCTGAGATCAGCCCCTGGGCCATTGAGCACTCCATCAAGTACGTAGTCGAGTAAAACTGCTGATTCATACTGAAAGGAGCTGTATTTCTATGAAAATTACCAGCGTCGAATGCTACCTGGGCACTTATGAGCTGGGTGGATTCGTCACCGTGAAGGTCAACACCGACAAGGGTATCTACGGCTGGGGTGAGGCCGGCCTGTCCTACGGCAAGAGCTCCGAGGCCGCCTGGGGCCAGTGCCAGGACTTCGCCAAGCTGGTCATCGGCATGGATCCCTTCAACACCGAGGAGATCTGGGAGCACCTCCACCGCCACACCTTCTGGGGCATGGGCGGCGGCGTGGTCATCACCTCCGCTATGGCCGCCATCGACACCGCCTGCTGGGACATCAAGGGCAAGGCCCTGGGCCTGCCTGTCTACAAGCTGCTGGGCGGCAAGACCAACAAGAAGCTGCGTGCCTACGCTTCTCAGCTCCAGTTCGGCTGGCGCAAGAAGATCGAGGAGAACGACTCCCTCGTGCTGCTCGAGGATCCCAAGGACTACTACGACGTGGTCAAGGACGCCGTGTCCGAGGGCTATGACGCCGTGAAGATCGACCCTGTTTTCTCCCCCACCGGCAAGTATGACGTAGCCAAGGTCTGGGCTACTCAGGGCAACCAGATCCGTGGCTGCTACCGTGAGCACGACCTGAAGCGCTCCGTGGAGCGCATCGCCGCCGCCCGTGAGGCCGGTGGTGACGACATGGACATCATCGTGGAGATCCACTCCCTGCTGGACGCCAACACCGCCGCCATCCTGGGCAAGGCTCTGGAGCCCTACCGCATCATGTACTATGAGGAGCCCACCATGCCCTGCAACCCCGGCGTGTTCAACCACATCAAGCAGCGCTGCACCCTGCCTCTGGCCACCGGCGAGCGCAGCTACACCCGCTGGGGCTTCCGCCAGTTCTTCGAGGACCGCACCCTGGACATCATCCAGCCCGACCTGTGCAACACCGGCGGCATCACCGAGACCAAGAAGATCTGCGACATGGCCCAGGTCTATGATGTGGGCGTCCAGATCCACGTCTGCGGCGGCCCCATCGCCACCGCCGCCGCCCTCCAGGTGGAGGCCGTCATCCCCAACTTCGTCATCCACGAGGAGCACAACGCCAACCTGCTGAAGGTCTTCAAGAACTCCGGCAAGTACTACTACGCCCCCGTGAACGGCTCCTACGACATTCCCGAGCTGCCCGGCATCGGCCAGGAGATGAGCGAGGACTACATGGCCACCGCCAAGAAGGCCGTTATCAAGTAAATTTCGAAAAAAAGGAGAGAGCTGCATGAAAATCACAAGTGTTGAGTGCTATCTGGGCAACTTTATCACCGTGAAGGTCAACACCGACGAGGGTATCAGCGGCTTCGGTGAGGCCGGTCTGGCTTACGGCAACTGCTGGGAGGCCGCCTTCGGTCAGTGCCAGGACTTCGCCAAGCTGGTCATCGGCATGGACCCCTTCAACACCGAGGAGATCTGGGAGCACCTCCACCGCCACACCTTCTGGGGCATGGGCGGCGGCGTGGTCATCACCTCCGCCATGGCCGCCATCGACACCGCCTGCTGGGACATCAAGGGCAAGGCTCTGGGCCTGCCTGTCTACAAGCTGCTGGGCGGCAAGACCAACAAGAAGCTGCGTGCCTACGCCTCTCAGCTCCAGTTCGGCTGGCGCAAGATCATTCAGGCCAAGGACAGCCTGGACCTGCTCTATGACCCCAAGGACTACTATGACGTGGTCAAAGACGCCGTGGCTGACGGCTACGACGCCGTGAAGATCGACCCCGTCTTCGCTCCCCTGAAGCCCAAGCCCTTCGGCGAGGTGTTCTCCACCCAGGGCAACCAGATCCGCGGCTGCTACCGTGAGCACGACCTGAAGTGCTCTGTGGAGCGTATTGCGGCTGCCCGCGAGGCCGGTGGCGACGACCTGGACATCATCGTGGAGATCCACTCCCTGCTGGATGCCAACACCGCCGCCATCCTGGGCAAGGCCCTGGAGCCCTACCGCATCATGTACTATGAGGAGCCCACCATGCCCTGCAACCCCGGCGTGTTCAAGCACATCAAGGAGCGCTGCTCCCTGCCTCTGGCCACCGGCGAGCGCAGCTACACCCGCTGGGGCTTCCGCCAGTTCTTCGAGGACCGGACCCTGGATGTGATTCAGCCCGACCTGTGCAACACCGGCGGCATCACCGAGACCAAGAAGATCTGCGACATGGCCCAGGTCTATGATGTGGGCGTCCAGATCCACGTCTGCGGCGGCCCCATCGCCACCGCCGCCGCCCTCCAGGTGGAGGCCACCATCCCCAACTTCGTCATCCACGAGGAGCACAACGCCAACCTGCTGACCAAGTTCAAGAACGCCGGCAAGTACTTCTACGAGCCCAAGGACGGCTTCTACGAGGTGCCCGAGCTGCCCGGCATCGGCCAGGAGATGAGCGAGGAGGAGATGGCTACCGCCCGCAAGGTGGTCATCAAGTAACTTCGCTTTCCATCACTTACACACTCCCCTAGGGAGACAGCCTCCTTCCGCCACACAGTCCGGAAGGAGGCTGTTTTCCTTTCTGAGGGCAGCTGCCGTGCCGCCCTCGGACAACTTATGCCGCGGAGTTGACGTTCATGGATATTCTCAAGCTCCTTCTGATTTTTCTGGTTATCATCCTGGTGCTGTGGCTGCACAAGCCCCTGTCCCTGGCCATTGTGGCCGCTACCCTGGTCATCTGGCCGCTCTACGGCCTCGCCCCCCAGACAGTGCTGGAGTCGGTAATCCGGGGCGCCATAGGCTGGGACACCATCCAGCTGCTGCTGGTGCTCTACCTCATCACCTTCCTCCAGCGGATGCTGGAAAAGCGTGGCTGCCTCTCCAACGCAAAGGAGGCCCTGGACGGTCTGTTCCACAGCCGCCGGGTGGACGCCTCGGTGGCTCCCGCCCTGCTGGGCATGCTGCCCGCTGTGGGCACCGTTCTCATCTGCGGGGACATCGTCCGCCAGACCACTGACGGCTTTCTCACCCGTGAGGAACAGGCCTGTGTCACGTCCTACTACCGCCACGTATCCGAGCTCTTCTTCCCCACCTACACCTCCATCCTCATCGCAATCAACCTTACGGACGGATCTCTGTGGGGGTGTTCACCCTGGCCATGCTGCCCATGATGGCCCTGCTCATGGCCGTGGGCTGGCTGGTTTACCTCCGCAAGCTGCCCAAGGACACCGGCTTTACCGCAGACCAGCCCAAGCGCTTCTACTGGAAGCTGCTGCTGCGCTCCCTCTGGACCATTCTCTTCACCGTTGTGCTCATTGTGGCCTTCAGCGTCCCGGTCCACATCGCCATTCTCCTGTGCATCCTGTGCAACGCCGTGGTGAGCCGGTTCCGCTGGCAGGAGCTCAAGCCCTTCTTTGCCTCCGCCTTTGAGGCCAGGCTGCTGGTCAGCACCCTGCTGATTATGGTCTTCAAGGAGGTTCTGGCCGCCACCGGCGTCATCAACCGCCTGCCGGAGCTCTTCTCCCAGCTGGCCATCCCCTCCTTCCTGGTCTTTGCCCTGGTGTTCTTCTTTGGCTCCATCATCAGCGGCTCCCAGGCCATCATTGTCCTGTGCATGTCCCACGCAGACGGTGCGGATGGGACAGCTCAGCAGCTGCATGGTGTCATAGATGGCAAAGCCGCTGTTCACCTCTCCGCCGGGGCTGTGGATGTACATGGTGATCTCCTGGTCGGATCTGGCACTCAGGCAGAGCAGCTGGAGAATCAGGCTGTCGGCCTGCTCCGGGGTGATGGCCCCGAAGCAGAGCACCGCCCGCTGCTGCATCAGGCTGTCCTGAATGCGGCAGCTGGTGTAGCCGTAGCTGGTCTCCATCAGAATGTTGGGCATCTCCATGTTTTACCGTCCTTTCTGCCCGTTGTCCGGGTCTTTACTCGTTCGTTTTCGTTCTTCCATCGCGTGGAACGGCTCCAGCACCAGCTTCATAAGGCTCCGCTCCAGACCGTCTCCACTCTGAGGCTCTCCGATGGTATTCAAGGCGGCGTCCTCCCATCGGATATGTACCCCGTAAGGCGCGGGAGACGGGACATAGCGCAGCGCATCCGCTGGGGTGTTGTTCTGCCGGGGCAGCGGCTCTTTTTTCCGTTCCGGATGGGTCAGCCGGTATCCGTGGCCCAGCATGGCCACCAGGCCGATGTTCCAGTCACTCTGGTTCAGCTCGGGCCAGGCCCCGCACAGGGCCTCTCCGCACTCGGCCTTCAGGTCCAGCCCGACTGCCCGCTGAACCGTCCCGCAGTACTCATCCAGGGTCATGTCCCAGACCCGGAGTATGGGGTTCTCTTCCGGCACCCAGAAGGGAGTTTCCGGCGAATTGGACCGCAGGATTCCCTTCCGGCCGGCTGTTTTCAGCCTCTGGGCCAGAGGCCGCATGATTATCGGGCGCCCCAATAGAATGCACCTCCATCGTTGTGTTTTACCATATAGCGGTCTATGTCCAGCAGCGGCGACAGGAGAAGCCACATGCCCTCCATGCCCTTCCGGGTGTCCCGGTCTTTCCAGAGCACATCCGCGGCCTGGCCGAAGGTCATGTTCTCCGTGATGTCGGGGAAGGCACGGCGCAGCTGCGCCAGGCGTTCCCGGTGCTCTCCCAGCCAGTCGGTCAGGGGAAAGCCGCTTATCTGCTCCAGCCGTGCGTCCAGCACCCTGCTGTCGCTGACCAGGCCCTTCTTCAGGCGGTCCAGCCGCTCCTCCAGGGAGGGCCGGGCCGCCGGGAGATTGTCATACTGCTTTTTCATAGGGAATGCTCCTTTCTTCGGTCTTTCCGGCGACGGCCAGCCGAGCCTGGGCCACCTTCCAGAAGGGGTGGTCCTCGGGTATGAACTTGCCGCACTTCCGGGGCGCCTGGCCGCGGGTAATCACCACCGCGTCGTCGTGGGACATGTTCAGTACGGACTGCACGGTCCGGTTGAGCCGGGTGCTCATCTCCTGGGCGGTCTGCAGGTCCAGGCCGCCCAGATAGAGCCAGTTATCGCAGTTGTTCACGATGGTCTGGCTCTTCGTCCTGCCGTAGAGGCTCTCCAGCTGGGACAGGCTCTGGATAATCAGGCTCACCGACAGCTCCCGGGAGCGAATGACGGAAATCAGGTTGTCGAAGTCGGGAATGACGGTGTTCGTGGCGAAGTCGTCCAGGATGAACCGCACCGGTACGGGCAGGCGGGAGCCGGGACACCGGTCGGCCATGGCCACCAGCTGCTGGAACGCCTGGGCGTAGAACAGGTTGACCAGCCGGTCGTTGGAGCGGTCGGTGTCGCTGACAGTGAGGAACACGGCGGTCTTCCGGGTGCCGATGCTCTCGAAGCTGACCTGCCGCCGGTTGGAGAACATCCGGCTCACCCCGGAATAGCTCAGGGGCAGCAGATGCCGGTCCAGGAAGGCCCGGATGCAGGCGTCGGTCCGGCTGGCGGAGCGGGTGGTGAGCATGCTCCGGTAGCGGGACACCGCGAAGCAGTCCGGCTTCAGCTCACCCAGCTCCCGGAACATCTGGTCCAGCGTGACGCTGCCGATGAGGCCGCCCAGCCTGCACACCGAGTTCAGGTTGCGCTCCCGTTCGGGCAGGCACTCCAGCACGTAGCCCACCAGGGCCTGGAGGTAAATCTGGGCGGACTGGTCCCAGAAGGGGTCGTCCCTGGTGAGCACGGGGGCGATGATGTTGGACAGGGAGATGATGTCCTGCTGGCTGTACTCCCCCTGCTCCCGGTCGAACCGGATGGCGGCCAGGGGATTGTAGCCCCAGGCGTTTTCGTCCAGCCGGGCGAAATTAAGCTCCATGACCTGGTAGCCCCTGGACTCCAGATAGGGCCGGAACTGCCGGCAGAGGTTGCCCTTGGTATCGGTGACCACCAGGCTGCCCTCTGCCTGGAGGATGTTCGGGATGACATATCCCCTGGTCTTACCGGCACCCGACGGGCCGATAATCAGGTCGTTGTTGTTGTTTCCGGTGGCCCGGGTGTCGTTGTCGATGTAGATGTCCCTGGCCAGAATGCGCTGGGAACAGCATTTCATATCCGTCAGCTCCTTTTCTGTTTTATGGCGGCTTTCTTCCGGGGCGGCGCCGTCAGAGCGCCGCCCGTCAGCGTTGTCAAAAGGGAAGACTGTCGTCCTCCGGCGGCTCCATGCCGCCCCTCGGCCCGCCGGTCTCTCTGTCGCGGGCGGGCAGGTCTCCGGTCCGGGACCTGCCTTCCAGCAGCTCCACATCCTGGGTGAGCAGACTGATGCCGAACCTGCTCTCCCCGCCGGCATCGGTGTAGGTGCCGGTACGGATGGTGTAGTGCACCGCCACCAGCTCGCCCACCCGCAGGCGGCTGTACACCGACTGGTCCACCTGTCTTCCGGCGGGCAGGAATGCCTCCAGGTTCACGAAATCGCTGTCCCGTCTGCCCTCCTTGTTCTGGAAGTTGCGGTTGACTGCCAGGGTGTAGAGGACCTTGTGGGAGCCATCCCGGTTCTCATACACCTTGGGCTGGCGGACCAGGCGTCCAATGGCCACCCCGTAGTTGCAGGTATTCATATTTCGCATAGAAATCATCCTCTCTTTCTGTTTATATTCCGTATTTTTCCTGTACCTCGCGGCTGCGTGGGCCGGGACGGAACAACTCCGTCCCGGCGCCCTTGCATCGCCTTCTTTCTTTTCGAGCCGCAGGCTTTATGCCGTGGCGGCCGTATCATCCAGCGTCCGGATATGCTCCGGGCCGCTGACGAACAGGAAGCCCCGCTCGGCCAGCCTGCCGTCCCGGTCGATGTACACATCGTAGCGGCGGCAGAAGTCGAGTGTCAGCATCCGGCCGTTTCGCAGCACCCGCCTCACTTCGTCCGGGTCACGGTCGGCATTCACGTACAGCTCCAGCGTGGTCAGCTGGAGTCTGCCAAACTGGTCCGGACCTTCGGGCCCGGCCAGCTTGAACAGATACTGGCTGCTGCCGTCCGGCCGCGGGAATCTCCTGCACGTGCCGTACACACGGCCGGTGATGGTCTCCTTTCCACTGTAGCAGTGGATGGGATTCTCCCGGGTAAGCTCCCCGGTGCGGTCGCTGCGGTAATTGTTGTTGTTCTTTTTCATGGTGTTTTACTTCCTTTCACAATTTTTTCGTTGTTTCAGGACTTTCGCCTGTTTCTTCACAATTTCACCCGGGACCCGAAGGGTCCTTTCACGCCTCCCTCTCCTCAATACACCCGAAAAACCGGACATGGTTTTATCGTCTGTATTTAGCCGGAACGGCTGTTTCTCACCCTTCGCAATTTCACCCGGGACCCGAAAGGGTCCTTCCCGTTCTCCATTGTTTTATTTCTTTCGAAATATAGACCGATGGGACCCCTCTGGGTCCCATACACGCAGATGTTCTGTACTGCTCAGGCTGACAGAACTGCACCCAGACTGTCTTCTCTGTTTTACAGACCTCTGTGTATGTTTCACTTTTACACCCGGGGGACCCTGCGGTCCCCCTCCATGCGCCTCTCCTCCGACAGGCTCCCGCCTTTCAGGACATGCTGCATGTACCGATACAGGCAAAAAAATACCCGGCTTCCAAATTGGAAGTCGGGTATTGTCAGCTCCTTACGGAGGCCGCAGCCAAATTGGGGCAGAACGAAGTTCTGTTTACTTCTTTCATCCCCAATTTTAACTTATTAGATTATAGGAATGTGACAATCCGGAATCCATTGTATCCCAACGCTTAGATGAATGGATAAAAATGGATTGTTTCATTTTTTCTCTTTTTTGTTCCCCTTCTTTTCTGCTTTGTCGCCGTTCAAAAGCAGTACACCGTAACCTTTTTCCTCCGGAAGGACTTGGTACTGATTTTCTGTTACATAGCCGCTTTTTCTCCAGTTGTCCAGCAACTGGTCCACGGTCTGCTGGATCCGCTTTGCCTCGGCGGCCGGATTTTTTCCCTCTTCCGTCAGGCCAAGGACCCAGAGCAGGCCGTACTCGCAGCCCATCTCGTCCCGCTTCAGCAGGCGAACCTCCCGCTCGTCTATGCGGTTGCCCGGGTAGTGGACAATCTCCAGCTCCTGGAGAAGATAATGCCGCAGCAGCAGGGTGCGATCGTTGTTGTTGAGCCTGGTCTGGCCCAGCGCTTCGTCGTCCCGCAGCAGGCTGACGGGGATGCGGATGAGCTGATTCCGCTCCTCCGCGTACTGGTAGAGGGGCATCTGTCCGCCGTCCTGGAAGCGAAAGCGCAGCCTGCTCCTGCCCGTCTCCCAGGTGAGGGGCAGAAACGCACCCTCGTAGACCTCCTGCATGGCCTGCTGGTCGTGGTCAGCCAGGATATAGAGCTCCGTTCCGGCCAGCTTCTGCAGCCGCTCCTCTATCTCGTCCTGCTTCTCCGGCCGCAGCCGTCGGGCCATGTCCCCGGCCATAATCTGGCCGATGGTCTCCGCCCGGAAACCGTTGTCCCCCTCTCCGGACCGCCACAGGGAGTAGACTGCATTGGCCGTCACCATATCCATGTAGGACAGCTCCCGGGTGATGACGTACTCCACATAGTTCTCCGGGTCATCGGACAGACCGGCTCGGTTGACACAGCCGGTCAGATCCCGGTATTTCCGCAGCTCGTTGGCGATTTTGCAGTTGTTCATGATAAACTGTTCCACGTCCTCACCCCCTCAGCCGCCGTGCCTTTTGATGGAAGCCGTCGTGGTACTGGACGGGCCAGGCGCCAAATCTCTCCCGCAGAGCCTGAACCCGGGCAGGCTGCACCTGCTCTGCCCCCTCCGGCTCCTGGAAGTAGGAACTGCCGCTGTAAAACTCCAGGGGGATGCGCACCCCGTCCTGGCCGTACCGCATTTTCAGCAGGGTCAGCTCCAGCTTCCGCGGGTTCCGGGCCTTGGCCTCCTCCAGGGAGAAGGCATTCTTTCCCCTTGTCCGCTCCATGCCCTGGTACTGCATGCCCAGAATCACGTCGGCGGAGTACTCAATGGAACCGGACTCCTTGAAGCTCTCCAGGGAGATCTCCCTGTTGTAGCTGAACCGGTTCAGGGCGCTGATGAGCAGAATCATGACCTGCTCCTGGTCCCGGATGGCGCACAGTTCCCTGACATTGTCGTCCACAATCTGCTTGTCGCTGAATTTCAGTGAGGTATCCCGCGGGGTGAGAATCTGAAGGTAGTCCACCACCACCAGAATCGGCCTTGTGCCGCCTGTGGCCCGATACTGCTTCCGGAACTGTTGGATATGCCGGCGGATTTGGCCGATATTGGTCAGATCCGGCCCCTGCTCATAGAGATAGAGATTCCGTCCATCCCGTTCTACCAGCTCTCTGGCCTGATTGATCCGTTCCCACTCCCCGTCGGTGAAGTGCTTCCCCATGCTCAGCAGATCGGCCGCCTGAAAACCCGGCTGCCGGTGGAGGGCAAAGTCGGTGCGGCAGAGGGCCTTGGCGGTGATCCAGGCCCGGTTCATCTCCAGGGCAAAGTAGAGCACCGGGTAGCCCCTGCCGGACAGGTTGTAGGCAATCTGGAGGGCCAGAGTGGACTTGCCCAGGCCGGGCACCGCGCCCAGCACAAACAGGCCGTTGAACAGCCCCCCGTTCAGGCTCCGGTCCAGCGTGGGGAACCCGGTGGGCACCCGTTCGGCGGAGACGGTTCCGATCTCCTCCCTGGTAAACAGGGCTGCGCAGTCACTGAGAGGCTGCCCGGCGGCGGCCCGCTCGCCCCCATGCTCCAGCTCGGTTTTGGACATGTCCATCGCTCCCTTGAACAGCAGCATTGTTGTCTGTTTCATGCTACCACGGATACCGGATAAAGTCAAAGCCGGGCCCGGGCGGCAGCTCCAACACCGCCTGTTCAGATGCAGCTTGATAAAGAGTCAATCAAAGGGTAATCACCCGGAAAACAGCAAAAGAAAAACCCTAGAGCCGTTTAAGCTCTAGGGTTTCGTCTTGGCAGCGGGAGAAGGATTCGAACCCTCACAAACAGAGTCAGAGTCTGTCGTGCTACCCTTACACAATCCCGCTATTTCGTTCGCCGCTCTCGCATCACTCGCAAGCGCAGGATTTATTATACCAGAAACTCTTGATTTGTCAAGCATGTTTTTCAAATATTTTTTATTTTTTTCATCAAAGAATTCTGCGTTTCTTTTTTCTGTTTTTCTCCCCCGTTTTCCGCCCCTTTCAGGCCAAATTTGTTCTTGCTTTTCTGCGATTAAAAAAATTAAAAAAATAGCCGTCCGGAAGACGGGCATACGCCTCGCCTCCGGACGGCTCTGTCTGCGGCTCAGTACTGCTCGGGACGGCTGCTCTTGTTCTGAGCCTGGTCCTTCTTCTTGTTCTGGGGATTCTGGCTGTTAGTCTTGTCCTGGGGACCCATGTTGGTTTTGTTCTGCTTCTCGTTCTGCATAAAGCTCACCTCGCTTTCACTGGGCCTATTATTCCCCCCGACACCTGAAGACTATACAAAAATTCCGCCTCATACAAAATTTTTTCCAAATAGTGATACCACATCTGTCCCGCCCGTGTTATACTCTCTTTTAGAGAGCTGTATTGATATTATCTTCAAATAGGAGGAGTCGGCCATGAGATGCCCCTTCTGTTCCAATCCCGAGAGCAAGGTTGTGGACTCCCGCCCCTCAGATGAGGGCGCCAGCATCCGCCGCCGCCGGGAATGTCTGGTGTGCCACAGGCGCTTTACCACATATGAGACCATGGAGAGCCTGCCCATGGTTGTGATTAAAAAGGACGGCAGCCGCCAGACCTTCGACAAGAGCAAGCTGCTCAACAGCATGCTCCGGGCCTGCGAGAAGCGCACCGTCCCCTTTGACACCCTCAGCCGCATCGCCGACGAGATCGAGCTCACCCTCCAGAACGAGATGGACCGGGAGATCCCCTCCGCCCGCATCGGCGAGCTGGTGATGGAGAAGCTCAAGGACGTGGACGAGGTGTCCTATGTCCGCTTTGCGTCTGTATACCGCCAGTTCAAGGATATCAGCACCTTTATGGAGGAACTGAACAAGCTGCTCAAGGAGCGCTGAGCACTCAGATACTGCAGAAGGGGCCGCAAATGCGGCCCCTTCTGTTTTTTATTCTCCTGTATCCGGCTGTCTGGGCGTCACCATGCCGCTGTTTTGTCCCATAGAGGGAGACGGGCTTTCCGTCAGGTCGGACGGCGCGCTGCTCTGCTCCGTGCCCGGTGTGGCGGAGGGCTGAACGCGGCTGCACCAGGAGAAGATCAGCACGCCTGCCAGCACTGCCGCAGCAATCAGCGCCCCAATCTTCACCGCCAGCGGCACCCGGAAGCGCTGCCCGGTTTTCTTTTTGCTCTTGCGGGCGCTTCCCCGCTCCAACAGGTCCAGGTCCTTGGTGTCCAGTACGTCGCGGAGAAGTTCCCTGTCCTCCGGCTTCACCATGCCCGCGTCCAGGATCACCCGCAGGGCCTCCCGGTTGTACCAGCCGCCGCTGTCTCGCTTGCCGTCCAGCACTACGGGCTGGAGCATCTCCACCGTCTCCAGCACCTTGGACAGCTTCATGGGCCTGGTTTCTCTGGCGTTCCGGTACCAGAGGCAGATCTTCCCCTCACCCGTATGCTGACCGATGATACGGCAGGCCAGCAGCTCGGAATACAGGTCCTCCCAGGGCTTCTCCGGCTCCAGCCAGACTCCCAGCCGCTGACGGCGACCCAGCGCCCGCAGCAGCCCGTCCAGCCGGTCCAGCAGTCTGGGCCAGGCCTCACCCCACTCCAGCTCCGCAGCCTGGAGCAGGTCCTTTACCCCTGCGTGCCGGTATCCGTTGTGGTCAAACCAGTCCAACAGGTGGTCCATACACGCCTCATCCTGCCGTCCCAGGGCCAGATAGGCCTGATAGCTGGTCATGCCCTCCAGCACGGTGCGGCGCTCCTCCAGCCGGCGCTGCCAGGTCTGGTACCAGTCCTCCAGCGGCGCCAGCTCCGGGCCGCTGCCCAGCAAATCCGTCATCCGGGCGTAGAACTCCCTGGCCCTGTCCTCGGACAGCCCGGTCTTCTCCAGGTACTCCGCTGCCAGACGGGCCAGTCTGCTCCGGCAGCTGTATCGGATATCCTCCCGGCAGGGCTTCAGTCCATCCAACAGCTCCCGCAGCCGCTTAAAGTCCCACCCCGCCGGGATGGCCCGCTCGAAGGCCTCCTTCCGCATACGGTTGGCGTTCTCCGCCTCCCGGCTCAGCTCCTCACGGCGCCGCTCCACCGCCTCCCGGTCCAGAGGGCCGCTCACTCCGGTGCTGACACACCGGTCCAGGCGTCTTTTGTCCTCCTCCAGCTGTTCCAAGGTACGCTGTCCGGTGGAGAGAATCCGGTCCAGCAGCCGGGCGGACAAAATCTGGTCCACGCCACGGCCCAGCGCCCGGAACACAGGCCCGTAGACGGCCAGCGCCTGGTCCAGCTCCTCCGGGGTGATGACACCCATCAGGGCCCCATCCTGTCCCAGAGCGTGCTCCAGGCTGCCGGGTGCGCTCAGACGGCTGCGGAGCTCCTCCTCCAGCCGGTCCCGCTCCCGCTGGCTCAGGGACTGGCCCAGTTGGCCGCTGTACTGCCGCAGGGCGTCGCAGTCCATGGGCTTGCCGCTCAGCTGGTACTGCCGCCAGAAGTTGACATAGCGCTCCTCAGTCAGCTGGTCCAAGCGCTCTTCACGCTCCACTTGCGCGGACACGGTGCGGAGCAGGGCAGGGTCCTCCGCACACCGGCGGATGAGCTCCGCCGTCTCGGGCCGGAGACTGTGGCGCACCGGCCAGTCCTCATCGCTCAGCCGGATGGCCGTCCGCTCGCCAGGCCGCACCTGGGTCCCCTCGGGGGCAAAGAGCACCGCGAAGCTATGCTTGCCTGCCTCATCCGGGTTGGTGGAAAAGCTGAGGTAGCGCCAGAGGCCGGTGGGCACACAGCGGAGCACGTCCTCCATGACGGTGCGGCAGTAAGCGGCATAGTCCTGGCTGCCGGGCACCAGAATCACCAGGCTGCCGAAGTCGTTGGTCATACCCCTGGACAGGCAGCAGCAGGCCAGCTCCGCCTGCCGGTCAGGGCTCAGGTCCAGCTGGCACCGGCTCTCCCGCAGCCCGGCACCCGCTCTGCTCCAGCCGCCGCTCAGCTCTGTGCGCTGATCCGCCACGGCCTTGAAGTCCTCCTCGCCTGCGAAGCAGAAGAACACCAGCTCATGGGCCGTGCCCTCCTCAAACCACTGCTGAAATTCCTCAAAGAAGGCGGCGTGCTGGTAGACCGCGCCCACGGCGCTGTCGCTCTGGACAGCGCTGTAAGCCGACACCAGCAGCATGCGCCCGTCCCGGGACACACACCGCAGGGTTTGGTTGCCACGGCTGCGGTCGCCGGGCAGGGTGCCGCCCAGGCACAACTCCTCTTCCTCTCGGGTCAGCGCCCCCTTGGGGCAGGAGAAGGTCCGGTACTGCCCTGCGTGGCCCTTGAGAATCTCGCCCGCCATATTCTCTCTGTTCATATCCTTACCTCCCTTTCAACAGCCCCAGCACGCCCATCCGGCCGCTGTGGTGGGACCGGTAGCCCCCTGCGCTCCGTCCGTACATACCCAGGTTCTCCCAGGTCAGCCGGTCCCCGTTGTCCTTGCCCTCCCGATCCACGGCGTAGTACTCCCGGTCGCCCTCCGCTGCCGGCAGATAGCCCAGCATGGCCAGCATCCACAAAAAGGGTGCCTCGGTCTGGAAGGGACGGCGCTCCCCGGCAGGGGTGCCGTCCTCCCGGAAGCCGTGGCCGTAGTTGGAGGTGGCCAGGAAGGTGTGGACGGGGAAATGGTGCTCAAAGGCCTGGACAAGCCGGGGATTCTGCTCCCGGAGATAGGTCCGCAGCCGGTGAGCACGGCCGCAGAACTCCTTGGCACGCAGCACCGGCGTACGGCTTCCCTCCGCCTCCAGCCAGTCGCTGGCAGCGCCAGGCCGGTAGTCCGCCCGGTAGAGCACGGAGCGGAGGGAATCGGCTGCCTCGATGGTGTCGCTCTTGCCCAGCAGGAACACCACCGGCACATTCGCCCGGAACAGGGTGGCCAGCTGGCTCATCCGGGCCGCCAGCTCGTCGGTGGGGGTGGCCTGACGGCCGCCGCTGTAACCGTATTTGGCCTGCTCGGCCCTGTCCCCGTCCCGGACGCTGATCTGGCGCAGTTCCAGTTCATCGGTACAGTACCAGACGCAGTCCACGTTCTTATAAAAGTCCTGGTACTCCTTGAAAATGGCGTCGGACACGCCCAGCCGCTCCCGGTCCAGGCTGTACTCGCCGGGCAGGTCCACCACGGTGAGGATCAGTCTGGTGCCGCGGCCCACCTGTACCAGTACGGAGAAACGGGGAATGGCCTCCGCGCTGCCGGTTCTGGTGGCCTCCACACGCCGGTTGGCGCTGTACGGCGCCAGACAGTCGGCCTCAAAGCGGAGCCAGCTCTTGTCGCCCTTCTCACGCACCTCGCCGCCGTCCACAGTGCGCACGCCGTAGCTCTGCCAGCTGACGGCACAGGCGGCCCGGTCGTGGACAAACACGTCGGCGCAGGCCGCCAGGGCGGTGGACTTGGAGATACGGGGACCGCCAAGCACGGTGAGCACCACCTCGGGGTAGCGGCCCGCCCAGTAGGACATGACGCCGCCGCAGCGGGGACAGTGGCGCTGGTCGGCGATGACATTGCCGTGGACATCCCGGACGGCGGTGATGTACACATTCCCGTCCCCCTCCCGGTAGTACTGCACCTCCAGGCGGAGCATGTGCTCGCCTCTGGCGAAGCTGTCGCCCATCATGAACTCCAGCAGCTCCCGGTATTCGGAGGGGACGCTGTCCCGCTGGTCCCACAGCTTCCTCTTCCACCAGTCGGTGGGGATGGTCAGCACACCCCGGAACACATCCCGGGCGCCGGTGGAGTCCAGATCGTGGATGTGGCTCAGCAGATCGGACTCGGAGAAGAAGGTGGGGCCAAAACCCCGGTTGTACCAGGTGTTCACCAGGCCGTCAAAGGCGCTGCTGAACCGCTCCACGTCCTCCCGGGCGCACCCGTCAAAGTAGGCCTTCTTCCACAGTTTGAACTGCTCGCTGAAATCAAAGCACAGGCGGTCGCTCTTGCCCTTTCGCCCGCAGTAGGGACAAATACACTCCATATGTGTCTCTCCTCTCTCCGTCGTCACTGCCAGCCGGATGTGTCCTCCAGCGTCTCCGGCAGCGTCATCATCTTCTTCATGTGCTCCGCCCACCGCAGCTTTACCGGCAGCGTCCGCCGGGGCCGCAGCAGGAAGGTAATCCGGTACTGCTCTCCACTTTTCTCCGCCTCCGGCAGGGGAACAGTGCCGAAGACACCGTAATCCAGGCTGCAATCCCCCGCCCGCAAGGGCAGCGGGCTGACGATGGTAAACCGGCGGAAGCCGCCCTGCTCCCGCTGGCTGCGCAGCTCCACTCTCCGTGGCTTGCCGAAAAACACCTCACGCTCTGAAATCAGAGGTGCTCCGCTGTCCACGTCGGCCAGGAAGCAGCGGTACAGCCCGTCAGGCAGCCGGATATCCAGCTTACGGGGCCGGTAGTCCTGGATGGGGTACACCGTCAGCTCCACCGGTCCGGTCCGGCCCCCGTCCAGGCACCGGATGGGCTGGAACACCAGCTTGGCCTTGCTGCGGCCCTCCAGTTCGTGCTCGGTCCAGGTGACGAAGTAGCGCCGGTCGTCATACAGATTCAGTTCCATCCCTCACCCCTCCTCTCCGGCGCCCGGCCGGGTGCTGAGCCGCAGCTCCCACATGAGCTGTCTGCCCAGTCCGCCCACCGGCAGCACCCGCACAAGTCCTGTGTTGCTCCGGACGGTCAGCGTCCCCTCCCGGTCCTCAAACAGAGGCTGTCCGGCGGCATTTCTGCTCCAGAACAGCAGGTCCAGGCTGTCCCGGTCCCACAGGAGAACCGTCTCCTCCAGGCCGTCGACACGGAAGGCGTCCTCCGCCCGTCTCCGGGCACTCTCGGCCAACACCGCACTGTCCTCCGCCGTAAACTCCGCCTGGCTGTACAGACCGGCCAGCAGAGTGGCAGGGGTCTCCTCCCGCCAGTCGCCGGGCAGGGTCACAGTCTGCCTCTGAGGACCCAGCTCCATGGCGCTGAGGATGGTTAGGCTCCGGGTCAGCTCCTCCTGCTTCGCTCTGGCCTCTCGCATCAGGGCGCTGTCCGCCTGGAAGAAGCGGCCAATCTCCCCCCACCAGGCGGCCTCCGCAGCGCTGCGGACACATACCTCCCACAGCGCCAGCTCGTTCTCTATCTGGGAAAACAGCTGTGCGGGATGGCTGCCCCGGAGGGGAATTTCCCGGCCCATGGCCTGATCCAGCTGGGCTTTGCAGCTCCGCTGCTCCGCTCTGGCCTGCTCCTGAAAGTAGAGTGCCAGACCGGCAGCCTCGCCGGTAATCAGCCGCAGGGGCTGACGGCAGCACCGCCCTGCCAGCTCCAGCCGCTCAATGTAGCTGCGGCACAGCTGATGCAGGACCGGCGTCACCCGGTCCAGCAGCCAGTCCTGGGGCGGACGGCCCTCCGGGCGGCCCAACAGCGCCTCCAGAAGGGTACGGACGGTCATTGTCACGCCAGCCTCGCCCCGGAGAAACCGGCCCAGCCAGCCTGCGGCTCGTTCCTCCCGGTTCAGCCGCTCCGCCAGGCTGTCCCCGCCGGTGATGGGCAAGTCCTGAAGCCGGGGCACCCCGGCCAGCACAGCCTCCAGGTCATGCCGGGTGGGGCCGAAGGCTGCCCGGAAGCGCTCCCGCACGCCGGACCGCTCTCCCTCGGTCAGAGCCTCCAGCTTGTCCCGCAGCTGCCGGGCCAGGTCCCGCTCCACCGCGCTGTGGAGGATGGCATGGAGCTTGACCGGTACAGCGGGGTTGCTGGACAACAAGGGCTGTTCCAGACTGCCCGTCAGCAGCAGGGCCGCCAGGGCATCCGCTCCACCGGGTACCCCCGGGTCCACCAGCCACAGGCGGCTCCAGCCGTCGTGGGCGCAGCTCAGCTCCGCTGTCAGGCGGCACTGCTCCACCCGGACAGGCAGCCGGTTCCGGAAGGCTGCCCCCAGCTCATCCAGCCCATCAGGGGGCGTCTTGCTCCACACCCACAGCACATATGCGCCGTCGGGGCACACCACAGCGCCCTCTCTCCGCTCCTCCGCCAGGGTCTCCAGGCAGGTACGGAGACTCTGCTCCGGTCTGTCTCCCAGAGGACAGGGGCGGTACAGCGCCCGGAACTGCTCTGCCGCAGCGGCGCACAGCCGGACGGCGGTCTCATCGTCCTCCCGCCAGGCCAGCACCGCCGCTCTTCTCCGGGGCAGCAGGTCTGCACGGGGCAGCACGTTGGGCACACGGCCCCGGAGCTCATCTCTCAAATTGGGTTTCACCGGCACTCATCCTCTCTTTTTCAGCCGTCCGGGCGGAGCCCAGTGGGCTCCGCCCGGTGTTCCTGTCAGGGGCTTACAGCTCCTCGATCATCCAGTCGTAGAAGCGGCGGATCTTGGCTGCCAGCTCCTCGCCTGCCTTGTCCTCGAAGTCACGGGAGGCCATGGCGCAGGAGATGCCCAGCTCCTTGTCGGCCCGCTTCAGGCCGCGCAGCTTCTCGCAGTAGTCCCGCAGGGCCTCACGCTGCTCTCTGGCCGCCTTCAGGTCGGCGTCGGTGGCCGTCTCCTTCTGCTCGGCCAGAGCGTCGGTGAAGCGCTCATAGTCGTCGTCGCTGAGGGCGTAGAAGGCCTGGGCCGCGTAGTACTCCTTGCAGTCACGCTCCAGACGGCTCTCCAGCTCACCGCTCAAGGGCTTCTCGTCCCCCAGCTCCATGTTCCAGCAGGCACGCAGGTCGTCGTAGGCGATGAGGCCGCCCGCCAGGCTCTTGAGGAAGGTCTGGCTCCGCTGGGCCGCCTTCTCCTGGAGACCGGCGGCGGTGTTGTGGGCCTCCAGCAGGGCTTTCAGCTCCTCCACCACGGGGAAGGCCGCCTTCAGCGCCGTCCAGGCGGCCATCTTACGGCGCAGACCCCGCTCGGCCAGCCGCTCACCCAGGTCAGCGGGGGCGGGGATGTCGGTGGTGGTCATCACCTGGTTGACGTACTTCAGGTCCTCCCGCACCATGGCGGGCTTGGGGAAGCCCTCGCTGTCCGGGACCTGCTTGTCCGCCAGAATGGCGCACAGCTCCGCCATGGTATAGGTCTTGTCCTTGTCCAGCTGGGCCGCCGCCAGCAGGTCTCCGGCCGAGGTCCCCGGATTGGGCAGGTAGATGGCGTACTCTGCCGTGGCACCGGCATCGTCCGGGTTGGTCCGCACCTCCAGGCCCAGCTCATCGGCCCGCTTCAGGTCCTCGACCGCCTCCTTGGCCAGGGCCGCCTCACGCATGTCCCACTTGGGTACCGCACCGTGGAACAGGCTCTGGTTGAACAGGTTGGGGAAGCGGCTCCAGTCACGGCCGTTTTTGCCGTGCTCCATATGGAGGCCCACCTCGTGGGGGTTGCCTTCATAGGTCTGTTCCGCCTCCTCCACCCAGCTCAGGGCCCAGGCGGGCACACAGACGTACAGCCGGTAGAGGACGATCTCGTCTCGGGCAGAGCTGCGGTACACGCTGTCGCTTCCGTCCACCACGCCGTGGCCTACGGCATAGTTCGCGATGTGCTTGTCCAGCCAGCGGCAGCCGTCGGGCACGGTCATGTACTTGCTGCAGCCGCAGTCGTTCAGGGAGAAGCCGGTCCGGGTCTGGAGCAGGGCGCTGGCCTGGGTGCTCAGCTTGTCCACCAGGGTCTCAGCCGCCAGCATCAGGGGCTTGTGGCCCTCCTGGTCCTCATCCGGGGAGAGGTGGGGGATCTTGGCGTCCTTGTTGCCCGAGTAGAGCTTGACCAGGAAGCTCTCCATGGTCTCGTCCACCACCTGCTTGAACTCGTCCTGGATGAATTCGCGGATGACCGCTGCCGCGTCAAAGGCCGCCTGGCCCTTGCCCTCGGGCGGGTCCAGCTGGGTCCACTCATCCTTCTTGCTGCACAGCAGGTCCACAAAGGACTTGGCCTTGCGGGTGATCTCCTTCTGGGGGAGCAGGTCGTCCAGATAGTCCATGACCACCTTGCTCGTCTTCTCGCCGCCGGTCAGGTCGATGGGGGACCAGGAGAAGGAGCGCTGGAACAGGGCCTGGTGCTCCTCGGTGTTGGTGAGCAGGCCGGCGTTGCGCTCGATGATCCGCTTGAGCTCCTTGATGACGAAGGTGTACACGTCGTAGAGGCCGCTGCCCATGGGGACAACCACCTGCTGCTCCAGCTGGCCGTACAGCTGCTCCACCCGGGCCCAGTCCTCGTTGCGGCCCAGGAGACCGTGGGACTTGGCGGCGGCGTAGCTGGCGAACTTGCCGTCGGCGTGGAGGACTCTGCGGATCTCGTTCATCATGTTGACCATGTAGTAGGGGCCCTTCACACGGAACACCTCGTCCGCCTTGGCGTTGAAGCGCTCCCGCATGGGGTTGAGGCGCATGGCCGCCTTGACCTCCTTGGGGGACAGGTTGGCCTCCAGCAGGAAGCGCTCAGCCAGGGCGCTGTCCGGCTCGCCGCAGCGCTCGAACTGCTCCCATACCTTGTCAAAGACCTTCTTGGCCACGTAGACCGTCATCAGGTCGATGGGCACCACGCAGGAGGAGTAGCCAATGACGTTGTAGCAGTAGTTGGCGTCCCGGGGGAAGACCCGGTGGCTCTGACGGCTCACCGCCACACCGCTGATGGCCGTCCGGTTGGAGAGGAAGGAGTCCACCATGAAGGGCTCCTTGCCCGCCTTGGCCTCAGTGGTGCAGATCATGTTCAGGATGGAGTTGGCCACCACCTTGCGGGCGGTGTCCGCCGGGTCGCCGAAGAACACGCCGCCGTCGGCCACACCCTCCACCAGGGTGCAGAAGTCGAAGATGTTCTCGCTGATCTCCACGTTGAAGGTGCCGTACTGCTGGCGGAAGACCTCACCACGGCTCTGGAGGCCCATGAAGTAGTCGATCTCCTTGAGGGCGGCGTAGGCGTTGCGGTTGCCCTTCTCCTTGCGCACCGGATCGGGCTCGCTGCCGCAAGCGCTGGGCAGCATCAGATAGGCCGACACGCCGGTGTTCTTGTACCGGGCCACGCTGATGTTGCGGACGATCTGCCGGGTGAGGAAGGGCAGGTCTACCATGGTTCCGCCGCTGGTGCCACCGGCCAGGCCGCCCAGGAAGATGATGTTGAGGCGCATGCCGGCGGGCTTGCCCTTGAGCAGGCTGTTGATGGCGTTGGTCAGGGCAGTGGTCAGGACGGCAATGGTGTTGGGCTGGCTGAGACGGACCCGGCCGGGCTGCCGCCACGCGGCTGTGCCGGAGCTGTCAAAGCCGGACTGGGAGGACATGGTGATGGCCTTGCCGCCGGTCACCTCGTACAGCTCAGGGTCCACCCACTCCTTCATCTGGGGAGAGATGGTGTCCGGGTTGATGGACTCGTGGGCCCCCTCAAAGGGCAGCTTGAGCACCTCCGTGCTGTCAAAGCCGTACTTCTCCAGCAGCTCATCCAGCTCCTTGTAGGCCGCGTCCACCGCCAGGAACCGCACCTTGTCTTTGAGCTCCTGGAGTGCCACTCTCCACTCCAGCTCCTTGCGCACGGCGCACAGGCTCTTGTGGCCGTTGCCGCCGCTGGAGATGAAGATGAACAGCTCCTCCACCAGCTTACGCTTGTGGATGGAGATGACGCCGGTGCCCTCCAGGTAGTCCAGGGTGAGCAGGTTGTCTTTCACACGCTTCTTGTGGGTATCGTTCATACGGAATCCTTCCTTTCTCTCTTGTCCGATGTTGGATGTTGTGTTGGATATGGGTTACGGGACCGGTGTCGGCTCAGTCCTCCAGGGGAATCCACTCCACCTCGATGGTCAGGCCGCTCTCGTCGTCCCGGAAAACCTCTCCGCCCAGGGCACGGCTGTCCCTGCCCAGACGATAGGTCCTGTACTTGCTGCGCCCGCTGGCACGGGTGGCGATACGGATGCGGTTGTGGCCGGAGGACAGCTCTCCTCTGGCCTCCTTCACCGCCTGGACAATGCGCTGCATCCCCTGACTGCCTGAACCGGGGTCCAGGCTGTTCATGACCAGGGTGTAGAGGCTGAAGGAGCTGCCTCTGGGCGGGGCGATGGTCTCCACGCTGTACCCGTCGCCGCAGGCGCAGGTGACGGTAAAGTCGCCGGGCAGGCGAAGGGTCCGCTGACGCAGCACCAGAGCCGCCGCGATAAGGGCCGCCAGCACCACCAGAATCAGGGGCAGCCACACCAGCAGGCTGAAGGTGACCTCCACGGTGCCGGGGATGTCCCACACCTGACCCAGACTGTCCACAGCGTGGACGGTAAAGGAGGCGTCGCCTGTCTTCAGGCCTTTGATGGTGATGACGCCGCCCTCGCCGGGGGTGATGTCCAGCCGCTCCTCAGGCTCCCAGGTGACGCCCTCCACCGTCAGGGACACATTGTCCCAGCCGGTCAGGAAGCGTTCCGCCAGGTTCACATCCACCGAGGCCTTGTGGCCCACGGACACCTGTATGGGCTCGCCGCCCATGGTGAACTCCAGGGTCTGTGTGGTGGTTCGGGTCATCTGGGCGGCGGTCACAGCCGCCTGGACCACATACCGCCCAGGTGCCGGGACGGTGAAGGCGCCTGTCAGGACGCCCTCCTCCTGGCTGTACGTGAGGGACACGGTCTGCCCCTCGCCCCCTGCCTCCGGTGTAACGGTGCAGGACGCGCCGGTGAGGGCGGTGTAGAACGCCTCGTCCTGGGGCTGGTCCATGTAGCACACCGCCACGCTGAGGGCAGCGGTACCGCCCTGGATATTGCTTTCCATCTCAAGGGTGATGCCGGTGACGGGCACCAGCGTCACGTCGTAGCCCACCTGTCCCTCAGTGCCCAGGATCCAGGTGCCCTGAACCGGGGCCATGATGGTCATCAGGGCATAGCCGTTGCCCCTAACCAGCCGGACCGAATCGCCGTTCAGGTCCACCTGGCTGCCGCTGGGGTCCCAGAGGCCCAGACCGCCGATATCGCCGTCAGAGATGATGTAGATGTTGGCGCAGAAGATGCCGGGACTGGTCAGGTCCACGTTGTAGTAGGTCCAGCCCTCCGGTCCGGGCCCCTGGGTGCCTGTGGGCGGGATATCCGTGCCGGTGGAGCCCATCATCATGCCGAAGATGGCGTTGTAGAAGTCGCTGACCTCCTGGCGGGAGTCGGTGATCAGGTAGTTGACACGGGAGGCGGCGCCGGTGTCGTTGCTGTCGGGGAGCAGCAGGCCGCCGCCCGACTGGGTGCTGTTGGCGATGTTCCAGATCTCCCCACGGCCCTGGTCGTTGATCCGGCCCTGGTAGTTCAGGCCCACCACATAGATCTCGCAGCCCAGCTGCCGGGCCGCCTCCAGGCCCTCGGCCATCATGGCAGAGGATCGTTCCATGCCCTCGGGCGTGAGGGCGTCGGTGTAGCCGTCGGTGAAGAGGATGATCATGTCCTTCCGGACGCCGTCCTGGGCGCCGCGGAGCATCTCAGTGCCTGAGAGCACCGCACGGCCCAGGTCTGTGGCGCCGGTGTTCACCTTATCATAGGTAATGGCGTCAATCTCACCGGCCACGAAGCTCACCTCCGCCTCGGAGGTCAGCTCCACCGGGATGGTCTCGGTCTGGGCGTCGGCGCTGAAGGAGATGACGCCCACTCTGGAGCGGGGTCCTCCGGCTCCTGTGGCCTGGTCCATCAGGCTCTCGTTATAGAGGGAGTTGACGAACATCCCCGCTGCCGACACCGCCAATCGCTCCGGGTCGGTGGCGTTCATGGAGCCGCTCTTGTCAATGAGCAGCACGATATTGTAGGGCTGGACGGCGGAGCTCTCCGCCGCTTCGGCACTGGCTGTGCCCCAGCCCAGTCCGCTCCACACCAGACAGAGCGCCGCGGCCAGCGCTGTCAGCCCCAGCCGCATCATGCCTCTCTTCTTCATGTTGTGTTCCTCCTTCGTATTCCGCTTTCGCGTTTCCAGTGCTTTGTGTTTTGCTCTTTGCCTGAAAAAACAGAGGCAAAGTCCGATTGTCACGGCTCCCTGAGAAAAAATCGAATTTTCATATTTTTCCCCTGCCGCTGTGACAATCCCCTCGCTCCCCCGTTCTCTATTGCAAAGGCCGGTGACACGGCCCATCACGCCGGCTTGCCGGCAAAAGGAGTGACTTTCCATGAAACGCATGCTTCATCTCTGCCTCACCGCCGCCCTCCTTCTCCCCGTTCTGCTGTGCAGCGGCTGCTCTCCCCTCTCCCTGTTCCGTTCTGGCAGCACCTCCGTCACCACCCGGGAGCCTGTGCTCTCCCAGCCCACATCCCAGCCCCTGGTCTCCGGCAACACCCCCAAGCCCGACCTGCGGTACTGTCAGCAGCAGCTCAGCGGAGCGGAGCTGGACCTCTACCTCCGGGTACTGGAGGCTGTGGAGAACATGGAGCCCACCATCACCGAGTCCGACTTTGACAGAGACACCCTGAGCCGGATGGTGGACTATGTGCGGGCCGACTATCCCGAGTTCTTCTGGCTGCTGGGCACCGACACCCTCACCACCACCATGATCGGCGGCGTCCCCACCAAGATCACCCTCACATTCCGCTACGGCATGGACGCCGCCGACCTGCCCGTTGCCACTGCCCGTGTGGAGGCCGCCGCCCAGGAATGTCTCAGCGGCATCAGCCCTTCCTGGAGCGACTACGACAAGATCAAGGCGGTGTACGACTGGATCGTCCGCCGGACGGAGTACGACCTGGACGCCAACGACCAGAGCCTGTACACCGTCCTGGCCGATGGCCGCGGGGTGTGCGCCGGTTACGCCAGGGCCACCCAGTACCTGCTCAACCAGCTGGGCATCCCCTGCACCTATGTGACAGGCACGGTCCGTGGCTCCGGACACGGCTGGAACCTGGTGTGGGCGGAGGGCGCCTGGTACTACCTGGACCCCACCTGGGGCGATCCTCTCTTTGCCGACGGTGAGCAGAACCCGGACTATGTGTCCTACAACTACTTCTGCGTCACCACCGACGAGCTGTTCAAGACCCATACGCCCGACGACCTCTTCCCCCTCCCTCTCTGCACCGCCACAGTCTGCAACTACTTCGTCCGCAGCGGCCTGCTGCTGGACCGCTACGACTACGATGCCGTGCTGGCCATTCTCCGTCAGGCCGTGGCTGAGGGCCACGACGCCACCATCCGCTTCACCTCCGCCCAGGCCCTGGAGGATGCCAAATACGCCCTCACCGAGGAGTACAAGCTCTTCGACATGCTCAAGGAGATCGACGGCGGCTCCGGCGTGCTGGACACCAGCGTGATCCACCACAGCGTGGACGAGAGCCTGAACATCTTCAACGTCTACTTCACCTTCCTGTGAGCGGCATGAGGGAGGAGTGACACATGGGAAAAGCGGACTACATCTCCAACGGCTACGGCTACCGCACCGACGAACAGGGCCGTGTAATCCAGGCCTACGGGGAGCTTCGGCTGACGGATAACCCCCAGCGGGACGGCAAGGCCCAGCGGGAGGCGGGCGGCGCCTCCCGCCAGCCGGGGGACGACGGCGGCCACTACATCGGCACCCGCTTCGGCGGCAGTCCAGGCGCGGAAAACCTGTCCGCCCAGAACCAGGTGGTCAACCGCAGCGACTACAAGCGGCTGGAGAATTCCTGGGCCAGGGACCTGCAGCAGGGCAACCGGGTGTTTGTCAGCGTTGAGAGCAGCTACCCAGGCAGCCAGGATCGCCCCGCTGTCCTCTCAGGCACCTACACAGTGGTGCGGCCCGACGGCAGCACCTTCACCGACCACTTCTCCTTCACCAACGAGAACATGCACACCGGCGACCTGGCCCAGGATGCCGGCGGTCTGGAGGACGCTCCGGTGAGCAAGCTGCCCCCCGGCGTCACCCAGGCCGACCTGGAGGCCAGCCCCAAATACGATGAGGGCCGGGTGTTCCAGAAGAACGACCCCAACGCCCTCAACGTGACCATGGCGGAGGAGTTTCAGGAGCTGTCCCAGCCCAGAGCCGAGGCACAGTTCAAATCCGGCGTGTCCTCCCTGTCCGTTCAGGAGGAGACGGGTGGCCAGGGCCAGGGCGCAGCCGCCTTTTCCTCCGGTATCTCCGAACTGTCCGCCGGTACCGACACCGGCCAGTCCGCCGCTCCGTCCGGCTTTACCTCCAGCGTGGAGGCTGTCTCCGGTCAGGAAGCAGGCGCCGCTCCCACAGAGGGCGAGGGTCTGTCCTCCGGTGGTGAGGGACAGGAGTCAGGCGGCGCAGAGCAGGGCGGCGGCCAGGACATGGAACCCTGAAAGGAGAAGATTTATGGAGCTGATTCAAACCGTGCTCTGCGGCCACAGCCTGGCTCAGGGCGTACCTCCCGCTGTGGACAAGCCTGTGGTCTCACTTCCCGGCACCTGTCGGGGCAGGGCGGAGCCCATCCAGCTGGATGAGGAGCTGCTCAGTCGAAACTTCCTTTTTTTAGGATGTAGCGGCACCGGCAAGACAAATGCCATCCTGCTTCTGCTGGACCGGCTCTTTTCCACCATGGGGCCGGAGGATGTGGCAGTGGTCTTTGACGCCAAGCGGGACTTTTTTAACCGGTTTTACACCCCGGAACGTGGGGATCTGGTGCTGTCCGGCTCCCCCGCCCTGAGGGACGTCACTGTCAACTGGAACCTGTTCCCCGAGCTGACCGCCGGCGGTCTGGACGAGGAGCTGTTGATTCAGAGCATCAACGAGAACACCAAGGCCCTCTTTGCCGGACGAGGCTCCACCCAGCAGCCCTTCTTTGTCAACGCCGCCCGGAGCATCGCCGGTTCCTGGCTGCTGGCCATGCTGCGCAGCGCCAAGGCCGACCCGGCCTTCGGGGACCGGGAGTGCAACAACCGCACCCTGCGGCGCTACTTTGACCAGGCTGGCGCCAAGCAGTACAGCGAGCTGGCCGCCTCCTATCCGGACCTGGGCGGCATCACCAAATATCTGGGGGACGGCAAGAACCTCCAGGCCCTGGGCGTGATGGGAGAGCTGTCCTCCATGGTCCAGGAGCTGTTCCAGGGTGTCTTTGCCCAGAAGGGGGACTTCTCCATCCGGCAGTTCATCCGGCAGAAGGGCGGTCGGGTGCTCTACATCGAGTACGACCTGGCGGTGGGCGAGGCCCTGGCCCCCATCTACTCCCTGCTAATGGACCAGGCCTTCAAGGAGGCCCTCAGCCAGGAGCGAACCAAGGGCAATGTGTACCTGGTGGTGGACGAGCTGAAACTGCTGCCCTATCTCCAGCATCTGGATGACACCGTCAACCTGGGCCGCAGCATGGGGGTAAAGGTCATCGCCAGCCTCCAGAGCCTGTCCCAGCTCTACGCCCTCTACGGCGAGCACAAGGGACGGGCCATCGCCACCGGCTTTGCCTCCCTCTTCGCCTTCCGGCCCAACGACGCGGTGAGCCGTGACTTTGTCCGGGAGCACTTTGGCCGGAATGTCGTTCTGGAGCAGCTGCTGGGCAGTCGCTCTCCCGCCCCTGAGCGCCGTGAGGGCTGGGCGGTGGAGGACTGGGACCTGTCCGCCCTGAACAAGGGCGACGCGGTAGTAGGTCTGGCGGAGGCTCCGCCCTTCTCCTTCCACTTTGACCGTTTTCCTGAGAGGAGGACTCGCCATGTCTCACTTTCTCCGTGACCTCTTCTCCAGCGCCGACGCAGTGCGCCAACGGCAGCTGGAGGAAGTCAACAGCCGCTCCCGCCTGCCCTGCCTGGGAACACAGACGGACAAGCTCTTCTCCTCCTACCGCCGTGCGCTCCGCTCCACTGTGGTGTCCGGCGGCAGCGACCCCTTCCGTGGGGCGGTGATCCACGGCATTCTCCGGCAGTACGCCGCTCAGGGGGTGCCCACGGTGGTGCTCCACTGCGGCAGCCCCTGGCTGTCCTGTTCCGCCATGGCGGCTGGTGCGGTGCTGCCCGGCGGACAGCTCTTCCGCTGCGACCCCCTGCTGGGCTCCTCCCGGGATACCGCCGTCGAGCTGCTCACCGACCTGAGCAGCTCCCTGAACCCCTCCGGGCCGCCCTTGGGTACCCTGTGGGACCTGCTGCTGGAAGTGCTCTCCCTGGGGGACAATCCCCTGACCCTGCCCAGCCTGTGCGCCCTCTCCTGCCGTGACCTGCCGGAAAAACTGGCACGGCTGAACCGGGAGGGAACTCTGGACAGCGGGCGGGTCTGTACCCTTCTGGACCGGCTCAATTCCCTGCACTCCGGCGCCCTGGACGAGGGCGACCAGCTGCTGCGCAAGCTGCGGCGTGGGGCCATGGCCATCCCCGAGGACTCGGACCGCGAGGTCCTGGGCATGGCCCAGACGGTGGAACTGGGCGGTCTGGCCTCCATTGACCTGGTGTCCGACAGCAATCCGGCCGCCAAGGAGCTGTGCTTTCTGGTGCTCCGGCGGCTGATGGAGAACGGACGGCGGTTTCTGGTGGTATGCGACGGCTTGAGCCTGTCCGGTCAGACCGTCCAGATGGAACAGTTTTTCCGGGGCATTTCCCCCGGAGTACGCTTTCTCTTTGCCGGTCAGGACGTGCCCGTCCAGCTCCAGGCCTGTCCCGGTCTGGCGGATCACCTGATGAAGAGCGGGGACGGCGGCGCCAACGCGGTCATCTTCCGCCACGTCTCCCACACCGGTAAGGAATTCTGGCTCCAGTACCTTGGGTCCTACCGCCACCGCTATCTGGAGCAGAGCCACTCCATCACCAGAGACAGCACCGCCATTCTGCGCCACAGTGAGGGCCGCAGCGCCGTTGTCAAGGAGGAGCTGAGAGGCGTGATGGAGGAAGAGGAGCTGCGCACCCTGCCGGAGAACCAGGCGGTGGTGGTCATTCCCGCTGAGCAGAAACGGGGGATGCTGGTCTTTCAGGGGCTGCGGCCCGCCGATATTTCATAAAGGAGGTTATATTATGATGCTGAAACGGGAACTGCTCCGGCTGGGGCTGTGCGCCGCTGCCGGGCTGATCATCGGGCTGCTGTACGCCGGTCCCAGGGCCATGGTGCTCTTTGCCCTGTACGCCATCGGCCTGTTCTACGGCATCCGCTTTGTACTGCCCGCCCTGCTGGGCACCCTCAAGACCTTCGGCAACGCGGGTATCATGTCCATCGTCTTTAAAAACCCCATCGGCATTCTGATTCTCCTCCTTCTCTGCATGCTGGTGGTGAGCGTCATCATCACCGTGGCCTGGGTGGCGGGGATTGTCATCGCCGTGATGCGGCTGTGGCGGGCTTTTCAGGAGGACCGGACCATGGGCACCCCTTTTCAGTTTCACTTTCCCTCTTCCGGACGCTCCCGGTCCGGAACCGGGCGCAGCGCCGGATCTGCGGACAGCTGGGACGACGACGGATGGAACAGCGGAGGATGGGACGAGTAAAAAAACAGCAGCCTGCCAGACCGATGGCCTGACAGGCTGCTGTTTTGCAGGTTAGGAGTATTCGTGTGTACTTGGGGTATTTCAGTATTCTGTGCCGGAGAAGGGATATATACGAAACCCAGAGGCTCCGCTTACAGCCAGTCCTCCACCACGTCGCGCAGGGAGGCGGGAGTTACGGCGTTGCGGGTCAGGAGCTCCATCAGCTCGTCGATTCGGGCGGCGCTGGTGGTAATGTTGGGCAGATCCGTCCGCTCGCCGCCAGGTATGGCAATTCCCACGCCGTAGCTCTCGCAGGCAAAACTGCCCCCTACCTCCATCTGGTCAATCAGGACGTAGTAATCACATTGAACGGTGCTTCCGTCCTCGCCCTGCTCCTCCCGGGTTCCTACAAACATTTCCCTCATCTTGCGTTTTCCTCCTTTTCTCTTACACACTGGCTACATTATATTGTACTATCCAATAATTAGAAAGAGTAATATTTCGCACTTTTCGACCGCAGGACCGGCGTTATGTTGCCCTACACTGCTATCTGTAAACCTCATTCCCGCCGCAGAGGGCGAAGTTGCGCCGTTTTTGTCGTTTTCTGTCGACAAAAACTTTCCCCCTAGGGGACATTCTCCCTCTTGCATTGGTATATTTCCCCGGGAAATACCGGTTATTTTTTATTTAAATATTTGCTTTTACTCTTTTTCTTCTATTTTTGTATTTTTATATCAAATAAGATAAAATTAAACATTTTTGTTGAATTTCGTCATTTCATGCGTCATTTTGGCAGCAAAAAAACGGCGCTTCCGCTTGTGCGGAAACGCCGCTTTTTTATTCTGCCCGGGTGTACAGCAGTACGCCTAAGAGCACCAGTATGCCGCCCACCGCCTGCACCGGTCCGGGCAGCTCCCCGAAGAGGGGCACCGCCAGCACCGTGGCAAACACCGGCTCACAGAGCTTGGCTGCCGACACGTAGGAGGGTGAGAGGTATTTCAGACTCCAGCTGAACAGGCTGTGGCCCAGCAGGGTACATACAACCGCCAGCAGCAGGCCGATGACCCACTCCCTGGGTGGGTACCCCACCACCGGCGTGGCGGTAATCAGGTCCAGCAGCAGCAGAGTGAGGAAGCTGGAGAGATAGGTGAAGAAGGTATACACCGTGGTGGACATGTGGTCCCGTTCCACCCGGCCGATGAGGGTGTACAGAGCCACAAACACCGCACCGGCCAGACTGAGCAGGTCGCCGTACAGGGCGCTCCGGCCGTCCCCTCCGCCGCCGTCGGACAGAGCCAGCACCACGCTGCCCAGAAAGGCCAGAGCGATGGCGGCCACGCCCAGCCTGGGGATTTTCCCCTTAAGGAAGAGGGCAAAGCCCAGGGCGCAGAAGATGACCTCGGTGCTCACCAGCACGGTGGAACTGGCCACGGAGGTCCACCGGAGGGACTCGAACCAGCTGGCGAAGTGGAGGGCCAGCAGGGCGCCGCTGGCGGCGCAGGAGAGGATATCCCGCCCCTTGATGCGCTTCAGCTCACCCCGGTACCGCAGCAGCAGGACGGGCAGCAGCAGAACCACCGTCCAGCCCAGACGGCAGGTGGCGGTAAAGAGGGAGGGCGCCTGGGACCAGCGGACAAAAAAGGAGGAGAAGGCCGCCCCCAGCACGCCCAGGAACAGCACCGCCTTGGGGCTGGCGGTCAGCTTTGTCATAGGGAAACACCCGCTTTGCGAAAAATGGACGGACGCGGCTGCGTCCGTCCATTTATGATACCTGAAAATGTGAGCGCTGACAAGAACAAGCTGTCTCAGGGCTGGCGCAGGGTGAACAGGTTGGTGTCGGTGACGAAGTTGGACACGCTGTACAGCACCACGGCCATGTCGATGTCGTTGTCCTTGATATACTGGGGGATAGAGTAGCGGTAGTAGCGCAGGTCGATGAGGTGGATCTCAGAGAAGTGCTGGGTCAGGAAGGGCACCAGACTGTCGGTGTAGGAGTCCCGCAGGATGAGGATCTTGGGGCCGTCCACGTTGGGGTTCTTGATGACGCCCAGAGACTGGTTGCCGCCCATGAAGAAGGTGTACTTGTCCTTGATGTCCAGCTTGTCCCAGTTGTACAGGGTACCCACCTCGGGCTCACCGGTGAACCAGGAGGTGACCTCCACGCCGGGATCGGGGACATAGATGTCGATGTCGTCGGGCTCCACCCAGCGCACGCCGGAGCTGGAGAACACAGTGCCGTAGAAGCTGTCGGACACGGTCTGCTTGGTGTAGCTGTCCAGGGACACGGGCTCCATGCCCAGGGCGTTCATCAGGGAGACATAGCCGTAATAGGCGCCCAGGCTGGTCCAGTGGTGGTCGGTGCGGTAGAAGACGTCCTCGTCCCTGTGGTCCCACAGCTGCTGATAGCTGTCGTACCAGATGGCGTCGCTGGCGCCCTGGATGCTGTCAATGACCGCCTTCTGGTCGGCGTTGGGCGCGCCCTCGGGCAGCCGGTCGGCCCAGATGGACACCGCGCCGGGAATGAGGGACATGTACACCGGCACACCGGCGTTGGCCACGAACTGGTTCACATAGCCCACGTTGGTGTCCACCCGCTTCTGGTCGGGCTGGTCAAAACGGGAGATGAGGGTGTCCTTGTCGCAGAAGTAGACGCCGTTGTTCTCCTGCTTGCCGGACAGCCGCTCGGAGGTAGACTTGAGGGCCACCCAGTTGTCCCGCAGGATGAACTGGTCGTTGCAGTAGGTCTCAAAGGTGCTCATGAACTTGCCGGTGAAGAAGTCGCCGCTCTCCTCAATGGGCCAGGCCAGCTTGAAGTCGGAGGCCTCCAGGGTGGGCAGCTGCTGGAGAGAGCGGTTCTCCAGCTCGGATTTCTCCCGGTCGGGGGAGATGGCGGTGGCGGTGGTCAGCACGCCCAGGAACACGCAGAACAGAGCAGTGATGAAAATACAGTATTTCTTGGTCATGACAGATACCTCCGGCTCAGAATCGGAAATAGAGGAAGGGATTGTAGGTGGCGTCCACCAGGTAGGCGGTGCACACGGTCAGGCCGCCCAGCAGCAGGATGGGGAGCACGATTTTGACCGCCTTTTCGGGGATCTTCTCCCACACCCGGACCGCCAGCGGAGTGGAGGCCACAGCGGCCACCAGCAGCATGGGCAGGTAGGAACGCAGGTAGTACCCGGCGGCGCTGTCGGCCAGGCCGCCGCCGGCGGAGCCGAACATGGCGGCCAGATAGACGCCCATCTGGCCAAAGTCCTCCACGGCGAACAGGGCCCAGGACACCAGCAGGAAGAAGAGGGTGTACACATGCTGCACCACGGCGGGGGTCTTTTTCAGCAGATTGAGAAGGAAGGTCTTCTCAATGATGAGCATGACGGCGAAGAAGAGGCCCCAGAGGAGGAAATTCCAGCTGGCGCCGTGCCAGATGCCGGTTGCAGCCCACACCACCAGCAGGTTGAAGAACAGACGGGGCTTGCTCACCCGGTTGCCGCCCAGGGGGATATACATATACTCCCGGAACCAGGAGCCCAGGGAGATATGCCAGCGCCGCCAGAACTCGGTGAGGGACTTGGAGATATAGGGGTAGTTGAAGTTGCGCATGAACTCAAAGCCCAGCATCCGGCCCAGGCCAACCGCCATATCGGAGTAGCCGGAGAAGTCGAAGTAAATCTGGAAGGCAAAGGCGATGATGCCCAGCCAGGCTCCGGCAGTGGTGAGCTGCTCGGCGGGCATGGCCTTGTAGGCGTCCCACAGCATGCCCAGGTTGTTGGCCAGCAGCACCTTCTTGGCCAGACCCACCACAAAGACCTGCACACCGGAGGCGAACATCTCCACGTGGTACTCACGGTGGTCGATCTGGTCATCCAGGTCCTTGTACTTGATGATGGGACCGGCGATGAGCTGGGGGAACAGGGTGACAAAGGTACCGAAGTTGATGATGCTGTGCTGGGCCCTGGTGTCTCCCCGGTACACGTCAATTGTGTAGCTCATGGTCTGGAAGGTGTAGAAGGAGATGCCGATGGGCAGGCTCAGCCCCAGTACGGGCATGAAGCCGATGCCGATGGCCTGGAGGGACCCGGCGATGAAGTCCCAGTACTTGAAGAAGAACAGCAGCAGCAGGTTGAAGAATACCGACGAGGCCACCGCCATCCGGGCGCCTCTGTCGTTGTCTTTTGCCTTGCACTTCTCCACCAGCATGCCGTGGGTGTAGTCAATGGCGATGGAGACGAACATGATTACAATGTAGACCGGCTCGCCCCAGCCATAAAAAATCAGGTTAAAGACCAGCAGAATGGCGTTGCGCCATTTTACCGGTGAGATGTAGTGGACAAGCAGTACAATCGGCAGATAAAAGAACAGGAAAAATACGCTGGAAAAAACCAATCTTAACCCTCCCGCCAGAGTATTGGGGGCGGACGGCAGCCGTCACGCCCTCTCTGGTATGTTGCCCGAAATCGGAATTATTTTGCGTAGGTGTTGAAAGCCTCCACCATGGCGTCGGCGTGCTCGTCGATGCAGAAGAGGATGTAGTCCCCGCTGGTGACCAGCTTGTAGTTCTCCAGCAGAGTCAGGGTCTCAGGGTACATGTTGCCGGCCTTCAGGGTCTCCAGACGGGCCTCACAGGCGGCCTTCACCGCGTCCACGCGGCCGGGGGCGCACTGGGCAATCAGGAACTCGTTGACGTGGGCGCTCATCAGAGGCATCTTGCCGATGAACTCCACCAGGTCGGAGGACTCAATGCCGTACAGATCGGAGAGCAGGGCGGCGTCCATATCCATCATGTCAGGCCGATCCAGGTCAGCCACCTCGTTCCAGATGGACTGGACCACGGAGGCAGAGGGGCTCTCGGAGGGCTGCTGGCTCTCACTGGGCTTGGGGCTCTCAGAAGGCTTCTGGGTCTCGCTGGGCTTGGGGCTCTCAGAGGGCTTCTGGGTCTCGCTGGGCTTGGGGCTCTCAGAGGGCTTCTGGCTCTCGCTGGGCTGAGTGCTCTCAGAGGGCTCGGGGGTCTCGCTGGGCTGAGCGCTCTCGGTGGGCTCAGGGGTCTCGCTGGGGGTGACCTCAGGAGAGGGGGTGGGCGTGGGGGTCAGGCTCTCAGTGGCAGGGGGCGTGCTGACGGGAGGGGTGGTGCCCTCGGCGTCAGGGCTGCCGCAGGCGGCCAGCAGAGACAGGGTCAGAGCCCCGGAGAGGGCCAGAGCGATAAACTTCTTGTTCATATTGCGTAAACTCCTTTAATGTGTAATATCAAGCGGGGTGTGCACAACCCCTTTTGCAAAACCGCAGTCTTTGACGGACCTCGGGAAGAAAAAGTTCCCGCTGTACGCAAAAAATTTTCCGCAAAAAGCCGCCCGCGGGGAGGTCGTTCCCCTCCCGGGGCGGCTGGGTTGCATATTGCGAGGCGTCTCAGGCCTCCTCCACGTGGCTCTTGATCCGCTGGGTGATCATCTCCAGGGCCACCAGGTTGTGGCCGCCGTCCAGCACCACAATGTCGGCGTACTGCCGGGAGGGCTGGACAAACTGCTCGTGCATGGGCTTGACGGTGGTGAGATACTGGTCGATGACGCTGTCCAGGCTTCTCCCCCGCTCCTTCACGTCCCGGAGAATCCGGCGCAGGATGCGCACGTCAGCATCGGTATCCACAAAGATCTTGATGTCCATCAGGTCTCGCAGGGCCTTGTTCTCAAAGATCAGGATGCCCTCCACAATCACCACCTTGGTGGGTTTGACCTCCACCGTATCGTTGGAGCGGTTGTGGATGGTGTAGTCGTACACCGGGCAGTGGATGGTCTTGCCGGCGCAGAGGGTGCGCAGATCCTCCACCATCAGGTCGGTGTCAAAGGCGTCGGGGTGGTCGTAGTTCAGGGCCGCCCGCTCCTCATAGGTCATGTTGGGGTGGGCCTTATAGTAGTTGTCGTGGTACACCACCGAAATATTGCCGCCGAAGCTCTCTACAAGGTGCCGGGTGAGGGTGGTCTTGCCGGAGCCGGTGCCGCCGGCGATGCCGATCACCATGGTATTCATCCTGGGTTTCCCCCTTTTTTGTTATCGACTCGTGATACCATGACGGCAAAGCCGGAATGGTATCGCGCCATGTTTTTCGGTTGCCCCGAAAGGGGCGAGAAAAACGGCTAGTAGAAATGATATAATAGCCGTGCTGCGGTTATTATATCACACTTTTCGCCCTAGTGGGAAGGTGTTTCCTGATATTTATCAGATAGAATTCCTAGCCATTCTCCTCCAGGTTCAGCCAGCGGCACTCTGACCGGGTGAGCGCCACATCCAGTGCGCCGCAGTTGGCCGTGATACGTGCTGGAGTGCCGGTGCTGAAGATGGCGTAGGCGTTCATGTCCTGGTAGAAGAGCCAGGCCAGTGAAAGCTGGGCCACTGTGCAGCCCTTCTCCTTGGCCAGGGTTTCTGCACGGCGCAGCCGCTCCCAGTTCTCCGGGCAGTCGTATCCCCGCCGGCCGGCGGCGTCCAGTTTGTCCGCCCGGTTGGGGTCGGCGGAGGAGATTTTGCCCGACAGCATCCCCCGTGCCAAACTGGAAAAGGCCAGCACCGCCGTGCCGCTCTCCCGGTACCAGGCCCGCTCCTTCTCCTGTTCCTTTCCCGTCAGGGTGACGCAGCCCGCGCCGCCGCCCCAGGGGTCCCCAATCTGACAGGCCAGGCCAAAGTGGGGTGAGGAGACGGTAAAGGGTGCCAGGCCGTGGGCAGCGGCGTAGTCGTTTGCCTCCCGAATCCGCTCCGCCGTCCAGTTGGAGCCGCCGAAGGCCCGCAGCTTGCCCTGCTTTTTCAGGTCATTGAGGGTCTCCACAATCTCCCCCACCTCCGCCCGATGGCTGTCCCGGTGAAGCAGAAACAGGTCGATGCAGTCCACCCCCAGCCGCCGGAGAGAGGTCTCCACGTCTTTTCTCAGACAGGCCGGAGTCACCCGGTCGGGGTGCAGAGGCCCCGGATGGCAGCCCTTGGTCTCAATCACCAGCCGACTTAAATCCCTGCCCTTCAGCCAGCGGCCCAGCAGCGCCTCGCTGCCGCCGTATACATGGGCGGTGTCAAGGGCGTTAACGCCCGCATCCACCGCCGCGTCCAGCAGCGCAGTATCCTTCAGGTCCGCACAGCCCAGCACCAGCCGGGACACGGGCTTGTCCAGCCCGGAAATGGTTCCGTATTTCATCCTGCTCTCTCCTTCTGTACCGGCCAGGAGGCAATCCGGTATCTCATCTTTTGTCATTTACCTTAGAATATCGTATCCCAGGCAGAAAAGTCAAATGCTTCGCCTTTCCTCTCAGGAATCATTTCCGCACAATTGCAGCAGCGGCCCGGACAAAGCTGTCCGGGCCGCTATCCACTATACTATTACACCGGAAAAAACAGCCGCACGGCAAAGGCTGCGGCAGCAAAGCCCACCAGGTCGGCGCACAGGGCTGCTGGGACGGCGTAGCGTGTCTTGTTGATGCCTGCGGCGCCGAAGTAGACGGCAATGGTATAAAAGGTGGTCTCGGTAGACCCCAGCATAACGGCGGCGGTGCGGCCGATGGTGGAATCCGGTCCGTAGGTGGAAATAAGCTCCGCCCCCACGCCCAGAGCCGCGCTGCCCGAGATAGGCCGCACCAGCAGCAGGGCCACGGTCTCCGGCGGGATACCCAGCAGCTCCAGCACCGGCCCCAGTGCCTTGGCGGCCAGCTCCAGCGCACCGGAGGCCCGGAGCATATACACCGCTGTAAGCAGGCCAATCATAGGCGGCACAATACGGATGAGCACCCCCAGCCCCTCCCCTGCGCCAGTGACCAGAGCGTCGTACACGTCCACCCGTTTGACCATCCCCCATAGGGCGGTGAGGGCAATGATGCCGGGCATCAGCAGATTGACCATCAGCTCCACGGCGTTTCCCTCCGTCCCTGCGTATTCCGCCCCTCCCGCAGGCGCCAGAACCTGGACAGGGTCTTGCTGGCCAGAATCCCCGCAGTCACCGACAACGCGGAGGCCAGCCACACGGCAGGCAGGATATCAAAGGGAGCGGCGCAGCCTGCGGCTGCCCGCACCCCCGCCACTGTGGTGGGGATCAGCTGGATGGACGCGGTGTTGCACACCACCAGCATACACAACGAATCCGAGGCCACTCCCGGTGTTTTTTTGCTCATACGCTGGGCCGCCTGGATGCCCAGCGGTGTGGCCGCGTTGCCCAGACCCAGCAGGTTGGCCGACACGTTGGCCGAGATGGCGTCCATCACCGCCCGATCGCCGGCAAAGTCCGGGTAGAGCCGCCGCAGAACAGGCCGGAGCAGGGCGGACAGTTTTTCCGACAGCCCCGACCGCTTCATAATTTCCATTACTCCCATCCACAGGCACAGCAGCCCCGCCATAGCCAGGCACAGCTCCACCGCTGCCGCAGCCCCCTCCACAGCTCCTGCCGCCACCTCCGCCTCCCGGCCGGTGGCCAGGCCGCAGAGAATGGATATCACGACCATGGCCGTCCAGATTGCCGACATCGCCATGTGTTCCACCTCCTCTTTTCTCCTCCACAATATTCTCAATCTTTGGAAAACATGTCCCTTTTTTGTAAAAATGCTTTTAAAATTATTTTTTATTCTTAACATGGGAAAATCATGAACTTCTTGTGAACAAGTGGTTATTTTCCATTTTCTCATTGACTTTGGAATACTCTGTGTTATAATAATGTCAGTTTCTAGGTAATAGTGGAAAAACACGGAAACTAGTTTGAGTCGACGAAAGGAGAAAAAGGAATGAAATCGACTGGAATTGTGAGAAAGGTGGATGAACTGGGGCGGATTGTTCTCCCAATCGAGCTCCGTCGCACCTTGGATATTGCCGAGAAGGACTCCCTTGAGATCTACGTGGACGGCTCCTCTATCGTCCTGAAGAAATATCAGCCCGCCTGTATTTTCTGCGACGACGCCAAGGACGTGATCAACTTCAAGGGCAAAAATGTCTGCCCCAACTGCATCAAGGAACTCCTGGGCAAATAATTCCGCTGAATATACAAAGCTCCCATTCCATTTCGGAATCGGGAGCTTTTTCATGTCCATTCCCATGTTCCATCCGGACCGTGCCATACAATGGCAGCAGTCTCGGTAACATCTCTCTCCTCGCTCAAAATAGATTTTTTATTTCGTTACAAATTTATTCTCACTTGACCATTTTTACCTCAAAATATATACGCAGCTTTTTGATTATTTTCTTCGAATTTCAAAATGAAATTTGATGATTCTGTGAAGTTATAAACTTCCATCTATATACTTTTCGTATAATATTAATTTACATATAATTACAAAACAGGATATCACTCTCCCTTCTTCGCCAAATTTCACGCTTCAAATAGGAAAATTGTCCGAGAATACAAAAACGGCGCGGTGGAAGCCCTCCACCGCGCCGCTGTATGCTGGCTGCATATTGTTTTATTTCTGATGCCATTTCGTCAATTTGCTATTTTTTCCCTAATGCACGGTCGTAAAGCTCCTTGCGGGACAGGCCGGTCTCCTCGGCTGCCCGCCGGGCGGCGTCCCGCAGGGAGAGTCCCTCCGCCCGGTAGCGCTCCACCAAAGCCAGGCCGTCCTCCGGGCTGACGCTCTCCTCCTCCACGGGCTGGGCGCCCTCCACCACCAGCACAAACTCCCCCTTGGGGCTGTTGGCCTCATACCAGGCCACGGCCTCGTCCAGGGTGGTGCGGCGCACTTCCTCATGGAGTTTGGTCAGCTCCCGGCACAGGGAGATGCGCCGTTCTCCACCGAAGGTGTCCCGCAGGTCGGCCAGGGTGGCGGAGAGCTTGTGGGGGGCTTCATAGAAGATCATGGTCCGCTGTTCGCCGGTGAGCGAGAGCAGATGGGCCTTCCGGTTCTTCTTGTTCATGGGCAGGAAGCCCTCAAAGGTGAACCGTCCGGTGGGCAGACCGGACACCGACAGGGCGGTGACCAGAGCGCAGGGACCGGGGATGGAGATGACCTCCACGCCGTTGTCGGCGCACAGCTTCACCAGCTCCTCACCGGGGTCGGAGATGGCAGGGGTGCCGGCATCGGTGACCAGGGCACAGCTCTCCCCCGCCAGCAGACGGTTTAGCACATTCTGTCCGCCGGTCTCGGTGTTGTGGCGGTAGTAGCTCACCATGGGCTTTTTCAGCCCCAGGTGGTTGAGCAGTTTCAAAGACACCCGGGTGTCCTCGGCGGCGATGAAATCCGCCTCCGCCAGGGTGTCAATCATGCGCTGAGACATGTCCCCCAGGTTGCCGATGGGCGTGGGGACCAGATAGAGTATTCCGGCCATTGGGCCACCTCCAGAAAATCAATCATTTTAACAGCCCTGTCCGCACGGGCAGGACCTCCAGACCCGGGCGGCCCTGCCGCACCGCCTCCAGCAGCACGGCGGAGGGGGCCTTGTCCTCTCTGTGCTGCACCAGCTGCATCCGCTTGGGCTCCAGACCGGCGGCACGTAGGGCGCAGAGCAGGTCGGTCAACCGGTCGGGCCGGTGAACCAGGGCAAAACGGCCGCCATTTTTCAGGCAGCGGGCGGCAGCGGCGCACAGCTGTTCCAGGGTACACCGCTCCTCCATCCGCTCAGGACCGCCGGAACGGCCGGAGCCATCCGGGAACCAGGGCGGATTGGACACCACCAAATCCCACTGTCCTGCGGTTGGCAGGCTGGCAATATCCTTCAAATCGCCGGTGATGATCTCCCCGGACAGGCCGTTGTCCGACAGATTACGCCGTGCAACAGCGGCAGCTATGGGAGAGATTTCCACACCGCACACCGTCAAGGTGGAAACCCGTCCCAGCAGCAGGAGGAGCAGGGTTCCCGGGCCGCAGCCCAGGTCGCACACCCGCCAGCCCGGCTTCACCGTGGCGAAGGCCCCCAGCAGCAGGCTGTCCTGCCCCAGTGGAAAGCAGCCCTCCTCCCAGCGGAAGGAATAGGGGCCCAGCTGTTCCGTATGCGCCATATCAGCCCAGGGCCTCGATTAAGGCATTCAGACACTGGTAGAACTGCCCCACATGGACGCCGTCCACCAGGCGGTGGTTCAGCTCCAGGGACATGGACAGCACCAACCGCCCGTCCTTCTCCTCATACTTGCCCCAGGCCACACGGGGTACGCTGTCCTCCGGGTTCAGGTCCCGCTCGTTGGTCAGGGAGGTAATGGGGAACCAGGGCTGGCAGGTGAAGTAGATAAGCTGGTCTCCCGGCCAGGGGCCGTTGTCGATAAACTTGGTCTGCGCTCTGGACGCCTCACCCGCCCGGCGGCAGAAGTCGTCCATGTCCTCCCCTGCCTCTACGGTGGTGATGTGGAACAGGTCGCTCCCGGGCTTCAGGTCGGTGAAGCTGGGGACGAGACAGTCATGGAACACAATCTCTTCCCCACGGCACTTGTACCGAAATGCCTCCACCTGGTCCATGGCCTTGGTGACAAGGTACACCAAACTGTAATAAAAAGATAAATTATTCCGTTTTGTATAGGATTTTAGGGCTGTTACGTCAACCGGAAAGGTTAGACTGTAAAAGGGGTTGGACATGGGCGCGAAGAACTCGTAGTGTCCACGCCGGGGCCATGTCTCCTTGTCAATCACCGTCACAGTGCTTCTCCTCCCGTCCCAGCAGGTAGTCGGTGGTCACACCAAAATAATCCGCTAAGAAACATAGTGTCAAAACGGGAATGTTCACCTTTCCATACTCGATTTTCTGATAATGGTTGGTCGTCACGCCCAGAAGTTTGGCCATTTCCCCCTGGGTAAGCCCTTTCTTCTGTCTCAGATATTTGAGATTGGCAGAAAATTTTTCAAGATTCATAGACTTCACCTCTTGACACATCTTTATAAAAGGTTTACTATAATATCAAAGATACATCACAGAAAGAGGTGCTCCTGATGACCGATTTTTCCCACTTTCTGTACAGCAGCTATATCAAGCCCTATCTGGACAGGCAGCCCAGGGATTTGGAGGCCGAATCCCTCTTTTCCCTGTGGGAGAACAGCCACACCGTGCAGGCACGGCAGGAGCACGAGACCCTGTTCCGCTTTCTGGCCGTCCACGCCTTCTATCTGGGCCTGCGCACCGGCGCCGGACTGGCCCGTGACTGCTCTGCCGCCGGGCTGGAATGTCTTACGACTCGGGAATCGTGAAGTGGCCCAGCGGATTGGGCCGTGTCCACAGCACCACCCTGCCCGCCGCACGGGTGGCCGCCATGTCGATGAGCCGCTGATTGGTGGAGCCCCGGAACAGGGCATCATAGGACTTCTGCGCCGCCACAAAGGGCCCGTCCACCAGCACGTCGGTCTCTGCCAGCAGGGCGTCCCAGTCGGGCCGTCCGGCAGCGGTAAGGATTTCCCAGGTATAGCCGGTATAGGTCCACACGTTCTTCCCCTGGCCGTGGGCCAGCGCCGCCAGCTGGGCGCACTCCTCCGCCTGGAGGAAGGGGTCTCCGCCCGAGAGGGTCAGGCCGTCAGTGAGGGGATTTTTGCCTATCTTCTCCGCCAGTTCCTCCACGGTCACCTCATGCCCTCCGGCGGGGTCGTGGGTCTCCGGGTTGTGGCAGCCCGGACAGTTATGGGGACAGCCCTGGGTGAACACCGTAAAGCGCAGCCCCGGACCGTCCACAATGGAATCAGACATGGTGGACGCGATTCTCATACGCTCGTTCCTTTCCGTAAACGCTATTTTCTCCATTATAGCCGCTCCCCCGCCAAAGCACAAGGAAATCAGGGGTCGCGGCGTCTGTTTTCCACTGAAAAAGTGCCCCTGCCGCATGGCGGCAGGGGCACTGCTTTTATCCGATACTTACACCGAGTGCTTCACCCGGTCGTGCTCCTCGGCCCGCTTGGCGTTGTTGAAGCGGTCCAGGGTGCCCACCAGGTAGCCGGTGATACGGCGGATGCGCTCAAAGGGCACGCCGTCGGCCTCGGTGCGGCCGCAGCCGGGGCACTGGTCGCCGATGATACCGGAGAAGCCGCACACAGGGTCACGGTCCACCGGGTGGTTCACGGAGCCGTAGCCGATGCCGCTCTCCTTCATGCAGCGGATGACCTTCTCAAAGGCCTCCAGGTTGTCGGTGGGGTCGCCGTCCATCTCGATGTAGCTGATGTGACCGGCGTTGGTGAGGGCGTGGTAGGGGGCCTCGATGCGGATCTTGTCATAGGCGGAGATGGGGTAGTACACAGGCACGTGGAAGGAGTTGGTGTAGTACTCCCGGTCGGTGATACCCTCCATCACGCCGAAGCGGGCCTTGTCCATCTTCACGAAGCGGCCGGACAGACCCTCGGCGGGGGTGGCCAGCAGAGAGAAGTTGAGGCCCCGCTTCTCGCTCTCCGCGTCCATACGGGCCCGCATGTGGGAGATGATCTCCAGGCCCAGCACCTGGGCCTTCTCGCTCTCGCCGTGGTGGACGCCGATGAGGGCCTTCAGGGTCTCAGCCAGGCCGATGAAGCCCACGGACAGAGTGCCGTGCTTGAGTACCTCACGGACCTCGTCATCCCAGTCCAGCTTGTCGCTGTCGATCCAGACGCCCTGGCCCATGAGGAAGGGGTAGTTGCGCACGTGCTTGCGGCACTGAATCTCAAACCGCTCCATCAGCTGGTCCACGCACAGGTCCATCATCCGGTCCAGCCCCTCGAAGAAGGCGTCCATGTCCCCCTTGGCCTTGATGGCCAGACGGGGCAGGTTGATGGTGGTGAAGGACAGGTTGCCGCGGCCGTTGCAGATCTCCCGGCTGGGGTCGTACACGTTGCCGATGACACGGGTACGGCAGCCCATGTAGGCGATCTCGGTCTCAGGACGCTTGGGATCGTAGTACTGCAGGTTGAAGGGCGCATCGATAAAGCTGAAGTTGGGGAACAGCCGCTTGGCGGAGCAGCGGATGGCCAGCTGGAACAGGTCGTAGTTGGGCTCGCCGGGGTTGTAGTTGACGCCCTCCTTCACCCGGAAGATCTGGATGGGGAAAATGGGGGTTTCACCGTTGCCCAGGCCGGACTCGGTGGCCAGCAGCAGGTTCTTCATCACCATGCGGCCCTCGGGAGAGGTGTCCATGCCGTAGTTGATGGAGGAGAAGGGGGTCTGAGCGCCGGCACGGGAGTGCATGGTGTTCAGGTTGTGGATGAGGGCCTCCATGGCCTGGTAGGTGGCCCGGTCGGTCTCCTTCACAGCCCGCTGGTGGGCGAACTGCTGGGCCTTCTTGATCTCCTCCTCGGCGCCGAAGCGGCCAGCCAGACGGGGCAGCTCAGCGGCGAAGTAGTCCTCGCAGTGCTCCAGGGTGGGCTGGAGGCCGGTCTCCGCCTGGATATCGGCCATAACCCCTTTCAGCTCCTTCTCCGGGTCCTCGTCCCCGCACAGGAGCATCAGCGCACGGGCCATATTCTGGCGGTAACGCTTGACAAAGGTCTTCTTCACGCCGTCGGCCATGCCGTAATCGAAGTTGACCACGCTCTGGCCGCCGTGCTGGTCGTTCTGGTTGGACTGGATGGCGATGCAGCACAGAGCGGCGTAGGAGGCGATATCGTTGGGCTCACGGAGGGTGCCGTGGCCGGTGGAGAAGCCGCCCTGGAACAGCTTCTTGATGTCGATCTGGCAGCAGGTGGTGGTGAGGGTGAGGAAGTCCAGGTCGTGGATGTGGATGTCGCCCTCACGGTGGGCACGGGCATGGTCGGGGTTGAGGACGAACATGTCATAGAACTGCTTGGCGCCCTCGGAGCCGAACTTGAGCATGGAGCCCATGGCGGTGTCGCCGTCGATGTTGGCGTTCTCCCGCTTGATGTCCGAGTCCTTGGCGGCGGAGAAGGTGATGTCCTCGTAGATCTTCATCAGGCGGGTGTTCATCTCCCGCACCCGGCTGCGGTCGGAGCGGTAGAGAATGTAGGCCTTGGCGGTCTGGATGTAACCGTCGTCCATGAGCACCCGCTCCACCAGGTCCTGGATGTGCTCCACGTCGGGCTGCTGGTTGCCCTCCACCTCCAGGATGGAGAGCACCTCGTCGGCCAGCTTGCGGGCCGTGTCCTCGTGGCCGGGCTTGTAGGTGGCGTTAAAGGCCCTGGCGATGGCGTGTACAATCTTCTCTTCATCAAAGGGCATGAGCCGCCCGTCACGCTTGCGGATGCTGCTGATGGTCATATTTTACCGCTCCTCTTTCCGTGTTTGCCGCAAAAAAATAGCCCACATAAGGGGGCCAAAAGTCCGTTTTATAGTATACAAGATGTAGTGTGGATCTCGTCGTTGAGTGTATATATAGTATACTATCCCGGACAAGCCGTCAAGTGCCCGGCGTACACTCAAGCGAAAAACGCCCGCTGAATTTGATGGGCGTTTTTTGGATAGGTTGACAGTTGACGTTCCGGCCCAAGGCTTTGCGGGTTCGGTCCGAAATGGCTTTGGAATAGAAAGCCTGGAATTTTTTGTATTCGGCTAGTTTCACTTCGTGTAAATTAATTTTTCCCCCTGGCAGCAGAGAACCCCGGCTCCGCATACGCGGAGCCGGGGTTCTTGTGCTTTGCCTCACAGGGAAGGCTGTTTGGAGATTACTGCTTCTCCAGGAAGTTCATCATGATCTGAGCCACTTCAGCGCGGGTAGCGGTGCCGGTGGGATCCAGCTTGCCGTTGCCCTTGCCGCTGAGGATGCCCTCGCCCACAGCCCAGGTCATAGCCTCCACGGCCCAGCCGGAGGTGGCGGAACCGTCGGTGAAGGTGTCCAGGCTGCCCTTGGCGCTGGTGTCGTAGCCCTTGTACTGGGCATAGCGGTACAGGATGGCGGCCATCTGCTCCCGGGTGATGGAAGCATTGGGCTGGAAGCTGCCGTTGTAGCCGGTGACAATGTCGTTGGCAGCGGCCCACACCACAGCGTCGGTGTACCACTGGCCCGCAGGCACGTCGTTGAAGGGGTTGGAGCCGGTGACGTCAGGCTGCTTCTCCATGTTGTAGAGAATCTGAGCCATCATGTTCCGGGTCAGGTTCATGGTGGGCGCGAAGGTAGTGGCGGAGGTGCCGTTCATGATGCCGTTGTCAGACACATAGGTCACAGCCTCGGCATACCAGGCACCGGCGTCCACATCGGTGAAGGTCTCCTCAGGCACCTCACCAGCGGGGGCAAACTTGGCCTCGATGGTGTGGCGGCCGGTCACCTTCTCGAAGGTGTAGCTGGACACGGCGCCAACGCTCTTGCCGTCCACCAGCACGTCGCTGATGACATAGCCCTCGTTGGCAGTGATGGTGAAGGTGCGGTTGGTGCTCATGGCGACCCACACGGAGCCTCTGGGGCTGATGGTTCCGCCCTCACCGGCAGTGGACACGATGTTGTAGTACATCACACCGGTGGCCTCCTCGCTCAGGCCGTCCTTGGCGGCCTGGAGGGCGCTGAGGGCCTCATCCACCTGGACCTGGGTGGCGTTCTCGTCCAGGAGCACGTCAGCGGCGTCGCTGAGGGCTCTGCGGAAGGCCAGCCAGCTGCTGTCGGTATAGCCGGTATTGGTCAGCTTGGCGCAGGTGTCATACAGGGCATACAGCTCGGTCTTGTCGGCAATGGTCAGGCCGTTGAGGGCGGCGTTGAGCGCCTCATAGGCCGCCAGCTTGGCCGCATCGTCGCTGCCCTTCAGAGCAGCGTCAAGCTGAGCCAGCGCATCCTGGAAGGCCTTCCAGCTCTGCTCGGTGTAGCTGCCCTGCTCGTCGTCCTTGTGCTGGTCGTAGAACGCCTGGAGGAAGCTGTCGTCCACGGACACCTCAGCGGGCTCCAGCACGACGGTCTCGCCGCCGGCGGCCACAGTGGCCTCCATGGTGGTGGTGTCGTAGCCCTCGGCGGTAATGGTCAGCACATAGTCGCCGGCCGCCAGAGGCACGGTGGTGAAGCTGCCGTCGCCGCCGGTCACGGTGCTGGTGACCACATCACCGGCACGGGTGATCTGCTTCTGGGCCACGGTGATCAGGGCGCCTGCCACAGGCTCCTTGGCGCTGTTGAGCACCTTGCCGCTGATGGGAGCGGTATCCTCGGCAGCCTCGTCAGCGGAGACGATGGTCAGGTTGTCGATGATGAACGCAGAATCAGCGTTACGGCCCATGTTGATGCCCACATAGCCGGCCTCGGTGGGGGGAGCGGCCATGACTTCCTCGTCCATCAGCTGGACGCCGTCCACCCACAGGGAGATCTTGTTGTCCGCCAGAGTGACCTTGATGTGAGTGGTAACGCCCACATACAGGCCGGGACCCTGGAAGGTGTTGGACCACAGGTTGCTGCCGCCGAAGTACTCCCAGCCCCAGCCATTGGCGCTGTCGAAAGTACCGATGAAAATACGGTTGTTCATATCATTGCCGCGCAGGGTCACGCCGAAACGGGAGCCGGTGGTCAGAGGAGTCACGTCCATCTCCACGGTGCCGTTCTTCATGCTGATGGTCTGATCCACCACGCTGTTGCGCTCGCTGCTCTTGAAAGTCACCTTCAGGGCCTTACTGCCGTTGTAGTCCACGGACTCGATGACCTCGTTGGCGCCGCTGCCCGCATTGCCGGCCAGAGGCTGGATCATGGACACATCGCCGCTGTTGAAGGTGTTGACATAGCCCTCACCGGTCTTGGTGGCAAGGGTCACGTCCTTCTGGTTGGTCTCACCGGCGGTGAGGGTGCCGGCATCCACGGTGATGACGTCGTAACCCTGGGCGGTCACCTTGACCTTGTAGGCCTCGGCGGACAGCCAGTTGAACTCATAGCGGCCCTGGGCGTCGGTCACGCAGGTGGCGCCGGTGGGCTTGTAGCTGCCGTTCTCCAGCACCACGGTGGCGCCGGCCACGGGGTTGCCCTCGCTGTCGGTCACAACACCGGCCAGCTTGGTCACCAGACGGGTCAGGTTGATCATGGCCTTCTCCAGCTTGTCGGCGGCCTCGGTCACCTGAGCCTGAGTGGCCTGGGGATTGTTCAGAACGGCCTTGGCCTCGGTCAGAGCAGTCTGGAAGGCAGCCCAATCGCCGGTGTAGTCGCCCTCGAGCATAGCGCTGCCCTCGGAAACCAGCTGGCTCAGGTCGCCCTTGCTCACGTCGCTGACGGTGATGCTCAGGTCATCCAGGACGAAGTCCTTGTAGCCGCCGAAGTCGGCCGCAGCACCGCTGGTGCCCTGAGTATCAGCGCCCTTGCCGGTGGAGCGGATGCCGAACCAGGTCTGGCCGGACTCGTCGCCAATGATGGTGAAGGTGCAGGTGGCAGTCTCACCCAGAGACATCTCCAGGGGGATGGCGGTGGCGTTGCTGTTGCTGTACTCGCCGCTGCCGTAGACCACCTCATAGGTGCCGGCGGAACCCATCTGATACTTGAAGGTCACATTGTAGGTCACGCCGGGCTCAAAGTGGAAGTTCTGGGGGATGGTGTAGTAGATGGCGTTGTTGTAGCCCACCAGGCCGTTGATCTTCACAGACCAGTTGCCGTCCAGCACGTCGTCCATCTTCTTCACATCCCAGCCCGCCTGGGTGTAGGGCTCGTGGAGCTCGGAGAGGTGGTTCCGGCCGTCGGCAATGCCCTGGGCGCCGGACATGACGAAGGGGAACAGGCCCTGAGCCTGGTGCTCGAAGTCCTGATAGAAGGCGACGATGTTGCCCTCCTCGTCATAGGTGTACAGGTTGGAGTCGTTGGCCACCACGCGGACGTCGTCGAAGTAGGTGTTGCCCTCGCCAGCCTCGCGGCTCAGAGTCAGGGTGTAGGTCTTCCCCTCCTCGGGCGTGAAGAACACATACATGTTCTGGAAGTAGCTGCTGCCACTCTCAGTGGGGTTGCCGTTGTGATGGATGTAGCTGCTGATGTAGTTCCGGGCAATGGAGCGCTGGGTGTAGTTGGAAGCCACCACGTTGCCATCGTTATCGGTAATGGTGAGCAGCGCCTTGGCGTCGCTGCGGTTGTCCACGCCCACATAGACAGCGTAGGTCTGGCCGGCGGTCAGGTCGGTAATCACCTGGCTGACAGTGGCCTCGCCGCTCATCTTGAGCATGGGGGTCAGGTGGGTGGTAACAGCCCGCTCGGCAGCGCCGGTGACAGTCCAGCTGTCGGTCAGCACGCCGTTGAAGGACACGTCGGTCAGGTGCATGCCGGCGGCGGTGTAGGTGACCTGAGGAGCGGGAGCACCCTCCTCACCCTTGACCACCACGTAGGGCACGCCGGCCTTGGCGGTGAGGGTGACCTGGCCATTCTTCACTTCCACCACGGTCTTGTTGGTACGGCCCTGGTCGGTCAGCTCGTAGACCACCACATTGGCCAGATCGGTCCAGCCTTCGGGCAGATCCCAAGTGCTGTCGCCGTCAACCAGGTTGTAGTGATAGAGCTTCTCGTTCTCGGCGGAGACGGTATTGCCGTCCTCATCCCAGTACCAGGGGATCAGGTACTGCAGATTGCCGGCGGGAGCGTTGCCGGTGAAGTCGCCGGGGTCGGAAGCGCCGCGGAGAATCACCTTGTCATTGAGGGTGATGGTGCGGGAGCGGTACTCCAGCTTGTTCTCCGGGGTGTCATAGGAATAGGTGTCGTTAATGGTACCGTCGGAGCCGCGGGTAACCACCACGGTGTCGGTCCGGTCCTCGCTCTGGAGGGTGATCTGGACCTCGGGGGTCCACTGAGAACGCTGATTCTCGCTGAAGCCGCCAGCGCTGGTGCCATAAGGGATGGAGACGGCCTCGTCGTTGTCCACCCACTTCATGATGTCGAAGTGCTGGAGGAACTTGGTGGGCAGCATCTGGTTGTACAGGTTGTCGATGAAGAGCTCGTACTCCACATCGCCCTGCCAGCCCTCAAAGCCCTGCATCACGGGGCCGCCCAGCAGAGGAGCGTTGGAGGCGCCGCCGTAGGTGGGGAAGTCGGGCGGGAAGGAATCCTTGTAGCTGTTGAGCATAAAGCGCATGATCTCGCTGTTGAGCTTGCCCTTCTGGTCGTAGCCGCCGTAGGCAAAGTCGGTGACCCAGTGCTGGAAGGTGGAATCCCACTCGTTGGCATAGCCCCACTCGTGGACAATCCGCCACTCGTTGCTGGTGATCTCGTTGGAGAGCTTGCGGGTCTGCCAGGCGTCCTCGGTACCGGAGGTGTTATTGCCCCACACGTCCACGTAGACGTAGTCCAGGTTGTTCCCGACCAGCTCATAGAGCTTATCGAAGCGCTCGTTCCGGTTGCCGGAGGCCAGGTCATAGACGCCATTGATGCCGATGCCCTGGTCCAGCCAGTTCCAGCCGTAGCTGAGCAGCTGGCCGTTGCGCTTGACCATATCCTCGCTGAAGGCGTCCGCCTCGGGATAGAACTCGCTGGCGTTGACGTGGATACCGAACTCGGCACCGTACTTGTGGCCCTCGGTCAGCATGGTGTTCATGTCCACCGCGCCGCCGATACGCTCGCCGATGTCGTAGTAGTCGGGGTGGCCGGAGTCGTGGCCCTCATTGGCGTAGCCCTTGAGGAGCACGGACTGACCCAGGCCGTCGGAGTGGAGGGCCACCCGCTTGACGTTGTCAAGAGCGGTGAGGAAGGGGTTGGGCGCCTCACTCTGGAAGTTCATGGAGATACGGGTGGTGACCAGATCACGCACGCTGTCGCTGTAAGCGGGGATGTGGATGATCTCCTGGTCGCGGGCGGCGATGGCGCCATCCTGCCAGTCGACCATGTCGTCGTCGTTCTGGTCGCCGGTGATGACCACCTTCACGTAGGGCATCTCGTCAATGTCCTCCCGGATGCCCACTACCTTCTCCTCGTCGGTCAGGTTGGCATAGGAGGCCTGGGTGGCGTCGCTGCTGCTGATCTTGCGGTCAAGATACCACAGGGAGCTGCCCACGCCCACGGTCTTGTAAGCGCCGCGGTCCTGAGCGGTGACAGTCAGGCGGTAGTTGTTGGAACCAGCCGCGCCGCTGCCGGCGTCGGAGTTGCTGGAGATACCGGCGCTCAGCTCGCTGTTGGACACGAAAGCGTACATATAGCCCTGGTTGTTCAGGCTGTTCACGTTCAGATTTCCGTCCACAGTGACGAAGGTGTCGCCGCTCTGGATGGTGCTGCTGCCCAGACGGGCGGCGGCCAGTTCGGCGTCGGTCTGGTTGCTGCGGACAGAAATCAGGCTGTGGTTGGGGAACTCGATGCTCTCAACAGGGTGATTGACCTTGTCGGCGGTCTCGCCGTAGGTCAGACCGGTGATGTTGAGGGTCAGTGTGTTGTCCTTCGCCACTATCTCGGCGGTGATGACCGCGTCGATGCTGTTGGCCTCGTCCTTGATGGTCATGGTGTAGGTGATCTTGCTGCCGTCCACCTGGGAGGACACGACGGGCTTCACGGACACGCCGTTGATCTTCACGGTGTCCAGGGGGGCAACCTGGCCGTAGAAGGTCTTGCCGTCATTGGCGCCCTTCATGTTGTACTGGATAACACGGGGGAAGGCGGTGTCCACCACAACGTCCATGGCGTCGGTGCTCAGGGTGGCGGTGGTAACCTCCAGCTTGGTGAGGGTCACGCTCACACCGGACACGTCGGCATCGGTGACGGTCACTTCCTGAGTGGCGTCCTGATAGCCGTCGGCGGTGATGGACAGCGTGTATTCACCGGCGGTAAAGCCCTCAAGGGTGAATTCGCCGCTGGCGTTGGTCACAGCCTGCTTGCCGTTGAGGGTGACCACCGCGTTCTCCACGGGACCCTCATCACCGCTGACAGTGCCGCTGATGGAGTAGCTGTCCACCTTGGCCTGACCGGTGTAGTGGATGTTGCTGACATAGTAGTCGGTGGCAGTGCCGCTGTAAGCTGCAGCCTTGAAGCCTACACGGCCGACATTGGCCTCGTCCACCACAACACTGGAGAAGTCCAGCGGCATGTTGGGGAACAGGTCCTCCCCGTTGACCGTGGCTTTGGTGAGAGAGGTTCCGGTCCACTCCAGGCGCAGGGTAGCCTTGGTGCCGGCAGCGGGTGCGGCCACGCGCTTGCCACTATAATAATCACCATTTCCGTTCGTATACTTCTGCCAGAACCATCCGCCGGCATCGCAGCCCACGAAGAAGCCGTTGCCGGGGTCCTGATAGTTCAGGTAGATACCCAGGCGGTTGTTGGCCGCGCTCTGGATGGGTTCAAAGGTGACCTCCAGGAAAGCGGAACCATCGGTACCCACGCCCTTCAGCGCAGTGGACATGGTCTCGTCAATAAAGACTGCGGGCGGAACTTTATCGGTAGGATTGTTTCCGTTGCCAGCGTCCGCCTTCAGGTGGCGCTTGCCATTTTCAATCTGGCAGACAGCGCCGCTTCCGGTTACCGTGACAGGGTCCTGAGACCACTCGTCGTGGATGGCGCCGTCGGCCACGCCCACATCGGGGTCCTCCGCCGTGGTAACCGCCTCAACAACGGTGACCTCCGCCGGGCTCTCTGCTTCTTCTCCCTCGGAGACTGCTGAGGCCGGTATCATACCGCCCAGCATTCCCAGACAGAGGAGCAGTGCGATGGCTTTCTTTGTTTTCATCTTGAAACTTGCCATACTGATTCTCCCTTTCTTTATATTATAGGATAAATATCCTTACCCCCAAAAATAAAACCTTTTCTTTCCCATAGGTTTTACAGGTCTTTCTTACCAGAAGACCGGCTCCAGCGGTCTATGTGGTTGGAGCCGGTCTTCTGTCTCTGTCAGGCCTTTGTTACTGCTGTACAGGAGAAACATTTCGCTGTCAAATTTCGTACCACTTGATCTCGTTGGCGGCCAGGTCCAGGTGGAAGCTGGAGCCGTCGCCCTTGTAGACCGTGGTGCTCTGGGGCTCGTAGGTGTTGTTGACCACGCAGTACTTGCCGTTGGCCACGAAAGCGTGGACCTCCACGTTGAAGTTGCTGGAGAACCACTTGTTCAGGTCCTCCTCACCGTGGGCGGACCACAGGATGGAGCGGTACAGCACACGGCTGTTCTCGAAGGTATAGGGCAGGCCGGAGATGTACACGCAGCGGCCGGCGCCGTAGTTGTGGACGGCCATCTGCACTTCCTTCTCACGCTGTACCAGAATCTCGGTGCCCTCCAGGGCGTAAATGCTCTTCTTGCCCTCGCCGAAGTCCATCTCCCTGGTGCAGTCGGCCAGGATGAAGTGGTCGGGATGCTCGTCCCAGTTGTACTTGTCGTAGTTCAGGGTGAAGCCGGTCTCCTTCTCCACGCCCAGGGCGCCCGCCAGCTGGAGGTAGCGGCCCTGGTACTGGTGGCCGGAGGGCTCGCCCACGCCGATGAAGCCGCCGCCGTTCCAGATGAAGCCGCGGATGGCAGCCGTCACAGCCGGGTCCTCCCACACGGTGCCGCCAGTGTGAGCGGTGTCGCCGTCACCCACGTTGATGATGACGTCGATGCCGTTCAGGATGGAGGGGTCGTTCTTCACGTCGTCGAAGCTGATGAACTTCACGTCAAAGGGGGCGCCGGACAGGGCCTCGATGACGCCGGCGTAGGAGTAGTTCTGCTTCTGGTACAGGGCGTGGTGCACCATGTGGCAGCCCCAGGAGCGCATCTTGCCCCAGCTGTTGAGCACGGCCACGGTCTTGATGCAGTAGGGGGTGGTGCCCTTGATGTTGGCGTACAGCTCACGGAACTCGTTGCACACGCTCTCCACGTAGTCAATGAAGTCGGGGAACTGGCAGGCCAGCTTCAGGTAGCCGCCGTAGCCAATGCGGTCGATGGGCTTGCGCAGGATGGCACGCCGGGCAGTCACCCAGTTCTCCTTGGCCTCCTTCACGGGGTCGCCGCCCTCGTGGAAGGTGTCGGGGAAGAAGTAGGGCAGGAAGCGGCCCTCGGTGTACTTCACGCCGGGGATGTCGCTGATGAGGCGCAGGGTGGAGCCGTTGCCCACGCTGCCCACAACCGCATCCAGACCGATGGTCTTGAACTCGTCCATGAAGGGCTCGGTGCCAATCCAGTGGTCGCCCAGGAACATCATGGCTTCCTTGCCCAGCTCGTGGGTGATGTCCACCATCTCCTTGGCCAGCTTGGCCACCTCGCGGCGCTGGAAGGCCTGGAAGTCCTTGAACTCCTTGCTGGGCACACGGTACTGGTTGTTGTAGTAGCCCTGGTCGATGATGTACTCGGGGCGGAACTTGTAGCCCACTTCCTTCTCGAACTGCTCCAGGATGTAGGGAGACACGGAGGCGGAGTAGCCGTACCAGTCCACGTACCGCTCACGCTTGAGCTCGTCGAACATGAGGGTGAACTGGTGGAAGAAGGTGGTGTAGCGGATGACGTTCACGTAGGGGTGCTCGGCGATGAACTTGCGCAGGCGCTCCATGGTGAACTTGTGGGTCTTGGGCTGGCGCACGTCGAAGGTGATCTGGTGCTCGAAGTTCTGCCAGTTGTTGGTCACGGCGTTGTACATGTGGACGGGGTCCCAGATGAGGTAGGCCAGGAAGCTCACCGTGTAGTCGTGGTACTTCTCCACGTTCTTGATGACCACGCAGCCGGTGCTCTCGTCGTAGTCCCAGTTGGCGGTGTCCACAATCTCGCCGCTGGTGCGGTCGATGACCTCCCACCAGCGCTTGATGTCGTCCCGGGTGTTCACCATCATCAGCTCATCGCTGATGCCCTTCATCAGGGGGATGGACAGGGTGTCCTCCACGGCGGGGTAGAACCCGGTCATGATGTAGCACTGCTGCACCTCGTCGGGGTTGGCCTTGGCCCAGGCGTTGTCCTTACGGGTGGTGTAGTAGGTGGAGTACACCTTGGCGTCCACGCTCTTGAGGGCCTCGGGGTAATCGGTGCCGTCGCAGTCACGGATGGCGTCAGCGCCCCAGCGCTTCAGTATCTCCAGGGTCTCGGGCACCACGTCCACGTCTGTGGGGATGGTGACCCGCCCGTGCTTCCGATCAAACTCGTTCATGTTCTTCCTCCGCTTATTTGGATTTCTTGGTCTTGTCCTTGGGCTCCTCGAAGGGCTTGTTGTACAGCAGCAGGGCCGTCAGCAGCAGCACCAGACCCACCAGCATAATGCCCAGACCGGCCAGCTGTCCGGTCATCTTCCAGCCGCCGATGACCAGCGCCAGGCCGGCCACCACGAAAATCGCAATCAGACTTACCCGCAGGGGCATGTGCTCTTTCCAGAATTTCATATGCTCACCTTAACCTTTCAGTCCGCCCACGGTCATGCCCTGAATCAGCTTCTTCTGCACGCAGATGTACAGAATCAGCGTGGGCAGCATGACCATCACCAGGCCGGCGTACATGATGCCGTACTGCGCCGCAGACTGCTGGGCCTGCATCAGGTTCAGCAGGCCGACGGGCAGGGTCTTGGCGCCGTTGGCGGAGCTCATCAGGGTCATGGAGATGATGTACTCGTTCCAGAAGGACAGGAAGTTAAAGAGGATGATGGTCACGATGGAGGGCTGGGCCATGGGGAAGATGATCTGAATCATGGTCTTGCCGTAGCCGGCGCCGTCGATGTAGGCGGCCTCCTCGTAGTCGTGGGCCAGGGTGGCGAAGTAGCCGGACAGCAGGTAGATGGTGAAGGGCAGGGCGGTGGCGGCGTACACAATGGCCAGCACCACGATGTTGTTGAGCAGGAAGCCGCTGCCGAAAATCTTCTTCAGGAAGGTGTCGCCGTCACGCAGCATCAGGAAGATGGGCACCACGATGTAGTTGACGTTGATGAACAGGCCGGCCATAAAGGCGGTGTTCAGGAACTTCCGGCCGCGGAAGTGGAAACGGGACAGGCAGTAGGCCGCGGGCAGAGCCACAACCAGCAGGATGGCCAGGGCCAGCACGGTCACGATCACGGAGTTGAGCATGTAGTCGCCCATCTTGGCCGTGTTCCACGCGTCCACGAAGTTCTGCCAGTGGAAGCCCAGAGGCAGGGACCAGGGATTGCCGTAGAACTCGCTGTTCTGCTTGATGGACGCCATGAACACCCACGCCACAGGCACCAGGATGCACACGGCCAGAGCAACCAGCACAACATAGATAAAGATTTTATAGATTCTCTCGCCAGCACTTTTTTCTTTCATCACAGTCCCTCCTCTCTTAGAATTCCAGCGGCTTACGCTTGGTGGCACGGTTCACCAGGGCTGACAGGGCGAAGGAGAACAGGAAGACCACCACGCCGATAGCCATGGAATAGCCATACAGGCCGGCGTCCTTCTGTCCGTACATGTAGCTCAGGGCCACCTCGCTGGCGCCGTTGGGGCCGCCGGAGGTCATGGCCTTGACGAACAGGAAGGCCATGTTGATGGTGGAGATGATGAAGAAGGTCAGGGTAGTGCGGATGTTGGTCCAGATAAGAGGTATGGTGATCTGGAAGAACTGCTTGACGCGGCCGGCGCCGTCCAGGCTGGCCGACTCATACAGGCTCTGAGGCACACTGGCCATGGAAGCCATGTACATGACCATGTAGTAGCCGATGGCCTGCCACACCATGGCGATGATGATACTCACCATAACCAGGGGTGCGTCCTTCCAGAGAACAGTCACGGTTTGACCGGTAATCATGGACAGCAGGCTGTTGAGCATGCCGTTCTCGGGCTTGTAGATAGCGGAGAAGATACCGGAGATAACGACCACGGAGAGGATGTTGGGGATGTAGAAGATCACGCGGAAGATATTCTTGCCCTTGACATTCTCACGGGTGAGGATTCCAGCGAACACCAGCGCGAAGGCAAAGGTCACCATGGTAACCACCACGATGAGGAGGATGGTGTTCTGCATGGAGCGGATGAACAGGGAGTCGTTGATGAGTGCCTTGAAGTTGGCAAGACCCACAAAGGTCTCGGTGGGGGAATAGGCGCCTCTCTCAAAGAGAGACATGCGGAAAACGTTGATGGTGGGAACAATCATGAAGATGACGAAGAGGATCACTGCGGGGGCCACGCACAGCGCAACAAAACGGCTGCGCCCCTTGTTCTTTTTCACACGCTCAGCTCCTTTCTGCGCCGGCTTTGGCCGGATACGCGGGGACACACACATATAACAAGCATATCAGGGAGCAAAAGGGACGATGAGCAGCCTGCTACTCATCGTCCCCCCTGCTGTCCTGAATACTGGTTATTCAGTTTATGACTTCGGGTCTTAAATTACTGGATATTGGCGCGCATCTGGTCGCTGGCGGCCTTGATGCTGTCGATCCACTCCTGCTCGGTCATGGAGCCGGAAACCAGGGAGTTCACGGGGTCGAAGAAGACCTCGCGGACGGTGCCCAGACCGGCCACGGACTTGTAGGAAGCGAAGGAACCCAGAGCGGCCTTGGCGCCGTCATCATAGATGCCGTAGAAGATCTGGTTGTCGCCAGACAGCTGGTCCACGATGCCGGTGACAGGCTGAGCGGCGCCGGCGGCGGCGAACAGGTTGGCGGCGGTGTCGCTGTACATGAAGGCGATGAACTGCTTGGCAGCGTCGACGTGCTCAGCGCCGGCGGGGATCCACATCTGCTCGAAGAAGGTGTAGCTGTAGCGGTCACCGCCCTCGGTCAGAGCGGGCAGGGCGGTCATGCCCCACTCGAAGCCCTCAGCGCGGGGAGCCTCAGCCATCTCGCCCACGATCCAGGTGCCGTTGGGCATGAACAGGGCCTTGTTGTCCAGCACCAGCTGCTGGTTCTGGGTGAAGTCCTGGTCATTGGCCTGAGCGGGAGTGATGGGGTTGGTGTAGGTGGCCAGCTTGGCGACGGTGTCGAAGGCCAGCTTGGCAGCGTCGGTGTCCCAGATGCCCTCAGCGTAGTGGGTAGCGTCGAAGAAGAAGTCCTCGCCGCCGGCCTCGTACATCAGAGCATAGAAGAAGGCGTCAAAGTAACCGGTGGTGGGGTAAGTAAACAGGGAGATGTCCTCAGCAGCGGCCTTGTCGCCCAGCTCCCACATCTCGTCCCAGGTGGTGGGAACTTCCCAGCCCTTCTCCTCGAACAGGCCCTTGTTGTAGAACAGGCCGCAGGGGGAGTAGAACATGGGGGCCAGGTAGGTCTTGCCGTCAGCGTAGGGGTTGGTGATGGAGCTGTCGTTGACGAAGCCGGGGATGATCTTCTCGCCCACGGTCACGTCCTCGCCGGGCACGGTCATGGAGAGCACGTCGGTGATCTCGGCGATGTTGTGGTCCTTGATGAACTGCTCGGTCAGGCCAGCCTCACGGCCGGTGGCCAGGTGAATCACGTCGGGGTACTCGCCGCCCTGCATGGCGGGGCCGATGACGTCCTCCAGCTTCTTGTCCACAGTCAGCTCGACCTGGATGCCGGTCTGCTCAGTGAAGGCGTCGGCGACCTGCTGCCACACCTCGGTGCCGTAGCTGGTCTCGATGGCGGCCACCTTGATGGTCTCGCCGGTGGTCTCGCCGCCGGACTGGCTGCCGCTGGGAGCGGGGGTGTTGGTGGCGCCGCCGGGAGTGCTGTTGGAGCAGCCGGCAAGGAGCGAAGCGGAAAGTGCGAGGGTCAGGCCGAGAGCTGTGAGCTTCTTCAGTTTCATTTCCTTGTAACCTCCTAATAAAGTTTCCCTATTTGGCCGTTTGTGAGGTGTTTGACCACCTCTCGATAGCTTTAGTATACAGTTTCCATTCAGGATATCAACGTTATTCTTGTCCTCAATTTTAGTTATTTTGCTTTTTAATGTATTTTTGATAGTAAGAGCAAAAAACGCCCCCTGTTTTTGTGCACAAACACAATATGAGTCAAATACACTGAACCGGTTCCACCATATGATTCAAAAAATTTAAACATTTCCAGCTGGCCTTCAAAAAATTATTTTTTCAGATTGCACAATTTCAGATCGTATTTTATAATAGTATACGACTTGCAGCGCTTTTTGCGCAAGATTTATAAATTCACATTAAAGTGCCGAAGTGAGATGATTTTCTTGAGCAACAGCCGATACGATCTGGGGCAGGGCGGTGTGGCTCCCCTGGATCGTTCCTCTACCCGTCTTTTATATGTAAGCACCGCCAAGTACGGCGGCGACTGGCACAGCCTGCTTCATACCCACACCTGCACGGAGATCTTTTATGTGGTAGGCGGCATGGGGAAATTCCGGATTGAGGAGCTCACCCTGTCGGTGGCTGTGGATGACATGGTGATTGTCAATCCCAACGTGAAGCACACCGAGGTCAGCTTCAACGCCAGCCCTCTGGAGTACATCGTTATGGGCGTGGAGGGCCTGGAGTTTGCCGCCGGGGAAAACGGGGATGACCGGTACCGTCTGGTCAACTGCGGCGGCGGACGGGAGGACACCCTCTATTATCTCCGGGCCATGCTCACGGAAATTGAAAACAAGGCCAGCGGCTACGACCTGGTGTGCCAGGACCTGCTGGAGGTGCTGGTGGTGCGTCTGATGCGGCGCACTGACTTCTCCCTCACCCCCACCACGCCGGGAACCCGTACCAGCAAGGAGTGCGTCGCCGTCCGGCGGTACATCGACAGCCATTTTAAGGAGAGCCTGTCCCTGGATGTGCTGGCCGAGGTGGCCCACGTAAACAAATATTATCTGGTTCACACCTTCTCCAAAGAATACGGCATCTCCCCCATCAACTATCTCATCTCCCGGAGAATTGCCGAGAGCAAGCATCTTCTCAGCGAGACCGACCACTCCCTGAGCCAGATCTCCCACATGCTGGGCTTCTCCTCCCCCAGCTACTTCTCTCAGAGCTTCCGCAAGCTGGAGGGCGTGAGCCCCATGGAGTACCGCAGACAGTCCAAGATGTAATCACAGTCCATCCGCCGGGAGGTAATGCTTCATGCCCTTTCATCCCGTTACGCTCAACCGGCCCATCCAGGTGGACCGGGTGGTGACCGTACACTACTTTGAATATTCCAGCGACTACTATTTTGAGGGGGAATGCCATGACTTCTGGGAATTCCTCTATGTGGACAAGGGAGAGCTGGACGTGCTGGCGGGAGACCGGACCCTGCGGATGACCAAGGGCCAGTTCATCTTCCACGCTCCCGGCGAGTTCCACGCCCTGCGGGCCACCGGCACCTCGGCGCCCAACCTGGTGGTGGTCAGCTTCTACTGCGACGGTCCGGATATGGCCCGCTTTGTGGGGCGGGTGGACACTGCCGGCGACGCGGAGCGCACCCTGATGGCCCGTATTGTGGAGGAGGGCGCCGCCGCCTTCTCCACTCCCCTGGATGACCCCGCCACCACCGCCATGGAGCGCAGCCCGGACGCCCCCTTCGGCGCCGAGCAGCTGCTGGGCGCCGCCATTGAGGCCCTGCTCATCTCCCTGCTCCGTCGGGACGGCGCCGCAGCGCCGCCCCCTGCCAGCCTGATCCGCACCCGGGGCCGGGAGGAGCTTTTCGGCAAGGTGACCGACTATCTCCGGGCCAACCTGGGCCGCAGCCTCACTTTGGAGGAGGTGTGCCGGGACAATCTGGTGGGCCGCAGCCGCCTGCAGCAGCTCTTCCGGGAGCACACCGGCGGCGGCGCTATGGAGTACTTCGGCAAGCTGAAAATTGAGCGGGCCAAGGAGATGATCCGGGAGGGCAGCCGCAATTTTACCGAGATTGCCGCCGCCCTGGGCTATCAATCCATCTACTACTTCTCCAGGCACTTTAAAAAGGTAACCGGCATGACCCCCAGCGAGTACGCCTCCAGCGTCAAAATCCTGGCGGGCAAGACCCGTCCCGGCGGCGGACGGTAACGCCTTCTGTTTTGGACGATTCTGCAAATATCGTGTACCTTACCGGAACTGACAACCCTTTTGTGTAAATATTGTGGGGAACTGTCTATTCCATTTTCCCCGCTGCACGATTACAATGGGGACAGTGAAAAACGGACGAAACCCGCAGGACAGCAACCCAGCGCGTTTTTGTGTTCAGACATTATTATAGTGGAAAAGGAGCGATTTTTATGTCTATTCTGGTCAGCGGCGGCGCCGGTTATATCGGCAGCCACACCTGTGTTGAGCTCATCGAGGCCGGCTACGATATCGTGGTGGCCGATAACCTGTGCAACTCCAGCGAGGAGTCCATCCGCCGGGTGGAGAAGATCGTGGGCAAGAAGATTCCCTTCGTCAAGACCGAGCTGTGCAACCCCGATGAGGTGGAGGCCCTCTTCAACCAGTACCCCGACATTGACGCCGTCATCCACTTCGCCGGCCTGAAGGCCGTGGGCGAGAGCGTCCAGAAGCCCCTGGAGTACTACACCAACAACCTGGTCAACTCCCTTGTGCTCCTCAACGCCATGCGCCGCCACGGCGTGAAGAACTTCGTGTTCTCCTCCTCCGCCACTGTGTACGGCGACCCCGCCTCCGTGCCCATCCGTGAGGACTTCCCCACCGGCGGCACCACCAACCCCTACGGCACCACCAAGCTGTTCCTGGAGCGCATCCTCACCGACATCTGCGCCGCCGACCACGAGCTGAACGTGGCCCTGCTGCGGTACTTCAACCCCATCGGCGCCCATGAGTCCGGCCTCATCGGCGAGGATCCCAACGGCATCCCCAACAACCTGGTGCCCTACATCGCCCAGGTGGCCGTGGGCAAGCTGGAGAAGCTCCACGTCTTCGGCAGCGACTACCCCACTCCCGACGGCACCGGCGTGCGCGACTACATCCACGTGGTGGACCTGGCCAAGGGCCACGTGGCCGCCCTCAAGAAGCTGGACACCAAGTGCGGCCTGTTCGTGTGCAACCTGGGCACCGGCAAGGGCTACTCCGTGCTGGACATCCTCCACGCCTACGAGAAGGCCTGCGGCAAGACCCTGCCCTATGTTCTGGACCCCCGCCGGCCCGGCGACATCGCCGAGTGCTACGCCGACCCCGCCAAGGCCCTCAACGAGATGGGCTGGAAGGCTCAGTACGGCATCGAGGAGATGTGCGCTTCCAGCTGGAAGTGGCAGTCCATGAACCCCAACGGCTATAAGAGCTGAGGCTCTTCCCTCCCCTGCCGGGGAGATATCAGTGCGGAAATCAAGCTTTATTGAGGAGGCGTTTTGATTATGAAGAAACCTGTTCTCGTGGTCATGGCCGCCGGCATGGGCAGCCGGTACGGCGGTCTCAAGCAGCTGGACCCCGTGGGCGCCCACGGCGAGCTCATCATTGACTACTCCATCTACGACGCCAAGCGGGCCGGCTTTGAGACCGTGGTCTTTGTCATCAAGCCGGAGATCGAGGCCGACTTCAAGGCCGGCATCGGCGACCGCATGAGCAAGGTCATGGACGTGAAGTACGCCTATCAGCTCAAGGAGGACCTGCCCGAGGGTTACTCCGTCCCCGAGGGCCGTGTGAAGCCCTGGGGCACCGCCCAGGCCGCCCTGGCCGCCCGGCACGTGGTGGACGGTCCCTTTGCCGTCATCAACGCCGACGACTACTACGGCCCCGAGGGCTTCCGTGAGATCTACAACTACCTGGTGGACCACCCCGACAAGGACGGCGTGTACCAGTACGCCATGGTGGGCTACCTGCTGGAAAACACCGTCACCGAGAACGGCCATGTGGCCCGTGGCGTGTGCGTGGAGAACGAGAACCACGAGCTGCTCAGCGTCACCGAGCGCACCCGCATCGAGAAGGGTGAGACCTGCCCCCGGTACACCGAGGACGAGGGCAAGACCTGGACCGACCTGCCCGGCGACACCATCGTGTCCATGAACCTGTGGGGCTTCACCCGCAGCTACCTGGACGAGGCCTGGAATCGCTTCCCCGCCTTCCTGGACGACGCCATCAAGAACAACCCCATCAAGGGCGAGTACTTCCTGCCCAGCGTGGTGAGCCAGCTCATCGCCGAGGGCAAGGCCCGTGTGGAGGTGCTCCGCAGCCGTGACAAGTGGTACGGCGTGACCTACAAGGAGGACAAGCCCGTGGTTGTGGCCGCTATCCGCGCCATGACCGAGTCCGGCCTGTACCCCGAGAAACTTTGGGAGGAATAAGAGACCATGGCCAATACTGCTGAGCTTCATCTTCAGGAAGCCCTGGACGCCTACGACTTCGGTGCTCCCCTGGTGGGCGCCGTCCGCTTCGGCAAGGGCCACATCAACGATACCTTCTGCGTCCACACCCAGCCTCTGGAGGGCGACTGCGTGCGCTTCATCCTCCAGCGGGTGTCCAACGCCGCCTTCTCCCGTCCCGACCAGCTGATGGCTAACGTGGTGGGCGTCACCGACTACCTGCGCAAGGTCATCACCGAGGAGGGCGGCGACCCCAACCGTGAGACCCTCACCGTGCTGCGCACCCGCACCGGCGAGAGCTACTTCACCGACAGCGAGGGCCGTGCCTGGCGTGTGTTCCCCTTCATCGAGGACACCGTGTGCCTCCAGGCCGCCGAGACCCCCGAGCTCTTCGAGGCCTCTGCCCTGGCCTTCGGCCGCTTCCAGCATCAGCTGAAGGACTACCCCGCCGACACCCTGTACGAGACCATCGCCCGCTTCCACGACACCGAGAACCGTCTGGCCAACTTCAAGAAGGCCCTGGAGGCCGACGTGATGGGCCGTGCCAAGGACGTGCAGCCTGAGATCGACTTTGTCCTGGCCCACGAGGCCGACTGCTCCGTGGCCATGTCCGCCCTGCGGGAGGGCAAGCTGCCCCTGCGTGTCACCCACAACGACACCAAGCTCAACAACGTGCTCATCGACCGTGAGACCGGCAAGGGCATCTGCGTCATCGACCTGGACACCGTCATGCCCGGTCTGGCCATCAACGACTTCGGCGACTCCATCCGCTTCGGTGCCAACCACTCCGCCGAGGATGAGCGGGATCTGTCCAAGGTCAACTTCGACCTGGACCTCTTCGAGGCCTACACCCGCGGCTTCCTCACCGGCTGCGCCGGCAGCCTGACCCCCGCCGAGCTGGAGTACCTGCCCTGGGGCGCCAAGCTGATGACCCTGGAGTGCGGCATCCGCTTCCTCACCGACTACCTGGAGGGCGACCACTACTTCGCCACCCACCGCGAGGGCCAGAACCTGGACCGCTGCCGGACTCAGTTCAAGCTGGTGTCCGACATGGAGAAGGCCTGGGACGACATGGCCGCTGTGGTCAAGAAGTACGCCTGAGCACCTTTTCAGCAGAGAAATACATAATAAAAGCGCTTTCGGAGACCTTACGTTTCCGAAAGCGCTTTTTTGTTAGGAATTTACTTATGCCTGCTTTCTGCCCGGCTCCTCACCGTTCTCAGGCCGTCCACGCCGTGCCCGGAAGCGGCCCGGCGTCACGCCGGTATATTTCCGGAACACCTTCGTAAAATAGCTCTGATCATCAAAGCCGCACCTGTCGCAGATCTCCGCAATGGAGGCGTCCGTATCCAGCAGCATGGCCCTTCCTCTGGATATGCGCAGAGCGGTGAGGTAGCTGTTGAAGCTCTCCCCCACCTCTTCTTTGAACACCCTGCTGAAGTAGGACGGTGACAGCCCCACATGCCCTGCTGTGTCCTCCAAAGTAACTCTGTCACGGCAGTTCCGCTTGAGGTACTCAATGGCCTTGCAGATAATATCCCGGTGCTTGACCTCCACCAGAGAAAACACCGTGTCCGTAAAGCGGTCCGTCATCCGTGTCAGCCACAGCGCCAGCTCTTCCGCCGTGCGCAGGTGGTCGCTCTCGCTGAAACAGCGGCTGTTCATGTCCAGAATCGTGTCCTGGTCGCCTCCGCCGTCCACCGCTGCCCGCGAGAGCACCGCCATCAGCTCCAGTGCCCTGGACCGCATCAGGCAAAAGTCTTCTCCAGTGGCAGATTGAATATACTCCAGCAACTCACGGAGCAGCTGCCGTGCGGTGGTCTGGTCCCCTTCCTTCACAGCCCGAACCAGCTCCCGCTCCTTGTCCATGGGATATCGCCCTGATTCTCCTGCTGCCTTGAGCGGCTGAATATGGGTGCATTCCTCCTGACTGCTGCTCTTCCCCACGCACACCGCTGCCGCTGAGAGCAGCGCCGCCATATGGAACAGCCGGGTGGGCTCCATGGCGGGAGAGCACTCCAGCGCGCCGCACAGCTCCGCCATCTCCTCGGGCGAACGCCCACGCCACAGCTCAGGGTCACTGGCCAGGTAGTCCTCCACGTCCATAATCAAGGCAGGGCCGCCCACCAATGCCCCTACCGTCCGTCCTCTCACCTTGATGGGAGATGCAAAATAGGCCAGACCGGAGGGACAGAAATAGGTGTACCGGCCGCCCTGCCGCTCCGCCTGGGCTGCGCCGTACAGATGGAGCTTGTCACAGGGAGAGGGTATACCCCGCCTCGCGTTCAGGGTGCGGCAGGCCTCGCAGCCCTCACAGCCCACCCGTGCTGCGAAGAGCGCTCCTCCCTCTCCGTCCAGAACAGCGCAGCTGACGCCGCAGGCGGCGGAAAAGGACTCCGCCGTCTCTCTCGCCGTCTTAAAATCAAAGGCACAGTCAGCTTCCTGGCTCCTGCGCTGTTCCATGGCCGTTTCCTCCGCACGCACGCTCTAAAGATACGCCTTTTCTGAAATTTTTTCGGCGCTTTCTTCTCGTCTCTGTCTGCATTATAGCTCCCTGCGGAGGCCTGTCACCATAAATATTCCCGTTTTAATTGGTATTTTCCCTGTCAAATTTCCGCTGTATTCCCAGCGGTGTTTTTCGTCCGTGCAGAACATGGCTCACATTTTGGAACTTTCACAGATACTGGCGGCGTATCCGTTCCAAAGTCTCTGACTGTGGGCATTGGAGATTTCAGGAATCCAGCGCTGTGTGACTTTGGCAGCGGCGGCAGGCTGTTTTTACGCAAAATGGAGCCATATTAAGAGAGGCGAGCAGTGATGCCCGTCGGTTTTTATTTTTTACAGAGAGGTGGTTCTATGAAGGAGGAAGAACGGGGACAGCGCAGGACGGCTGCGCTGCGGCTCCTGGCCGTCTGCCTGGCGGCGGCGGGGCTGCTCTCTCTCACTCCGGCGCCTGCGGCGGCAGCCGGGTCGGGAGAGACAGCCCTGGAGGCCTGGAGTCTTGGCGGCGAAGCGCAGCCGTCCGCTGAAACGGTGCGTACGGTGATCCCGCTGGGCCGCGCGGTGGGGATTAAGCTCTTCTCCGACGGCGTTCTGGTGGTGGGTCTGTCGGAGATCTCCACCCAGCAGGGTACCCAGGCCCCTGCCAAGGACTGCGGCCTGCAGGAGGGAGACATCATCACCCACATCAACAGCGAAGAAGTAGACACCATTGAAGAGGTTCGGGAGATACTCCAGGAGGTAGGAGACAGTCAGATGAGTATCCGCTGTCTCCGTGGTGAAAAGCAGCTCCAGATGACCGTCCAGGCCGTCCAGTGCAGCACCGACGGCACCTACAAGCTGGGCGCCTGGATTCGGGACTCCATGGCGGGTATCGGCACCATGACCTTCTACGACCCGGACACCGGCGTGTTCGGCGCTCTGGGCCACGGCATCAGCGACGTGGACACCGCCCAGCTGATGCCGCTGTCCTCCGGCTCCATCATGTACGCCGAGGTGACCGACGTAAAGAAGGGCCAGTCGGGCAATCCCGGTGAGCTCCACGGCGCTTTTCAGGTCTCCCAGGACATGGGCGTGCTCTACGCCAACACCCAGCGGGGCATTTTCGGCCACCTGACGGACCAGGACATGACCCAGGGCATTGAGCCGGTAGAGCTGGCCACCCGGGATCAGGTGCAGGTGGGCGAGGCCACCATTCTCTCCAATATCGCCGGAGACCAGGTGGAGGAGTACACGGTGGAGATCACCCGCATCTACCCCGAGAATGACGACGACCCCCGGAACATGATGATCAAGGTCACGGACCCCCGGCTGCTGGAGACCACCGGCGGTATTGTGCAGGGCATGAGCGGCAGCCCGATTATCCAGAACGGCAAGCTGGTGGGCGCGGTGACCCATGTGCTGGTCAACGACCCCACCCAGGGCTACGGCATCCTGGCGGAGAACATGCTGGAGGCCGCGCGGCAGCAGTAAATCAGACCCGATTTAAGCGGAATCGCCAGCCGCGGAACAATGGTTCCGCGGCTGGCGATTTTTTGCAGGAAATCAATCTGCAGTATCAGACACAGCTCTGTGCAGCCGGTCCATTTCTCTGTGGATGTGCTCCACTTCCCGGCCTTCTGTGATGTTCCATTCGGTTTTCAGAATTTCCAGCTGTTCCTTCAGGCTCTCCACCGCTTCGGTATACTTTCCCTGTATCTCATAGATGTGGGCGGCGGTCATCTGGGCGTCCGTGTACCTGGGGGACGGCTGCAGCTCCTGGGCACGCTTATAGTACCGGATTGCCTCATCATAGCGGCAGGCGTATGCCATGGCGTCGGCCATGTTGGCAAAGGCCAGCCAGTCGCCGCTGTAGTCCTCCAGCATTCGGAGCCAGATGGCCTCCGCCTTTTGATGGTCTCCCCTCTGCCAGGCGATCTTCCCCTGGTAGTAGGGGACCCGGCAGCTGTCGTCCAGCTGTCTCACCGTCTCCCAGACTTTTTCGGCCTCCTCCAGGCGGCAATCCGCAATCAGTTCCTCCAGCAGCCACAGGTATCCGCCCAAATAATTGGGATTTTTCCCCACGAACTGCTGATAGTAGGCGATGCGTCTGCTGTGATTTGCCCAGTCCCAGTCCGGGACAGTCCCCTCCTGGGCCCGCTGCAGATTGTTGTGATTTTCCTTCACGGTGGGCGCCAGCTCCAGCGCCTCTTTCGCGTAAAATTCCGCCGCTCTTCTCAGCTCGTCAGCCTTGTGGTTGAACAGGCTGGACAGCAGCCGCAGGGCGTCGCTTTTGCGCTCCTTCTCCCCCAGCTTTCCCTTCAAAAACGCCTCGGTCTGGCGGAATTCTTCGGTACTCAGCGCCTCCTGCATCTCAAGCATGTGCTCAATCCGCTCAAACCGGGCCTGCTCCGACAGGTCAAAGAGGTCGTCAATGGTGCAGCCGAAGTAGACCGCGATTTCCGGCAGCAGCAGAATGTCCGGCATGGAGGTTCCGTTCTCCCATTTGCTCACCGTCTGGCAGGAAATATGCAGCGTTTTGGCCAGGGTCTCCTGGGTAACGCTCTTTTGCAGGCGAAGCTGCTTGATCTTGTTTCCAAGTTCTGCTCTCATGGCACTTCTCTCCCATATTCGTCTCTGATGTTATGAAAAATCATGACAGCGGCCGCTTTCTGAGCCTATTATACCGGCTGACAGTCTGGGTATCAATCACAGGAACGGAGAGTGCTGTTACGAAAACGGAGAGCTGTTCTGTGCTGCTCTGATTGACCGGATATGTGGTGTATGCTATAATATGGAAAATATTATGTAAAGTAAGATTGCGGGAGGGAGCCATTATGAGCCAAGCCAAGCTGTCCATTTACCTCTGCCGCCTGCTGCGGCACGCCCCTGAGGACGCCGGTCTGGATATGGACATCCACGGCTGGGTCAGCACCCAGCAGCTCATCGACAACGTCAACAAGGCCGGTCGCCACCACCTCACCATGCCCCAGCTGGAGCAGCTTGTGGCCACCGACAGCAAGGGCCGCTACCGCTTCAGCCCGGACAAGAGCAGAATCAAGGCCTGTCAGGGCCACTCCATCCCCTGGGTGGAGCCTGAGCTGACCCCTGCCGCTCCGCCCGCCTACCTGTACCATGGCACTACGGAGCGGGCCTGGAACGCCATCCAGGACAGCGGATACATCTCCAGAATGTCCCGTCACGCGGTCCACATGCAGGCGGATGAGTCCAAGGCCTGGCAGTCCGCCTGCCGCTGGCGCCAGGCCCCTGTGGTGCTGAAAATCGACGCCCAGGCCATGGCCGCCGACGGCATCCCCTTCGGCGTGTCCGACAACGGCGTGTGGTGTACGGAGCAGGTGGACCGGAAGTACGTCTGTGACGTGCTGCGGCCTTTTGCCTGAGCGGCCGAATCCGTCTTTTTCTCCCCTGTGTCCCGTCCGTTCGACTTCTGCGGTCGAGAAGAGTCGAATCGTTTTTATCCATTTATTTCCATTTTCCTCTTGCGCTCGCTGTCTATTTATGGTAAATTATAGTCAACCGGTAATGACATCTGGCCCGCGGCGCTATCTCATCAAGCTCACGCTTGGAAAGGACGAGGACATGGACAACAAAATCAGGATTTTGACTGCGGACGCGGGAGAGGAATTCCGCAGTCTGCTCAACGACGCGCTCAGCGAGGAGCCCGATATGGAGGTCATCGCCTCCACTGGGGACGGACAGGAGGCCATTCGCCTGGCAAAGGAGCTGGTGCCGGACGTGGTGGCCATGGACCTGGTCCTCACCCGGATGGACGGGCTGGAGGTGCTCTCCGAGCTGTCCGCTCTGACGCCCAGACCCCGTGTGCTGGTTATCTCCAGCTTTGCCAGCGGTGCAGTGGCCACCCACGCCGCCTCGGCCGGCGCGGATTACTATCTGATGAAGCCCTGCCGTATGACCACCGCCGCCGAGCGCATCCGTCAGCTGGCCGCGCTCAGCCAGTCCGGCCAGGAGGAAAGCGCCCAGCCGGCCGCCAAGGAGCAGAGCCTGGAGAGCACGGTCACCTCCATCATACATGAGATCGGCGTTCCCGCCCACATCAAGGGCTACCAGTACCTGCGGGAGGCCATTATCATCGCCGTCCAGGACATGGACGTGATCAACGCCGTCACCAAGGTCCTCTATCCCGAGGTGGCCAAGCGGTTCAACACCACCGCCTCCCGGGTGGAGCGCGCCATCCGCCACGCCATCGAGGTGGCCTGGGACAGGGGCGACCTGGAGACCCTCCAGAAGTATTTCGGCTACACCGTCTCCAACGCCAAGGGAAAGCCCACCAACAGCGAGTTCATTGCCATGATCGCTGACCGGCTTCAGCTCCAGCAGAGGGAGAAGTGAGAGTGTCTGGACCTCTTGCAGCACAATGGTTTACGGGTTATCTGCTGTTAGTCTTATAGCGATGAACACAGCAAAACACGAAATGAAATTGCCCTCTCATAGCGATAAACATTTTTGCTTATAGCGATAAATGCTCTCAGTTTATTGGGTTGAAAAACCGATAGACTGGGAGTGTTTTTTTATGAGAAAAGCAAAACAGGAAAAGACCTTCGATACCTGCATTGACGAATATCTCTATTACTGCCAGAGCCGACGCCTGCGGCCTAAGACGATGGCAAGCTATGAACAGACACTTAGACTGTTTGAGCGTTGGATACGGGACCAGGAGGGCTTGGAACGCCCCAGTGAGATAACAGAACAAAACATCCGTCACTATATCTGTGACTTGCAGGAAAGGGGGAAGTATAGCTTTTACATCTGCGACAGAGCCAAGGAAACAAATCTGCCGGAGCGTCGGCGGGACTACCGAACCCCTATCAGCGTTACGACCATCAACAACTACCTCCGTAATTTGAGGGCTTTTTTTCGCTGGTACGAGGAATGCAGCGGCGGTAAAAATCCAATGGCAAAGGTCAAGTTGCTATCAAATGAGAGAAAACCACGAGAATATTTGGAGGATGCGGAGGTAAAAAAGCTTCTGGACAGCTTGGATAAGAGCTATTTCTCAGAAAACAGAGACAGGACTATTATCCTGCTGATACTGGATACAGGCATGCGCCTTGGTGAGTGTCTAAAACTGAGCATGGAGTATATCGACATGCACGAGCGGGTCATCTCAATTCCGGCAGAACTGACCAAGGGCAGAAAGGCTAGATGTGTCTACTTCTCCATAAAGACAGCCAAAGCCTTGCAGCAGTGGCTCCGCTTCAAGGACAGGTATGTGGAGTCCTCCTATATCTTTCCCACAAAGGAAAGCGGAATGCCCCTTGAACTTCGCTCCTTTGAGTCCAATTTCAGAAGGTATGTTATGAGAAGCGGCATACAAAAGGAAATCTCCCCTCATGCGCTCAGAAATAACTTTGCAAAGCGGTGCATCTTAGCGGGTATGGACATCTACACCTTAAGCCGGATTCTGGGACATAGTAGTGTCACTGTCACAGAAAAAGCATATCTGGACCTCACAGACCAGGACATTAAGCGGTGCTATCAGAATTACAGCCCAGTAGAGAACATGATGTGAGATGCAATTAGTAAACAAAAATTGCACATTTTATAGTAATATATGGAATTTAAATACATAAATTATTGAACTGTATTATCAGCGTACCAAAGTGCAAGATGCTTGGCCCATGCCGCCTTTTATGGGGTCAGCTGGGCCAGCATCTTGTCCCACCTCTCGTTCTTCTGGCGGTGTCGAAGCACACCTCATCTATAATTGCCCAAAATAAAAATTGACCTCAAAAATGTAAAAAGCCATGCACTGATGCTGGATCTAATGAAATTTCGTAGTTCTTTGCGGAGAGCTACGATTTTTTTATGCCCTTTTGCACCAGTAAAAATAACGAAATCAGGAGTATGAAAGGAGAAGGGTATGGAACATATCAGTATGGAAACGTTAGGTGTTTTACTAGAAATGCTGGAACTATGCGAGTTTTTCTTGCAGAAGTATTCCCAAGACTACCACCTACAAATATCCAAGACAGGCTTTGAAGCACAGTACCGTGAATGGGCCAGGAAAAGGGAACTTTTACATGATCTGATTGTATGGCTAGAAGCCAGTGTGTTCGAGCTGGATGATTGACGAACAAAATATCCTACATAAAAAAGAGGTTTTATGATGAAACAGTTGACAAGTTATAACCGGGTAGCCGGATATCTCAACAAGATTTTTGACCTGCTCAATGAACGTTTTTTTGAAAATGAGCTTTCAAGACCCACAATTACCATACAAAGTACCCCCAGAGCGTATGGACATTTCACTACCCGCTCGGATACCTGGATATCTGCCAGTGGAGAGTCACATGAAATTAATATAGGAGCTGGCACACTGTCAAGGCCAATAGAGGATGTAGTGGCAACGCTTCTGCATGAGATGGCACACTACTACAACTATGTGAATGGTATCCAGGATTGCAGCAGAGGGGGTACTTACCACAATAAACGTTTTAGGGATACAGCTACAGCAAGAGGCTTGAAGGTTGAGCACGATGCCAAGTACGGTTGGACATTGACCAGTCCCGGTGAAGATTTACTCGATTTCGTGGTGGAGAATGACCTCACTGACATATTGATTACCCGCAATGACCTGCACTATCCGGTATCTACTACCACCGTAGACCACATTGGTGGAAATATAAAAGCGCCCCCAAAGAAATCCAGCAGCAGAAAGTATGTCTGTCCATGCTGCGGAATCTCTGTGAGGGCGACTAAATCTGTATGTATTGCTTGTGTAGGTTGCCAGTTGGTAATGGTTGAAAGTTAAGGTTCAATAAATAGCAAGAAGGCGCGCACCACATCTATGCCTGCAAGTAGCGCGAATTGGAAACAGTAGGGCACGAGCTTCGGAAATACAGACGCAAATACGGTTACCGTCTGCCCAGTAGGTTGTATCAGTGTACCCACCTGGCTGTCTTTTCATTAAAGCTGAAAATACTCAGTTAGTACTACTTAGTTCCAAAGTATATGTTCCACCACTTAAATAATAAAGATAATCATTTGCATCTCGGAACTTTTCACCTGTACGAACTGACGGTGAAAAGCAGGTTCCACTCTCAACCACATAGCCTTCTTCGTCAATGAGCTGCCAACTAATTTTACAGCTTGCCCCTTGGCCAGAGCCCCGGGCATCAAAGGTTTTTTCTCCAGAGAAGTAGAAGTCTACATCATAGGTTCCATCATAGTTCTCCTCCACCTCATACCGGAAGTCATTCACCAACCAGGAACATACAATATCTCCGTTCCAATCAGACTCATAGAGTTTCACAGGCAGATTATCCACAAGGTTGATTTTCACAGTGGGTTTTTTGGCAAATACGAAGCATATAGCACTGACCTCGGAATCCGCTCTAGCTATGATATAGGTAGATGTGGGGGAAAGCGCTGTTACCAGGCCAGTGGGCGAAACAGAAATTGCATCATCGCCGGTTATCCAGGTAACCGTCTTATTTGTGGCATCTTCTGGAACAACAGTGGCCTCCAGTTGGAAAGTATCCCCCACCTCTAATGTTATCTCACTCGCATTCAAAATAACATCTGTAGCTGCCACAGGCCGCTTCTCCAAAATTACTTTCTTGCGCAAGCTTGGCACGGCCATACGGGCGACAATAGCTGTAACACTGGCTCGGTTGATACTGGCCTCCGGTGTAAACGTACCATATGCATCATTGCCTGTTAGTACTCCAGCATTATAGAGCTTGTAGATTGGAGGTGCATAGTTAAGAGAGCTATCTAGATCCGGAATCTCTTTTACATCATTGATAGCTGTCAATGCCTCATCCGGAAATGCTGCTGCAAGGATTATGGCAAATTGAGCTCTTGTTGCATTGGCATCATAATTGCTAAATTCACCATCCTCAATAATACTATTTTCAATGGCATATTGGACATAAGAGTCATACCAAGGAGTTCCTTGAATGAAGGTATAGTTATCATTGTAGTAAACGCTGTGTAAGCGGCTCGACAGCACGATTGCTTCTGCGATTGTAATATTCCCGTTCGGGTTAAATTGTGTACTGCTGCTTCCCTGCATCAGGCCATATTCATACACTGCCTTTACACTGGATGCATACCACGATGCTTCGTCCACATCCTTAAATTGCCCAGGAACATAACTATTCACTATGCTAAAATTATCAAGGCTTCCATTATTTTGCTGCTCAACCGCATTGTCAGAAAAGTTCTCTACCGCTAAAGCTGGAGCCAGTACAGTCAGTAGCATAGAAAACGCCAATAGTACCGCTCCGAGCTTTTTCATACACCTCATTCTCCTTGAACCGCCTAGCTGATTTGACCGTTTCCTTTCTGCGCCTATTGATTTCATTTCTCTTATACCTCCCACAATAGATTTTTCTGAGAATGCTTGATGCATTTTATTATCCTCCCAAACTTTCTTTTTGTCAATAAAGCAATACATCCATTGATAATTATTTATCTTTAAATGACAATTATAATATCAGCAGAGGTGATGTTATGATTGGCGACACCATCAAACGTCTTCGTGAGGATGCAGGATTTTCTCAGTCGGCTCTTGCCAAGAAGCTGAATGTAACCCGCTCGGCAGTCAATGCATGGGAAATGGGTTTATCTGTACCGACAACGCAGTATGTGGTAGATATCGCAAAGCTGTTTCGTGTCTCAGCCGATTATTTACTTGGGCTGACCACTGAAACGACGCTTGTGCTTGATGACCTGAGTGAAGAAGAAAAGAAGATTTTGTACTCTCTTGTCGATTACTTTAACAAGAAACGCGATTGAAGAATTAACTTCAACCGCGTTCTTCTTTACTATTCCGCCGTGAAGTTGAACCTACATGGTCAACCTCACGGCGTTTTTATATATTCCACATTCCACGAAAGAAGGTGAGATCATGAGTTTAGACGGGCTGATACTGCTCTGGAGCTTGCAGCTTCTAGCAATTATTTACTGTGCTTTACACAAGTGAGATAGGAGGTGTCGATATGACTGGAACCATTATTGCCATGCTGCTGTTCTTGTTTCTACGGCAGTATTCATTCACTACCATTATTACTGTTTTGTGGCCTACAATTCTGATATGTGTGATAGCCTTGGTCACTTTACTCTACAGCATATTTAAAGACCCGTAAATCAAAAACGCAGGGGTGAGGTGATTCCTCACTCCTGCGTTAACCTTCAAATCAAGTCACAGAATATGTTATGCAAGGAGATAATCAGTCACTTTCGGCTTTTTTCTTTCTCAATTTAACATAATTCCAATCCTCACATAAAGACCATTGTGGTTTATTACCCGTTATTTCTTTTCCAAAGTATTGCAGTACAGACTTTTCGTTCAAACTGTCGAGCACACGATAGATATTCGTATTTCCAATTCCTGTTATATTCTGGACATAGGAAATGCCGAAATAGGGTTTATAGCCATTCCCGGCGTAATAGCTCCTAATCAGAGCAAAAATCTTAAATTCATTGTATGTTAGTTTGCTTTCTCCCTTTTGCACAGAAAAAAATCTAAAATCTCTCAGATCAAAGAAAAGATACTGTTCCTTTTCTGCTAAGGTACTGATAATGGCTACCTCATGTTTCTTTCCAACCGTAATACACGATAACTTCTTTTTCTCAGACAATCCAGTAATGGCTTTCAACAACTGATTTGTAGTAATACCAATCTTCTCAGCCATCACATTAGGCCTGTAGTCAATCTTGCTTTCTTGGGATAATTGTCGCAGTACCGCTAAAACTTTCAATTCTGTAAACGTAAGTTCTCTCATTTCATCTGGTTTAAACTTGTATATATCTAGCTTCTTCATTTTTCTCCTTTTTCTCTATCCTTTTTTGTTCTGTCCTCAGACGCCGCAGGCGGCTCAAGCTCCCGTCAAGGGAGCATTTATAATTAATATATTTAGGGTTTAACCTAGTTTATTAACTTAACAGTATAGCTGCTAAAACCATTGATATATATGGTTTTTTCTTTCCATTCAAGGTAAATTTCTACATTAAAAAAGAATATATTATACTATTAAATGAGATATATAGCGCCATCTAAATAGATATATTTTACCATAGAAATAGCTATATTATTTACTTTATGTAAATGCGTTGCTGATTAGTTAGATTCATTAGTCTGTTGCTCTCAGAGCGCGGCTTAATCATCCCACAAATCTGCAAAAAGAGGGTTGTCTAAATAAGGGTTTCTACCTCTACTGACAAACTCAGCTTTGGGTGTGATTTCTTCTTCACAACATTGCTTGATATATGCATCGGCTTGTTGCTTGTACATTTTCTCCAGCATCAGCTTTTCTTCATGCTTCTCTTTAGCCTGTTTAATTACGCTCGGGAAAAATTTTTCCTCGCCACGAACCTTACGCTTGCCACCTTGAAGAATGGCCATGGCATAATAAAAATTTTCCTCAAAACTCATGCTGCTCATGCTGATCTTATATTTAACCTTGCCTTCTATGCTTTTTAGTGCAATCAGGAATACCTCATAATCGGTATCTGCCTCTTTAATGATTTTCTCAATTGTTTTCTGATGCCTTGGTGTGATAGCAACGAAACGAAATATGTCCCTCACATAGTCATACACTTCCTCCTCTGCTGTTTTTGGTCTTTGAGAAGCGATTTCTTCCTCTCGATGAGGTGCTTCATCCACACTTTTTCCCGCAGCTTCGTCTAATTTCGAAGAGTAGTTTTCGGTGTTTTCGCTACGATTTTCCGCTGGTTCCGAAAAAAGATGTGGATACAGTACGCTTAACACATAGTCGCACTTTCCTTTGTCTCTAGCAAAGCTACCGATGCCCGCTCGGAGCTGGGTGTCATATTCTTCGAGCAATCCCAGCGTTTGATCCGCGTTATCCTTGATCCGCCAATAAAGCTTATTTTGTTCTGGGCTCAATCTGCTTACGCCAAATAGGCTCTGTAGCCTTTGTTGGATCTGAAATGCTTTAAGTTTTTCTTCTTTCTTCATTTTTGTCTCCAGGAAATAAGATAACAGTGCAACAAGCACTCATTAGCACTCTGTTAACCCGAGTGCTAATACCTATCTATACCGCTTTTTCCATCAAAAGTCAAGTAGTTTTTTGCAACTGTAATGCAACTGTAACATTTGATTTTTCTTAATTTTTTATAAAATTTAGAATTATTTTGAAAGGATGGTTGATATGAGTGCAAGAGATTCTCCCCCAATAATCCCGCCAGAACGTACAGAAGCCATATAACAGGAAAATATCTGTAAAAGTGTACCTTTGCGGACACACGAAAAAGTAATGCTTTTACTGTCCGAAAATCACGGAAATCACTTTATGGACATATCCGTAATCGCAATGTCTTTTACGCACAAAGGAGGAACTATGGACAGCCGTACATATTACTATGCCAGAGTATCAAGCAAAGAGCAGAACCTAGACCGACAGATTGCCGCATTTAACGCCCTAGGTGCTCAGGAACGTGAGATCATTGCTGACAAGGAAAGCGGCAAGGACTTGGAGCGGGCTGGGTATCAGGCTCTTAAAAACGCCATGCTCCGCAAGGGCGACACGCTCGTTGTAAAGTCTCTTGACCGTCTTAGCCGAAATAAGCGGGATATCAAGAATGAGCTCCAATATTTCAAGGAGAATGGTATCCGCTTAAAGGTTATTGACCTGCCTACTACCATGATGGATTTGCCAGAAGGGCAGGAATGGGTCTTTGAGATGGTCAACAATATTCTGATTGAGGTTTTGGGCACGATTGCAGAACAGGAGCGTGAGACCATACGCAAGCGGCAAGCTGAGGGCATTAAAGCCGCAAAGCAGAAAGGAAAAAAGTTAGGTCGCCCTGCACTTACCTTTCCAGCAAACTGGGCTGAGGTCTATGCCACATGGAAAGGGGGAGAGATAACTGCAAAGGCAGCCATGGAGCAGACGGGCACAAAGCGTACCAGTTTCTATAAGCTCGTCGGAAGGAGTGAAAAGGAGGGCTTGACGATGCGATAAAGGCGTCCTATAATCAATGCAATCAACCCTATAAACATACGAGAGCATAGCGATAAACTAAGCAATAAACTGTTCGTATTTAGAGAGTAATTTTAAGTCCACAAAATACCCTGTAACCGTTGCGCCCCAATGGATAGAAGTACTTCGGCTATACCGTCTCCAACGCCAAGGGCAAGCCCACCAACTCTGAGTTCATTGCCATGATCGCTGACCGGCTTCAGCTCCAGCAGAGGGAAAAATAATCCTTTCGCTGTTTTGAGCAAAATATGCCCGCTCTTCCGGTTCTATCCGGCAGAGCGGGCATGTTTTCTATGCTTTTATTCTCTTTTCAGCAGGAACAGCTCCAGGCTGCCCAGCCAGCGCAGCGCTCTCTCCCGCTGACACTCGGCGTCCACGGACTCCTCAATGCTCCAGGCGTAGTTGGCGCCCAGCTTTGTGATGGTGAGCTGCTCCCAGAAGGCGGCCTTGTCCACATCCGGGCGGAATTCCCCGGTCCGGATGCCCAAATCGATGATACGGGAGACATGCTCCTCAGGCAGGTCGGAGCGGCTGTGCTCCTGAGTGATGCCGGTGCGCAGCATGCCCTCCTGATAGGCACGGCTGAACATCCGGCCGTATTGAATCACCTGGTCTACATAAATCTCAATATATTGTCTGTAAAGCTCCTGTGCACTGTGTACGCTGTCATAGTCCAGCTCCTCATTGAGCCGCTGATACAGGGTCTCATTGAACTCCGAGGCCAGGTAGTAGACAATGTCCTCCTTGGAATTATAGTATACATAATACGTTCCCTTGGACACCCCGCACTCGGCACAGATCTGGTTGACCGACACGCCGCTGTATCCCCGCTGTCCGATGAGCTCCACAGCCTTCTCCATCAGCCTCCGCTTGGTCTCCTGGGCCTTGAGCGCGCGGCGTTCCATTCCCTTTGCCATAGTTACCTCCTAATTTGTTGCGCCATATCCGCCCAGCTGGACCGATATGGTATAGCATACCACAGCCGGCCCGAAAAGGAAACCCCGGCCCCACAGCTCACCTTCCGCTTCTATTTTACAGAAAAGAGGCCTGCCTCCTTTGGGGAGACAGGCCTCTTGTATTCCGCAGGCGGATTACTGGTTCAGGTCGTAGCCGATGATGTCCGCCACAGCCTGCATGGAGGCGTCGTGGTCGGTCCACTCGTCGCTGACCTTCTCGCCGGTCAGAGCCTCGGTGATGCTCTCAGCGGCAGTCTTGCCGGAGAGGAAGGAGAAGCTGCTGGCGCAGCCGCTGTCCAGGAAGTTGTAGTGCTCCGCGTAGAAGCCGCCGGCGTCAGCGCCGATGCAGTACAGACCGGGGATGACGTCGCCATCCTCGCTGATGACCTCCATCTTCTCGTTGATCTTCACGCCGCCGATGGTGGTCAGCATGCCGCCCACCATCTTCACCGCGTAGTAGGGGCCCTCGCCGAAGGCGATCAGGCTCTCGGCGGCCTTGCCGAAGTCGGGGTCCTCGCCGTTGGCACAGTAAGTATTGTAGGTCTCCACGGTGGACACGAAGGTCTCAGCGGGCACCTCCATCTGAGCGGCCAGGTCCTCCAGGGTATCGGCCTTGAGGACAAAGCCCTTCTCCACTGCCGCGTCCAGAATCTCCTGGAGGCCCTCAATGGGGGCGTTGGTGGAGGGAGTGAAGCAGGTGCCGGCCAGGGTGTTGTTGGTGCTCATGAAGTCGATCATGGACTGGTCCAGAATGCTCCAGTAGAAGCCGTGCTCCTGGTCACAGGCCAGCATGAAGCCGCCGCTCTCGTTGGAGAAGCGCTCGCCGCTGTTATTGACCCACAGGTAGCCCTGGTAGCCCACACGGTGGACGGGGGAGTCAATGGCGCAGCCGGGCACGGTGGTCAGGCTGTAAGCCACCCACTCCTGTCCGAACTTGGCGGCGCCCACATCCCAGCACATCTGGATGCCCTCGCCCATGCGGCCGCCGGTGCCGCCGGCCTTCAGGTTGCCGCCGGAGGTGGAGGCATCGGCCTGGTTCTGGCCCACGTACTCGGCCAGCATCTCCTCGTTGTCCACAAAGCCGCCAGTGGCCACGATGACGGACTTGGCGTTGACGGTGACCTTGTCGCCGGCAGCAGTCTCGGCGTTGACGCCCACGCACTGGCCGTTCTCATCCATGATCAGGCTCTTGCCGGTGGTGTTGAGCAGGGTGGTGACGCCCAGCTCGTTGCACTGGCCCTGCAGCCGCACGGCCACACCGGGACCCTCGCCCTCCAGCATCAGCCAGGTGGAGGTGTTGGGGCCGCGGAAGGAGTCATAGGCGGCCTCCACGTTGTTGCCCAGGCTGATGATCCAGTTGGTGGAAGTGCCCACGTTGTTCATGAACAGCTTCACAATCTCGGGGTTGCTGTTGTTGTGGTTGTGGTTCATGTGATACTCATAGCCCTCTTCGGGGGTCTGGGTCTGCATGTCGAACATCACGTCGCCGATGGAGTTGAGGGAGTAGTGGCACTCGGTGCCGTACAGGGCGCCGCCGGTCACGTTGCGCTTCTCCATCATGACCACGTTCAGGCCCAGCTGGGCGGCGCGGACAGCGGCGGCCAGACCGGAACCGCCGGCGCCCACGATGGCCACGTCGCAGTCATAGGTGGCGTCGCCGGTGGACTCGGGCTTGCTGGTGGCGTCGGTCATGAACTCGTCCACGGAGGCGCCGGCCTGCTCAATGCAGCCCTTGACGGCCTCGATGATGCCGTTGCAGGCCAGGGTGCAGGTGGCGATGGTGTCGATGTTCACGCTCTGATTCTCCACAATCCGGTCAGGGATCATGTTCAGAGCGGGTGCGGCGATGGTGGGGGTCTCCTTCTCGTCGGTCACCTCAACACTGGTGATGCGGCCGTTCTCAAAGGTGGTTTCCACATAGATAAAGTCGTTTCTGCCGGAGCCGAAGTCGGTGTAGGTGCCGTCCTTGGCGCTGCTGAAGGGTTCCTCAGCGGTCTGGGACGGGGTCGAGGTGGTCTGGGGCGCGCTGGCGCTCCCGGTGGGCTCGGCGTTCTCCTGGCCGCAGGCCGCCATGGCAAACAGCATGGCACCTGCCAGCAGCGCGCAGAGCAGTTTCTTGGCGTGTTTCATCTTCTGGTCCTCCCATTTCTTTCTCTTTCCGATTGCTTACTTTAGGTCACTGACCGTAGGTAAGTAATCTTTGTCTTTATTTTAACAGTTAATTTCATCTTGTCAATAGTTTGTCAAGCTTTCTCTTTTTCCCTGTTTTTATGTCGTATTATTAACAATTTTTGCATTTTCTTTCTCTATTCCAGAATATTACGAAGAAGAAATTCTTTTTTACGAAAGCGAAAGTTTTTACCCGGTTATTTTTTTACACAGAAACTGTCACGCTCTGTAAAGTGCCCTGTCTGCCAGGCAAATTCTTCCCCCGCTCACACAGTGTTCACATTTTTCCATTGAAGTGCTCTCACTTCCGGCTGTTTCCACCATTTTATTTTTGTTTTCCTATCAGAATCGTATAAAATCTCTGTTGTCAACCGTGCGCCAATGTTATATACTTTTTCTACATTAATCTTATAATTGTATGTCTGAAAGGAGCTCCAAGCTATGAGCGAGACCGGCGCACAGCCCGGGGTTTGGATTGCCCGCCCCTTCGGTACCACCAGCACAGGTGAAGCCGTCATCTGTTACCGCATTGAGAATTCCTCCGGCGCTTGGGTAGAAGTTCTGGACTATGGCTGCACACTGCGCGGGATTGGTGTTCCGGACAAAAGGGGCCAGATTACCGACGTTCTCCTGGGCTATGACCGCATCGAGGACTATGAGGCCGGCGACGCCTATCTGGGCGCCGTCATCGGCCGCTGCGCCGGACGCATCGCAGGCGCCAAGATAACCCTGGGCGGCAAGACCTATCCTCTCTCCGCCAACTGCGGCGACTACCAGCTCCACGGCGGCGTCCGTGGCTTTGACCGGCACATCTGGGCCGCCAAGGTACGGGGCGGCAATCTGGTGTTCCGCCGCCGTTCTCCCGACGGCGAAGAGGGCTACCCTGGCAATCTGGAGGTCTCCGTCTCCTTTGCCTGGAGCAACAGCAACACCCTCTCCATGGAGTTTACCGCCTTTGCCGACCAGGACACCGTGGTCTCCCTCACCAATCACCCCTATTTCAACCTGAACGGCGCCGGCGCGGGCACCATCGACAAGCACACCCTCCAGGTCTCCGCCGACGAGTACACCGAGCTGGATGAGCGGAATCTGATTACGGGCCGTATTCTTCAGGTGGAAAATACCCCTCTGGATTTCCTGCGGGCCAAGCCCCTGGACATCCCGGTGGACTACAATTTCTGCTTCTCCCGCACCGGACTCCACTCCGCTGCCCAGCTCTCCAGCCGTGAGAGCGGCATCTCCCTGGAGGTCAGCACCACCCAGCCCGGCCTGCAGGTCTACACCGGCGACTTCCTCTCCGGCCCTGCCGGAAAGGGCGGCGCGGAGTACGGTCCCCGCAGCGGCGTGGCGCTGGAGGCCCAGGGCTGGCCTGACGCAGCCGCCTGGCCTGCCTTCCCCTCCAACATCCTGCGCCAGGATGTGCCCTATCAGCAGCGCATTGAGTTCGCCTTCTCCGTCCGGGGCTGAGCCCTTTCTTGGCAATATAGAAACCGCCTTCCGATCTGAGATCGGAAGGCGGTTTTTTGTGTATTTACCGGGCTGCCTGACGGCGCACCGCGTTGTCCTGGAAGCGGAAAATGCTGGGATGGTGGCGGGATTGGGTATACTCAAACATCACGCCGTCACTGTTGTACACCTGGTTGCTCACCACGGCCAGGCAGTTGTACTCTCCCAGGGTGAGCCACTTCTCGTCCTGCTCCGTGGCCTTCTCCACGGTGATGGTCCGCTTACTGGTGACGATGACCATGCCCAGTTCCTCCTCCAGATAGCGGTAGATGGAGCCGCCGGCAATCTGGGCCGTCAGCTGGGGCATGCATGCCGCCCGCAGGTAGCTCAGGTTCAGAATCATGGGCACGCCGTCCAGGTCGTGGATACGGCACAGAGTAAACAACTCCGTGCCCACGGGAAAGCCGGTCCGGGCGGAAATGGCCTCGTCCGCCGTACAGCGGTCAAAGGCCACTACCCGTGTGGTGGTCTGCTGTCCGGTACGCTGGGCGGTCTCCCGGAAGGACTCGATGGCGCCCATGGTGTAGGAGGACTGCTCAATGGGCTGGAAGATGTTGCACACGCCCTTGCCCTGGCTGGTCTGGACGTAGCCGTCCCGTACCAGCTCGGCGATGGCACGGCGCACCGTATTCCGGGAACAGTCAAATTCCACAATCAGCGTGTTTTCCGAGGGCAGAAGCTGGCCCACCGGATAGGTTCCCGACTCGATCCGCTCCTTCAGCGCGGCATAGATCTGTACGAATTTCTGGCGTGGCATGGAGACACCACCTTGTTTAAACAACTATGGATTGGTTCATTGTATCACCACTCCCCTCCTCCGTCAAGCAGTTGGGGAAAAGAAGAGAAAGACTGTCCTCCTGCCCAAAAACAATACCTCATATTTATAGCCTTTCCCAGATTGACTTGTTTAAACAAGTATAGTACCATTTGCTTACAGGATAACCGCCGGCTGTTCCGGGCGCGGGCACGGACAGCAAAATCAGAACCGAAGGAGGACAATCCCATGGCAAATTACCAGGCCGATGTGCAGGCGCTGCTGGAGTACATCGGGGGCAAGGAAAACATCCGCGCCGTCTCCCACTGCATGACCAGAATGCGCTTTGTTCTGGTTGACCCGTCCAAGGCGGACTCCGCCAAAATCGAGTCCATCCCCGCCGTCAAGGGTACCTTCACCCAGGCCGGACAGTTTCAGGTGATCATCGGCAACGACGTAGCCATCTTTTACAACCAGTTCACCGCCTATGCCGGGATTGAAGGCGTCAGCAAGGATGCGGTGAAGGCCGCCGCCAAGAGCAACCAGTCCCTGATTCAGCGGATTGTGGGCACTCTGGGCGAAATTTTCGCCCCCATCATCCCCGCCCTCATCTGCGGCGGTCTGATTCTGGGCTTCCGCAACATCATCGGTGAGATCAACTTCTTCGCCGACGGCACCATGAGCCTGGCGGATGTGTCCCAGTTCTGGTCCGGCGTGTACGACTTCCTGTGGCTCATCGGCGAGGCCGTGTTCCACCTGCTGCCCGTAGGTATTGTGTGGTCCATCACCAAGAAGATGGGCACCACTCAGATTCTGGGCATTGTCCTGGGTCTGACCCTGGTCTCCCCCCAGCTGCTCAACGGCTTCTCGGTAGCCACCGCGGAGACCATCCCCGTGTGGGACTTCGGCTTTGCCCAGGTCCAGATGATTGGCTATCAGGGCCAGGTCATCTCCGCCATGCTGGCCGGCTTTGTGCTGGTATATCTGGAAAAGTTCTTTAAAAAGCACTGTCCCGAAATGATCAGCATGATTGTGGTCCCCTTCTGCTCCCTGGTGCCCGCTGTCATCATCGCCCACACCGTGGTGGGCCCCATCGGCTGGAAGATTGGCGACGCCATCGCCGCCGTGGTGTATATGGGCCTGACCTCCAACGTGAAGTGGCTCTTCGCCGCCGCCTTCGGCCTGTTCTACGCCCCCATCGTCATGACCGGTCTGCACCACATGACCAACGCCATCGACTCCCAGCTGGTCAATCTCTATGACGGCACCATCCTCTGGCCCATGATTGCCCTGTCCAACATCGCCCAGGGCTCCGCCGTGCTGGCCATGTCGGTTCTCCAGAAGAAGAACGAGCGCGCTCAGCAGGTCAACATCCCTGCCTGCATCTCCTGCTACCTGGGCGTCACCGAGCCCGCCCTCTTCGGCGTGAACATGAAGTACGGCTTCCCCCTGGTGTGCGGCATGATTGGCTCCGCCGTGGCCGCCGTCATCTCCATCAGCACCGGCGTGGAGGCCTACTCCATCGGCGTGGGCGGCCTGCCCGGCATTCTCTCCATCAAGCCCCAGTTCTGGCTCAGCTTCCTGGCCGCCATGGCCGCGGCCATTGTAATCCCCTTTGTTCTGACCTTTATCATCGGCAAGCGGAAGCTCTCCGCAGCCGGCAACGCCCAGGACAGCGCACCCGCTGTCTCCGCACCCCAGGCTGAGCAGCAGCCCGCTCAGGCCGGCAGCGGCGCCGTCAAGTCCCCCATCACCGGCCGCATCATCCCCCTGGATCAGATCCCCGACCAGGTGTTCTCCCAAGGTATTCTGGGTGAGGGCGTGGGCATCGAGCCCACCGGCACCGAGGTGGTGGCCCCCGGCGACGGCACCGTGTGTTCCGTCATGGAAGACAGCAAGCATGCCTGCGGCATCCAGCTGGACAACGGCGTGGAGGTGCTCATCCACGTGGGCATGGACACGGTGGAGATGGCCGGCGACGGCTTCCAGCTCCATGTGCAGGAGGGCGACCGGGTGCGCCTGGGCGACAAGCTCATCACCTTTGACCCGGAGAAAATCCGCAAGGCCGGCCACCCCGTCACCACCGCCTTTGTGGTGACCGAGTCCGCCGGACACACCCTCCGCTTTATCACCGATGTGGACGCCAAGGCGGGAGAGACCGACGTTATCTGCGAGGAGTGAGGTACTGTCATGCAGGATTTTAAGAAAAGCGTGGTATATCAGATCTACCCCAAGTCCTTCCTGGACACCAACGGGGACGGCCTTGGAGACCTCCAGGGCGTCATCAGCAAGCTGGACTACCTCCAGACCCTGGGCGTGGACTACATCTGGCTCACCCCCTTCTTTGTCTCACCTCAGAACGACAACGGCTACGATGTGGCCGACTACCGCGCCATTGACCCCCGGTACGGCACCATGGCCGACTTTGAGGACCTGGTAGAGGAGGCCGGACGCCGGAATATCCGGGTGATGCTGGACATGGTGTTCAACCACACCTCCACCTATCACCAGTGGTTCCAGAAGGCTCTGGAGGGGGACAGCGTCTATCAGGACTACTACATCTTCCGCCCCGGCAAGGCCGACGGCTCCGCCCCCACCAACTGGGAGAGCAAGTTCGGCGGCAGCGCCTGGGAGTATGTGCCCAGCCTGGGCAAGTACTACCTCCACCTCTTTGACAAGACCCAGGCCGACCTGAACTGGGAGAACCCGGCTGTGCGCCGGGAGGTGGCCGACATCGTCCGTTTCTGGATGGTCAAGGGGGTCAAGGGCTTCCGGTTCGACGTGGTCAACCTGATCAGCAAGGGCGAGTACGCCGACGACTTCCAGGGTGACGGCCGCCGCTTCTACACCGACGGTCCCCGTATCCACGAGTTCCTCAAGGAGCTCAACCGGGAGAGCTTTGGACAGGACAGCGAGATTATCACCGTAGGCGAGATGTCCTCCACCTCCATGGAGAACTGCTTCCAGTACGCGGGCGAGCAGAGCGGCGAGCTGTCCATGGTCTTCTCCTTCCACCACCTGAAGGTGGACTTTATGGGCAACGAGAAGTGGGTCATCGTACCCACCGACTTCGGTAAGCTGAAGGACATCCTCTTCTCCTGGCAGGAGGGCATGGCCGCCCACAGCGCCTGGAACGCCGTGTTCTGGTGCAACCATGACCAGCCCCGGGTGGTCTCCCGCTTCGGCGACGAGGGCGAGTACTGGCAGCAGTCGGCCAAGATGCTGGCCTCCATTGTCCACGGCATGCGGGGCACTCCCTACGTCTATCAGGGCGAGGAGCTGGGCATGACCAACGCGGGCTTCACCCGGCTGGACCAGTACCGAGACGTGGAGAGTCTGAACCACTTCCGCATCCTGCGGGACAAGGGTCTGAGCGAGGAGAGCGTGTACAACATCCTCAAAATCCACTCCCGGGACAACAGCCGTACCCCCATGCAGTGGGATGCCACTCCCAACGGCGGCTTTACCACCGGGGAGCCCTGGCTGTCGGTGAACCCCAACACCGCCCGCATCAACGCCGCCGCCCAGACCGGCGACCCCGACTCCATCTTCTCCTACTACCAGGCCCTCATCCGCCTGCGTAAGGAGTACGACGTGTTCGCCCTGGGCGACTTCGCCCCTCTGACCCCCGAGCACCCCAGCGTGCTGGCCTACCGCCGCCGCTGGAACGGGGAGACCCTGCTGTGCGTCAACAATTTCTTCCGCAAGGAGTGCACCTGGACCTGTCCCGAGTCCCTGGAGGGCTTCCGGGTTCTGCTGTCCAACTACCCCGACAGCGACCCTGCCCAGGTGTGGAACCTGCGTCCCTATGAGTCCGTCCTGCTGCTGAAGCAGAACTGAGAATTATCAAAGGAGTGTTTAACATGAAGTCTTTTTCCTACACCGTTCAGGATCCCGTTGGCATCCACGCCCGTCCCGCCGGTCTGCTGGTGAAGGCCGCCAAGGAGTTTGCCGACACGGAAATCACCATCGCCAAGGACGGCAAGGTCGTCAAGGCCACCCAGCTGATGAAACTGATGGGTCTGGGTGTCAAGAGCGGCGACACCGTGACTGTGACAGCCGAGGGTACCTCCGAGGACGCCGCCATCGCCGCCATGGAGCAGTTCTTCCAGGCGAATCTCTAATCTTTGCAGCGCAAAAAGCACCTGGACGGATTTCGAAAAATCCGTCCAGGTGCTTTCTTATTTCCGATTGAAAAGCGGGCTGCGGCAATGCCGCAGCCCGCTCATGCGCTCCGCGCCGGGAAGCCCCCAGCGAGACAGCGCTTAATAATTCTTGGCCAGAAGCTCAAAATAGGCCTGGGGATGAGCGCACACGGGGCACACACCGGGGGCTTCCTTGCCCACGTGGATGTGGCCGCAGTTACGGCACTTCCACATATACTCGTCGCCGCGCTTGAAGACCACGCCCTCCTCCAGGTTCTTCAGGAGGGTCAGGTAGCGCTCCTCGTGCTCCTTCTCGATCTTGCCCACGCCGGAGAACAGGAAGGCCAGGCGCTCAAAGCCCTCTTCCTTGGCCGTCTCGGCCATCTCCTTGTACATCTGGGTCCACTCCTCGTTCTCACCGGCGGCGGCGGACTTCAGGTTGGCCATAGTGTCGCCGATGCCGCCCAGCTCCTTGAACCACAGCTTGGCGTGCTCCTTCTCGTTGCCGGCGGTCTCCTCGAAGATGGCTGCGATCTGCTCAAAACCCTCCTTCTTGGCCTTGCTGGCAAAGTAGGTGTACTTATTCCGGGCCATGCTCTCGCCCGCAAATGCCTTCCACAGATTGGCCTCCGTCTTGCTGCCCTTCAGTTCCATTGTAAAGACTCCTTTCTAATGTGTTTTTTCTGTTTTATCGGACTCAGTCCGCGCTCTTCCAGTAGCCGTGGAGATTGCAGATTTCATAGGCCTTCACCGCGCCGTCGGCGCTGAAGGTGCGCAGCTCCGGCTTGTCGCCGGGCTTGGGGAATTTCATGGTAACGGTGTCGCCGCTGACAGCGGCAATCAGGGGGATATAGTGCTCGGGAAGCATGGGGTGCTCCACCTCGCCCACCTTGACGGTGACGGAGTAGCCGTGGCCGTGGGCGGTCTTCTCCACCACGGGGACATGCTTCTCCATGGCGCCGTCGGTGGTATTGGGCACCAGTTCCTCCATCTTCTCGCCGCAGCAGAACAGGGGTACGCCCTTGTCCACCACCTTGAACACGATGTTGCCGCAGTGAGCGCAGCGGTACAGCTTCAGCTCCATCTTTTTTCCTCCTTTTCGGTTACAGAATATCAGGTTTTTATTTTACATGCAACAAGAAATATTTCCTTTTATTAACAGTAATGATTACTGATATTATACTATCAGACTTTCTCGCAAAATGCAAGCACTTTCGAAAAAAATTTTTACCGCTTCTAATCTGCGTGTTCCGGTACATACTACGAAACGGATGGAATCCCAACCAGAAACACAAATTACAGGAGGAAGACAATGAAACGAACTTTTGCGCTCTTTGTTCTGAGCCTGACGGTGATCCTGGGCGCCACCGGCTGTTCTTCGGAAAAAATGCCTGACGTGACCCCCACGCCCACCCCCATCGTGACCCCTGACATGCCCGACGACACCCACAGCCAGATGCCCTCGGAGAGTCCCTCCGTCATGCCCACCCCCTCTGCCGGTGACGCCGATTACTACTCCGACGAGAACGGCCATGTGGAAGGCGACGGCAAGGACAACATGGACAACGCAGGCAACGCCATGGAGGACGCGGTGGACAACGCAGGCGATGCGGCCAGGGATGTCATCGACGGCGCCGGTCGGGCCGTGGAGGATATCGGCAAGGGCGTTCAACGTGCGGTAAAGTAAGATCTGTATATCCTGAAATTACAATGAGCCGCGCCGTTCCGGCGCGGCTCATTGCCCGTATGCTACGACTCCTGCCGGGAGAAACGGAGCACCAGGGCGGTGCGGTCGTCCGGACCCACCTCCTTGCCGTCGCTCTCCTGGATGAGGGCGCAGGCTAGGTCCTTGGGGCTGTCCCCCTCAAAGCCGGAGAACATGTCCCGCAGCCACTGGTCCTCACCGCCGCCTGCCACCCCGTCGCTGACCAGCAGCACCATATCCCCCGGGTCCAGCTTCAGGGTTGTCACATCCGGGCTGCCGCCCTCTCCCGCCGAGAGTCCGGCGGGCAGAGAAGCGCCGGTGATGCGGGTCACCGCTTTTCCCTTTCGTACATAGGTGGGGGCTGCGCCGTACTTGTACACCCACATGGAGCCGGTGAACAGGTCCAACCGCAGCAGGTCGATGGTGGTAAAGCCGCCGGCGCTCTCCCCACGGAGGGCAAGGGCGGAGCTGATGGTTCTCAGGGCGGTCTCCGCCGGGATCCCCGCCCGGAGGAACTGCTCCAGCAGCCGGACCGCCAGGGAGGAGTCCTCCCCGGCCGCCGGACCGCTGCCCATGCCGTCGCAGAGGAGCACATACAGACTGCCGTCGTCCAGCTTGAACCAGGCCCCCGTGTCCCCGCTGACGGTCTGGCCGTCCTTTTTCCGGGCTGCCACGCCCGCCACCGCCATAAAGGGCTCCGCCTGGGCAAACACCAGCTTGTTGAGCCGCTTTCCCTCCTCCTCACCGGCAGTTCGGAGGGGCACGCCCGCCAGCGCGGAGAGCTTTTTCAGCTCCTCAGGGGTCCGCAGGCTGTCCAGCCCACGGCCCTCAATCTCCACCCGCAGGCGTCCCGCCTGGTCGTAAAAGGCAGCGGCCTCTCCCTCCAGCCCCAGGGCGGTCAGGTGCTGGCGGATGCGCTTTTCCCGCACCGGGTCGGGCACCAGTTCCCGTCCGAACTCTGCCGCAGCCGTCCCCAGCACCTCGGCCAGGGCGCCGTACTCCCGGCACACCGCCGACCGGTTGTCCCGCAGTCGGGCGGCGTACTGCCTCCGGTAGAGCAGACCCACCAGCTCCTCGTTGGCCGCCGCCAGAAAGGCAGAAAACCGGAGGCACCGGTTGGAGAAGTGGGGCGGAAAGTCCCCCGGCTCCCCTCTGCCTCTATCCAGCATGGCGGGAAGGGCGTCGTTGAGGGCATTGAAGGTGGTGATGTAGTCCCGCTGCCAGCAGGCCGACTGGAGGGCGCATTTGCGGCACACCCGGTTTGCCGCCCGGTCAAAAATGGCGGCGGCGTCATTGTCGTTGGGGCCGCCGCTGCCCAGGCTCTGCCGCAGGGATTCCTGGAGGCTCCGGAAGGCCCCCGCCGCCCCGTCCAGCCGCTCCCGCAGGTACTCCTGGGCCTTGGCTGTGGTATCCCGCCGCCGCTCAGGTACCGAGAGGGCCGCCGCCCACCGGAAGGCCCGCTGAGGCAGCACCATAAAGATGACGGAGGCGATAAAGACCTCATAGAGGATGGAGATCTGGAGGCCGTTGTCCCAGGTCCACAGCACCGCCACCGCGTTGGCGATGACGTAGGCCAGAGCGGCAAAGAGCTTGCCCTGCCGCCGGAACACGCCTGTAATCAGCCCGGCGAAGCCAAAGGCCATGCTGTAAAAGGGCGCCCCGCCGGCGGCCACATCCATGGCCAGTCCGGCGGCCACGCCCGTCGCCGCCCCCACGCCGATGCCGCACTGGTACCCGGCAATCATGACCGCCAGAGCGGCGGAGAACCGGCCCAGAGAGATGGTGCCGTCAAAGAGGGTGATCTTGCTCATGGTGATGAGCACCGTACCACCCAGGATGAGAAAGCTGACCATCTGCCGCATGGTCAGCTCGCCGCCGTCCTCCTTCCGCTTCCAGGGGGAGAATACAATGCGGTAGAAATAGACCGCTCCGGCGGTGAGAATCAGCTCAGTGGCAAAAAAGATGGTGTCCACCGTCAGCCAGCCCCGCTTGGACAAATACACAAAGCCGGTGACAAAGTTCATGGCTGCCGACACGGCGGGCATGAACCAGGCCGACCGGTACACCTTCACATCATAAAAGGCAAAGGACACGGAGAAGATGAGGATGGCCGCCGCCACATACCGCAGTCCCTGGGTAAAGCCCTGGAAGGAGAGATACCCGAAGCAGGCCCCCAGCAGGGCCGAGAAGCCGTCCAGCCCGGAGCCGGAGGCCCCCACCATGGCCAGTCCAAAGGGGGCGCAGCCGCCGAAAATCTCCGCGCCCGACAGCATGGCCCCCAGCAGGAGCCGGATCACGCACTCCGCCGTGCGTACCAGCGCCGGTGCCCGGAGCACCAGGCGGCCGGTGTCCCGCATCTCCTCCCTGGCCCGGGCGGCCCGGGTTTTCAGCTTTTCTTTCGTCGCCATGTTCCGCACGTCTCCTTTTTCCTCCCGGCTTGTCCCACGGGGAGGTGCATCGGAGACAGTATAATCCATTATATGGAAAAACTCAGTCGGAAACAGACGGGGTCAAAAATAAACAAGTTACAAAAAAGCGCCGTTCTCACCATATCGTCTGGAGAAAACGGCGCTTTCTGTCACAAATTCCTGGAAATAATCAGTGGGTTCCCCTGACGACGGAGATCCCCCGCATTTCCAGCAGTCGGCCCAGGGCAGTGATGGTGGGGCACTCTTCACCTCCCTTTTCCCGGGTGCACACCCCGAGGTGGACTGTCTCCACCCCTTCGGCCTTCAGCCGGTCCAGCTTCTCCAGCATGCCGGCATCCTCCTCCGGCGGCCTGCCGCAGCCGTTGCAGCGGAGAAAGGCTGCCAGCTCCACCTCTGTCCCGGCATAGCGGGCAAAGGCGGCACGGCGCTGGTAAAACACGCTGAGACAGGCACAGCCGGCGCACACCTCGTTGGCCCGCAGACAGTTGAGCAGAGCGAGCTTCATCGCCCGCCCTCCTCAGCCATTCGCCTGGGCTGGTAGAGGACACGGAGCACACCGTCTTCATCCGTGAGCACCCGGGCGTCCACCTCGTAGACCGTGCGGATCAGGTCCTCCGTGAGCACCTCCCGGGGCGTCCCGCCCGCCACCACCCTGCCGTCCTTAACGGCGTACAGCCTGTCGCAGTACATGGCGGCGATGTTCAGGTCGTGGATGGCAGCCAGCACCGTCCGGCCCAGGCCCTTCACCAGGTCCATCAGCTCCAGCTGGTATTTGATATCCAGATGGTTGGTGGGCTCGTCCAGAATCAGACAGGGCGTCTGCTGAGCCAGGGCTCGGGCCAGAATGATCCGCTGCTGCTCTCCGCCGGACAGGGTGGAGAAGCTGCGCTCCTCAAAGTCGGCCATGCCTACGTCGGCTATGGCCTTCCGCACAATGCGGTAGTCCTCGGCATTGTCACGCTGCAAAAATCGTTTGTGGGGAGAGCGGCCCATGAGCACTACCTCCCGCACCGTGAAATCAAAGCTGTAATAGTTGTGCTGGGCCACCACGCCCACCTTCTGTGCCGACTCCCGGGGAGACCAGTCCAGCGCCGGCTGTCCGTCCAGATACACCGCGCCGCCGGTGGGCCGGAGAATCCGGCAGATGCACCGGAGCAGCGTGCTCTTTCCGCTGCCGTTGGGGCCGATGATGCCCACAAACTGGCCGTTTTCCGCCCTGATGTCCAGGCCTTTCAGAATTTCCTTTCCGCCCAGCTCGGCCCGCAGGGCCTGCGCTCCAATGTTCATCCTTCCCGCCCCCCAAAGCCGTATTGTTTGCGAATCATCAGATAGATAAAGACCGGTGCGCCCACCATGGCCGTCAGGATTCCGATGGGCAGCTCGTTGCCCGGCAGCACCACCCGGCACAGCACATCGGCCCAGAGGAGAAACAGGGCGCCCAGCAGGGCGGAGAGGGGAATCAGCTTCCGGTGGTCGGTGCCGAATATCATGCGCACAACATGGGGAATCACCAGGCCCACAAAGCCGATCATGCCGGCCTTGTACACCACAAAGCCAATCATCGCCGAGGACACCAGCAGATAGAGCAGCCGCCAGCGGTGCATGTCGGTGCCCAGAGTGATGGCGGTCTCGTCTCCCAGCAGCATCAGGTTCAGGTTGCGGGCCTGGCTCCAGAAGAAGAGGACGCCCAGGAGCACCACCGCCCCGATGATGCAGTTGCTCTCCCAGTCGGCGGCGGCCATGCTGCCCATGGACCAGTGGACCACCTGGGTGAGGGCGTGGTCGTTGTCGGCGAAGTAGATGATGAAGTTGGAGAGGGCTCCGCACACTGAGGACAGGGCGGTGCCCGCCAGCAGCAGCTTGACCGCGTTGGCACGGCCGCCGATATTGGCGATGGCCACCACGGCCAGGGACACGGCAAAGGCACCCAGGGCGCCCACGATGCCCACATAGCCGCTGCCCAGAGCCGCCCCCACTCCCAGCAGGATGGCGGCGGAGGCACCCAGAGAGGCGCCGGAGGAGATGCCCAGCACATAGGGGTCGGCCAGGGGGTTCTTTACCACCGCCTGCATCACCGCGCCGCACACCGACAGCCCCGCTCCCACCGCCACGGCCAGCACCAGCCGGGGCAGACGGATGAGCAGCACCACGTCGTGGATGGCGGTACCCGGTCCCCAGACCGCCGGGTCGCCCACGCCCAGCAAGGCGTACCCGATGACCCGGTACACGTCCCCCACCGGCAGAGCGATTGTGCCGAAGGTCACCGCCGCCACCAGGGACAATCCCAGCAGCACCAGCAGCACCACCGCCGCCCCCCAGGCGCTCTTTCCGCCCAATATGCCCTGTTTTCTCCTCATATTGCCCATGCTTTCTCTTACTCCCCTGTTTTCAGTTCAGGATACAGCCCCTGGGCCAGCGTCTTCAGGCCGTCGATGGTTCTGGGGCCGCTGGCGTAGATGTCCCCCAGCATAACCAGATGGACCCGGCCGTTCTTTACCGCCGACAGGCTGGCCAGAGCGGGGTCCTCCGTGATGGCGGACAGCTGCTGCTCCATGACGGTCTCCGGGTCGTCCCCGGCGTAGGCCATGTAGACCACAAAGATCACGTCCGGGTCGCAGGCTACCAGCTCCTCCTTGCTGATGCTGTTGCCCTCGCTCTTGGCCAGCACGCCCCCCAGCTGGGTGACCATGTCACCGGCCAGGGAGGTGGCGGAATAATTGCTCAGCTCCCCGTTCAGGGGCTCCACCACCGCAGCCGTCACCTTCTCCCGGCCCTGGGCGGCGGCCAAAGTCTCCTCCACCTGGGCCTTCATCTCGTCCACCAGCGCCTGGGCCTTGTCCTCCACGTCGAAAATTTTGCCGATGTTGAGAATATCGGTGTACTCATTCTCCAGGGTACGGCTGCCGCCCGAGCTGGTGTTGGTGTTGATGTAGGTGTTGGTACCCTTGGCAATCCAGCCGTCCACGTCCCCCAGCTTCTTGTCGCCGAACAGGGAGCCCCAGGAGAAGATCAGGTCGGGCTGGAGCAGGGTGACGGTCTCCTTGTCGGGAGCGAACACGCTCTCGTCGTAGTGCATGCGGGCAAAGCCGTCCTTCCACTCGTCCTTCACCTCGTTGTCCAGGCCGTAGGACGCGATGACGTGGTCCTCCAGCCCCAGGGCGATCATGGTCTCGATGCAGCCCTGGTAGACCGCCACTACCCGCTCGGGCGCCTTCTCGTAGACGGTCTCCACCGGCTCACCGGCGTAGTTGTAGGTGGTGATGGTCACGGGGTAATGGCTGCTCTCCTCCCCGCCGGTGAGGGTCCCGGTGGGCGCGGTGGCCGTGGGAGTGGCGGAGGGCGAGGGACTGCCCTGAGCGGCGGGTGTGCCGCAGGCGGCCAGGCTCAGGGCCATGGCCAGGCCCAGCAGGGTGCATACGAGCCGTTTTGCGTACTTCATGTTCTTCTGCTCCTTTTTTCGCGCAGTGCGCAGATTTTATATCACCGCGTAAAGCGCCCGAAACAACAAAAACGCCTGCTTTTTCAAAAAGCAGGCGTCTGTTTTGGATCAGGAATCCCCTCTCCAACAGTCAGACGGGTTACTTTTCGCGGAAGATACCCCATCGTTCCTGTCAAGCAGGTTTCCTGACTTACGGATCCACGCGCCCCGCGCCTTCTCACCGGCATACGCCCGGCAATGGCCTGAGAGGTCTCCCTCCCTGCGGTTTGCTCCCCGAATACAGTGACCGGATCGCTCGGGATTCTCACCCGATTCCCTTTCACCTCATCCATGATGAGCACTTGACAAGTACACAGTGTTAAATTGTACGGGGCATGCCCCGTTTTTATTACATACAGTATACCCTGTATTTTCTCTTCTGTCCAGAGAAAAATCTCACTTCAGGCTGCTCAGCACCGCTCCGGCGGCCTCCAGGGTACGGCTCAGGTCCTCCTGGGTGTGGGCGGCGGAGACGAACATGGCCTCGAACTGGGCGGGCGCCAGGTAGATGCCCCGCTCCAGCATACCGGCAAAATACCGGGCGTACATGGCCACGTCGCTGCCCTTGGCGTCGGTGAAGGTGTTCACGTCGGTGGGTGTGAAGAAGGGGGCCAGCAGGGAGCCCACCTGATTGATGTGGACCGGCGCGCCGGTGCGCTCCGCCGCCTCCCGCAGGCCGCCGGCCAGCAGGGTGGCGTAGTCCTCAATCTGGGTGTAGATCTCCGGGTGGTCCTTCAGGTAGCGCAGCTGGGCAAGGCCAGCGGCCATGGCCACCGGGTTGCCGCTGAGGGTGCCCGCCTGATAGACCGCGCCGCAGGGGGCTACCTGCTCCATCAGCTCACGGCTGGCGCAGTAGGCGCCCACGGGCATGCCGCCGCCGATGATCTTGCCGAAGGTGACGATATCCGCCTTCACGCCGTAGTAGGCCTGGGCGCCGCCCAGAGCCAGACGGAAGCCGGTGATGACCTCATCAAAGATGAGGAGTGCGCCGTACTTGTCGCACAGGGTACGCAGGCCCTCCAGGAAGCCGGGGGCGGGGCCCACCACGCCCATGTTGGCGGCCACAGGCTCCACGATGACGGCGGCCACCTGTCCGGGGTTCTGCTCCAGCAGGGTCTCCACGCTTTTCAGGTCGTTGAACTGGGCGGTGAGGGTGTCCTTCACCACCACATCCGGCACACCAGCGGAGGTGGGATGTCCTCCCGCCAGGGCGGAGGAGCCGGCGCCCACCAGCAGACAGTCGGAGTGGCCGTGGTAGCAGCCCTCAAACTTGATGAGCTTGTCCCGGCCGGTGGCGCCGCGGGCCAGCCGCAGGGCGGACATGACCGCCTCGGTGCCCGAGTTGACCATGCGCACCATCTCAATACCGGGCACCAGCTCCACCATCAGCTCGGCGATCTCCACCTCGCGGGCAGTGGGTGCGCCGAAGGACAGGCCGTCCTTCACCGCCTTCTCCACCGCCTCCCGGATGACCGGGTGATTGTGGCCCAGGATCATGGGGCCCCAGGAGCCCACATAGTCCAGATACTTTCTGCCGTCCTCGTCCCAGAGGTAGGCGCCGTCGGCCCGGGTGATGAACCGGGGGGCCATACCCACGGCCCGGAAGGCACGCACCGGGGAGTTGACGCCGCCGGGCAGTACCTTTTTCGCCTCTTCAAAGAGCTGTTCGCTGCGGTCCATCAGCCGATATCCCCTTTCTTCATGGCCTGTGAGAGTTCCTTGGCGTAATAGGTGATGAGGATGTCCGCTCCGGCACGGAACACGGAGACGGCGCTCTCGCACATGATACGGTACTCGTCGATGAGACCGGCGGCAGCGGCGGCCTTCACCATGGCGTACTCGCCGGACACCGAATAGGCGGCCATCGGCAGGTCAAAGGCGTCCTTGCACTCCCGGATCACGTCCAGGTAGGCCAGGGCGGGCTTGACCATCAGAATGTCCGCTCCCTCGTCCACGTCCAGGGCGCACTCCTTGATGGCCTCCCGGCGGTTGTGGGGGTCCATCTGGTAGCCTTTCCGGTCGCCGAAGGAGGGCGCGGAGCCCGCCGCCTCGCGGAAGGGTCCGTAGAAGGCGGAGGCGTACTTGGCGGAGTAGGACATGATGGGCACATTCTTGTACCCGGCCTCGTCCAGAGCGGTACGGATGGCGCCGATGCGGCCGTCCATCATGTCGCTGGGGGCCACCATGTCCGCTCCCGCCCGTGCGTGGGAGAGAGCGGTTTTTGCCAGCAGCTCCAGAGTGGCGTCGTTGTCCACCTCGTGGCCGCACAGAGCGCCGCAGTGGCCGTGGTCGGTGTACTCGCACATACACACGTCGGTAACCACATAGAAATCGGGGAACTCCTTCTTGATGACCCGGATGGCCTCCTGCACCACGCCGTGCTCATCCCAGGCGGAGGAGCCCAGGGCGTCCTTTTTCGCAGGCAGGCCGAAGAGGATGCACCGGCCCACGCCGGCGTCCAGGCACTCCCGCACCGCCTCGCACACGGTGTCCAGACCATAGTGGTACTGGCCCTCCAGGGCAGGGATGGGGCGGCGGCCCTTCAGGGTCTCGTCCACAAAGATGGGGTAGATCAGGCTGTCGGGGGACATGCGGGTCTCCCGGCACATCCGCCGGATGCTGTCGTTCCCCCGCAGACGGCGGGGACGCTGAATGAGTTCCATCATGCTGCTTCCTTTCCATGGGCGGTGTTCCGCCCGGATTGTTCCTGTTTTTTAGAACATACCTCTGATTTTCTCCACCATGGAATCGATGGTGGCACGCTCGGCTACCACCACGGGGATGCCGTAGTCCTTGGCCTGAGCGGCGGTCTGCTCCCCGATGCACACGCCGGTAATGCGGTCAAAGAGGAAGTCCTCCCCCACGGTGGATACAAAACCCTTGACCGTGGAGGCGCTGGTGAAGGTGACCAGAGTGCCCTCCTCCGCCAGCAGACGGTCCCGCAGCTCCTCGGAGCGGGGGTTGTCGTACAGCGTGCGGTAGACGGCAATGTCGTCATAGGAAATTTTAGCCCCATCCAGGGCGTCCGTCAAGGCCTTGGAGCCCAGCTCCGCCCGGAGCAGGAGCACCTTGCCCTGGGTCAGACCGGCCAGACCGGCTCCCAGGTGGGCCGCGTCGTACACCTCGGGCACATAGTCGGCCCGCAGGCCGCGTGTCAGCAGGGCCTTGGCGGTACCGGGGCCGATGGCCGCCAGCTTCACGCTCCCAAGCGCCCGGGCGTCCTTGCCCATGGCCTCCAGGGTGTGCCAGACGGTCTCCACACCGGCGGCACTGGTGAACACCAGCCACTCATAGCCGGAGATGGCGTTCAGGGCCGCCTCCATGGCGGGACAGGGCAGGATGGGCACCGTCTCGATGCAGGGGTACTCCACCACCTGGGCGCCCATGGCCCGCAGACGGGGCGCCAGGGTGCCGGCACGCTCCTTGGGCCGGGTCACCACCACGGTGCGGCCCTTGAGGGGCAGGGAATCGAACCAGTCGAACTTGTCCGCCAGGCCGCAGACAGGGCCAAAGATGCTGATGGCGGGGCTCTCAATGTGGTGCTCCTCAGCCGCCTGGGCCAGGGTGGCCGCGGTGGCGTTGACCCGGCGCTGGCCAGGTGTGGTACCCCGCTCCACGATGGCGGCAGGGGTGTCCGGGTCCATACCGGCAGCGGTGAGCCCGGCGCAGATGGCGGGCAGACTGCTCACTCCCATGAGAAACACCAGGGTGCCCTTGGTGCGCACCAGGGCCTCAAAGTCGATGTCCAGGGCCTTGCCCGCCCGGGCGTGGCCGGTGATGATGTGGAGAGAGGAGGTAAAGTCCCGGTGGGTCACCGGGATGCCTCCGTAGGCAGGCACAGCGATGGCGGAGGTCACGCCGGGCACCTCCTGGAAGGGGATGCCGTTCTCCTCCAGCAGCTCCAGCTCCTCGCCGCCCCGGCCGAAGAGGAAGGGGTCGCCGCCCTTCAGCCGCACCACGTTTTTCCCCTCCTGGGCCTTGCGCAGGAGGATGCGGTTGATTTCATCCTGGGGCACCAGATGGTGGGAGGCCTGCTTGCCCACGTCGATGGCCTCGGCCTTCTCCGGGATGAGGGCCAGGATCTCCGGGGCCACCAGCCGGTCGTACACCACCACTTCCGCCTGCTCCAGGGCCTCCAGGCCCTTGCGGGTCAGCAGGCCGGGATCTCCCGGACCGGCACCCACCAGCGTTACCATGCCGCTCATTCCGCCGCCTCCTTCATCCTGCGGGCCAGGGTCTCGCCCAGCTGCTCCGCCTCCGTCACAGGGCCGGAAATCCGGTCCCGCCGTCCATTTTCGTCCATTCCGGTGAGAATCAGGGTGTCTCCGTCCACCACGCCGTGGGCCGCCACCGGCGAGGAGCAGCCCCCGTCCAGCATCCGGACAAAGGCCCGCTCGGCCAGGGCGCAGATGGTCCCCTCCCGGTCGGTCACAGCGGCCAGGCAGGGGTAGTTCTCCCCCGCCCGGGTCTGGACGGCCAGAATGCCCTGTCCGGCGGCGGGGATCATCTCCTCCGCCGTAAAGTACCGGGCGATGCGCCCCTCCAGACCCAGCCGCTTCAGTCCGGCGGAGGCCAGCACCAGAGCGGAGTACTGCCCCTCATCCAGCTTCCGCAGGCGGGTCTGCACGTTGCCCCGCACCGGGGCCACCTCCATATCGGGATACAGCGCCGCCAGCTGGATGGCACGGCGGCGGGAGGCGCAGCCGATGGGCAAGGACGGGTCCAGCTCCGTCTTTCCTGCGGGCAGCACCAGGGCGTCCCGGGGGTCCTCCCGCTTGGAGAAGCCCGCCAGAGGCAGTCGGGGGTCGGTCTCCATGGGCAGGTCCTTGCAGGAGTGGACAGTGATGTCCACCCGGCCCTCCAGCAGGGCCGCGTCCAGCTCCCGGACAAAGAGGCCCTTACCGCCCACCTTGTCCAGGGTACGGTCCAGAATTTTATCGCCGGTGGTCTTCATGGTCACCAGCTCCAGCTCAATGCTGGGGTCAAAGGCCCGGATGGCCTCCATCACCAGCTCAGACTGGGTCACAGCCAGGACGCTCTCCCGGCTTCCGATGCGCAGCTTCATCCTTTCCCCTCCTTCAGGGTCTCCCGGATGGCGGCGGCCGCTCTGGCCACCGCCTTGTGGTCGTTATTGGCGGACACGACGCCGGCCACCAGCTCCTCCCCCAGGCACACCGCCGGGAAGAGGAAGGTGCACTCCTCCCGCCGGTCGGCCACGCTGACGGGGATACCCAGCGCACAGGCGTCCTCCCCCACCTGGCGGTTCACCGCCCGGTCGTCGGTGGCGGCCACGGCCAGGACCGCGCCGTCCAGGTCGCCGGACTGATAGGGCCGCTGAAGCCAGCTGACGCCCTCTATGTGCTCCTTCCACTCCGGGGCGATGAGAGTCACCTGGGCACCGAAGGTTCTGAGCACCCCGGCACGGCGGCAGGCGATGGCCCCGCCCCCCACCACCACGGCCTTGCGGCCGTTGAGGTCGATGAAGAGGGGAAAGCGGATCTCCTTTTGTTCCATGTCACTCCACCCTTCCGCCGTTGCGGGTGCGGATCTTCTCCTCGCATTTGGCCAGTTCCCCGGCGGTGAGCACGTCCTTCAGGCCGCCGGCGAGCAGCTCCACCGCCCGGCACACCGCGTACTCGGCCACCTCGGACTTGTCCAGCTCCTCCAGGTCGGGCCGCTCCAGCACCCGGTCGGTGATGTCCGCCTTGAGCCGCTCCAGCAGGGGCAGGCTCTCCCGGTAGTCCGCCCACTGGTAGAAGCGGGCGATCTGGCTCTCCAGAATCTCCTCCACCTCGGGGGGCGCCTGCCGCTCAGGGGCGGCGCCCAGGGCGTCCACGTTGAAGAGCTTCACGCCGGGCAGGTCACCGGCCTCGGGCTGGATGTCCCGGGGAATGGCCAGGTCCACCAGCAGAGCCGGTGGCGCGCTGAGGGCGGAGAGTTCAGCCGCGGATACGGTATAGTGGGGGCTGGTGGTGGCGGAGAGGAGGATATCCCGTCCCTCCATGGCGGCGTAGCGCTCCTCATAGGGAGCCACGGCGCAGCCTGCGGGCACCACGGTCTCTCCGTGGTGGTAGCTCCGCAGGGTGACGGTGACGGCGCAGCCCGCCTCCCGCAGCAGGGAGGCCGCCAGGCGGCCCATCTCACCGTTGCCGATGACCAGCGCCTTCCGTCCGGCCAGTCCGCCGGTCTCCCGCTCCAGCACCTCCACGGCCCGGGAGGCGGCGGAGGTGGGCAGGGCGGTGAGCCGTGCTTTGGTCTTGACCGCCTTGGAGGCGGAGACAGCGGTGCGGAACAGGGTCTCCAGCACCGGGTCGGCGCCCCCATTCTCCCGGGAGGCGGCAATGGCCGTCTTGACCTGGGTGACGATCTGGTCCTCGCCCCAGATCTGAGACCGGAGCCCCGCGGCCACCCGGGCCAGATGCCGGACCGCGTCCTCGTCCCGCCGGGTGACAAAGGCTTGGGCAAAGGGGGCGTAGTCCTGACCGGCGGCGGCGCACAGCACCGCGCCGGGCTCCGGGTTCACCCCGGGCTGGCAGGAGAGGTAGATCTCCGTCCGGTTGCAGGTGGAGATGATAACGCAGCCCTGTACGCCGGGCACGCTGCGCCGGATCTCCCCCGACAGCTCCCCCGCCTGATTGCGGGTAAAGGAGAGCCGCTCCCGCAGGGCGATGGGGGCCAGGCCGTAGTCCAGGCCGGACATGGATAGGTTCATATGCTGCACTTCCTTACAGGGGCGTATGGCCCCCCTTATGTCTCGTTCCGGTGCTCCTTGACCAGCACCACGGAGAAGTAGCCCTCGCCCTCCTCCAGTTCCTCCAGGCTGTGGTACACCCGCTCGCCCGTCATGCCGCAGTTGGCCACCATCTCGCCGTCCAGGCCCCGCTCACGCAGCTTGTCCCGCAGAGCGGGCAGGCTCTTACCCGCCTTCATGAAGGCCTTGTTGGCCGGGAAGTCCAGGCAGTCGTCCACGCCCTCATAGGAGGCGGGCACCACCAGCAGCCGCTCGGCGCTCTCGCACAGGGAGGTGCCCAGCTTGGCCGCCACGGCGCAGATGGAGGGCACGCCGGGAATCAGCTCGGCGTCATAGCCCCGGGCGAGCACCTTCTTGTGGACGTAGATATAGGTGGAGTAGAGGGTGGGGTCTCCCAGGGTGATGAAGGCCACGTTTTTCCCCTCGTCCAGCAGGGCACAGATGCGCCCGGCAATCTCCTCATAGCAGCCGTCCAGCAGGGCCTTGTCCCGCACCATGGGGGTGGGACAGGGCAGCAGGTTCTTGCCCTCCACCACGTCCTTGACGATGTTCAGGGCGGTCTTCTCCCCGCTGCCCTTGTCGGGCACGGCCACCACGTCGGCCTCCAGCAGAATGCGGCGTGCCTTCAGGGTGAGCAGCTCCGGATCTCCGGGGCCCACGCCCACGCCGTACAGTTTTCCTCGGTTCATGTTGTCTCCTCCTGTTTCAATAGCCGCAGCAGCTCCCGCCGCACCGCGCTGATGGTAGCGGCGGACACGTCGGCGTCCAGTCCGTCCTGCTCCCGCAGGATCTCCATCAGATGGGCCATACGGGGCAGGCGCAGCTGGTTGGCCCGGAGCACCTCCGGTTTGGAAAAGAGCTCTCCCGGCGTGCCCTCCAGCAGGACATGTCCCTGTCCCAGCAGATAGGCGTAATCGCAGGAGATGGGCACCACGTCCATGTCGTGGGTGGCCAGCAGAATGGTCATATTCAGGCTGTCCCGCAGCTGGGACAACAGGTGCATCAGCTCGCTGACCCCGTGGGGGTCCAGTCCGGCGGTAGGCTCGTCCAGGATGAGCACCTCCGGCTCCATCACCAGCACACCGGCGATGGCCACCCGCTTCTTCTGCCCGAAGGACAGGGCGTGAGTGGGCTTGTCCCGCAGGGCGGACACACCGGTGCGCTCCATGGCCTGCTCCACCCGGCGGCGGACCTCCTCCTCAGGCAGGCCCAGGTTCACCGCGCCGAAGGAGATATCCCGGTACACGTCGGCGGAGAAGAGCTGGTCGTCCGGGTCCTGGAACACGATGCCCACCCGGCGGCGCAGCTCGGCGATGCCCTTCCGGCCCCGGCGTACTTCCTTTCCATCCAGCAGCACCTGGCCGGAGGAGGGATTCAGCACCCCGTTCAGGTTGAGGAACAGGGTGGACTTGCCGGCGCCGTTGGCGCCCAGAATGCCGGTGATCTTCCCCTTCTGGGCCTTGAGGGAAATATGGTCCAGGGCCACGGTGCCGTCCTCATAGGTGTAGCACAGGTCCCTGGTCTCAATGGCGGCGTTCATCCCACCACGCTCCTCTCCAAACAGAATACCAGCAGCTGTCCCAGAGCCACCCCGGCAGTGGCGGGGTAGAGCCAGCGTCCCGAACGGTAGCCGCTGGACAGGGTGGTCAGGTGGTTGGCGTAGCCCCGGGATTCCAGGGCGGTGTACACCCGGTCCGCCTTCCGCCAGGCCCGCAGAAACACCATGGAGATCAGCGTGCCCAGGGAGGAGATGGACCGGCGCAGGCCCTGATACCCCAGACGGGACTCCTGGGCGATGCGGATATTGGCGGCCGTCTCGGCCAGCACAAAGATAAAGCGGTAGATAAGCTCCATCAGCTCCACCAGCAGCCGGGGCACGTGGAGCTTTTCCAGGGCCATGGTCACGTCGGTGACCGGGGTGTTCAGCGTGAGAAAATACATGCACGCCACCGCCCCCATGGCCTTGCAGAACAGGGTGGACGCCTGCTGGAGGGCGGCGGCGTCAAAGCCCCACAGGCGGCTGCCCACAGGGACCGCCGCCAGAACGGCGGCTCCCTGTGGGTAGCTGTGGAACAGCACGGTAATGCTGCCGATGAGCAGAAATGCCAGGGGAATCTTCAGAAAGTGGAGATAGACCCGGAGCGACAGTCCGCCCAGCATCCGTGTCAGCAGGCCCATGCCCACCAGGGTGGCCAGCCCCACCGCGATGCTGTCGCAGCACAGGCAGAGCAGCAGACTCACCGCCGTCAGCAGCAGCTTGGGCATGGGGGATACCCGCCGCAGCTTGGACTGATAGGCGTAACGGTCGGTTCCCATGGTCAGTTTGCCTCCTCGTTCCGTTTCCCTTCTCCGGGCCGCTTGGTGATCCGGCCCAGCACAAAGCCCACCACACCGGCGCCGATGGCCGCCTGGAGGGCAAAGAGCAGGGACTCAATCTCTCCGCTGGCAGGCTCCAGAATGGGCTCAAACCAGGGCTCGTAGTCGGGGTTAAGTTCCTCGACGGCCTCCTGGGCCTGGCCGTCGGCGCCGCCGAACTCGGCGTTGGGCAGGAGCCACAGGGGAAGGGCCGCCAGCAGCACGGCCAGCACTATCAAAATCAGATTTTTCTGCCAAACCTTCATCTCGTTCCCCTCCTTACACCACATGGAGCGCCTGGAGCTCGTTCTTGCTGTACTTCTCCAGCACGTTGAACACCACCACGGTCAGCAGACCCTCGGCGATGGCCAGGGGGATCTGGGTGACAGCGAAGATGGTGAGGAACTTGAGCATGCCGTCCCCGGTGGCCAGGGCCAGCTGGACGGAGGTGACCACGTAGGTCAGCAGGTCGCCCAGAGCGGCGGCGGCAAAGACCGCCACAGCGGCGGGAGCGCCCACCTTGCGCAGCAGCTTGTACACCACCCAGGACACGATGGGACCGGCCACCGCCATGGAGAAGGTGTTGGCGCCCAGGGTGGTCAGGCCGCCGTGGGCCAGCAGCAGAGCCTGGAACAGCAGCACGATGAGGCCCAGCACGGCCATGGTGGTGGGCCCGAAGAGGATGGCGCCCAGGCCCACGCCGGTGGGGTGGGAGCAGGAGCCATTGAAGGAGGGCAGCTTCAGGGCGGAGAGCACAAAGGCAAAGGCCCCGCACATGGCCAGCAGAATCTTGGTTCTGGGGGCCTCCTCAATCTTCTTCCGGATGGAGATAAGGCCGGCGGCCACAAAGGGCACGCACACCACGCCCCAGCCGATGGCCCAGCCAACCGGCAGGTAGCCCTCGGCGATGTGCATGGCGGAGGCCCCTACAGTGAGGGCGGCCATCAGCACGGCCAGAACGGCGCACGTTCTGATCCAACGGTTCATTGTACATGATTTCATACGGTTTTTCATCCTTTCCTATCGTCCGTAGGTTGGTGAATTGGGGACCGGCCAGGTTTTCCGGCTTGAGCCTCTCCGCCTCCGGACGCCTTCCCGGGCGCACCCAGTGGCCATTGTCCGGCGGCTCTTCTCTTACGGCAGCGGGACTGCGCGGGATTCTCACCCGACTTCCCTCTGCCGGCCCACGCTTCTATCTATATGAACGGGATCAGTCCCGATTGTCTGCCGCTTGCCTCGCGTGCTCGGCAAACAACCGCTGGATGCCGGGGAACTCTCCCAGGCCTCTCAGGTCACACGCCACCTGGTAGCCCGCACTCTCCAGGGCGCTCTTCCAGGAGTCGGGCTCCTCACCGGCCAGGTCGTTGCGGGCGTGGTCGCCCGCCACCACCATCAGGGGGTGCAGCTGGGCTTTCTTCACCTCAGGCCGCTCGGAGAGCCGCCGCAGCACCTGCTCCAGGCCGGGATAGCCCTCCACCGTGCCGATGATGATATCCTTGCGGCCCATGTCGTGGAAGAGGTACTCCAGCTGGGTGTAGGACGGGTTCACATAGTGCTCGGTGCCGTGGCCCATGAACACCTGGGCGGTGTCCGCCTGCTGCTCGGGCAGCTGCTCCAGGACGGCGTCAGCCACCGCCTTATAATCTTCAATCGAAGTGAGCAGGGGCGCGCCCACGGTCAGACGAGCGAATTTGTCCCGGAAGGGCTCCGCCTGGGCCATCAGCTTATCATATTCAGCGCCGTTGATGACGTGGGTGGGCTGAATGACCACATCGGTCACCCCCTCCCCCAGCAGCTGCTCCAGAGCCTGGGCAGGGCTGGGGATGACGATGCCGTCCCGTTCCTTCAGTTTACGGCAGATCATGCCGCTGGTAAAGGCCCGGAGGAGGATCCGGTCGGGAAACACAGCGGCAAGCTCCTTCTCAATGGCCGCGATGGTCCGCTCCAGGGTGTCCTGGTAGCTGGTGCCGAAGGAGACGGCCAGAATGGCTTTCTTGTCCATGGATATCCTCCTCACTCCCGGGCGTTGCCGGAGGCCTGATAGATAAGGGCGTTGCAGATGGCAGCGGCCACGTTGCTGCCGCCCTTCCGGCCCCGGGCCACGATGTGGGGCGCGTCCATGGTGAGCATCAGCTCCTTGGACTCCACCACGTTCACAAAGCCCACGGGCACGCCGATGACCAGAGCGGGATTCACCTTGCCCTCGTCAATGAGCTGGCACAGACGCACCAGAGCGGTGGGGGCGTTGCCGATGGCGAACACCAGGGGACCCTCCAGCTCCGCCGCCCGCTCCATGGACACAGTGGCACGGGTCTCCCCACGGGCCTTGGCCTCGGCGGCCACCTCCGGGTCGGACATGAAGCACACCGCCTTGCCGCCGAACTTCTCCAGCACCCGCTTGTTCACGCCCGACCAGGCCATCTGGGTGTCGGTGATGATGGTGCAGCCGTTTCTGATGGCCTCGATACCCTTGGCCACCGCGTCGGGAGAAAAGACCAGGTTGTCGGCGTAGTCAAAGTCGGCGCTGGTGTGGATGACCCGCTTCACCACCGGCAGCACCTCCGGCGGGAAGGAACGCTCCCCCAACTCGGCGGTGATAATCTCCATGCTCCGCTGCTCAATCTCCGCGGGTGCCACCCGCTGCAGCTCCACCTTCATGCTCATTCCTCCCCGTTCAGGATGCGGTAAATCCGCTCCATATCCAGTGCAGCCCGCACCCCGTCGGCCAGGGCGTCATACTGCTGTTCTTTGTATTCCTTCCAGTCCACCGCAGCGGCGGATTCCTCCAGCCCCCGGCGGCGGCGCAGGCAGTTGACCAGAGCGGCGGCGCACTCCGCCCGGTCAAAAATGCCGTGGATGTAGCAGCCCCACACATTGCCCGCCGCCGCGCCGTCGGCGTGGGCGTCTCCGTCCAGGGTGCGGAAGGAGAGAATGTGGCTGCTCCCGTCCAGATGGGTGGTGCGGCCCATGTGGATCTCGTAGCCCTCAAAGGGCACCTCTGCCATGGCGGCGAAGTCCCCGCCCATGGCGTCAAACTGTCCACTGACCCGGGTACGGGTCTTTTCGCCGAAGAACACCGTCTCAGTGGGCAGCAGGCCCAGGCCGGCCAGCTGGCCGCCTCCCTCCACCCCGTCAGGGTCGGAGATGCTGCGGCCCAGCATCTGATAGCCGCCGCAGATGCCCACCACGCACCCGCCGGCGGCGGCGTGCTTCAGGATGGCATTTTCCAGCCCGCTCTGGCGCAGCCAGCGCAGGTCGCCCATGGTGTTCTTGGTGCCGGGCAGGATAATCAAATCCGGGTTGCCCAGCTCCCGGGGAGAGGACACGTACCGGAGGGTGACCTCCTCCAGCCGCTCCAGGGGATTGAAGTCGGTGAAGTTGGACAGACGGGGCAGGCGGATCACCGCGATGTCGATAAGGCCCACCTTTTTCCCCGGCTCCAGCCGCTCTGAGAGGGAGTCCTCGTCGTCCACGTCCACCTTCAGCATGGGCACCACGCCCAGCACCGGCTTGCCCGCCAGGTCCTCCAGCTGCTTCAGACCGGGCCGGAGAATCTCCACATCACCACGGAACTTGTTGATGACAAAGCCCTTGATCCGTGCCTGCTCGTCGGGCTCCAGCAGGGCCACCGTGCCGTACAGGGAGGCGAACACGCCGCCCCGGTCGATGTCACCCACCAGCAGCACCGGCGCGTCGGCCAGCTTGGCCATACCCATATTGACGAAGTCGTCCTGTCTCAGGTTGATCTCCGCCGGGCTGCCCGCCCCTTCAATGACGATGATATCGTACTCGTCCGACAGGGACTGATATGCCGCCATCACCTCGGGAATCAGGTTTTTCTTATACTGATAGTATTCAGACGCTCGCATAGTACCCCGAGGAATCCCGTTGACGATGACCTGGGAGCCGGTATCGTTGGTGGGCTTGAGGAGCACCGGGTTCATCCGCACCGACGGAACCACCCCCGCCGCCTCGGCCTGGACCACCTGAGCCCGGCCCATCTCCAGCCCCTCCTCGGTGATGAAGGAGTTGAGGGCCATGTTCTGGGCCTTGAAGGGGGCTACCCGGTAGCCGTCCTGCCGGAACACCCGGCACAGCCCCGCCGCCAGCAGGCTCTTGCCCGCGTTGGAGGCGGTACCCTGAATCATAATCGCCTTTGCCATTCCAGTCGTATCCTCCCTGTACCGTCAGTTTTCCACCAGAACCGCCCGGAGTGTGGAAATCAGCCGCTCGTTCTCCTCAGGCAGACGCACCGCCGCCCGGTAGTAGTCGGGGCCCAGGCCGTCGTAGTTGGCGCAGGAGCGGAGGAGGATGCCACGCTCCGCCATGCGCTCCTTCAGGTCACACTGTCCCGGGGCCCGGAAGAGCAGGTAGTTGGCCTGACCGGGCCACACCTCCAGTCCCAGCTCGCCCAGCTCCGAAAGGAGCCGTTCCCGTGCCGGACCGATAACCGCTCTGGCCTGCTGCGGCCAGCCGGGCTGCTCCAGAGCCGCCAGACCCGCCGCCTGTGCGGGCACAGACACCGCCCAGGCCGGAGCACAGGCCTCCATCTTCTCCAGCAGCGGCCGGTCGGCGGTGAGGCAGTACCCCAGCCGCAGGCCGGGGATGGCGTAGCTCTTGGTGAAGGCCCGCAGGAGGAAGAGGGTGGGAAACTCCTCCAGCCGTCCGGCCATGCCCTGGGCGCCGTCGGTCAGCTCCAGAAAGCACTCGTCCACCACCAGCCGGACCCCCATCTCCCCGCACCGCCGGGCGATGGTCTCCAGCAGCTGGGTGGGGATGGTGCGGCCAGTGGGATTGTTGGGGGTGCAGAGGAAGAGCATGTCCAAATCGTGGTCAATGTGCCGGAGAATGTCCTCCGTCAGGTCAAAGCCGTCCTCCTTGCGCAGGCGGTGGGAGATGACCTCCGCACCGGCGGCCCGCAGGGCCTGTCCGTACTCGGAGAAGGTGGGGGCGGTGACCATGGCCCGGCGGGGCCGCTCCGCCCACACCAGCCGGAAAATGAGGTCGGCCGCACCCGCGCCGCAGAGCACCTGCTCCGGCTTCACGCCGTCCCGGACAGCGATACCGGCGGTGAGTCTGCGGCAGGCCGGGTCGGGGTAGTGGACGGCGTCGGTGATGGACGCCTCCGCCGCCTGTCTGACCTGGGGCGGCATGCCCAGGGGATTGAGATTGGCGGAGAAGTCCAGCACCGGCGCGGGACAGCTCCAGATATCGCCGCCGTGGGTGTACTGCATGGCGGAAGATTCCTCCTCTGCTCAAAGGTTGGCCTTTACAGCGCCAGGGTCACCAGCAGCGGCACGCCGCAGCACAGCACCAGCGCGAGAAAGGCGGTGGCATACATGAGCCGGTTCACCCGGACAATGTCCAGGGGCTCCACCGGATGGTCGGCGTCGCCGATGGTGGGCTTCTCCACCAGCTTGCCGAAGTAATAGTTGGACCCGCCCAGCTGGATGTGGAGGGCGCCGGCAGCGGCAGCCTCAGTGTGGGCGGAGTTGGGGGACTTGTGGTTTTTCCGGTCCCGGCGGAAAATCCGCAGGGCGTTGGGGGCGTCAAAGCCGGAGAAGCCCGCTCCCAGGCACATGAGCAGTCCCGCCAGCCGGGCGGGGATAAAGTTCACCACGTCGTCCAGCTTGGCGGCGCAGCGGCCGAACCAGAGGTACTGGTCGTTCTTGTAACCCACCATGGAGTCCATGGTATTGACCGCCTTGTAGACCATGCCCAGAGGGGCGCCGCCGATGGCCAGGAAGATCAGGGGGGCGATGACGCCGTCGGAGGCGTTCTCCGCCACGGTCTCCACCGCTGCCCGAGCCACACCGGCCTCGTCCAGGCACTGGGTGTCACGGCCCACGATCATGGACACCGCATAGCGGGCACCCTCCAGGTCGCCGGCCTTCAGGGCCTTGTATACCTTCATGCTCTCCCCCTTGAGGGAGCGGGTGGCCAGCAGCTGGAAGCAGAGAATGGTCTCCGCCAGGAACCGGAGCCACAGCCCCACCTTCCCGCACAGCCACAGCACCAGCAAGGTGAAGCCACCGGACAGGACCAGCACCAGAATCACCAGGGCCACGCCGCCGGCAAGCTGGCCGCTCCGGTTCTTGGGAAAAATTTTCCTCAAAACCTTCTCAAGGGCGGCGATGAGGGCGCCGATGGCCCGGATGGGGTGGGGAAGCCAGCGGGGGTCTCCCAGCAGCAGGTCCAGGAGAAAGCCCAGCAGCAGGGCAAACAGACGCAGGGTTATCGTCATACCTTGGCCCTCCCTACGGCTGCAAAGACCCGCAGCGCCAGGGGGTCGGTCTCCAGCTCCGCCTGGTAGCCGCTGCAGTTGGGCAGCATCCAGTCGTAATAGGACCGCTCCGGCAGGCCGAACTTGGCAAGCATGCTCATGAAAATGCCCCCGTGAGCCACGATACCCGCCCTTTGCCAGCCCTTTGCCGTCACGTCGGCGGCGATGTCCCGGAGGGCCTGGGCCGCACGGGCATTGCAGTTCTCAATGGGCTCGCCAATCTCCAACTCCCCGTTGAGCCACCGCTGGTACACCGGGTCTCCGTCCAGCTCGGCGTGGCACTTACCCTCATAGGGGCCGAAGTCGGTCTCTTTCAGGTTGTCCACCACGGTCTGCTCCACCCCGGGCCACAGGATATCCGCTGTCTGACGGCAGCGGAGCAGGGGGCTGCGGTAGATGTGCTCCACCGGCGGCAGCGTGGGGGCCACCTCACGGGCCAGCGCCTCCCCTTCCGGGGCCAGCGGCTGGTCCAGCCGCCCCACAAAGCGCCGCTCCAGATTTCCCGGCGTAATGCCGTGGCGCACCAGTATCAGTTCCATGCCGAGTCCCCCTTCAATGTCATGGGAATGCCGCAGAAAATCCGCTCCACGGTGTCCGCCCGCTTGGCCAGGGCACAGCAGAGACGGCCCACTGCTTCCCGCCAGGCCCGCTCCTCCCGGGCGATGGGCACCACACCGCAGCCCACCTCGTCGCAGAGAATCACGATGCCGGGGTTGACCGTCAACAGCTCCTCCAGTGCGGCGAGATGATCTGCCGCCGGGTTGGCCTTCACCCATGCCTCCAGGTGGTACAGGATGGCCTTGTCCGCTGCCTGGGCCGGGTCAAGGGCCACAGCGGAGGGAGCCAGCCCCATTTTCTTCAGCGCGTAGTCCAGCTTTCCCTGGCCCGCGCCGCCAATAATGAGTCTCACAGCAGCACCTCCACCCGCTGGGCCAGGGCCGCCAGCAGTATCATGGAGCACTCGCACACCTGGAGGAAGAATCCGGCCAGATCGCCGGTGATGCCGCCGAACTGCCGCTTGGACATCACAGCGTAGTAGATAAAGCTGATGGCCGCGGCCGCCACCGCTCCGCCGCCGGCCCAGGGGTCCAGCATCACCATGGCCATGCCGGTCAGGCACATCCACGCCGTCAGCACACCGTGGGCCTTCTGGCGGTCCATGGGTGCGGTGAAGGTGGCCAGCAGGCCGCTGCCACGGGCGTTGGGCATGGTGACCGCCCCAATGCCGGACAGGCTGCGGGACAGCACCGGCGTCAGGGCCAGGACGCCCATGGTCCCGAGGGAGGCCGTCTCCACCTGACACCAGGCGGCGAAGAAGAGTATCAGATACACCCCGCAGCAGAACACAGCGAAGGCGCCGGTGTGGGAGTCCTTGAGAATTTCCAGCTTCTTCTCCCTGGTCTGGTGGGAGCCCAGGGCGTCAGCGGTGTCACAGAAGCCGTCCACGTGGATGCCGCCGCTGATGGCGATGGGGATGAGCAGGGCCACTGCCGCCCGCAGGGGCGCACCCAGGCCCAGTACCCCGGCCAGCCACAGCCAGCCAAACAGCAGCGCCCCCGCCGCCACGCCCACCGCCGGGAACCAGCACAGCGCCCAGGACAGGCTCTTTTTGTCCCACTCCACCCGCTTGGCGGGCAGCTTGGAGTACATGGCCAGGGCGATCCAAAAGCTCTTCATTCCGCTTCCCCCTTCCAGCGCACCGGGATGCCGCACACAACCTCGTACACCCGGTCCGCCATCTGAGCCGCCGCCCGGTTGAGCCGGGCCAGGCAGGCCAGATAGTCCGCTGTCTCCTTATCATACTCGATGCCGTCGGAGAACAGCTCGTTGGCCACCACCACCGTCAGGGCAGTGTGGTCTTTCAATTTGCTCAGTCCGGAGAGCACCCGCTCCTCTGCTCCGGAGCGGTCTCCGCCGAACCACTCGTTGGCCGCCAGATTGGTCAGGTCCTCCAGCAGCAGGGCGCACCCCCAGGGCACGTCAGCTTCCGCCAGATTCACCGGACACTCCAGGGTGGCAAAGCCCTTGCCCGCCCGCATGGCCCGGTGCCGGTCCACCCGGGCCTGACCCTCGGCGTCCCACACCTGCATGGTGGCCACATATATCTTTGTTTCCAGGCCGGAGGAGACGATCAGCTCCTCGGCAAAAGCCGATTTTCCGCTGCCGCTCCCGCCGGAGACCAGAATCAGCATATGGTTTCCTCTTCTCTCAGGTCAGGGGCTGGTAAGCCTCAATCTGCTCGTCGGCAAAGGTGGTCATACCGTCATACACCGCCAGAGCCATGTCCAGCAGGGGCATAACTGCCGCCGCGCCAGTGCCCTCGCCAAGGCACATGTTGGCGTAGAGGAAGGGTTTCAGGCCCAGGTCCTCCAGCACCATGCGTCCGGCGGGCTCGTTGGATGCGTGACTGCCCAGCATGTAGTCCACCGCGTTGGGGCACAGCCGTGCTGCGGTAAGGGCCGCGGCGGAGGAGATGAAGCCGTCCACCAGCACAGGGATGCGGCAGGCCGCGCCGCCCAGGAACACACCGCACAGTCCGGCCAGGTCCAGGCCGCCCACCTTGCTCAGCACATCGATGGGGTCGGCAGGGTCGGGCTGGTTGAGCTGGATGGCGGTCTCAATGGCCTTGATCTTCCGCTCCAGACCGGCGCTGGACAGCCCAGCACCCCGGCCGGTCACCTTTTCAGGAGGGCAGTTCAGGAACACAGAGACCAGCGCGCTGGAGGTGGTGGTGTTGCCGATGCCCATCTCGCCGGTGCCGATGAGGCCGTAGCCCTTGTCCTTCAGCTCCCGCACCAGCTGGATACCGGTCTCCACCGCCTTGACCGCCTCTTCCCGGGTCATAGCGGGGCCCTGGGTCATATCAGCGGTGCCCCGGCGGATGTTGTACTGGCGGATGCGCTCCCCCACCACCGGACGGGCCACGCCGATGTCCACAGGGATGACGTCCGCTCCAGCGGCGGCGGCCATGCGGCAGACGCTGGTGTCGCCGGTGGACATGTTCTCGGTGACAATGGCGGTCACCTCCTGGCCGGTCTGGGTGACCCCCTGGGCCACCACGCCGTTATCGGCGCACATGGCGATGACGGCCCGCTTACCCAGCTTCACGGCGGGAGTGCCGGTTATACCGGCGATGCGGACCACCGATTCCTCCAGCAGACCCAGGCTGCGCAGAGGCTTGGCGATGGAATCCCAGCGCTGCCAGGCGGCGTCCATGGCCGCCTGATCGGCAGGGACAATGGCTGCAAGTGTCTCCTCCAGAATGCTCATACACGCTCCTCCTGATATCTGGCGCATGCCGACACGAAGCGGCGGGCCGCCTCGGGGCAGGCGCGGAAATGAAAATGGGGAAATCCGGCGTACATGGTGGGTGTGTGCCAGGCGCAGTCCCAGCTCCGGCTGCTGCCGGGCTTCCGGGCGTGAAAATCAGCGCCCGGCTGCTGGCTGTCCCAGTAGTGGAACTCGTGGGCGGGGAAGCCCTCCCCCGCCCGGCACAGCAGACCGTCCTTCTGAGCCGTCAGGGTCACATATCCAAAGCGGCCCAGCTTTCTGGTGTTGCGGGCCGACCAGGGAAACACCCCCACCAGCGGCTGGTCCACGCCCTCACTGTCCTGCAAGTGTTCATGCAGATAGAGAAATCCGCCGCACTCGGCCACGGCGGGCATGCCGCCCTCCACGGCGGAGCGGATTGCCTTTAACATCCCGGTATTCTGGGCCAGCTCACCGGCGAAAATCTCCGGGTAGCCGCCTCCCAGATAGAGTCCGGAGCAGCCCTCGGGCAGCGCCTTGTCCTCCAGGGGAGAGAAGGGCACCAGCTCGGCACCCAGCCGCTCCAGGGCGTCCAGGCCGTCGGCGTAATAGAAGCAGAAGGCCTTGTCTTTGGCCACGGCGATGCGTGGCCGACCGGGTACAGGGGCCGGAAGGGACTCTTCCTCAAATTCCAGGGCAGGTGCGGACTTGGCCAGCGCCAGCAGGCCGTCCAGATCCACGGTCTCCTCGGCCTGAGCGGCCAGAGCGGACAGCTTCTCCTTCAGGTTGGCCACCTCCGCTGCGGTGACCAGGCCCAGGTGACGGCTCTCCAGGGCGCAGTCCTTCCGCTCCGGAAGAAAGCCGTATACCTTTACACCTGTCTCCCCCTCAATGGCGTCTCTCAGCCTGGGGTAGAGCATAGGAGAAATCCGGTTGAGGATCACACCGGCGATACCGCTGTCGCTTCGGAAATCCTTGATTCCCTTCACTGCTGCAGCCGCCGACAGTCCCATGCCACGGCCGTCCAGCACCAGCACAGCGGGAGTACCGGTGGCCTTGGAGAGGTGGTAGGCGCTGGCCTGGGTGCCCATGGCCACGCCGTCGTAATACCCCATAACCCCCTCGATGACCGAGACGCCGCAGTCCTTGCCGTTCTCCCACAGGAGCTGGCGGGCCAGGTTTTCCCCGCAGAAGAACAGGTCCAGGTTGCGGCTCTTGGCCCCGATGATCTCGCTGTGGAACATGGGGTCAATGTAGTCCGGGCCGCACTTGAAGGAGGCTGGGGACAGTCCCCGGTTCACCAGGGCCTGGAGAATGGCGCAGGTGACGGTGGTCTTGCCGCCGCCGCTGGACGGGGCACAGAGCAGGATCCGGGGCAGCGCCCCGCCGCTCATCCCTGTCCCTCCCCTGAGATCAGAAACACCGGGTTCTGGGCGTTCATCATGTGGTAGGGGCCCACGGCTCTGGCCTTGCTGACGGAAATCTGGGCGATCTCCACATTGGCCAGGCCCATGCCCTCAAAACACCGCATAGCCTCTCCCAGGGTCTCCAGGGTGATGGCGGCAGCTACCACACGGGCGGCGGGGTTCTTGCGCAGCACAATGCCCAGAATCTCCCCCAGGCTGCCCGAGGTGCCGCCCAGGAACACCCGGTCAGGAGCGGGCAGTCCCTCCAGAGCACCGGGGGCCTCACCAGCCACCAGGTGGAGGTTGGACACCCCGAATCTGGCCTTGTTCTTGGACAGGAGCTCTAGAGCCTCCTGCTTTTTCTCAATGGCGAACACGTCGCCGTCGGGGATGGACCGGGCGCACTCCACCGACACCGAACCGGTGCCGGCGCCTACGTCCCACACCTTCTGGCCCGGCTCCAGGCGGAGCTTTACCAGGGCCAGGGCCCGTACCTCCTCCTTGGTCATGGGTACGTCGCCCCGGATAAAGTCCTCGTCGGTGAGTGTGGGGATGTAGGCCCTGCCCTTGTCGGGGTTGGGGTTGACCGCCAGCATCACGGCCAGGGAGTCGAACTCCTCCTCGGCCAGCTCCTGGGCGGTGCCGTAGGTGACGCGCTCGTCCTCGTAGGACAGCCGCTCGCCCACCCACACCTTGACCTTGCCCAGGCCCCGATCCCGCAGGCGGGCGCACAGCTCGGCGGGGCCGCTGCTCCCGCCGGTGAGGAAGAAGGTCTTGGCGTTGCGGCCCACCTCGGCGGCGGCATCACAGCTGCGGCCGTGGGCGCTGACCAGGTGGACGTCCTGCCAGGTGGTGTGAATCCGGGCGCAGAAGTACACCAGACTGCTGATGCCGGGGATGGCGATGACCTCCCGCTCCTCCTCCAGAAGGGGGTAGAGGTTCTTGGCGCCGCTGTAAAAGCCCACGTCGCCGGACAGCAGCACGCCCACGGTGCAGCGGTTGTCCTGGCTGAGGATGCAGTCGGCGATCTCCTGGGCGGGGATAATGGCCTGCGTCTCCTTGCCCTTGTCCTGCCAGGGCTCCAGCAGACGGGGTGCGCCGATGAGCAGGTCGCAGGCGTCAATGGCGTCGGCGGCATCGACGGTCAGGGTGCCGCCGTCTCCCATGCCCACGCCGATCAGATAAACCGGGCTCTTCATGGTTCTTTCTCTCCTTTATTTCTCCGTCCAGGGCCGGTTCAGGAAGGATTTCATCTCCAGCATGGTCAGTCCGTTCTCCGGACAGGGGCGGTCGATGAGGAGCAGATCCGCCCGTACCTCGGCGGCAGCCGCTGCCTTCTGCCAGAAGCCGCCGTTCTTTCCGCTGGCCTTGGTGACCATCACGCTGATGTTGAATTGCTTCATCATGGCAATGTTGAGCTCCTTGGAAAAGGGGCCCTGCATGCAGATGATGTGGGCCGGGGGGAATCCCAGCTCCAGGCAGCGGTTCAGGGAGTCCAGGGCGGGCAGCACACGGGGAAATACCCGCTCCCGCAGACCGGGGACCGCGTAGCAGTCCAGCTCCTTGCTGCCGGTGGTAAGGAGGATGTTGCCCTCCATACCCAGCAGCATCTCTGCCGCTGTCTTGGCGTCGGGGGCGTGGAACCAGCTCTCGTCGTCGGGCACATCCTCCCGCACCAGCCGGAGATAGGGCACACCGGCCTCTCCCGCCGCCCCCTTCAGATTGGCGCTGACCACGGAGGCGTAGGGGTGGGTGGCGTCCACCACGTAGTCAAAATGACCTGCCGCCAGCAGCTCCGCCATGCCGTTCTGGTCCAGCCGTCCCACATGGACGGTGACGCCTGCTCCCTCCGGAATCAGGGTCCCGCCGTACTCGGTGGCGGCGCAGTAGGTCACCTTGTCTCCCCGCTCATCCAGCCACTGGGCCAGCATGCGGCCCTCGGTGGTGCCGCCGAAGAGCAGAATTTCCACGCTGATTCCTCCTTCTGTCCGGGATGCTTACTCCTCCCGGGAACCCACGCCCCGGTAGCCACGGGGTGTGACCATCTTGCCGTTCAGGTTCATGGTGGCGCTGCTGCCCACAAACACAGTGGTGAACATGTCCACCTTCTCGTCTCTCAGCTCGGCCAGAGTGAGGAGCTTGCACTCCTCGCCCTCACGGCCGATGTTGCGCACCCAGCCGCACACGGTGTTGGGGTCCTTGACCTGCAGCAGGATGTCGCAGGCACGGCGCAGGTGGTCGGGACGGCTGTGGCTCATGGGGTTGTAGATGCACAGGACAAAGTCCGCCTCTGCGGCGCAGGTGAGCCGCTTCTCAATCAACTCCCAGGGGGTGAGCAGGTCGGACAGGGACACCACGGCGAAGTCGTGGGTCAGGGGCGCGCCCAGCACGGCGGCACCGCCGCAAGCAGCGGTGATACCGGGCACCACCTCGATATCCACCGGCGGATAGTCCTGGGCCACCTCGTAGATGAGGCCCGCCATGCCGTACACGCCGGAGTCGCCGGAGCACACCATGGCCACGTCGTGACCCTCCACGGCGGCCTCCACCGCAGCCCGGCAGCGGTCCACTTCCTTGCGCATGCCGGTGGAGCGGTACTCCTTGTCGGGGAACTCGTCCTTGATCAGGGCCACATAGGCGGTGTAGCCCACCACCAGGTCGCAGGCGGCCAGGGCCTCTCTGGCCCGGCCGGTCAGGTCGGCGCCCGCGCCGGGGCCCAGACCGATTACGGTCACTTTCATCCAAAAACCTCCATACGCGCCATAAGGCACGGCATTTTCTTTTTAATCAAATGTCAGCCGCAGGGGCAGCAGGGCCGCCGCTACGGTAACGCCACCCGCCGCCCGCTTGCGGATGACCAGCTGTCCGCCGCCCATCACGGCGGAGCGCTCGCAAACATTGTCCACCCCGGTGACCCCTTTCACGAAGTCAGAGGGAGTAAACTCCCCCTCGGCCCGGAGCAGCTCCTCCGCGCTGTAACAGTTCAATTTCCAGCCCCGGTGCTCACAGAAGGCGAGCAGCCCAGTCTCGTCCTTCTTCAGGTCGATAGTGCCCACTCCGGCCACTGCCTTTGCGGAAAGCCCGTGTTCCGCCAGAGCGGTGTCCACGGCGGCGGCAATGGCCTCCTCGGTTGTGCCCCGGCGGCAGCCGATGCCCAACCGAAGCACCCGTGGCACCAGCCGCAATCCGGTTCCAAAGGGCAGCGCTTCCGTCTTTGCGCTGACGGAAAATCCGATATTCGCCTCTCCTGCCGTCACGCCCTTGGGCAGGGCACCGTCCACCGGGAATTCGCTGGCAAAGCCCACCGTTTCCCCGGCCAGCAGAGCGGCGGAAATGGCCTTGGCGGCCGTTCTGTCCTCGATGGCGAAGCCCTGCCGGGCGGCCCACTGGTCCACGGCAAAGAGGCCGTTGACATCGGTGGCTGTGGAGACCGCCGCCTGTCCACCGGTGAGGTCGGCGATGCGCCGGGCCAGGTCGTTGGCGCCCCCCACGTGGCCGGACAGCAGGGGCACCACCCAGCGCCCCGCCTCGTCCACCGCCGCCACGGCGGGGTCGGTGAGCTTGTCCTTCACATGGGGCGCGATGGCCCGGACAGCGATGCCGCAGGCCCCCACGAAGATAAGGCCGTCCGCCCGGGCAAATTCCCGGGCTGTCCAGTCCGCCAGGCTGTCCATGGCGGGCAGGTCCAGCTCCGGAGCCAGCCGGGCAGGGACGGCCAGGGAGCACGCCTCCCCCTCCGCCGTCAGGGCTGCCGCCAGCTGCCGCCCCAGCGCCGCCCCACGGGCGGTAAAGGCGGCCATGGCCAGCTTCATCCCTCGGTCCCCTTCCGGCAGCCGTGGGTGAAGGTGGGGTCGTAGAGCTTGGAGCGCTCATACTCAGTGCCCAGGAAGCCGCCCACGGTGATGAGGGCGGTCTTGGTGACGTGGTTGGCCTTGGCAGTCTGGGCCAGGGTGGACACGGTGCAGCGGTACACCTTCTGGTCGGGCCAGGTGGCCTTGTACACAATGGCCGCCGGGGTGTCAGGGGAATAGCCGCCCTTCATCAGCTCCTTCTCCACATCCTCCAGCAGACCGGTGGACAGGAAGAGCACCATGGTGCAGCCGTGGGAGGCCATCTTGGCCAGCGCCTCCCCTTCGGGCACGGGAGTGCGGCCCGCCATGCGGGTGATGATAACAGACTGGGATACATCGGGCAGAGTATACTCTGCGTTGAGGGCCGCAGCGGCTCCGGAGAAGGAAGACACGCCGGGGGTCACGTCGTAGGACACGCCCATCTTGTCCAGCTCGTCCATCTGCTCCCGGATGGCGCCGTAGAGAGAGGGGTCGCCGGTGTGGAGCCGGACGGTGGTCTTGCCCTCCTGCTCAGCCTTCTCCATGACGGAGAGCACTTCCTCCAGGGTCATGGACGCGCTGTCGTACACGGCGCAGCCCTCCTTGCGGCCCTCCAGCAGGGCCGGGTTCACCAGGGAACCGGCATAGATGATCACGTCGGCCTCGGCCAGCAGCCGGGCGCCCCGCAGGGTGATGAGATCAGGTGCGCCAGGACCGGCGCCGATAAAGTGTACCATATCAGTGAGCCTCCGTTTTTATGTTCTGTCGTTATATTCCGTCCGGTGGCGCGCCAGTAGCCGCGCCGCACCGGGGGTCTGTCCCAAAATTCCAAACCGGTTGGAAAAGAAGAGGGCCTCAATCTCCATATCCGCCCCCGCTCTCGCCTTCAGGCGTCTGTCCAGGGCCGCCGCCAGGGAGGCCATCACGGCCTCCTTCAGGCCGGCCTCCTCCAGCAGCTCCACCCCACCGTCGGTGGTGGGAGCGTCAAAGACCCGCTCCACCAAGGTCCGGTCACCGCCGCACAGAGCGGTATGGGCGGCCATGGTCTCTCTCCGGCCATCGGCGGTGCGGGAGTGGGTGTTCATAATACCCGCCGCCACCTTCACCAGCTTGCCCAGGTGGCCCACCAGCAGCAGGGACCGGAACCCCAGCCCCCGGGCGTGGTCGATGGCCTCGCCCACATAGTTGCTGCACAGGGCCCAGCGGTCCAGCCGCAGGCCCAGCACATCCCGCGAAAAATCCTCGCCGTAGTTGCCGGGGGTGACCAGCACGTCCTCGGCTCCACTGGCCCGCACCAGGTCCAGCTCCAGGTGAACCGAGCGGATCAGGGCCTCCTCGCTCATGGGCCGGACAATGCCGCTGGTGCCCAGGATGGAGATACCTCCATCGATACCCAGCCGGGGGTTAAAGGTTCCGCCTGCCAGCCGCTGGCCCTCAGGCACAGAGATGACGGCCCTCAGGCCGCCGGATGCCCCCGATTCCTGCAGCACAGCCTCGGCCTGCTCCCGGATCATCCGCCGTGGCGTGGAGTTGATGGCCGCCGCGCCCACAGGCTGGTCCAGACCGGGTCTGGTCACCCGGCCCACGCCCTCGCCGCCGTCAATCTCCACACCGGGGGTGTCCGTCCGCTCCACCCTGGCGAAAATCAGGGTGCCGTCGGTGATGTCCGGGTCGTCGCCCCCGTCCTTGCGGACGGCGCAGCACGCCCAGCCCGGTCCGGCAGAGAGCTCCAGCAGCTCGGCCTCCACCTGGATGCCCGCCGGGGTGTCCACCCGGACGGCGCTCAGCCGCCGCCCCAGAAGCAGCAGCTCCGCTGCCCCCCGGACCGCAGCCGCAGCGCAGGTGCCGGTGGTGTAGCCGCAGCGCAGCTTTCTGTCTCCCACATCAATATAATGTTCCAGCTTTGCCATAGCGCCTCCCGGGTCCAGCCGACAAAAAAAGACCCCTTCCCAATGGGAAAGGGCCCGCGTTTGACGTATGCCAGTACCCTCCACCTCAGAGTACGTACCGAACTGCGGCAGGTCTCCTGGCTTGCGCTTCATCCTCCAGCGTCCCTTCTCGGCTTCCTCGCCAATGGACTGACACTCTCGTCTGCGCTTACAGTAGAGGTAAGACTGCGCCGGATTTTCACCGGTCTTCCCTGTTAGGCGGCTGTGTGCCGCACCGCGTCCGAACTATTATTCAGCTTGTCCGTACATCCGGACCAGATGGGGGCAGAAGGCCGTCCGAAGGGATGGAAAACGTCTCCCGCTTTCATCCTTCTGAACAAATTTCCTCCGGCTCCTCACCCGTTTTTTTAGCATATCACAAACAGCCCCGCAACGCAAGACCATCCCCCCATTTTTACCAGCTTCAACCCGTTATTTTTTGATTTGACAAACATATGTCCTTGAGGCAAAGAAGCGGGAGAACCGTGTTTCCACGGCTCTCCCGCCCCATTGACGCTGTATGCTCTTTTTCGGCTCAGTAGCCGGCCTTGGGTGCGCTCTCACCGGCGGAGGGGCCGGCGATGATCTTGATGCCCGCGCTGGCGCCCAGACGGTTGGCGCCGGCCTCAATCATGGCCACCGCATCCTCGTAGGTGCGGATGCCGCCGGAGGCCTTCACGCCCATCTCGGGGCCCACGGTCTCCCGCATGAGGCGCACGTCTTCCACGGTGGCGCCGCCCTTGGAGTAGCCGGTGGAGGTCTTGACAAAGGCCGCCCCCGCCTTCTTGCAGATGGTGCAGGCCTTGACCTTCTCCTCGTCGGTGAGCAGGCAGGTCTCCAGAATGACCTTCACGCCAGCCTTACCGTCCGTGGCCTTCACCACGCCGGCCACGTCCCGCTCCACCAGCTCCCAGTCGCCGGACTTGATGGCGCCCACGTTGATGACCATGTCCACCTCACGGGCGCCGTTGGCCACCGCGTCCTGGGTCTCAAAGGCCTTGGCCTCGGGGGTCTGGGTGCCGAAGGGGAAGCCGATGACGCAGCAGGGAGTCACATCGCTGCCGGCGAGCTGCTCCGCCACATAGCGGGTATAGGAGGGATTGACGCACACACTGGCAAAGTGGTGCTCCTTGGCCTCGTCACACACCTTTTTGATGTCCGCCACGGAGGCCTCGGGCTTGAGAAGGGTATGATCGATGTAGGCGGCGAGGGAGGCGGGGTCCATGTTCTTCTTGTTCATTTCCACTGCCATTCATTCCTTTCCTGCGACGAAATGCCTGCCGTGCCACTGTTCCAGGCGGCGGCTTCCCGTGCTATTGATTTTAATTAAGGATATCATACCCCCGGCGCTTGTTTCAAGGCCAGTAGTCCATTTGCGGAAATTTATGTTCTGCAGTTGGCCAGAACCTCAGCCAGGGTCTCCACGGCCTCCTTCTCGTCCTCGCCGTCGGCGGAGAGGATGACCTCTTCCCCCTGGGCCAGGCCCAGCGCCAGAAGCATAATGATGGATTTTCCATCCGCCTTGCTCTCTTCGCCCACCCGCTGAATTCCGATCCGGGACTTGAACTTTCCCGCCTGGCTGACAAAGTCAGCTGCAGGCCGGGCGTGAAGCCCGCTCTTGTTCTGGATTGTAATCTGTTTGGAGTACATGCCATGGTCCCCTTTCTGCCACGATTTTTGTATCACCGGCGCCTCTGCGCCGTCAGGTCACAGTTTGATGGGACAGGGTTTCCGCTGCCGGTACACCGTGCAGTATTTCCAGCCCAGGTCCCGCAGCAGCTGATAGCCCTCTTCCAGGTGATCTCCCAGCCACTTGGGGGTGTGGGCGTCGGAGCCCACGGTGATATATTCCCCGCCCAGCTCCCGGAAGCGCTTGAGAATGGCCGCGGTGGGGGTGGTCCGCTCTCCCATGCGGTACCGCCAGCTGGCGGTGTTGATCTCCAGGCCCTTGCCGTCGGACACGGCGGTGCGGAGAATCTCATCTATCACATCGGTGTACAGGCTGTCGTCGGGCACATAGGGCGCGTAGCGGTCCACCAGGTTGAGGTGGGCCAGTACGTCATAGTTTTTGAACTGCCCGATGCAGGACAGGACAAACTCATAATACTGCCGGAATACCCCTTCAACATTGCTGGCCGGATCCCGGGCCAGGTCGTCAAAGGTGCGCTCCGGCGTGGCGTGGAAGGAGGCCAGAATGAAATCATAGGCATAATCCTGGGCGGCTGCCTCACAGCGGGCCATGGTGCCGCCGGGCAGTATGCCCATCTCTATGCCCTTGAGTACCTCCAGCCGCCCAGCGTACTGCTCCGCCAGGTGCTCCATAGCCCGGTGGTAGGCCTCCGTGGGCTGACCGGTCCGGTGGACCGGATTGGGATAGTCCGGGTTATAATGGTCGGTGATGGCAATACCGGCCAGACCGCGGCTGATGGCCGCCTCAGCCTGGGCCTCCATCGGCGTTTCGGAATCTGTGGAAAAAACGGTATGCATATGCATATCGTAAGGTCGGAACATGGATTTGAACTCTCCTCTCAGCGGCGCCAGCGGCCGCTATGACGTTTCTTTATTTTCTGTCAGAAAGTAGTATACCCTATTTTCCGCCGCTCCGTCAAACAGAAGAGAGGGCGGATTCCGGCCGCTCTTTTGTGCTCAACGGCAAAAACCGGGCGCGCGGCTCAATGCCGCGCGCCCGGTTTTCAGGGGTTGCTTCGTTTCCTCGCTGTGGATGGGGAACAGCGCAGGATTACTGCATTCCGTTCTCGTAGGCCTGGATCATCTTCTTGACCATCTGGCCGCCCACGGAGCCGGCCTCACGGGAGGTCAGGTCGCCGTTGTAGCCCTGCTTCAGGTTGACGCCAACCTCGGAAGCGGCCTCCATCTTGAACTTGTTGAGAGCCTCGCGAGCGCTGGGAACAACAGCCTTATTGGAACTAGTCATAGTGTGCATCTCCTTGTGTTTTGTTTTTGTTGGATTGGGAATCCGAACATAGCTTTGCCCCGTGAGATTTTTATATTCGCACTGGCTCACGCCAAATTTTTGCAGTCAAAATAGGCCTTTACACCCTTATAAAAAACGACCCCGCCGGAGACAGGTGTCTCCGGCGGGGCCTCTTGCTTTTGTTCTTTACTTTTCTGTCATGCTGCAGAAGCGCATCAGGATGGTGGCAACCTCGGCCCGGGTGGCAGTACCCTGGGGATCCAGGGTGTTGCCGCTCTTGCCGGTGAGGATGCCCTCACCCACAGCCCAGGCCATGGCCTCAGCCGCCCAATCAGAGACGGAAGCGCCGTCCGCGAAGGCGGTCAGGTCCCCCTTCTCACCCTGAGCCTGCTCCTTCATCTCCGCATAGCGGTACAGAATGACCGCCAGAGACTCGCGGGTGATGGCAGCGTCAGGTGCAAAGGTAGTCGTAGTAGTTCCAGTGACAACGCCATTGGCAGCGGCCCAGGCCACCGCGTCGGTGTACCAGGTGCCAGAGGCCACGTCGGTGAAGGCGCACTCGCCCGCATCAGGCTCACCGGCCAGACGGTAGAGCACGGTCACCAGCATGGAACGGCTCATGGACAGCATGGGGCTGAAGGCAGTCTCGCTGGTGCCATTCATCAGGCCCTGCTCGGTGACATACTTCACAGCCTCAGCGTACCAGGCGTCGGAGGGCACATCGGTGAAGCCGGTACCCGTCTCGCTGCTGGTGGCGGTGAATATGGCGGTGACAGTTGCCTTGCTGCCGGGCATGGTGAAGGCGTATCTACCTTCTTCCAGCATCTTTACAGACACCTCAGCGCCCTTGGCGTCGGCCACCTTCAGGCTGTCCAAGACATAGCCCTCGGCGGGGGTGGCCGTGATGACCACGGTGCTGCCCATGGTGGCGTAGTTCTTGTTGACGGTCACGGTACCGTTGGCAGTGTCGTTGACGGTCACGGTACCGTTGGCAGTGTCGTTGACGGTCACGGTACCGTTGGCAGTGTCGTTGACGGTCACGCTGTTGGTGGGCGCGGTAGGAATTTCCTCGCTCTTGGCGTATCGGAACACCACCACAGTACCCGCACGCACACTGCCGATGGACACAGTGCTCTCACCTACCAGTCGGTATCCATCCGGCGCAGCAGGTGCTTCCACGGTAGTGGCACTACCGATACCGGCGGTGTGGGTGCCGTAGAGGATGCCCTCTCCCTGGTAGTCCAGCCCCGCTACAGGATTGCCGTCGGTATCCATGGCGTAGACCGGGATATTCACGGCACCGTCAGTCTGGCCGGCCCGCAGGGCATTGATGACAATCTTGCCGTTTTCCGCATCGGTATCACCGCCACCCAGATAAATCCGGGAAATATCGGTCAGAACGGCAGAATTTCTAAACTTTGCCCAGGCGCTGGGGTATACATCCTGCAGCCCGTTTCCACAGTCCACATAGGCCTTATACTGCTGACTCACCCGGTCGATAACCACCTTGAGCGTGTAGGGCTGACCCACCGGTACGGTGACTCCGCCTACCCAAGTTCCGCTGAACAGGTCGATTTTGGCATCCGCGCCGCTGGGCGTGGTACGGACAATGACAGACGCAAAGCTGGTAAGCGCACTTTCAGTTTCGCTGGGTTCAGCTCCGCCCTCACCCTGAATGGCCATGAGCAGACCGCTCTTGCCGGGCAGCGCCTCTACCTCCATGTCGAACTCCAGCACCACAAAGCGCTGGTCATAGGCTCCGAACTGGTCGTGGAGATTGCTTGCATAGGGACCTTTTACCAGGTTCCAGGGCAGAGGATCGGTCTGGCCGGGCACCGGCTGAGGTACCACCGACTCCCACACCTCACCGGAGGCCGTCCGCTCTACGCTCAGCACATAGATGCCGCCAAGCGCACCATCGGGGGGTAAATACCTTTACAAAGGCCACATTTGCCCCTTCTTCCAGGGTCATCTTCTTGTCTGTGATCTCGTTCTGGAACAGGGAGTCGCTGTACAGCTTCCAGGTGGAGTCCTCGGGGAACAGCGCGAGCTGGGGAACAAAGGTCTCGGTCCTGCCGTCCACCTCTACCGTAATATCAGCTATGCCGATGGATGCGTTCACACCGGGATTCTCCAGGCCGGTGACATACACACGGTCAGGATCTGCCTCGCCCAGGACAAAGGAGGCGTTCCAGGTGTTGAACTTCTTCCCCTCGGGGGCGGGGAGCCCGGACACAGTGACCGCCACGCCGGCACCGCTCTCGCGCACGGACACGCAACTGTCCGTTTCAAGCTTGCTGTCCTGCTCCAGCACCACGCCCTTGGCAGAGACCACAATGTCCTCCGTGCCGCCAGTGGGGTCCTGAATGGCCACCTGGACCGCTCCGTCATCTCCCTACCGGATGATGACAATGGCCGCCCGGCTGACCGTGTACGAAACGCCGCTGCCGGGGCTGGTCACGGAGACCGCCTCATCGGCAAAGTTGTTAATGGCAAGGACATGCAGGGTATGATCATACACAGCGTGGAGTGTATCGGTCAGTGCGACTACGGTGTAATCCTTGGCTGCCGCATAAGCCGCAGTTTCCTCCTGGGTCTTATTGGGCAGGATAACATACTCATAGGTGCCGCTGACAGGATTCACGCCATGGTGGATAAACAGATCGGCGTAAGGCTCGGTAATCTCCTCTTTGGAGTCGCCGGTATACCAGCTGAGCCGGTTGTTGTCATACCAGCTGCCGGTGCGGTCCTGACCGCCAAAGGAGATCTGAGTGCCAGCATTGGGGAAATAATAGCCAACCTGGGCGGTGGCGCCATCCACATCATAGCCGATGTAGGCCCAGGAATTCTCTGTGGTAGTCTTTTCACCGAAAGTCCCGGCGTCCTCCCCGTTCCAGATCAGGGTGTGCTCACCGTCCACAGGCAGGCGGCGGCTATCCACGGAGGTGTCCACTTCACGGCCCTTGGTGCTGGTAATATTGGAGCCCAGGGCGATGATCTTGTCACCCAGCATGAACCAGCTCTTGTTGGCCGTCACATCCATATCCATGGTGCTGTTGGAGCCGCTCAGGTCCATCAGGAAGGCTGTGGAGCCGTACTGGCCCTCGCTGTCGGTCAGAACTGCAGTTCCCGCCAATGTATGCTTAGAATTTTTGCTCTTGTTCCGATTCCAGGGGGCACTGTTGCCCAGAGAAGTGCTGGTGTTGCTGGCGGGAGGAATATAGCTGGTGTAGTAGTCCTCCTCTGTCTCCTGCCGCTGCTCCACCGTAATGCCGGGCACATGCTTGAAGTCAAAGGTGGCAAAGTAGTTCTGCATGTACTGGAGCGGATCGTTCTCCAGGAACAGGTATGTGGCGCCGTCGCCCATGTGCAGGCCTCTGAGGTTTTCGCCGTTGCCTACCTCATGGGGATAGATACCGGCGTTGGCGTTATTCATAGCCACAGAGAAGGCGAAGTCCTCCATACGCCAGTACACACGGCTGCCGGTATTGCGGGCAAAAATTCCTTCAGGCTCTTTTGCCTCGATGCTGGGGTCATCAGCCAGCTCGGAGAGCTTCTGATTCATAGTAATATTGCTGCTCTTGAGCAGATTGGGGTTATACAGTACCCAGGATTTCAGGGTCTGTTTGACAACGGTCTGCTCCTCCTCCGGCATGGCAGGCAGCAGGTAGTACAGCGGATAGGCCACCTCGTAGATACGGGTGTAGGTGAGGGCATGACCCTGACGGGAGATGCCGCGGCCCACCACACTGGGATTTTCTGCACCCCGCCAGATAACAGGCAGGAATGTCTTTTCTACATATTCCAGCAGCGTATTCAGATACTCCTCGTTGAGGGGCATGGGTTCGCCGTCAATGGTCTCGCCTGCCAGGACCTTCATGGAGTCGCCGATGGCGGTCAGGAAGGCAGAGCCGTAGCCCAGCTCATAGGAGTACTGGCCGTGAGCCACAAAGGTGCCGTCCCAGTTGAACTTACTGGAGCCGGTGGTAGCCACGGTCTCGGAGGTCAGCAGCTCCCGGGCCGCCTGGAACACCCGGTCCTTGTCCTTGGACAGCAGGCCCTGGAGCATAATGGGCCGGCACATATCTGCGATGTTGGCGGCCTCATAATTCGCTCCGCCAGAGGACCGCACCTTGGAATTGGGCACAAACACATGGATACGCTTGCAGTAGGCATCCAGCAGCTCCTGGGGGAAACCGGCCTCCTTCATAAGGACCAGCACCTCAGCGGAGTACCAAGGCATACCAATATCATGCGCCCACCAGCCGGGGTTGTAGAGGCTGCTCTCCAATGCCTCGGTGTCGCCCAGTTCGGCGGCTACCGCCTTGGCCTCGGCATGGTTAATCTTACCTTTGAACACATAGTGGAGCAGCCAATCCATGCCGTCCACGATATCGTCAAAGAGCGCGGGGTCATGGTAGTGCTCGCCGGGCAGATAGAACGCCTTGGCCAAAGTACGCAGATTTCCGTAGACATCATGCAGATTGCTGGCATCGTCCTTTATCGACTCCCAGAGCATGCTGTCCTTTGTGTCCCCATAGGTCTTGACCATGGTATTGCGCAGCTCTGTTGCCTGCGCATTGAGGTCGGCAATGATCGCCTCAGTGTCCTCATCCTCGGGGATCTCATAGGGAACAAGGTAGTCCCGGTATTTGCGCAGCATCCGGTCGTAATCGTCATACTCCGCCGGCACCACTGTGACCACACAGGTTCCCACCCGGTCGCCCGCAGTGGCCGTAATGGTAGCAGTGCCCGGCTCCTCAGCGGTAATAAAGCCATTGTTTTCAATGGCCGCCACTGCCGGGTTGTCGCTGGTAAAGACGGCTTCTGTGCCGTCCACGGTCTTGACTCGCCGCAGTTCGCCGGCAGGAATGGTAATGGCGCTGCCCACATTTAGAGGCAGGCTGCCTACGCTGACAACCGCAATGTCAATATAACCGGCCACAGCATCGGTCTTCTGGCTGGTGGCTGTGATCCGCACACTGCCTTCAGAGATGCCGGTCACCCGGCCGTTCTGATCCACGGTGGCCACCGCATTGTCGCTGCTGCTCCAGGTCACGGAGGAGTTATAGGCGTTGGCAGGCTCTACTGCTGCTGTCAGGCCCATAGTCTCGCCGATCAGCAGCTCCTGCTCGCCTACCACAGAGACGCCGGTGATCTCCACATCATTGACGGGATCGGTGTCTGTGCCGATCTCAGGAGTCGTATTCCGCACGAACTCGTCCAGCAGCAGGTTCCGGTCCGCCTTGGGCGCTATACCGCCCCGGCCGCCCACTGTCAGGCGGTTGATAGCCGCGCCAGCCGGCAGTGTAGCGGTTCCCAGCTCCGTCCTGCTCCCGTCCTCAGCCGTGACGCTGGCAGTCAGTACGGGCGCCTCGCCTTCAAAATCATATGCAATCTCAAAAGTGTTCCACTGCTCCGGAATCAGCTCCGCTGTGGCATCTCCAACCGGAGTCCAGGTCTGCTTGCCGCCGAAGCTCTCTGCGCCGGTATCCGTATTGTATGTAAAGCGAACCGTATTTTTTGCGATAAACTCAAACCGCACCAAAAACTTGTTCTTTGCGCTGCCGGTGTCTCCCTCCCGCAGGTCGATATAGAAATCGGTGTTTTCCATATCGTTGGTGCGGATTTTGAAAGACATGGTGCCTGTCCCGCTCAGAGGATAGAAGTTGAGCGTAGTATCCCCCTTTGCGGTGGTCTTGGGATTAAAAAATGTGATGAGATAGCCGTTATCATCCTCATCAGCCAAATTGTCCTTTGTGGCCTCGTCAATGAACTGGGGCCAGGTCTGTCCGTTGCCCCTTCCGCCCCGCCAGACCTGAATGGTGTCAGGAACAAAGCGGGATACCTCCGCCTTGTTTACTGCGCCGGTCACACCGGTCCGGACCGCCACCCACTGTTCATTCAGAGCAGGGTAGACCATGTTCTCTCCGGAGCCGTAGGGCGAGTCCCATCCGGTATCCCAGTCCTCAAAGTCCCACTCGGTCTCGGGCGTCCAGGCGGTAACCGCTGCCACTGGGCCAGTCACACCGTCCTGAACAGCACAGACCTTGAAGGTATACTTGGTTGCCGGTTCATAGGTATAGAGCGTCCAGGGAGACTGAACATCACTCACGGTCATTGCCTCGCCGCCCTCAGTGGCGTAGCTGATGGTGTATGTGAGCGCTCCACCATCTGCGTAGGTCTGAGCAGGCGCATCCCATGAGATACTCAGGCTGCCCTTCTGCTGTTCAGCCGCTATATTCTGCGGGGCAGACAGCACATCAGCCGTTCCTTCGTTCTGTTTGCTGTCCTGCTTCTCTTCTTCAACGGCAGAGTATCCGGTCTCCATACTGGGATACTCCACCACTGCTGCCCACGCCGCAGTAGGCAGCGTAGTGAAGAGCATCAGTACAGCAAGCAGTACTGACAGCAACTTCTTTGACATATGTACTCCTCCTTTTCCTGTTGGAACTTACAGTTTAAGTATGAACACTATGCTCCCGAACAGCTACACAACTGTTGTTGTAAATGTTATATTTTTTGCTGTCATTATACTGCACACTGTGCTATTATTTTATAGTAAAAATAGGAGGTGTATAAAATGGCGCACAGCCAATATCCCCTGCATCAGTTTGATGCCTTTCCTCCTCAGGGACGGCTTTTATACCTGTCCACTTCTGTCTATGAGGAAGACTGGGCCAGCGTTGTACACTCCCACCCTATTGCAGAGATATTTTACATCATCAATGGCCGTGGAGTATTTATGGTCGACGGTGTACATCGTTCTGTAAAACAGTATGATTGTCTGATTATTGCACCCAATACGCCACATACAGAAAAGGCGTTTCCAGGCCAGCCTATGGAATATGTTGTCCTCGGCGTGGACGGCCTTACGTTGAGCGATGAGCATGGCAAATATTTTCTTGATACATTTGAGGAATATAACGATGAGCTACTGAATTATCTCAACCTCATGCTCAAGGAAAGCCAGCATGAACAGTTTGGCTCCACCGCCATCTGCCAGCATCTTCTGTCTGTTTTACTCCTACTTGTTCATCGGAAATCAGGCCTGCATCTGGTCGCAGATATACAGCCCACCTCCAAGGCCCAGGAAGTCCCGCCGGAGTGCGGCCGTGTAAAGAATTATATTGATTACTACTATTCTGACAACATTACACTGGCGCTTCTGGCCAGAATTGCGGGATGGGACAGGTTTTACCTGTCTCACGCATTTACCAAGGCATACGGCCTCTCTCCCATGAATTATCTGATAAAGAAACGGCTGGACTGCGCAAAGGAGCTTCTGAAAAACAGTGACCATACCATTGCGGAAATCTCTCAGATGCTGGGTTTTTCCTCACAGAACTACTTTACACAGACCTTCAAGCGAAAGGTTGGAATTACGGCTACAGAATACCGAAAATCCCAGACCTGCGGCAGCGAATAAAACCCATCTCTATTTTTTCACGCAACTATATGCCGATGTCTCTTTGCCGACGAAGCTATCCGTTTCGTATGCCCAAACTCTTAAAGATAATTTCTCTAACAGGAAAATATCCTCTGCTTCTGTGCAGATTAGGTAACGTTTTTCATGTGGTACCCTTTGTTCACTCATTTTTCCTTCTTTTCAGAAATGAGCCTTATTCCACAGGCTCCATAATACACACAATCTCTCTTCCCACTTTTCTCGCTCAATCCTGCCTATTCCATGCTATAAGGCCACTTTGTATGACATCATTCAAATCGAGTGAATCATCTTGAATTAGAACCAAATGCAGTTATCTTGATTCGTCTTTTTGTTTCTCACAGGCAGAAGATAAAAAAATCTCAGAGCCGGACTCATCCGTTTCTATACCGGATATCTCCGGAGTCTGAGATTTTTTTATCTGATGGCTGGGTATAAGTACCGAGATTAATAGGAGACAAGCAGTGCCTCCTATTAATCTCGGCATTATCTTTATCATACTGAATCAAATCATATGCATAACCAAATCCCATTATCTTTTGATTGGCTCCCAATAGGAATATATATCACTCTTGTTAGGAGCGTTGCATATGGACATGAAAAAAACGGTGAAGCAGGCCGCAAAGCTGCTTGGCATCAAAGGCAAGCGGAAGAAAGCACAGTCAAAGGCCATTAACGACGGATTAAACGGCCATGACCTTTTGGTCATCGCCCCCACCTCTTTCGGCAAATCCGCTGTCTTTCAAATCCTGGCCCTGCTCAAGGGTGGATTATCCATCGTTGTTGTCCCCACGCTGTCTCTGCTCCATGACCAGGCTGAGCAGCTGCAGCAGTTGGGTATTCAAGCAGAAATTCTCGCCTCCGACTGTGATTCATTGTGTGAAGAGGACATCTGCGAGATAATTCGTCAGTATGGGCACCTCATCCTCTACACCACGCCGGAGTCCCTCCGGAAGCTGGAGTTGTTACATACGCCTGTAAGCCTCTTAATCGTGGATGAGTGCCACTGCGTTGTCTCCTGGGGATATTGGATTCCGCAAAGATTATCTGAAAATTGGCATCTATCTTGAACAGCTTAACACCCGTCCACAGGTTATTGCCCTGACTGCCACCGCCCCGCTCGAAGACCTTAAGCAAAAGGAATAGGACGACTACTTTGTCCTGCGTCTGGAAACCCAGCTCAAACGCCCGGCATTAAAACGGTATTTGGACAAGGAGGCTCTGGAGGACACTCCATCCCTGCTGAAGGCCGCCTCAGAGCACGCCCTGCCTGTAATTTCCTCCTACCTGACCCGGATATTCCCCTGTACTGCTCCGCATCTGCGGTATGAGGACGCCTTGTATTCCGTTATGGAAAATGTCAAGGAAGAGCGTCTCCGGGAGCAGATGCTGTTCCTGCTGCGAAAAACGAGCGACGGTGCCGGACTGGACACCGCCGCTCAAAAATTAAGGGAAGTTTATACCGATGTTAATAATAAGAGATGGAAAAAGATATTGGACAAGTTTGAAGCACTGAACGTTACCCCCATCACCCTTCTTAATGCCGGGAAACTCAAGTCTCTTCCTCATTTAGGGGCAATTGTGGACGTTAAATGCGCTCTGCAGTTTGCTTTTTAGAGCAATTCAGCTTGCTTCATTATTATGCTTTATTTTAAAAAATAAATATCCCCCGGCCCAGCCGGGGGTATTTCCTATGCGGGCAAAGCCCTCTGTTCTTCGCGTAACGCGTACAACGCGTAATACGGTCTGCCAGCCGCGTGGAGACTGTTACCTGCGACCCGTGAACGGGTTACCAGGAGCACTCATTACCATTTGTTCCCCCAGTCTGTCTTCTTCTAACTGGTGCTTGATATACTCTGCAATCCGTCCCGCATTTTTCCCTACCGTATCCACATAATAGCCTCGGCACCAGAATTCTCTGCTCCGATATTTGTACTTCAGTTCTCCAAATTTCTCGTACAACATCGTGCTGCTCTTTCCCTTCAGGTATCCCATAAATCCAGACACAGACATCTTCGGTGGAATCTCTACCAGAATATGAACATGGTCAGGGCACACCTCCCCTTCCAAGAGACGAACTCCTTTCCATTCACACAACTGCCGCAAGATTTTTCCTACTTCTGCTCGTTTTTCCTGATAGAATACTTTTCGCCTGTACTTGGGTGCAAACACTATATGGTACTTGCAGTTCCATTTTGTGTGCGATAAACTATGGATGTCATTCAGGCCCATCCTGACTGTCCTCCCTTTGCTATCTTTCGTGCAGTTGGCAGACCGCACTTCAATTATAGCAAAGGGAGTTTTCTTTTCCGCCTCATCGCCCTAGGCTTTTTTGAACCACTCGCCTAGCGAGTGGTTTTCTTTATACAAAAAGCCGGCAGACAATGGTGTCTGCCGGCAAAAAGCAGATATCCATTGCCGATCCCTGCAAATAGAGTTTTTGCACATTAAAAATGGGCAAAAACCCAAGCCATCTCCATACACGGACATGGCTGCAAAAATCGGCAATGGATACCACCTTGATCAATTACCACGGAACAGGCTGACAATCCTGGCTTATGGCCGGAGCCAAATACAGTAGAGGTAAGACTGCGCCGGATTCACACCGGCTTGTCAGTTGGCATATGTCAAGCATATGACCCGTTCGCAATTTGCATTGTAACCGATTTTTACAGGCCTGTCAAGAACACAGCTGAGGACAACTGTACTTACGATTGTTCTCCCTCTCTTATCATCTTTTCTATCTCGGAATATTTTCCAATGATATAGTCGTACTTGTCTTTTTGGTGCGGTATGGTGCACCGGCTGCAGTCCTTGCGGCCGTTTTCCAGATATCTGTAGTTCCCGCCGCAGTTTCTGCCCAGGGCATAGAGGGGACAGTAGCAGAAGAGACAGTTAAAGGATTCCGGATCCTGCGTTGGATGGCATGGAAAATACTCACACTGCTTATGCGAAAAAAATCTGTACTTCTTTTCCTCCATATGGACCATCTCCTATCAAATTTTTCAAACATGATAAAACGGCTGCGGCAACCATAGGATTGCCGCAGCCGTTTTTCTGCGTACCAAGACTCATCCGCTGCCCAACAGACAACAGATTTTTCCTTTGTAGGTCTTCTGACTTACGCTTATGGAGGATTCTCCTGCGTCCATATCCTGCCTTCTCAGGTTTCCCCAATGACTGGCTTTCACCAACGGATACGGCCTCAGCGCTTACAGCGGCGGTTACCGTCCGGGATTCACACCCGGTTCCCTTGTTCACTTTCCGCGCCCGCATATGATTACACAGGCAACGGAAACCACAAAGTTCGCTATTCAATTCTGTCTGTATCGTAGCACCAAGAATCCAAAACGTCAAGACACCTGTTCCCTACGCTTGAGAGAGGCCATCACATACGAAGCTACATCCATATCGTAGATCTCGCAGAGAAACGCTCTCGTCAAAACCGCATTGGCAGGCCCTATCCCAGCCACAGCGCCGTCTTTCAAAAACAGAAGCGGTGAGAAGCAGCAAGGCAATCACAAGTAAAAGTACATTTCGAAGCTTCATTTACAACCGTCCCTTTCTTCTTTTCCTGCGTGTCGTTGTTT
>NZ_AAXG02000006.1 GCF_000169255.2 Pseudoflavonifractor capillosus ATCC 29799
AACTTCATTCGGAATTCCCCGGCCTTGTGGAGGAAAACGGCAGCGGATGGTTTCACCGCCATGTGCATCAAGTGGTGGATTTTGTGCGGGAAAATCCCGAACGGGTATCCAGCAGCGCCCAGAAGAAGTGTGCTGCCATTGAAAAAGGCTTTGGCCGGGCCTGGCGGGACAAGGTGATTCAGATGCAGGTCCCTCTGTTCGCTCCCACCACCAAGGGGCAGTGGGGCCTGCGGTTTGACAGCTTTCTGGCCCAAGCTCTGGAACTGGGGCCACTCCGAAAAGAGGAACCAGAGCTGCCGCCCACGCTGGTGGAGCAGCTTCGCAGCCTCACACCCAAGGGTGTTCCTGTGGAGATGGTTGAGACACTGGTGGCCTACTACCTTCTCAACGAGCCGGAAGATTCCGACTGGGTAGTGCTGCCGGTGACCAACTTTGACGCATACTTCGGCACCACCAGTTTTGGGCGAAAGTATCTGAAACAAATCCCGGATACCATTTTAGAGCGATCTGAAACAGGCTTTGGACTGTGTCGGTATCGGCTGGGCGGCACCCTTGTCATTAAGTAGAGATAGAATCAGGCATCCATCTCCGCTTCTTCCACTGGAGATGGATGCCTGTTCGTTTCAAAATGATTCAGTTCGTATGCCAGTTCCCAAGCCAGACGGAATCCGCAGATAAAGCTGTCCACGGAGCGTTGCTCTATCATCAGGTTCTGGGCGTCGATGATCTGCAGCACCAACTTTCGCTCTGGCTTGTCCAACCGCTCAATAAGCTGCCGGTGGCAGGTTTCTACTTCCTGTTCGGATCCTACCATGGGCAGAGGTGTATAGAATCTGTCGTACAGCAATTTCAGAGTTTCGTTCATGTGCCCCGCCTCCTTGTAGCAAGACACAATAGCACACATCAGAGGAAATAGCCACTACAAAATTTGTAACAATCAAAACCGGCTGTACCGCATACCAGACCTAAGGACATTACCTTGCAGTGAAGGCCATATCACTTTGAAAAGATTCTTTCTTCATTCACAACTTGAAGATCATCTTACCCTAAATAACAGCCAGAAGAAGATAAAATCTCTTACCAGAAAAAGTGGAGGAATGATAATCGAAAGAGTGCCGCAGAACCATTCATTGGAGATGGTCTGCGGCACTCTTTTATTAACTGTTTTGCGCCTTGTAGTTCTCGCCCCAATTCCACATGGCGTCCAGAATGGGCTTCAAGCTGTATCCCAAATCCGTCAGCGTATATTCCACTCTCGGAGGAACTTCCGCATAGACGGTTCGGGTAAGAAGTCCGCTGCTCTCCATCTCACGCAGCTGAGCGGTTAAGACTTTTTGAGATACATGGCCTATGGATTTTTTTAATTCACCGAAGCGTTTCGTGCCGGGGAGTAAATCCCGCAAGATCAACACTTTCCATTTGTCACTAATCAACATCAGCGTGGTTTCCACCGGACACGCTGGCAATTCTTTTGCGGCAGTTCCCATATTGATGCCTCCTGTTCCATTGGTTTCTGTTTCGCTCTTATATCTATATATTACTCTTGGTTTCCAAATTGCGTCAAGAAATTTTTATAAAATTTTTTGTGAATTGGAAAGGCTCAAAAGCCTTGAATTTATCAAAAAGTCACCTTTTGGTAACCGCTTAATTGTTACCGCAAGGTGCCTATCCCACAATATTGTGCGTACTTTTCAACCTGCTTTTCCTACGCTATGATGAATTTGCAAGGACGGGGAACCCCCCGATCCCAAGAAGAATCAGGAGGTATTCCCCATGAGCATCTTTGAAAAGTTGTTCCACACGAACAAGGAAAACACAAGCGACAAGGAGGACAAAAACATGAAAATCGCTGTTATTTGTGCCAATGGCAAAGCCGGTAAACTGATCGTGAAGGAGGCCCTGGACCGCAAGCTGGATGTGACTGCTGTGGTTCGCGGCGAAAACAAGACGGAGGCCAGCCAGGTCATCACCAAAGACCTGTTTGATCTAACCGCCGCTGACCTGAAGGGCTTTGATGTGGTCATCGACGCCTTCGGTGCCTGGACCGAGGACACACTTCCCCTGCACAGCACTTCCCTCAAGCACCTGTGTGACATCCTCAGCGGTACGGACACCCGCTTGCTGGTGGTGGGCGGCGCCGGGAGTCTGTATACCAACAAGGAGCACACCGCCGTGGTGTCCGACGGCCCTGACTTCCCGCCTCAGTTCCTGCCCCTGGCCAAGGCTCAGGGCAAGGCGCTGGAGGAGCTGAGGGGGCGCAGCGATGTGAAGTGGACTTTCATCAGCCCCGCCGGCGATTTCCAGGCCGAGGGGGAGCGCACCGGCAAATACATCCTGGCCGGGGAGGAGCTGACCCTGAACAGCCGGGGCGAGAGCATCATCAGCTACGCCGACTACGCCAGCGCCATGGTGGACGAGATCACCGGCGGCGATCATATCCGGCAGCGCATCTCCGTGGTGCGGGCCTGAGTGCCAGCATGGTTTCCTTGCGGTAACTATGCCACAATATTGTGCGTACTTTACGCAGCTAAAGAACGCTGTTACAATCAAATCAGAAACAGAAAGCAAACACTTTCTCAATAACAACAGCAACAGTTTGGAGGTTATCTATTATGAACGAAGTTGTGAAATTTCTGAACGAAAACCCTGTGCAGTACCTCGCCACCGTGGGCCGGGACGGGAAGGCCAAGTGCCGCCCCTTCATGTTCGCCGGTGAGAAAGACGGCAAGCTGTGGTTCTGCACCAACAACCAGAAAGATGTCTACAAGGATATGCAGGCTAACCCTAACATCGAGGTTTCTGTTTCCAGCCCGGCGTATGCCTGGATTCGTCTGAACGGCAAGGCGGTCTTTGAGAACAATATGCCGGTCAAGGAGATGTGCATCCAGAACCCCATCGTCAAGGGCCAGTACCAGACCGCCGACAACCCGATCTTTGAGGTGTTCTACCTGGCCGACGCCCACGCCGTGATTGCCGACTTCTCCGGCAATCCTCCCAAGGAGTACGATCTGTAATCCTAAAAATCCATACCGATCTTCGGGGCGGGGTGAAAGTCCCCACCGGCGGTAGAGTCCGCGAGCTGAACAGCATGAGCTGGTGTAATTCCGGCACCGACAGTTACAGTCTGGATGATAGAAGATAGGCCAAGGCCGCCCCGCAATCATGTGGGGCGGCCTTAATCTAAAGCCCATCTCATAAGGAGAGTTATGAACAATCAGTCTATTTCCGTAGCTGCTGTTACAAACAGGCAAGCCGCCTCCCTTCGCAGCACTCGTACCATGACAATGATTTCACTGTTGGCGGCAGTATCCTTTGTTTTATCTTTTCTTGAGTTCCCTGTGCCGCTTTCCCCTTCGTTTGCCAGAATGGACCTTTCGGACTTTCCGGCGCTGGTCGGCGCAATGACGATGGGGCCTTGGGCTGGCGTATTGGTGGAGCTGGTAAAGAACCTGCTGGGATTGCTCAGCACCAGTACCGGCGGTGTGGGCGAACTGGCTAATTTCCTGATGGGCGGCGCAATGGTCTATCTTGCAGGCATGATCTATTATAAAAATCATCGTCCGGCTTGGCTGGCTTGTCTGACGGGGGCCATCGGCATGGCGATTATGGCGGCTGTGACAAACTATTTTATTCTGCTGCCGCTGTTTGAAACCTTTATGCCGCTGGATGCGTTGATTGCATCTTTCGCTGAATTTATCCCCTTCATACATACCAAGTTGGATGTAGTCTTATGGAATGCGATTCCATTCAATCTGCTCAAAGGGCTTGGGATCGCTCTGGTAACACTGGTGGTATATCCGAAACTGACGCCGGTTCTCCGTGGAACGAACAAAGGGAGGTAAACTATGACAACGCAAGAGATTTTGAATATTCTCCAGTCAGACATCCATTCCGTGGTGTTTGCCACTTTGGACGAACACGGCCTGCCCCAGACCTGTGTGATCGACCTGATGCTGGCGGATGATGACGGCCTTTATTTCCTGACCGCAAAGGGCAAAGCATTTTACCGCCGTTTGATGGCAAAGCCCTTTGTCTCTATTTCGGGGATGAAGGGCGGAGATACCCTGTCCACCACGGCAATCTCGGTGAGAGGGGCAGTACGCAGCATTGGGACAAAGCGGTTAGCTGAAATCTTTGAAAAGAACCCCTATATGGCGAAAATCTATCCCACCGAAAAAAGCCGGGAGGCTCTGGAAGTGTTTCAGCTCTACAAAGGTCAGGGCGAATATTTCGACCTTGCCCAGCTTCCGCCCTATCGCCAGAGTTTTTCCTTCGGCGGTGAGCGTGTTCAGGAAAACGGCTATCGCATTATTCCTGAAAAATGTATCGGCTGCCAGGGCTGCCGGAGCGTTTGCCCGGTGAATTGTATCAGCGGTACAATCCCACGAAACATTGACACCGCCCACTGCCTGCATTGCGGAAACTGCCTTTCCATCTGTCCGGTAGGCGCTGTGGAACGGATCGGGGCAGCAAGCCAAGCCACAAAATAACAGCATTTCTGAGGGAGGACCCTTTATGAACCGTACCCAACAAATTCAATATTTAATCCATGTGCTTCTCAATGAGATGCCCTCCTACCAGGAGCAGGCAATGGCCTTCCCCCAGGATGAACTGTCCCAGCGGAGATTGCTCCGCAGTCTGATGAATGTGCGCCCGCCTATGCCTCTGGACCCGTCGTTCCTTGCGGTGCAGGACGGCTTGCTCTCAGCGGAACGGGAGGAAAAGGGCGTGGTGGAGGCCGACTCGATCCCGGATCGTCCCGGTCATCCCGGTATCGCCGTCTGGCAGGGGGACATCACCAGGCTGAAAGCAGACGCCATCGTGGACGCAGACAATGACCGGCTGCTGGGCTGTTTCGTTCCCTGCCACGGCTGCATCGACAACGCCATCCACTCGGCGGCAGGGCTTCAGCTCCGGGACGAGTGCAGCCGTCTCATGGAGCAGCAGGGCCGCACGGAACCCACCGGGCAAGCGAAGCTGACCGGCGGCTACAATCTGCCCGCCCGATATGTGCTGCACACAGTAGGTCCCATCATCCACGGGCGCGTTACCCCGCGGGACCGGGAGCAGCTGGCCTCCTGCTATCGCTCCTGCTTGAAACTTGCATCGGAGCATGAGCTGCAAAGCGTGGCGTTTTGCTGTATCTCTACCGGAGAGTTTCACTTTCCCAATCAAGAAGCCGCCCGGATCGCCGTTCAGACGGTCAAAGAGTCTCTGCAAACACCGACGACGGTGAGAAAGGTGATTTTCAATGTTTTCAAGGATATTGACGCAAAAATCTATACTGACCTACTCTGAGCAAATCGGGAAGGTAAGGCAGGCGCTGCACGAGGCGGATGCCGTTGTGATCGGGGCAGGTGCCGGTTTATCGACCTCTGCGGGATTGACTTATTCCGGCCCCCGGTTCCAGGAACACTTCGGAGACTTCATTCAGAAATATAAAATCCAGGATATGTACTCCGGGGGATTTTATCCTTTTGAAACTCTGGAAGAACATTGGGCATGGTGGAGCCGCCAGATCATGATAAACCGATACGAGAAAGCCCCCAAGCCCGTTTATGACGAACTGCTGAAGCTGGTCCATGATAAGGATTACTTTGTCCTTACCACCAATGTAGACCATCAATTCCAGCTGGCCGGCTTTGATAAGGAGCGGCTGTTCTATACCCAGGGAGACTACGGCCTGTGGCAATGCTCAGAGCCATGCTGTCAAAAGACCTGGGACAACGAGGAAACCGTCCGGCGCATGGTGGCAGAGCAGCGAGATATGCGTGTCCCCACAGAACTTGTCCCTCATTGCCCGGTCTGCGGCAAGCCCATGACCATGAACCTGCGGTGCGACAACACCTTCGTACAGGACAAAGGATGGTATGCCGCTTGTTCCCGCTACGAGGATTTCCTTCGGCGGCATGAGGGCGCAAATGTGGTTTATCTGGAATTGGGCGTGGGCGGCAACACGCCGGTCATCATCAAGTACCCGTTCTGGAAGATGACCTATCAGAACGCTAACGCATTTTATGTCTGCATCAATCTGTCTGAATCCTACTGCCCAAAAGAAATTCAGACGAGAGCTGTCTGCATAAACGGGGATGTTGGCACCGCATTGCAAGAGTTGTGCCTGTAAACGGAAAGCGCAAATCCAGCCCGGATCGCGGAGCTGTTAGAAACTTTCTTCAAATAATATTTAACATATTGGTGGGCAATGTGTGCATCATCTTTAAATAGAGGCAAATATTGGAAAGAGCTTTGACCGAGCCTGGCGGGACAAGGTGGTCCATATGCAGATCCCTCTGTTTGCTCCCACCACCCAAGGACAGTGGGGCCTGCGGTTTGACAGCTTTCTGGCCCAGGCCCTGGAACTGGGACCGCTCCGGAAGAATGAGCCGGAACTGCCGCCCGCATTGGCGGAGCGGCTCTACAGTCTCACGCCTAAGGGCGTTCCTTTGGAGATGGTAACAACGCTGGCAGCCTATTACCTCGCCAAAAAGCTGGAGGACTCCGACTGGATGGTGCTTCCGGTGGTCAACTTTGACGCATACTTCGGCACCACCAGCTTCGGGTGGAAGTATCCCAAGCAGATCCCGGAGACCATCCTGGAACGCGTGGAGACCGGTTTCGGGCTGTGCCGGTATCGGTTGGGGAAAGCCATTGTGATCGAGTAGATAGAATCAGACATCCATCTCCGCTTCTTCTTCCGGAGATGGATGCCTGTCCAATTTAAAGTGATTCAGTTCATATGCCAATTCCCATGCCAACTTGAACCCGCAAAGGAAACTGTCCACAGAGCGCTCTTCCGCAATCAGGCTCTGTGCGGCCATGATCCGTAGCACCAGTTTTCTCTCGGGCTTTTCTAACCGTTCAATGAGCTGCCGGTGACACGCTTCGATTTCCTGTTCGGCCTCTGACATGGGTAGAGATATATAAAATCTGTTGTAGAGCTGTTTCAGAGTGTCGTTCATGTGCCTTACCTCCTTTTAGCAAGACACAATACCACAGGTCCGAGGAAATAGCCACTATTTTTTAATTGGCAAGAATATGTGGCCCATAAAAAGCTAAGTTTCTATATGGAGATTGCCTTAAAAATCAGAGAAGGTTGTATGATCCGCCGCGGCCGGAATATCCGGTCGCGGCGTTTCTGGGCAATTACTCCATGACTGCAACCGATACCTCAAACTCACCGTCCATGGTGGACAGAAGCTCCAGCCCGGATTCCACATGTCCCATGGGGACCAGACCGGAGGAGCTGCCGGCATCTCCGTAGAAAATGGCCAGATTGCCCCAGGGCTCGTACAAAGTCACATCACCCACCTGAGGATCATAATTTGCGGGGGCATCCGCTGTAGACAGGTCTTGCGTCAGGTAACTGATCTTCTCGGAGCCTGCATAATCCTCAAAGGTGAGGGTGGTGGGCAGCATGGTGAGAAAATCACGGGTGGTGGCATTGTCCTCCAGGACAACGACCGCCTCGCCGCCCTCAAAGGTCAGACGGAGCTGGGTCTGGGTATCCTCGGTGTCTGCAGAGGCTTCGGGAAGATCCAGTCCCTCTACCCAGGAGGCTACGGTGTCCTGGGACGCGCTGCCGCTAAAGCGCTGGCCGGACAGCCAGTTGGCATTGGGCGCCAGGGACTGAAGATTGGTGGCGCTGGAGCCGATACCGCTGGAACCAGAGGTGCAGAAGGGCACGATGGTCACGCCGTCAAGGTCATAGCTCTCCAGGAAGGTGTAGATGATCTTGGGCGCCTGGCCCCACCAGATGGGGTACCCGATGAACACTGTGTCATAGGAATCCCAGTTCTCCACCTCCGTGGTGGTCAGCTCCACATCCCTCAGGGATTCATCCGCATATTCCTGGCTGACCCGGCTGTTCTCGTCCGTCCAGTTCAGATCGTCGCTGGTGTAGGGCTCGGCAGGCGTGATGGCAAAGAGATCTCCTCCAGTGGCCTCCGCAATGTATCCGGCAACGGCTTCGGTATTACCGGAGGCGGAGTAATAGACCACCAGAACATTGCCGTCGCCGGTCGGCTCAGCAACATCCGGAGTCAAGGTGGTTGGTGTCGGAGTGCTATTGCTGGGCTCTTGCGTGGTAGAGGAGGGCGGAGTTTCCTGGCTCTGGCTGGTGGATTGGCTGTCATCCGTGCCATTACTTTGCCCACAGGCTGCCAGGGACAGGGCCATCACCGCTGCTAGGGACAAACTGAAAATCTTTTTCCAGGTGAATTTCATAGCGAAGCATTCCTTTCCAAATTAAAGTTACTGGTCTACATTTTCCTGAATCCAGTTCTCGATGTGGTCTGCGATTACATCGTTGTTCAGCTCCTGGAACATAAAATGGGAGTTGCCGGTGATTCCCTCGTCGGGCAGGTGGACCACCGTGCTGCTGCCGTCGGCGGCGTTGTAGGCCTCGGTGAAGGTATCGGCAGTAGCCGCCATCATAGACCACATGGCCGCAGCAGGTACGTCGGTGAACTCCTCGCCGATGTAGTCGCCGTAGTAGAAAGTAACGGGGATTTTCTGCTCCAGCAGAGCGTTGTAAGCCTCACTGTCCACCGTAGGTGCTGCACCGGGCTCGATGGCCACGATGGCGGCCACGTGGCCAGTGTATCGGGGGACCTCCCAGCCGGGCAGGCCGCCCTGGGAGTGGGTCACCAGGATGGAGTTCTGGCCGGTGCGCTCGTAGATCTCGTCAATGGTTGCCGCTACCGCCTGAGCCACCACCTCATTGTCAATGTTCTGGTCGCCGCCCGCGTTATCCATGCCGGTATCCGGCGTCATCTGGCGGAAGAACTGATCCAAAACACCCTCCCCTTGGGGAAACTGGGAGCCTTCATTTTAGGCAAACGCGTCATTGAGGTACGTGCCGATGCGGAACTGGGTGTACCAGGTCTGGTCGGAGGGCTCGGTGGAGATGGTGCCTGCCACGGAAGTCTGTCCGGCCTCACCCCGCCGGGGCTGGTCAATGAGCCAGACACTGTGACCCATTTTCAGAAACATATCGGACCAGCCCTCCCGGCCGTCGGGGGTGGTCATCCAGCCCATGCGGGACTGGCCGTAGCCGTGGAGAAACACCATTGGAAGGCCGGTGGCATCCTCCGGGATCTGGTAGAACACATTGGCATGGTCCACATGGGAGGTGGAACCTTCCCGGGAGGTGTAATAATTGGACACATCAAAGGTACCGTCCGAAGAAATCACCGTGCCGCCGGCGGAAAACATCCCCTGCTCCGCGATCGTCAGCGCATCAGAATTGGCAGGCTCCTGCGTGCTCTGAACCTCCCCGGTACCAGAGCTGTTGGCGGACGCGCCGGGATTCTGCGTTCCGGCGCATCCGGCCAGCAGAGAGAGGGTCAGGACTCCGGACAAGGCCGGAGTCAGCCATTTATGGTTGTGTCTCATTGGGATTCATCCTTTCTTATTTCGTTTCTCTGGAGACCACTTCTGTTCCGCCAAACACGGCGGACATGGGAATAGAGTTCAGCGTCTGGTCTATGGCATCTACCTCTTCATTGGTCAGAACAACATCTGCCGCTCCGGCGTTCTCCCTCATCCGTTCAGTCTTTCGGCTGCCGGGAATCGGAACGATCCAGGGCTTTTTACACAGCATCCAGGCCAGAGAGATTTGTGCGGGAGTGGCGTTTCTTTGCGCTGCCAGCCCCTGCAGCAGATACAAAAGCTCCTGATTTTTCTTTGCGACCTCCTGCGTAAACTGCGGCATGGCGCTGCGGTAATCCAGCTTGGGATCGAACTGTTCCCCTTTCCCGTAGGCTCCGGTAAGCAGGCCGTTGGCCATGGGGGAGAAAGCCACGAAGCCCACATTCAGCTCCTCCAGTACCGGGAACAGGGACTCATGCCACCGGGCCATCATGGAATAGCGGTTCTGTACCGCCGTCACCGGGCAGACCTTATGGGCCGGCGCAGGTATTCCTCACTGACCTCGGAGATGCCCCAGTGGGTGATCTTGCCCTCCCGAATCAGGTCCGCCATCACCTGAGCCACTGCCTCCGGCTCCACCTTGGGGTCCACACGGTGCTGGAAATACAGGTCGATGTGGTCGGTCTGGAGCCGCCGGAGGGAGCCCTCCACCGAGGCACGGATGGTCTCAGGCCTGGCGTCTGGGATCAGGGGCTTGTTCACCGCCTTGCTGGTCTTATCAAAACGGATTCCGAACTTAGTGACGATCTGCACCTGGCTGCGGACATCCTTCAACGCTTCTCCCACCAGTTCCTCGTTGTGGTGGGGGTCTTCCGCTGTGCCGTAGGTCTCAGCGGTATCAAACATGGTGTAACCCATATCAAAAGCAGTGCGGATCGCCTGGATGGCTTCACCATCCTCCGTAGGCGGACCATAGGCGCGGCTGAAACCCATGTACCCCAGCCCGATGGCAGATACATTCAGGTCAGCGCCCAGTGTGCGCGAATTCATGGTCAAATGCCTCCTTGCGGGTATCGTTTTTATAGGAATCATGATAATACAGGTTGGTATCCTTCAGAAGTTCCGATTCGTTACGCAGTATATACCAAAAGGTTTTGAGCCGGGACGGATTGCTTCAAATGACACCGCAGAGCATCGTCCAATTCCGAATACTCCGTGGGCAGCTCCAGTTCCCGCAGAAATTCCACAAAAGCGCGGACACCGTCCTGGGCCGTTTCCTGCTCGAAGCGCCCCGTGTCATCAGTCTCCCACACACGGCGGGCCAACTGAGCTAGAACGGCGGGATGCTGCTCCGCCTCATGACGGCAATCAGCCAGCAGCAGAACGGACAGCGCCCCAGCCAGAGCGGAGAACCCTTGAGCTGTGAAGGACTGTCGGGATAATTCACAGGTACAGGACGGGTCCAGCAGAGCAAATTGGGGATCGCAAGGTGGGTAGTCCCTCCAGACACACTGTCTCTCATGAATCAGTCCCGCCGCGCCGTTGACGGCCCCAACCTCCAGATGGGAGGCTACAAAGCCTATGGGCAGGGGCGGCACATCCACCACGCCCTGCAATTCCCCAAAGTTCTCCCACAGGTCACCCCGGCACACCGCCGCCAGAGAAGTGGACTTGCATCCGTCCATCACGGCAGAGCCGCCCACATCCAAAATCAAATCCACCCGGCGTTCCCGGCACAGCCTGGCCGCCCGCAGCACCTGCTCATACCGGGGACAAAAGGGGCCCATTGCGTATTCCGTCATCTGTTTCCCGCTCCGGTGCAGAATGTCCCGCACCTCGTCTGCTGCATGGGAACGGCGATCTGCTTCCTCCGTAACAAGCAGCACGCAGGGGCCGTACCCAGCTAGAAAGCTGGCCAGGTATTCCTTCACACAGCCCCCACCAAATAGGAACTTGGTTCCGCTTTCAAAGATAAAATTATTCATGGCACACCTCTGAGTTCGCCCCATGAGGGCAGTTCCTTTTGTACCTTTGATTATAAAAAAATCGAGACCTCCGCAGAAGTCTCGAAAAGTTATGCAGTATATACCTTTGTTTTACAGCTCGTACACCGTTTTGATCGCCTTGAGGAATCGCTTCACCGTAGCTGAGGGCTTGGGGGAATGGAACAGGCCGAAGGGAACGGTATAGTCCCAGTCCACTGGGATGGTTTTGAGCAGCGGGTGGATGTTCTTCCAGTTGTCGATGGTCATCAAAATGTCATTGGAGTTCTCGCACTGATTGAAGATGTCGATGCTTAGGAAGTCAAAGTCTACGATGTGGATCTCCGGGTGATCCCGCCACAGCTCGTCCCGCATCTGGTCCAGATAGTGGTTCCAACCCCGGCGAATCATCAGAAAGTTCACCCCATGGAGGTCATCCGCCGTCAAGCACTCTTTGGCGGCCAGTGGGTGGTAGATGGATACAGCGCAGCGGACCGGCTCCCGGGACAGCTCCAGGGCGGCACACTGGCGGGTTTCCAGCAGATTTTGGTCATAGGGACCGGCCACGATGTCGATGTTCTGTCCCAGATTGCGTAAGATTTCTCTGGCGTTCTCCGGGGTGTTCTCATAGGGCACCAGCTGGAACTTGATGTCCGGGCAATACTGGTGGAGGCTGGGCCACAAATCCAGCAGGAACTGTCCCGGCGTCATGGGGGAGGTACCAATACGGATAACCTTGTCCCCCTCCTCAAAGGTCTCCAACTGAGGATTATACATCATATGTGCCACCGCCTTTTCACCCATATCTCGGACCCTGTTTGAAAATTATTTTACTGTCTTTTGCCTAAAATGGCAAGAAAAATACGCAGACAGCCATGAACGGAGTTCGTTATTCGAACCTTTTCATTAAAAAAGGCTTCTCATTTTTTTCGTTTTTCCGGGACACTTGTTATCCACCATTTCCGGCAGCTATTCTGTACACTGCGGATTGGTCAGCTCGAACCGCTCATCCATGTTTTTTTCGCCCCATTCACACATCAGATCCAGTATTTTCTCCAGAGAACGGCCCTTCGGCGTGATGGAGTACTCTACCCGTGGGGGTACCTCAGTGTACACCGTGCGTGTAATCAGGCCGTCGCTCTCCAGCTCCCGGAGCTGGTTGGTCAGGGTGCGCTGGGACGTCTGGGTGATGGTTCGCATCAGCTCGCTGAAACGCTGGGTACCGTTTTCAATCAGACTCTCCAGAATCAGCGGCTTGCATTTGCCGCCGATCATTTTTAACGTAACTTCCATCTCACAGGTCACTCGTATCTTTTCCATAGCCCGCTCCCATAGTGAACTTTATTTCACTTTCTAAGAAAATTGTGCGTACTTGCTGCAATAAATCCGAGACGATATAATGCCAGTATAGCTTATTTCTATTATTTTGCAAGCACACCAGAACGAGATAACCGACGGGAGGAACGTATGGAATACAGGACATTGGGCCGCACCGGGCTGCGGGTCAGCGAAATCGGTCTGGGCGGCGAGTGGTTCAACGGCCTGAGCGCCCAGGAGAGCACCGCCATTGTAGACGCGGCACAGGAAAAGGGCATCAACTACATCGACATTTTCATGCCCCAGGCCCCCACCCGCAGCAACCTGGGTGTGGCTCTGGAGGGACGCCGGGATAAATTTATCATCCAGGGCCATCTGTGCACCGTATTTGAGGACGGGCAGTACACCCGTACCCGGGACATCGAAAAGACCCGGCGCTCCTTTGAAGATCTGCTGGAACGTCTCCACACCGACTATATTGATGTGGGCATGATCCACTATGTGGACAGCGACGAGGATTTCCGCACTGTATTTGAGGGCCCCGTTCTGGTCTACGCAAAAGAGCTGAAGGAAAACGGCGTGATCCGCCACATCGGCATGAGCTCCCACAATCCACACATCGCCCTGAAGGCAGTGGAGAGCGGGATCATCGACGTGCTGATGTTCAGTATCAACCCCGCCTATGACATGGAGGCCGCTGAGACTGATATCTATGACCTGATGGAGTTCAAGGGCATGGAGAAGAGCGGTCTTGTGGTGGATGAGGCCCGGCAAAAACTGTACTCTGCCTGTGAGGCGGTCGGAGTGGCCATCACTGTTATGAAGCCTCTGGGCGCTGGCACCCTACTCAAGGCGGAGAGCTCACCCTTTGGCGTGGCCATGACGGTCCCCCAGTGCATCCAATACTGCCTGGACCGCAACGGTGTCAAGGTGGTCATTGTGGGCTGCCACACGGTGGAAGAGGTGCTGGAGGCCGCCAAATACTATGACATTCCCCCGGCGGAGCGGAGCTACTCCCATATCTTCAGCGCCGGAAACGCCATCTATATGACTGGTCGGTGCATGTACTGCAACCACTGCCAGCCCTGCCCTGCCCACATCGACATTGCGGCTGTAACCAAGTTCCTGGATCTGGCCGCCCAGCAGGATTCTGTGCCGGAGACCGTGGCACAGCACTACTGGGCCCTCTCCGCCACGGCCGACGATTGCCTGATGTGCGGCAGATGTGAGCCAAACTGTCCCTTTGGCGTAAAAATCCGGGACAATATGGCCCGTGCCAGGGCGATGTTCGCACATACCCGGAACACATGATATATCGCTGATGAAAATTCCATAGGCTAAAACAGGAGGTCATATATATGACCTCCTGTTTTTTCAGTCTCGCTGCTCAAAACAGCTGTCCCGGCAGCTTCAGCTTCTCTTTGGGCGGGAAATTCCGGTCAAAATCCTCTGCCTTTGTCTCATCCACGTAGTAGCCCTGGGGTGTGTGGTAGACGCCGGTGACACCGTCCAGAAATCCCGGCCGGAGCTCCTTCATCAGGAAATAGGGTACCATCTCCTGCTCCGGCTCTCCGTGGTAGCGGATGCCTTTTGTCCCGGCCACCACAAAGCCGGATTTGCCGTAAAACGCAATGTTACCCTCAATGCACAAGGCACCTGCGCCCAGTTCTCTTGCCCGCTCCATGGACTCGTCCAGCAGCCGCTTGCCCAGGCCCCGGCGCTGAAAATCCGGATGGATGCTGATGGGACCGAAGGTCATCACGGGAAGCTCCCTGCCGTCGTCGGCTGTAATCTTTGCCCGCATATACATGACATGTCCAATCAGCTGGCCGTTTCGCTCCATGACCAGGTCCAGCTCGGGCACAAAGGCGGGGTCCTTCCGCAGCACGTGGACCACATAGTGCTCCGTACAGCCGGGACGGTACACATTCCAAAAGGCCTCCCGGGTCAGGTGCTCCACGGCATCATAGTCTGACGGGGTCTCTCTGCGGATGATAATGTCGTCTGATTTCATAATGCTCTCCTTCTGAATCAGGAAGTCGTTCAGATTTTGGCTGTCCGGTTATTTCGCGGCAGCTGTTCCAAAAAGTTCAATTGTTGCGGTAAACAAACATTATAATAACACATTTTCTGTTTTCTGTGCATATTTTTTCTCTTGACTTCCTTTGTTAGACGCATATAATAAGAATTAGAATTATTCTAATTCTGGTGTGAGTGTTATGACGAAGTACGCAAAGAGGATTTTGGAAATTATTTCTTCATCCCGCAGCCACATGACGGCAGAACAGGTCTTCGAGTCCCTGCGGCAGAGCTGCCCCAAGGTTGCGCTGGCCACGGTCTATAATAATCTGAACCGTCTTTGGGAGGAGGAACTCATCCGCAAAATATCCGTGGAGGGCATGCCCGACCGGTACGACCGTATCCAGCGGCACGACCATCTGGTGTGCAAGTGCTGCGGCAGACTGGCGGATGTGGATTTGGGCGACCTGACCCAGCAACTGGAATCAAAGATAGGGATGCCGATTCTCTCCTATGACCTCAAGCTTCTCTATCTCTGTGATTCATGCAGAGATCAACAGCGACAGAAACAGAAAGGAATGTGAGCAATCTGAATCATCTGCCCTTATCCGTCCGTGTGCCCATTGAGGCGGACAACCCCAGCATCGTGCGCTGGGAGGAGAAATGTATCCGGTGCGGCATGTGCAAGGTGGCCTGTACCAATCTGATGGGCGTACACGGCACCTACACGCTGGAGGAGACCGGCGGAAAAGCCGTGTGCATCTACTGCGGCCAGTGCGCCAACGCCTGCCCGGTGGACAGCATCACCGAGCGGGACGAGTGCCCCCAGGTGCGTCAGGCGGTGGCCGACCCCAACAAGGTGGTGGTGGTCAGCACCTCTCCCGCAGTCCGCGCCTCTCTGGGCGAGGAGTTCGGCATGGCGCCGGGCGCCTTTGTGGAGGGAAAAATGGTGGCCCTGCTCCGTGCTCTGGGCGCCGACTACGTGCTGGACACCAATTTCGCCGCCGACCTCACCATCGTGGAGGAGGCCAGCGAGCTGCTCCGCCGCCTGACCCAGGGCGATCAGCCCCTCCCCCAGTTCACCAGCTGCTGTCCCGGCTGGGTCCATTTCGCGGAGATCTACGCGCCCGAACTGCTCCCCCACCTCTCCACGGCCAAGAGCCCCATCGGAATGCAGGGTCCCACCGTCAAGACCTATTTCGCTCAGAAGATGGGGCTGGACCCCCGGCAGATTGTCCACGTGGCCCTGACTCCGTGCACGGCCAAGAAATTTGAAATCCGCCGTGAGGAGATGCACGCCGCCGCCGACTATCACGGCGTGGAGGGCATGCGGGATACCGACCAGATCATCACCACCCGAGAGCTGGCCCGCTGGGCCAAGGCGGAGGGTGTGGACTGGACCGCTCTGGAGGACTCCCCCTACGACTCCCTGATGGGCAAGGCCTCCGGCGCCGGCGTCATCTTCGGCAACACCGGCGGTGTGATGGAGGCTGCGCTCCGCACCGCCTACGCCTACCTCACCGGCCAGCCTGCGCCTGCTTCCCTGCTCCAGCTCAGCCCTGTCAGAGGATATGAAGGCGTACGGGAGGCCCAGGTGGATCTGGGCGGCCAGTCCCTCAACGTGGCGGTCATTTACGGCACCGCCAACGCCCGTGGCTTCCTGGAGCGTATGAAGGCGGACGGAAAACAGTACCACTTTGTGGAGGTCATGGCCTGTCCGGGCGGCTGCATCGGCGGCGGCGGACAGCCCAAGGACATAATGAAAGACGCGGACGAGACCCGCAAGAGCCGTATTGCGGCCCTGTATCAGCGGGACGGCGCCATGTCCCTGCGCACCAGCCACGAGAACCCGGAAATCAAAGCGGTTTACGAGGAATTTTACGGCCATCCCCTCAGCGAAATGGCGGAAAAGATGCTTCACACCGCCTATACGGACCGGAGTTCCATCCTGAGAGGGGAGCAGTAACCCCTCCCCCTCGGTGCGGTCCGGACTTAAACTTCAATAGGTCATCAAAACGGCAGGAGGTGCTCTGTGCACCTCCTGCCGTTTTCTTGTTGAAATGGGGGATAAGGGCCTATCCACCCTGTTGACTCGACTGCCTTTCCAGCGTATAATATCTCTATTCGATATATCAGGAGGCCGCTATGGAGCATCTGGTGTTGGGACTGCTGATTCTCTCCCCCATGACCGGGTATGAGCTGCAGCAGTTCATCAAGCAGAACCTGGCCCTCATCTGCTCCCACAGCGCTGGCAGCGTGCAGACCGCGCTGGCCAAGCTGGAGCGGGAGGGATACATCACCGCCGCCGAGACCACCCAGGGCAGGCGGCGCAAAAAGACCTTCTCCATCACGGAGGCTGGCCGCGCTGCCTTTTCCGCCTGGGTTGCCCAGCCCATGCAGGCGGATAAGGTGAAAAACATGGAGCTGTCCCGGCTGTTTTTCCTGGGACTGGCCAGACCGGAGGAGCGCTCCGCCGCCATCCGGGACTACATCCGCCAGATGGAGGAGACTCAGGCCGTGCTGCTGACCATCCGGGAGCGGTTCCGGCAGGCCAGGGAGACCCCGCTCCCCGCCGGACAGGACTGGGACGCCATCTTCCGCTTTCAGGAATACACCATTGAATACGGCATTGCCGCCGCACAGTTTGAGCGGGACTGGTACTGCCGTCTGCTCTGTGAATTGGAGGGACAGAGATGAACATTCTCGTTTTGAACGCCAGCCCCAAGGGGAAAAATTCCACCACAGTCCACACCGCGCTCTACCTGCAGGCCCTGCACCCCGAGCACACCTTCGTCTTTCTGCCCGTGGGCCAGCGCATCAAGGCCTGTGAAAAGGACTTCTCCCCCGTCCGCACCGCCCTGGAGCAGGCCGATCTGGTCCTGTTCTGCTACCCGGTCTACACCTTCATCGCCCCCTATCAGCTCCACCGGCTCATTGAGCTCATCAAGGCCGACGGCGTGGACCTGTCCGGCAAGTTCGCCAGCCAAATCACCACCTCCAAGCACTTCTACGACGTGACCGCCCACCGGTACGTGGAGGAAAACTGCTTTGACCTGGGCATGAAGGTGATTCGGGGTCTGTCCGCCGACATGGAGGACCTGCTCAGTGCGCAGGGACAGAAGGAGGCCCAGGATTTCTTCGACCAGCTGATGTTCTCCTGTGCCCACGGTCCCTTCATCACCCCGCCCGTGAAGGCTCCGGCCCGTGAAAAGACCGTCTACCAGCCTGTTCTGTCCCAGGGGCCCAAGACCACCGCCAAGGACGTGGTCATCGTGACCAACTGCGCCCCTAACGACCAGAATCTAGCCAACATGATTGCCGATTTCCGCGCTGCCCTGCCCTATGAGAGCCGGATTGTCAACCTGCGGGACTTCCCCTTTGCCGGCGGGTGCCTGGGCTGCTTTGGCTGTGCCATTACCGGTGCATGCGTCTACAAGGACGGCTTTGACCAGTTCCTGCGGGAGACCATCCAGACCGCCGACGGCTTTGTGTACGCCTTTACCATCTCCGACCACTATACCCATTCCAGCTTCAAGTGCTTTGACGACCGGCAGTTCTGCAACGGACACCGCACCGTCACCCACGGCACCCCCATCGCCTACCTCATCAGCGGCGACTATCAGTATGAGTCCAACCTGCGCATGATTGTGGAGGGCCGCGTCGAGGTGGGCGGCAACTACCTGGCCGGCGTGGCCACCGACGAGGGGGACACCACCGCGGATATCAAGTCCCTGGCGGAAAACCTGGCCTTTGCCATGGAGAAAAAGCTGACCCGTCCCGCCAATTTCTACGGTGTGGGCGGCATGAAGATCTTCCGTGACCTCATCTACGTCATGCAGGGTCTGATGAAGGCGGACCACAAATTTTACAAGCAGCACGGCATCTACGACTTCCCCCAGAAGCAGAAAAAGCACATCCTGCAGATGAAGCTGGTGGGGGCGCTGATGGCCGTCCCGTCGGTACAGAAGCAGGCCAAGGGCAAGATGACCCAGGCCATTGTCGGCCCCTATCAGAAGGTGGTCGAACAGGCCAAAAAGACGTGACCTCATACAGACAAAAGCCCCGGAGTCTCTGCGTTTTCTCAGAGGCTCCGGGGCTTTTTTTATTTTTTCACCGGGTGCTGCCCCAGTAGATGACGGCCAGCATACCAGGCCCGGTATGCGCGCCGATGATGGGGCCAATGTCCGCTGTCACGATATCTGCGGTTGGGAATTGGGCGCAAATGGCCTCTTCCAGCATATGTGCTCCCTCGGCACAATCTCCATGTCCCACCATCACGGTGCTGCCCAGTTCCGGCATCCATCCCTGCTCCATCCGGGCCAGCTGGGCTTTGATGGCCTGCTTTCGCCCTCTGGGCTTCTCCACCACCGCCAGCCTTCCCGCTTCGTCCACATGAAGGAGGGGCTTGATCTGAAGGGCTGTCCCGAGAACAGCAGCGGCAGCGGACACCCGGCCGCCCCGCCGCAGATGGTCAAATACATCCACCGTGAACCAGTGGCAGACCTTCAGACGGTACTCTGTTACCCACTGGGCCAGCTCCTCCAGCGAATACCCTGCCGCCTGGCCGCTTCCCAGACCAGAAAGCCCTCGCCCACTGAGGCACACAGCGTATCCACACAGATGATTTTCCGGTCAGGATATGCCTCGGTCAGCGCGTCTGCGCACACCTGCGCCGACTGAAATGTCCCGGACATGCCGGAGGTGAAGCACAGGTAGAGTACATCCTGCCCTGCCCGCAGTGCCTCCTCAAAAAACTGGAAGTAGACGCTGGGCCCAATCTGCGTTGTGGTCGCGTAATGCCCTGCTCTCTGCAGCGCGTAAAACTCTTCTGTGGTGATGGTGCCGCCAGGGCCGTATGTATACTCCTGTCCGCCAATCTCCAGCTGCATGGGAATGACCCGCACAGAGACCGGGGCTTCTGCCAGCTTTGTACCGCAATCCGCTGTTGCGTCAGTAAAAATTTGATAGCCCGCCATGCGTTATACCTCCTTTGTTCAGCGCACATTATAGAGGTCTGCCCGCTCAAAGTCATGGGACATGCATCTGTTTCAGTCAAAAATTGCGACACGCCCTGTCTCCTGTTACTTTTTGGGACAGGCCGGAAGGTTTGTCTATTGTCCCTTCCTATATTAGGTAATATGCTTTGATATGAAACCCCGTTTCGTCAAAGGAGAGCTGTCTATGGAACACAGCATGTCCCGTATTCTGATTGAAACCACAGTCCGGCAGACCCTGAAAGGACTCAGAGAGAACCCGAAACGAAACATCCGCAACCTGGTGGACATGGCTCTGCAGTTCTCCAACGGGCGCTTTCAGAGCCGTTTCTTCCAGACTGCCCATACCATGCTGGAAAATCAGGACAGCGCCTATTACGCACTGATCCAGGATGCCGCAGGTCATATTGAGACGGAGCATCTGGTGAAATTCGGCATGAATCTGGGATATAACAGCTGCACCTGGGGTGCCAGGCAGATCCGTCTCAACGAGGCCAGGCTGGGATTCAACATCCCCTGGACTGTGCTGTTTCAGATGTGCCCGCCCCAGTACACTGACCACCTGTCGCAGTACGACAGCGCCATCACAGCGGGCGAGGAACTGGGCATCTATTCCTGGATGCTGCTCACCGACACAGACCCGTCTCCCCTGCTCCCGCTGATACAGAAGCACGCTGACAGCGCCTTTTTCCTCTTCTGTCAGCCGGAGGCCGTAACCCCCGCATTTCTGGAGGAAATTTCAGAGATTAAACACCTTATGTCCGTGATCTGCTGGAAAGACGGCGCTGACTGTGCCTGCGCCATGCTGCGGGAGAAAGCCCTGCCCTACTCCGTCTACTACCCCTACTCCCAGAAGGATGTGGAGCCCATTGTAAATGGAAGGCTGTTTTGCAGCACCCAGCAGCTGCATCCTATTTTTACAGCGCTGGTTCCTCGGCCTGGCTGTCCGCTCCATATCCGCAAGGTCATCCATCAGGCAGCTGTGAGCATCCGCACCGGCCAGTATTATCAAACCGTGCCATGGGAGCTGTATTACGATACCCGCAGTCTGGATGAGGTCATCTCGGATGACGCCTGCTGCGTTTGCTTTGACAGCCTCGGGAATCTTTACATCCCCGACGAACCGGCTGAGCTGCTTTACGGCAACCTGTTTACAGACGAATTCACCTCCCTGATTCAGCGGGCCTGTCCCAAGTCCTCCCCTATTTCCAAAGCATAGCCAGCGTCAAAAATGGGCGCGCCGCATCTGATTTGCGGCGCGCCCGTTTTTTCGTCCGCCGGCCCTCATCTGTCCGGGCCGGAAATTTCATTGTAGATAAATACTGCACCCTGCTCAATCAATCTCCTGAGCTTTTCCACAAACGCCTCAGGCGGCATGCAGTCCTTGGTCATCAGCCAGCGCTCCACGGCGCAGATCAACGCGTCAGTGAAAAAGTCCATGGAAAATACATCCATCTCGTCAGGCTCCAGCATGCAGGACACCCGCTCGGCCAGAAGAGGACGGATATACTCTCTGAAATGATCTTCGAAGGAGTTCTGTCCTTCGATCTGGAGCGCCTTGCGGTAAAACTCGTGGTGTTCATAGAAATACCGGCACGCCTTTTCTACAAAGCTCCAGTGCTCATCATAGTTGCCCCCCAGCCGCTCATCCTTGAGCAGGGCGATGAATTCTGTATCAAAGATCCAATTCACCAGGTCATACTTGTCCCTGAAGTGGTAGTAGAAGCTCTTCCGGTTCATGCCGCACCGCTCACAGATATGCGCTACGTTGATTTTCTCAAAGGGCTGCTCTGCCATCAGCGCGCAGAGTGCCGCCACCAGAGCCTGCTTTGTGATATTGGAATCAGCCATGTTCCACCTTTCCATTTCTTTCCGTCAGCGTTCTGACTTTCTCAGTCCACATTCCCGCAGCATGGATTCTGCTGACAGATAAAAAACGAGACTCATCTGTCAGCACAGATAAGTCTCGTCATTTCAGATAATACCAGGAAAGCTCCGTTCTGTTGGCATCATCGCACCGCAGTGCCGACTACTCCCTTATTGGAGAAAAGTGTAACATATGCCGTGCCGTTTCTCAACATAATTCTGCTCTATATTTGGGGACAAACTTCCATCCGTGTCCCAAAACGTAACATTGGCAGCCCAGATGTAGAAAAGTGTAACATCGGCCCGACTTTGCCCAATGAATCCCTCCATCCTTTTTATTATAATAGCTTTTGCGCACAATATCCGGGCATACAAAGCGCATAAAGGTACTATCCCCGCAATTTCCAAACCTGTAGAAATCTTCGTAACCATTACAGAAAGAAAGGGTCAAATGAAGCTGGATTGGAAAACCTGTGCCAAAGTCGGCGTCTCCGCATTTCTCCTCTATTTGTGCATCACATACTGGCCCCAGTTCACCGGCCTGCTCAGCGCCGCCACGCCCCTGCTGCTGGGCTGCGCACTGGCCTATGTGCTCAACATTCTGATGAGCTTTTACGAAAGGCACTATTTCACCCATTCTGTCAGTCCGGCCATCAGGAAAAGCAGACGCCCCGTGTGCATGTTGGCGGCTTTCATCACACTGGCCGCCGGCCTGATACTGATTCTCAATCTGGTGCTCCCGGAACTGTTCTCCTGTGTCAACCTGCTGCTTCGCCAGATTCCCCCCGCAGCCAACTCCCTGGCCAACTGGCTGGGAACCATGGACGCGGTGCCCGAAGACCTCCTCGCCTCCCTGCGCAATGTGGATTGGGCATCAAAACTGGAGCAGATCATCAGTTTCCTGACAACCGGCGTCGGGAACATCATCGGTACCGCCGTCAGTGCTGTCTCTTCTGTCTTTTCCGGCCTTGTCACTGCATTCTTCGCCCTGATTTTTTCCATTTATCTGCTGCTGGGCAAGGAGCGGCTGGGCAGCCAGTTCAACCGGATTATAAAGCGGTACATGAGCACCGGCCTCTGTTCCAACGTCCACCATGTGCTCTCTGTGCTCAATGAGTGCTTCCACAAATATATTGTCGGACAGTGCACAGAGGCGCTTATCCTCGGCGGACTCTGTACGCTCGGAATGCTGATATTGCAGCTGCCCTACGCCACCATGACGGGCGCTGTCATCGCCTTTACCGCGCTGATTCCCGTTGCCGGCGCCTATATCGGAGCCGGTGTGGGTGCCTTTATGATTTTGACCGTCTCGCCTATAAAGGCAATTATTTTCCTGATCTTTATTGTCATCCTGCAACAGCTGGAGGGAAACCTAATCTATCCCCGCGTGGTCGGCTCCTCCATGGGCCTGCCAGGCATATGGGCGCTGGCTGCCGTCACCGTGGGTGGTGGCGTTATGGGAATCCCAGGTATGCTCCTGTGCGTCCCGCTGGCCGCAGCGGTCTATAAGCTGCTGCGGGAGGACGTAAACCGTATTCCAAACAAGGAGGAAGCTCTTATATGAAAATGCCATCTTCAGATACCGGTGAAGTGTTTGTGCTGAACGCCGACCAGCCGGCCCTGATTCGCAATGTGAATGAGCGTCTCGTGTCCTATAACATCGAGATGACCGAGATAACCGGCGGTACATTCTGGAAGTCTTATACGCCGGGACAGATTGCCGGTACAGAGGAGTTTCCTGCCGTCGGTCCCCTCCGGGATGTCACCTCCATGCCGGATTTGACGCAGTATTACCCGCCCATCGACCTGTATCACGACCGTCTGAGAGGTCTGGCCAAAAAGCTGGGTCCCGCCTGGGTCCGGGTATCCGGCACATGGGCCACGAAAACCTATTACGATTTTGACGACGTCACCAGCGGGAAAGCCCCTGCCGGCTATGCCAGCGTCCTCACCAGAGAACAGTGGATCGGCGTTCTGGACTTTGTCCGCTATGTGGGCGCCAAGCTCTTGATCTCTGTCAGCAATTGCGCGGGCGACCATCCCGATGGCGGTCCTCTGGATCTGACCCAGGCAAAGAAAATCTTTGACTTCAGCCACGGCTATGGTGTGGAAATTGACGCCGTTGAATTTATGAACGAGCCCAACATGCTGGAGATGTCCGGCTCACCTGCGGGCTACACGGCGGCGGACTACGCCCGTGATCAGGATATCCTGTACACCTGGGTCCGGGCAAACTACCCCAACTGCCTTCTGGTCGGCCCCTGCACCACAGGCGACCCCACCGCCGTCAGCAAGGAAGGCCGGGGATTTGGCGCCGGAATCGGAAGTCTGGCCAACGTCTGCACCACAGAGGAGCTGCTGGCGGGAACCACCGTGAAGCTGGATGTATTCAGCTATCACTACTATAACGGCATCTCCGAGCGGCTGGCCTCCGTCATGCCCCGGGCGCACTGGCCCGCTGAACTGGCACACACCGATGAATATCTGGCCGTGGCGCCCGACTGTGCAAGCGCCCACGCGGCGCTCCGGGACAGGTTTGTACCCGGTGGACAGATCTGGGTCACCGAGTCCGGTGATGCCGGCGGCGGCGGCAACACCTGGGCATCCACTTACCTCGATGTCCTCCGCACGCTAAACGAGCTGGGCAGCTACGGAACCATCACAGACGGAATCATCTTTCACAATACGCTGGCCTCTTCCGACTACGGCTTTCTGGATCACGGCAGCTTCCTGCCCCGCCCTAACTACTTTGCCGTTCTGCTCTGGAACCAGCTTATGGGGAGCGCCGTCTACCGCTGTGAGCAGCCCCACCGGAAGGAGCTCCACGTCTACTGCCGTTCCCGCAAGGACGGAGCGCCCGGAATGGTATACCTGGTCATCAACAACTCCCTTACCGAAGACGCCGCCGTGGAGGTGCCCAGAGCGGCGCTGCGCTATATGCTGCACGCCGACTCCATGCGTTCGCCGTCCATACGCCTTAACGGCAAGGAGCTGTCTGTCTCCGGCGTCTGTGATATTCCTGAGCTGGCTCCGGAGCGGCAGCTGCCCGGTGCCGTGCTGCTCCCGCCCGGAAGCTGCACATTCTCTGTTCTGTAACTACAACCCGCGCTCATGCAAAGAGGGTGCGCCTATTTCCAGGCGCACCCTCTTTTGTCTCAGATATCTCAGATGTTGGTCAGGATGGTGGTGATCAGCCGCTGGAACACGGCAGCCACCTCCGCACGGGAGGCGTTGTTCTTGGGCAGGAAGGCGCCGGTATCCGAGCCCTCCACAATGCCCAGCTGACGGAAGCGCTCCACCGCGTCCCTGGCCCAATCGCTCACCTGGTCCTCGTCGGTAAAGGCCGCCGGGTTGGTCAGCTGGGGCAGCTCAATGCCGTCGCTGTCCAGATAGCGCACCAGCATGGTGCACAGCTGTTCACGGGTGATGGGGTCATTGGGGGCGAACCGGCCGCCGCCCACGCCCTGGACCACGCCGTTCTCCGCCGCCCACGCCACATAGGGACCGTACCAGGAATCGGCGTCCACGTCAGAGAAGGTGCTCTCGCCGCTGTAATCCGCCGGGTCAACACCGGCCAGACGGCCAAGCACGGTCACCAGCATGGAGCGGGTCATGGTGCCGCTGGGGTCGAACTCGCCCTCACCCACGCCCTGGAACAGGCCGCGGGCGGCTGTGAAGGAGATGGCATCCGCGCCCCAGAAGTCCTCGGACACGTCGGAGAAGCCCTCCTCTGCCTTCACAATTTCGTACGCTCCCGGCGCTGCGGCCACATAGTAGACCTTACCGGGGGTCACAAGGCTCCACGCCACCGGGTGGTTCTCCCCGCTCGCGTCGGTGTACTGCACCAGGTACTCGCCGTCCTGGGGCAGGTCGGGGAAGGGCATCAGCATGGCCATCAGGTCGTCGCCCTCCGACAGGGTGCCGGCGGGAATCCAGACCCGCATCTTGGTGCTGTACGCCAGGATGTCCATGGTCTCATTGTCCTGAATCAGCTGCTTCTCCGCCTCGGCGCTCAGTTCCTTCTTGTAGGTGTAGAACTGGACCTTGACCAGGTTGTTCTCCCGGTCATAGCGCAGGTCCCTCACCTCAATCTTGTCGGAGACGTAGGTGTTCTCCTCGTCCACCCTGATGAGCATAGTGGCGGCGTTGTCCCACAGGGTCTCGTCGGCCGCATAGGCACTGTCGGCCCTGCTCTCCAGGCCGGTCTTCCGGTCCGTATAGGCCGTCTCAGCGGCGGTCAGGGCCGCGTCAGCCGCGGTCTTCTCCGCCTCGGCTTCCGTCTTCGCCTGGGTCTGGGCCAGGGCGTCAACCGCCTTGTCATAGGCGTCCCGCTCGGCGCCGTCCTCGTAGCCGGCGGCAGCCCAGGCGTCCAGAAGCGCCTGAATCTCCTGGCTGTTGTCAATCAGGGCCAGGTACTGGTTCCACGCCTCGGTCTTGTTCTCACCTTCCGCTGCCTGCCAGGTCTGCAGCGCCTCGTTGATCCGCCGGACCTTTCCGTCGGCGGCTTCCCTCAGCCCGCTGTCGGTCAGAGCGGCATCCGCCGCCTCCACCCGGGCCTGCGCGGCCAGATAAGCCTGGTACAGGTCGATAAGCGCTCTCATTTCAGCAGCGGTCACGCCCTCCATGGCACGCACCGCGACCTGATACCAGCCGGAGCGCAGACCGGAGAGAAGGCCGGAGGACAGGGAGCCGGACGCAAGGTCGGAGGTCTGCCAGACAGGCGTGGTCCAGCCCGCCGAAGCGGGGAACTCCTCTTCATCCAGCGGGTCGGTCAGGTCGGCCACAGGCAAAAGCTGAGGCTCCTCCTCCCCTTCCGGAATCTCCACAGGTCGGACGATAAACTGATAGGTGCCGTAGTTCAGACGGCCGCCCTGGGCCTCCGCCATGATGGCGCCGTCCCGGGTGCCGTTGTGCTCCGGGGTGCTCTCGGCGGTCATGACAATGGCCTGATCGTCCACCGTCAGGGTGCGCTGGATGGTCACGTCGCTGTTCCGCTTGTCGTTGGCGTCCCGGATCAGCAGGATGTAGCCGCCGGGCACCAGGTTCTCAAACGCATCGCTGCCGGTCAGCTCGGTCCAGCTCTCGTCGCTGTCCTCAGACATGGCCTGGACCTTCCAGTCCGCCATAGCTGCCGCCTCCCGCTTGGCCAGCTCGGCATTCAGCTCCTCCTCGGGCATGACGGCGTTGGGGTCGTCGGGCTGAGCGTCCGGGTGCTGCTCAAAGTAGTCCTCGGCATACTCGTCCAGCAGCTCCTGCCGCACGGCATCGGCGTCGAAGATGTCCTCCGTCAGGGTCAGCAGCGCCTCGTAGCGACCGGCATACTGGTTCTGAGCCGGTGTGCTCTTGACCTCGTCATAGACGCCGCCGGTGAAACCGGTGGAGTCCACAGTGATGACGCCGTTGTTCCGCTCCTGGTTCCAGGCGTGGACCACGGTGACAAAGTCCTCGTCCGCCGCCGTGATGGGCAGGCCGTCCACGCTCAGGGTCTGGGTGGCCTCATGGCCCGCCGCGTCCTTTCCGATGAGGGTGTAGCTGCCGCCGTACAGGATATCCAGGCTGCCGCCCACGGCGGTGCGGCCAATCATCTCAGCGGTGAACACGTTATAGCCGTTGATGGCCGCCTCGGTGATGGGGGACAGGTCAGGGGCGGATTTGCTGATGCCCCAGGCCAGAGATATGGTGCCGTCCGCCGCCGTGGTCTTGTTCAGGGACGCTGTGGGCAGGTCCGTATCCACATGGGTCATCTCCAGCACCACCTGGCTCCAGCTGCCGTCCTCCGCCATGGCCTTGATCAGATAGAAACCGTTGGCCTTGGAGTCAAAGGAATCCGTGGTGCCCTCATTGGGCTGCAGGGCGGTGATCTCCAGCTCAGTGGTGCCGTCCTCGGTCTCACGGACGGTGAGCCGCTGGGCGCTGAAGGTCACGCCGGCCGTGTTGGAGCTGGCCTTGGCGGCCACGGTGTCCTTGTCGGTCACATAGTCGCTGCCGCCCATAGGGGTCTGGCTGTCGTTCTTGTAGAAGTCGGCGCTCACGTCGGGGGCGGTGCTGACGGTGCCGCCGGTCACGGTGGTGTTGAACCAGTCCACCGTGATGTTCTGGGTGGTGCGGTTTCCGGCGGTGTCCATGGCCTCCACCTTCAGCTGGCCGTTTTCCGTGACGGTCACCTGGACCGCCCAGTAGCTGTCGCCGTGCTTGGTGATGCTGGGCGTCACACCGTTCACCGTCAGGGTGGACAGACCGCTGTCGTCCAGAACGTAGAGCGTCAGCTCCACGCTGCCCTCGCCCGCCTTCAGGGAGGCGGTGTCGGGGAAGCTGCGGCTCCAGAAGATGTGGGGCGCGGTGGCGTCAGCGGTGGGCACAGGGGGCTGGTCATTCACATAGTGCTCCACAATCACGTCAAAGTCGGCTGTGGGGTTGGTGTCGCCGCTGTCCAGCACGGTGACGGTCACCGTGTGGGGCTGGCCCAGGTCGCCGAAATAGACGTTGGTCTTTTCGCTGCCGCCTGTACAGGTAATCTCCTTTACGACGAATCCGGGGTAGGTGCTCTCCACCTTGATTCTGCCGTTGAAGCTGAAGTCGATGGACTCCGCCACGGTGTCAAAGGTGAAGGAGGCTCCCACCTTGCCGTTGGCCAGGTTGGACAGGTAGGGCCGGGTGGCGCTGTCGCCGGTGCCCCAGGTCATGATGTCGCCGTTGAAGCTCCAGTCCTGGCTTCCCACCGCGGCGCCCTCGTCATACTCGCTGCCGTCGGCGTTGCGGAAGGTAAAGAGACCGTTGTCCTTGAAGACGTTGATGCCCTCGCCTGCCGCGGTGACCTCGTAGGTGATGGAGTGGATGGTGTTGGTGGCCTGGTCTTTGATCTCCAGGACGCCAGTGCCCTCACGGGAGGGGACAATGACCAGCATACCCTGGGTGTTGCCGGTACCGGCAGTGCCCGACTGCTGATAGTAGAGCACGCCCAGATTTCTGGCGCCGCCCTGGGTATCGGGCACCTCGGTCACCTGGATGTTCGGGGCCTCGCCGGTGCTGGTGGCGATGGACACGGGCAGGCGCATGGTATTGCCCAGCGCCAGGGTGACCTTGTCGGCGGTGTCGAAGTAGGTCTTGTGCTCCACCGCGGACAGGCGGGTGTTGTTGCCGGTGTTGTACTCGCCGTGGTCGGCGGTGATGAGGCCGTCGGGACCGCGGCTCACCCCGGTGTCAGAGGCGGAGAAGATCTCCACCCGCAGGCTGAGGCTGCCGGTCTCAGCGCCCTGATAGACCGACGGCGGCACGGTAATGGTGCCGGACACCGTGCGGCCCTTGTTGGCGCCGATGTCGTCGCCGTCCTCGGCGTTGTTCAGACGCAGGATGCCGTTCTGGTCGTCCGTATTGTTGGCCGCTAGGGTGACCAGCTCCTGCTGCTTGGAGACGGTCAGGGTGTTGCCGGTAATGTCCAGCGGGGTGTAAATCGGATTGTTGTCCTCGTCCCGGCCGCTCTCGTAGCTGAACTGGACATACACGTCCTCCGCGGTCTTGCTGCCCCGGTTGCCCACCTGGAAGTTCACGTCCAGGACAGTGTTGCCGCTGGCGTCCACGCTGGCGGAGGAGATGCTGAAGCTCTCAAAGCCCAGCTCCGGCTTATCCTCCACGGTCAGGACCACATTGGTGTCGCCGCTGAACCCGTCGGCAGCGTAGCTCTCGTCCTCGGAGACGGTAAAGTAGAAGGTGCTGCCCTTGGGCAGGTCCTGGGTCAGGGGATCGCAGGTGCCCACCAGACTGACGGTCTGGCCGGCGGTGATGTTCTCGGTAATCTCCCAGGTGGCCAGGGCGACCGGGTCGCCGCTGCCGGTGTTCAGCATCAGCTTCACGGTGATGGGGTTGGCCTCGCTGCCCCGGAGGCCTACGTCGCCGATGTTCTGGAAGGAACCGACGGCCTCCAGCCGGCTGCCGGCGGTGAAGTCGTACTCACCGAAGGTCAGGGTGGCATTGCCCAGCTCCTGCTGGCCCACGCCATAGCTGATGGCGTAGATACCGGTACCCGGCTTCTTGGTCTGGGTGCCGTCGGCATACGCCTTCTCAGCCTCCGCGTCGCTCTGGGGGATGAGGACGGTCTGTTCCCTGTTGTTCTCGTCGGTGTAGGTGTACTCCTTGAGGTAGGTGGTGACACCGCTGGTGATCACCAGCAGGGTATCCTGGCTCTGGGCGCCATCCTCATTGGTTTGGGCAGCCTGCTCACCGTCGCTGGTTGTGGTACCTGTGTCGGTCTTCTTCTGGCCCAGGGCAATCTGCAGGTCGGAGAACACAAACTGGTTCATGCCGCCGCCCTGATAGCCGTCCAGCTGGCCCAGATAGGCCTGCTCGGTCTCCGAGGCGCTCCAGTCGCTGACCGCCGCGTCCTCATACACCTGCATGTAGTTCATGGCCAGCATGGTGCCCTCACCCCAGGTCTGGGACTTGGGGTCCCACTTGGCCAGGTACAGGGCGTTGTTGGTTGTACCGTCCACATTGGCGGTATAGACGGCGGAGATATTGCCCGCTCCGTCAGCGCCGATGGTAACCTGGGAGCGGCCGGTGGTGTTGGAGGTGACCTCATTCCCGTCGGCCCCCATCTGCTTCTCCGGCTGGAAGAAGGGGATGATGGAGCCGGTGTGGCTGGCGGCAATGCTCTCCAGGTCGGCCTGGGGGATGACATAGGTGGAGCCGTTCATCTCAAAGAGCAGGAACTCCTCCGGCTGAGCGTCAGCCAGGGTGGAGAAGTCCTCGTCCGCGCCGGTCAGGCCGCCCAGCTTGCCGTTGAGGAACTGGAGGTCGGAGAAATAGGGGTCCTGGTAGGCAGCGCTCAGGCTGCCGCCCTGATAGACGCCGTCGGTGAAGGTGTTCTGGTCATAGTCCACCAGGGTGCGCAGCAGCAGGGCCTCGCCCCATTCGGGGGGGCCGTCCTCTGCCAGGGTCAGGGTCTGGAGACAGAGCCGTCTGGTGGTGAGCAGGTCGGCGGCCTCGTCCATATCTGTGGTGGTGTTGCCGTCAGCCTTGATATAGGTCTGCTGGCTGGTGGTGTAGGCCACGTAGTAGGTGCCGCCAATCTCGGTGATCTCCATGTTGTCCAGCACCTGGCCCGCAGGCAGCTGGACGCCCACGTTCTTGTCGCCCACCACGGCGTGGAGCTCGGTGCCCTCGCCGTAGGCGTCCCAGATGCCCTTCTGATAGGTCAGCCGGTAGGCCCGGATGGACTGGGAGCCGCTGCCCATGCTGTCGGGGTAGAGCTTGTTCAGATAGGCGCTATAGTCGTTCTCCATGGTGGCGGTGGTCGCATAGTGCTTGGCCTGGGCGTAGATGGTCACGGTGCCGTCCACGCTGCCGCCGGGCAGGTACACATGGCTGCCCTTGGTGTTGACGGCCGCTGCGTCCGCAATGGCCGCCGGGCTGGCGGTGTTGAAGCTGGCGGTCTTGACCACGGTGTTCTTTGCCGCCGCGTCGGCCACCGCCTGGTTGGCCGCATTCTCGTCGGCCACGGACTTGAAGTAGTCGTACCACTTCTTATAGTCCGCGTGCTGGGTATCGTAGGCGGCCTTATCGGTCAGATACTTGTCGTAGGCCGCCTTCTTGGCGTCATATTCGTCCTTGGCGGTGGTGTAGGCGCTCTGGGCCGCGTCATAGGCCGCCTTGGCGTTCTCATAAGAGGTATAGGAGTTGGTGCTGTTGTAGTAGTAGTCCGGATTTGTCGTATCCGGGGTATAGTCGGCCTGTGCGGAGGCATCCAGCTTTCCATACTCCTCCGCAGTCACAAAGTAGTCCGCCTGCACGGGCGCTGTGGGCGCAGCGCCGGGTTCGCCGGGATTGACAGGCTCCGTGGCCACAAAGCCCTCATAGACCTGCTGATAGTTGCTCTGGTCCATGCCGCCGGGGGCGTCGCCCTCCGGTCTGGTGAGTGCGGGCGGCACCGCAGCGGTAGCGTCGGCGTAGCTCACCCAGGCCATGCGGAGGGTATCGCCGTCCGCCCAGCCGGTAAACTCCAGGTCGCCGGTCTTGTCGCCGTCCACCACGATGTAGGGCGTGGGATCGTCCTCATTCACGGGATTCACCAGGCCGTACTCGTCCACGCCGCCGGTGCTGGTCAGCTTGATGCGGGAGAGCACCAGCATGGAGTTGTCCACGGGGTGAGCGGCGTCGGAACGGCTGACGGTGTAGAGCAGGTAGTTGTCCTCACCCACGGTGACCACCTTGTAGTCATACCCGGAGGCCAGACCGTCGGCCAGCTTGAAGGCGTCGCCCGAGCTGTTGTAGCCGGAGAGCTGGAAGGGAACCTCCTTGTCGGTGGGGTCAAAGGCCAGAGGCTGTATGCCGCCGGCGCTGGGGGAATAGATGGTCTGGGTACCGGCGGAGGAACCGGGCAGGCTGACCTTCACGCCGGTGCTCTCCTCTTCCGCGGACAGGGTCTTGAGTCCGCCCTCGCCGCCGTAAGCGCCGTTCAGGGCCGACCAGGTGTAAGTCCAATTCGGAGTGTTCTGGTAGTCGTAGTTGATGGAGATGCCAATGAGCTCCAGCTCATAGCTGAAAAGGAGCAGCTGCAGGTTGATGCCAAGGGCCGCGCCGAAATCAAAGGTTCTGAGTCGGAAGACCTCATAGCCATCACCGGTGTAGTTTCCAAAAGCCATAGCGCAGCCGATGCTGACCTTGATATAGATCTCAGCCTTCAGAATCTCGATGCCCACGCCCGCGCCCACCTGGACGTAGAGCTCCGGCGCGATCTCAAAGCTGCCGAAGCTGCTCTTGTTCTGGGAGCTGGACACCGCCATAGCCTCGTACAGCTTGGTATCCTCCAGGGCGGTGAGCTTGATATAGATGTCCTGGCCCATGGTGGACGCGCTGGTCTGCTTGAGCACCACCAGCACGTCGTCATCGCCGTCGGAGGACAGATAGCCCTTCCGGAAGTCGGCCAGCGGCGTGGTACAGGAGGCGTCCGTATAGGCCTCCAGCAGCACCTTGCCGCTGAAGTTTAGATTAAGGGCTTTGTACTCCGTCCTGCTCAGCACCGTGGACGTACCCTTGGTCAGGTTCATGTACTGGCGGTTGTCCTCGGGATCCGTCATGCTCGTCGACGTCACCAGGTTGTCGCCTGTCTCCACCGTCTCCCGCTCCACATCGGCGCTCAGGCTGAACTCAACGTCCAGATGGACGGTGATATAGAGGTAGATGATGGGGCAGGAGGTAAACCGGGCCTTGTAGGTGAAGGCCAGCTCCACGCTCAACGCCGCGGCGAACCGGCTGAACTCGTAGTGGTTGGTCACCGGGTCGTACTTGAACATGAAGGCCGCGGATATGGAGAACTCCGCCTTGAACTCCTTGGCGGTCACGCCCTCGCCCTGGCCCATCTTCTGGTTGTACCAGTTCTGCTGGTCCTTGGTGTCCTTGTAGCTGTCATCCACTTCCTGGGCCATGCTTCTGGGATGGGCAATCCACTTGAACATGTTTGCAATGGTCTCGCCGGAGCTCTTGAGGGCCTCGCCCGGGTCGGTATGGTAGTCGCTGCCGCCGCCGCCGGCACCGCCGGCGCCTGCGTCACCGTTGGAGTTCCAGCCACCCAGAGGGATGCCGATGGTGAAGCCCACCGTATCGCCATCCATGACGATGTTGGCAAAGTCGGTGATACCAATCTCCGTGGAGGGCAGATCCACCGCGAAGTCCTGGTTGAGCTCGGGATAGGGGAAGTCCACACCATCCGCGCCCATATCGTTCATGTCCACCCCGGCTGTGGCCGCAGCGTTGCCGGAGCCCATCTCCTGGAGGTAGCGGGCGTCAGGGGTGATCTTGGAATCCGTGGTGGTCACGCTCTCAGGGGCCAGGGTGTCTTCCCCATTGCGTGCGGACTGGAGCGCCACGTCACCGCCGCCGATGGTTACGCCGTTGGCCGCGGCAATCTCCTCGGTGGTGGCCTTCTGCTCCTGCACGGCCAGAGCCACGGTGTTGTTGGCGGTGAGAGAGCCCAGGTAGCCATTGAGCTTATCAACGCCGCCCTCCTCCAGCACCACCTGGCCGTCCTCATAGCCCTCAATCTCCGCGATGGGGATGTTATTCCCCGCCAGGCTCTCGTCGATGATGATGGGCTCGGGATTTGCAAAGGGATAGAGCAGGTTGCCCTGGTAGTTGGGGGTCCAGGTGTAGGCCGTGCCGTCCTCATTGAGGGTGGCCGGACTGGTGTCGCCGCCCAGAGGCACGTCCACCATGGACCGGGCCGTAGCCGCAGGACCGTACATCACGTGGTTGTCGGAGGAGCGGAACACTTCCCCGTTCTCGCCAATCTGGGTCTTGCCGCTGATGATGTAGCGGTAGGCCTTCTGCTCCTCGGTGAGCAGCTCGTAGCTGGTTCCCTCGGTGATGGTGCTGACAAAAGCGGGCAGCACCTGGGCCACGGCGCTGGTGTCAGTGCCCTGGTCGGGAATCAGGCTGCGGGGGTTCATGGTGTAGTACACCTTCATGAAGTACTGGGCGTATGTGCCGTCCTCCAGCCTGACCGGCTGGAAGTAGAGCTCGTTGTAGTTCATGCCCGGGTCCAGGAAGCCCAGGCTGACATCTCCATCGCCCACGATAAAGTAGCCGGTGTCGGGGTTGTAGTAGCCGTCAATCATGCCGTTGCCGCTCATGTCCAGGAAGAGCTCCACCTCGGAGATGGTGGCGGTCATGACGCTGACGGCGCTGAGGTACGCAGCGTCGTAATAGTAGAAGGTCATGTTGGCGGTGGCAAGGTCGGCCACGTTGAGCCAGATCTTCTCGTTGCCGCTGTAGGTGCGGCCGTTGTAGACAATCTTGTCCTCCGCAGGCAGGTTGAAGTTGATCCACTGGACGTTGGTCAGATCCGCCTTGGTGAGCACCGCGCTGCTCTGGGCGAAGCCGGAATCCTTGGTCAGGGTGCCTTCCTTCTGCTCGTAGGTAATGGAGGCACCGCTGGTCTTCTCGTCCGAGTAGCCGTAGGTGATACCGCTGGTGCTCTCCCAGAAGTCGCTGACAGCACCGGCGATCTTGCTGCTGTCGATGTTGGCGGTGGTATTGCCGTTCTCATCGGTCAGCCGGGGCACAGAAGGGCTCAGGTCCAGAATCAGGTCCTGCTGGCGGGTCATGACCACGTTGATGGTGTAGTCGCCGCTGTTGACCTGTTCGTCGGTCATGCCGTCCCACAGCAGCTGAATGTAGTATGTATTGCCGCTGTTGGTGATGTTTGCAGGCACCACCTGGCCGTTTCTGGTCAGGTAGACGGCATAGCTGAGGCTGCTGTCCGAAGTGGCCGGGGCATAGCTGGCAGTGTTCTGAAGGGTCACCTGCAGGGTGGTGCCCACAAAGAGCTTGCCGTTGGACACGCCGCCCTTGCCGCTCTGGATGGTGACGGTGGGCTTCATGGAGTCGTAGACGCCGGAGCTCTCGGTGAGGGACGCTGCGCCATCCGGGGCGGTCTGGGTGTTTCCGCTGCCCTCACCGCTGTCGTTGGCGGTGTGGATCTGCAGATAGAAGTCCCCGCCGAAGCTGCGGCGTTCCAGCCAGCCGCTCGTCAGGTTGGCCTCCGCATTGGAGTCCGCGTTATGGGCGTGATGGATGCTGGTGCCCAGCTGAAGCCGGTTCACACCGTCCGCAATGGACCACCACTGGTACATGCTGCCGCTTTCATTCCAATAGATCTTGGTCGCGACATTTTCTCCGGTGTGGTGGGCGTTGCAATCCGCTCTGGCCCACTCGGTGCCGTCGCTTTTGAGCAGCCTGGCCCAGGGGTAGGCATACTCCGCTCCGTAGATGAGCAGCGTGCCCCAAGAGGCAAGCGCAGCCTTCCAGCCGAAATAGGCGGTTATCCCGTTGTACATACGGGGATCAAAGGTCAGGGTGGCGGAGCCGGATCCCTTGCTGCGGAAGGTCCAGATGCCGCCGTCGTAGGACTCGCCGCCATTCCAGCCGCTGGAAGGGATGGTCTGGTACTGGCTCCAGCCGCCGTTGGAGAAGGTCAGCTTATTGGGGTAGTTGTAGCTGAACGGCGTAATCCCGCCGGTGGTACCGCCGATCTGGGCGGTCAGCGCCTCGCCCTCGTTCTCCACCTGCTGGCCGGTCACCGCGCCGCCGCCCACAGGGGCCAGGGCGCTCTCCGCCTCGGTGACCGCTCCGGACAGATCGGTGACGTCGCTCTGATAGAGGTAGCTGGCCAGGTTCTGCTCCCCGGCGCCCTCGCCGCTGTTGTACAGGGACACCACGGCCTCGGTGCCCTCCAGGGTGCACAGGCCCTCGCTGTCGCCCTTCAGGTTGGACAGCACCACCTGGAAGGTCCGCTCCTCGTCGGTGGCCACGCCGTCATCAATGAGGGGGATCTGAATCACCTGCTCGTTCCGGTCGGCGTAGAACACCAGGGTGCCGCTGGCAGCGGCGTAATCCGTGCCCGCAACGGCGGTGCCGTCCACGGTGGCGTAGTCAATGGTGAGCATGGTCTGGTTGCCGCCGGTGCGCACAACGGTCAGCTCCGCCGTACCGGCGGCCTTGTCCGCCCGCACGTCGGTGACGGCAAAGCCCAGGGTGCTTGCCTCGGCCTTGTCGTTGTCCGCTACCCGGAGGGTCAGGGTATTAGCGGTGTCGTACAGGGACGCGCCCAGATTGTCCACGATGGTGAAGGTGCCGAACTTCAGGGCCTCGGCGTCCTCATCCTCGGGCACGGTGATCCGGATCTCCTTCACCCACTCGCCATCGGCAAAGGTCATGTCAAAGATATAGCCGGAATAGGGGTCCTCGGCGTTCTCCGGGGTGATGCGGGTGTAGGTGGGCTCCGCATTCAGGTCCACCAGCTGCTCCGGCTCCCCGCTCTCAGCAGAGGCGGACTCGTCCTCCTCCACGGTATAGGCCACGCCCAGGTAGCTGTCGGAGCAGTACTCTACGCCGTCCACAGTATAGACGCAGCGGAAATCGTAGCTCTCCAGGTCCTCCTGGGCCACCACAAAGTCCTTATTTACAGCGCCGTCCACAATCTCCCAGTCGCTGGCGTACAGCACATACCACTGATAGGCCTCCGCCTCCACGTCAATGGACAGGGTGACGTCGGTCTCAGCGGCGGTACTCACCACCTTCACCGGCTCTTCCGGCTGTCTGGGGGGCTCCGGCTGGCCGATGGGCTGGTTTTCCGCACCGGGCAGCGGGTTCTCCACCTCAATAATAATGTCGTTGGAGCCGGCCGCCGTGCTGTACGAGGCGCTGCCGTCCTCCAGCTGGGTCAGAGCCGGCTCATAGGTGACGTAGGCCACCGCCCGGCCCTGGGTACCGCCCAAGCGGTAGACCTGGATGACGGCGGTATTGCCGCCCTCCTCCGCCACCACCTGGAAGTCGGAAAAGGCAAAGGTGCCGTAGGGGAAGGCGGTCTCCCAGTCCTCCGTCACGGCCACCGTGTTGCCGTCCTTGTCCACAATGGACAGTTCCTCCGGCCGCTCCGCCAGATAGGCCAGAGCCTGCTGGGGTACCAGCCCCAGGGTCATGACCAGCGCCAGAAGCAGCGCCAGACCTCGATGTATCATCTTCTTTGTACTCACAGGCATTTCCTCCTCACACAAGCTCCCCGTCTTTCAACGCTCATCCGTGTCAATCCATCTGCATGGAGTCCAGCAGCTCGTTGATCGAAGCCCGGACACAGTGGGTTCCGTCGTCCCACACCACCTCGCTGCCCTCCAGCCTGGCGGCATGGAACAGCGCCGGTGAGGATAACCTGCCAAACCGTATGGCATGAATTCTGTGCTTCATGTCCACAATGGCCTCACTCCCATTGCGGAAGCTGAGCTTCAGCTGGTAGCCGGGCAGCACTTGCAGCACAACGCCCATTTCATCCATGGTATCTCCCACCTTCCATAAAAATAGCAGCATAGAATTCCCGTATTCTATCATATAGAAATCCTATGCTGCTCCGCATCCCCCAAAGGGGGGATTTTCCTGGTTATTTCAAAAGTTCCACCAGACGGCTGCGCCGGTCGATATTGGTCTTGTTGAAGATACTGCGGATATGGCTCTTTACAGTCTCCTCGGAGATGAAGAGCTTTTCGGCAATCTCCCTGTTGCGCAGTCCGGCTGCCACCAGCTGGGCTACCTCCCGCTCCCGCTCGGTCAGCTGGCCCATCTGCTCCGGATACTTCTCCAGCATGAAGAAAATGCGGCTCTCCTCCGCCTTGGTGTAGTGGATCTCCAGCGCCTTGATCTTCTGGATGGCCTTGCCGTGCTTTTTCTTCATGGACGGCAGCAGGAACAGGATGGACAGATACTTCCGGAAGCAGGCCAGGAAGGTATAGTTCTTGTCCTGCTCGGCCAGGGTCAGGGACTGGTCCAGCCAGTCCGCCGCCCGGTTGGGCAGTCCGATGGCCAGATAGCACAGCGCCAGCCCCACACACATGAAGTTGCGGGTGGACAGGGAGATGAGGCGGCTGTCCAGAGACAGGGACGCCTCCACGCTGGCGATGGCCCGCTTGTACTCCTTGCGCAGAATCAGGTCGGTGATGCGGTTGGTCTTGGCCATAAAGTTGGTGAAGGTCAGGTCGTTGAGCATGTCCGCCGGACCCCGTGCCCACTCGGCCGAACGGTCTGGCTCCATCATCAGGCCCAGAAGATAGCCGCGCACGGTCTCGGCCATCTGGGTGTTGATGGCCGTGTGCTGGAGGAAGGGATAGGCCAAAGCCTTGTTCTCCAGATATTCAATGGCCTTCTGGAGGGAGATCATGTCCGACTGATAGATGGCGTTGATGCCCAGCAGCAGCGCCGCTCCATAGGTCACGCTGGCGTTCTGCCAGCGCTCCGAGAGCATGGCCGCTTTATGGGCGTAGATATCCGACTCGTCAAATTTGCCCTGTACGCTCAGGGCTTCCCCCAGATACAGCTCATAGGCCCCTGCTCCGTGGTGGTTGGTCAGGCGGTTGTAGACCTCCAGCATGTCCCGCAGCTCCTCCGCCGTCTCCATCATCCAGCCCGGTTTCCGGTAGAACAGATACCACATGGAGGGCGTGCCGAACATGTAGGGCTCTCTGGGGGTGAAAATCCGGGAAGGCTCCGTCATCAGGCTTTCCGCCGCCAGATAGTGGGCTTTCATTCCGGCGATATTGGGGAACTCCCGGAAGGCGGCCACAATATGCCACTCCCCCATCAGCTGAGGATCGCCGTTTTCCGCGATAATATCATGGGCACGCTCCAGCTCGGCGGCAAAGCCGTCAAAGTCGGTGCCCGCAAACAGGGCCACACACAGCCGCAGCATGGACCGCGGCCAGGCCGCCAGCAGCCCGGCGGGACAGCGCTTCAGCACCGTCTGGGCAAGGGCGGTATAGCTGGTATCGCCGAATTTCTCGTTGAGCAGTCCCGTCAGCTCACAGGAGAAGAGCTTTTCGTCATTTCCGGCCCGGAAAAAGCACTCCACCGCCTTCTTGTTGTTGTCCGCCCTGCGGTAAATCTCACCAGCGGACTCGTAGACCTGGCTGCGGAAGTCCCCAGGCGCTGTGTTGAGCATCCGCAGAAGGAAGTGACGCAGCAGCTCATGGGGATAGCTGATCCGCTCCCGCTGGTCATGGTGCATCAGCGGGATGCGCACAAGCAGGCCGCTCAGGGCCGCCTCCTGGCCGGGCGCAATCTCCGGCAGCTGCTCCTCCCGGATATAATCAAACACCGCCACCCGCAGAAGCATATCCTGCTCCTCACGGGAGAGCTTTCCCCAGAAAAACTCGTGCAGAAGGGCATCCATGTCCTGGAATTCCGGCAGGCCCCCGCCGTCCTGGCACAGATGCTCAAAGTACAGCGACACCGCTGCTGCCCAGCCCTCCGTGTTCCGGTAGATGGTCTCCGTCTGCTGCCTTGATAGCTTCAAGCCCAGCTGCTGGCCGTATTCCGCAATGTTTTTCCGGTTCAGCAGCAGGTCCCGTGAGGAGAAGCGGTACACGTTGGTGGTGTTCTCAAAAACCGCACGCAGCTTTCCGAAGTTCTGAGAGATGAGGATGACATGCAGCTCATCTCTTCTGCGGTCCGCCAGCGCCTGCAAAAGCGGCAGCGGCCAGTTGTCGCCGATGAACTGAAAATTGTCCACAATCAGGTAACAGGACTCAGAGACCTCAAGATTTGCCAAAATATCCGCCGCAATGCTGACATTGCTCCGGTTCAGAAAGCCCAGCTGCCGCAGGGCAGCGCCTGCGTCCTGGTCCAGCTGTCCAATCTGCCGGATAAACCAGTCCAGGCTGGTGTCCTGAAGGCAGGTCACCGCCGTAAACCAATGGATCTGCTCCGAAGGTACATCACGCATGGCCCAACGGACAGCCGTGGTCTTTCCATATCCAGCCGGAGCCTCCACCATTACCAGGCCCCGGCTATAAATTTTTGACAACTTTTGTGACATTTCCTCCGAAAAGTAGAGCTTTCCCATGATTTCACTCCCTTTCGGTTTTTCCTAACATATTATTATAGCTGGAAATTTCCTTTCTGTCACTCCCACAAATGGGGGATTTTGCATCTCAGTCCCTGCGTGGCAACGCCCTTACTCGCCGTCCTGCATGCTCTGGGACAGCTGGCTGAGAAAATACCGCAGGGCCGGATTTCCCTTGTCCGACAGGTACACCGCACCGAAGGACAGGGGCTTGGCATCGGACAGCGGGATATAGCGCAGGTTGGGAATCCGTGTCTGGGGCAGGTCAGGGACCAGGGCAAAGGCGTAGCCCGCCTCTGTCAGCGCGTAGATGGCCTCCTGGTTGTCGCAGAAGAGAATTTCACTGGTGCTTCTGTTCCCCATGGCCTTTCCCTGAAGCTCAAACAGCCCCCGGGGACAGGCAGGCGGACGGCAGGCCGCGATTCTCCCCGCCTCCTGGAGCTGGCGGAGTGTGACGGAGGAATACTCCGAGAGCGGATGGTCCGGCGCACAGATACACGCAATCTGGCAGCGGAGCAGCTCCTGATACCGTGCCTTCTGGGGTGCAGAGTCCCGGAAGGAGAACATGACATGGATGCTCCCCTCCTCCTGCAGGTTCTCCATAGCGTCAAAGGGAATGAGCCGCAGGATGGGCAGCACCTCCGGCCTGGTCTGGCGGAGCCGGGACAGCACCGGCCGGAGCAGCCACAGCTCCATGGTATTCCGGCACCCAATCACCAGGCGCATGGGCGCCTCCCGCTGGTACTCCTTCACTCTGGCCTTGGAAATGGCCGTCATCTTCAGCAGCTCTCCGGCGTACTGGGTGAAGAGAAAGCCCTCCTGGGTCAGACGGACGCTCTTGCTGGTGCGGTGGAACAGCTTGACCCCCAGCTCATTCTCCAGGGTGTTGATCTGGTGGCTGACCGCGGGCTGGGTGATGGACAGATGCTCCGCTGCACGGGAGAAATTCAGGCAGTTGGCCACCTCCATAAAGCACTCCAGCTGTGTGGTGTTCATACGCTCCTCCCTTCCGCCCGGACAGGTCTGCGCCGGGTATCTGTGACCTTTCCACATACCCTCCGCTTCCCCTGTCCCGGGCTTTTGTTCAATTCAAGTAATCTATAAACTTCTTTTATAGAATATAGCACATTTGAATTTCACTTACAAGAATTCCTGTGGTATAAACAGGAAGGGACAGATAGTTTCTGTCCAAACAAAAACGAAAGGCGGACAGCGCAATGACCGAACTTGAAGAGGGCCGGCTCCTCCGGGACTGCAGGTGGCTGTGCATCCAGACCGAGCAGTGTGTCAGCCGCCGCCTGGCCCCCATGGACATCACAGCCGTCCAGGCCCACATTCTCCTCTTCCTGCTGTGGCGCGGAGAGAAGGGCACCCTGCTGACCGACATCCACCGGTCCTTCGGCTACTCCATGCCCACCCTGTCCTGCATGGTCAAGCGGCTGCGGGAGAAGGGCTATATCCGGGCCGAGCACTGCCGAGGGGACGACAGGCGCCGCCTGCTCTTCGCCACTGAGACGGCCCGGCTGCTCCAGCCCGAGCTGGAGCGGAGCATCGGCGCAGTCCATCGGCAGCTGTACGACGGCTTCTCCCCGGAGGAGTTGGACACCCTGGACCGCCTGCAGCAGAAGCTGCTGCGGAACCTGTCCCCACTTATGAAGGAAAACCAAAAGGAGGAATCGAAATCGTGAAAACCGTACTGCGTCAGCTGGGCCGCTTCAAGCGGGACACCCTCCTGTGCATCGGGATGGCCGCCCTTGAGGTGGTCATGGAGATCCTGCTGCCCTTTATCACCGCCATCATCATCGACCAGGGTCTGGAAAAGGCCGACCTGCCCACCGTATACCGCTATGGCATCCTTATGGTGGTTCTGGCTGCCATGAGCCTGGTGTTCGGCGCCCTGGCGGGAAAGTTCGCCGCCAGCGCCTCCTCCGGCCTGGCAGCCAACCTGCGCGAGGCCATCTACAACAATATCCAGACCTTCTCCTTCTCCAACATCGACAAATTCAGCGTGCCCGGACTGGTCACCCGTATGACCACCGACATCACCAACGTGCAGAACGCCTTTATGATGATCATCCGCATCGCGGTCCGCTCCCCCCTCATGCTGGTGTTCAGCTACATCATGTGCCTCCTCATCAGCCCCAAGCTGAGCCTGACCTTCCTCATCGCGGTGGTCTTCCTCATCGCGGTGCTGGGCGCCATCATGGTGGTCACCCTCAAAATCTTCAACCAGGTGTTTCGCAAGTACGACGACCTGAACGCCAGCGTGCAGGAAAATGTGTCCGCCATCCGGGTGGTGAAGGCCTTTGTCCGGGAGGACTACGAAAACGACAAGTTCTCCAGGGCCTCCCGCAACCTGTACCGCATGTTCGTCAAGGCCGAGGGCCTGCTGGCCTTCAACAACCCCGCCATGATGCTGGCCGTCTACTTCTGCATCATCATGGTCTCCTGGATGGGCGCCCAGTTCATTGTGGGCGGCAGCATGTCCACCGGCGAACTGACCAGCCTGTTCAGCTATGTCATGTCCCTGCTCATGAGCCTGATGATGCTGTCCATGGTGGTGGTCATGATCAGCATGTCCCTGGCCAGCATCAACCGTATCAGCGAGGTACTCCGGGAGACCCCCGACCTGAAGGAGCCGGAACAGCCCGTCTTCCGGGTGGCCGACGGCAGCATCGACTTCGAGCACGTCAGCTTCTCCTACAAGCACGGCAGCGGCAAGAACGCCCTGACCGACATCGACCTGTACATCAAATCCGGCGAGACCATCGGCGTTATCGGCGGAACGGGCGCTGGCAAGAGCAGCCTGGTCAACCTGATCTGCCGGCTCTACGACGTGGACCAGGGCGCCGTCCGGGTGGGCGGCACCGACGTGCGGAACTACGACATGGAGTCCCTGCGCAACCAGGTGTCCGTGGTGCTGCAGAAGAACACTCTGTTCTCCGGCACCATTCTGGAGAATCTGCGCTGGGGCAACCCGGACGCCACCGAGGCCGAGTGCGTGGAGGCCTGCCGGGCGGCCTGTGCCGACGAGTTCATCGACCGCTTCCCCGACGGCTACAACACCCGCATTGAGCGGGGCGGCTCCAACGTGTCCGGCGGTCAGAAGCAGCGGCTGTGCATCGCCCGTGCCCTCCTCAAAAAGCCCAAGGTGCTCATTCTGGACGACTCCACCTCTGCCGTGGACACCGCCACCGACGCCAAAATCCGCCAGGCCTTTGCCCAGCGTATCCCCGGCACCACCAAGATCATCATCGCCCAGCGGATCTCCAGCGTCCAGGACGCCGACCGCATTCTGGTGCTGGACAACGGCCGCATCGACGGCTTTGACACCCACGAAAACCTTCTGAAGTCCAACGCCATCTACCAGGAGATCTACGAGTCCTAGGTCAAGGGCGGCGGCGACTTCGACCAGCCCGCCTGAAAGGAGGAATCCCCCGTATGAGTGAAACAAAATCCAGGGCCAGCTCTCCCACGGTGCTCCGCCGGGTGGTGCGCTACATGCTGCACTTCTACAAGCTGCCCTTTGTACTGGTCATTCTCTGCATTCTGATCTCCGCCGTGGCCACGGTGGTGGCCGCCACCTTCCCCCAGACCCTGGTGGATGACTACATCACCCCCATGCTCGCCGCCGGCTCCACCGATTTCAGCGGTCTGGCTGCCGCCATTCTCCGGCTGATTGTCCTGCTGGTTGTGGGCATCGCCGCCGCCTTCGGCTACAACCGCATCATGGTCACCGTCAGCCAGGGCACCATGCTCCACCTGCGCAACGACCTGTTCCGCCGGATGGAGGCCCTGCCCATCAAGTACTTTGACACCCACGCCCACGGCGACATCATGTCCGTGTACACCAACGATGTGGACACCCTCCGGCAGCTCCTCAGCCAGAGCATCCCCCAGATCATCAACTCCTCCATCACCATGGCGGCCACCCTCATCACCATGCTGCTGCTCAACCCCACCCTCACCATCATCTCGGTGGCCACCGCCGTGGTCATGCTGCTGGTCACCGCCAGATTCTCCAGCCTGTCGGGCGCCTACTACGTCCAGCAGCAGAAGAATCTGGGCATTGTGGACGGCTTCATCGAGGAGATGCTGGACGGCCAGAAGGTGGTCAAGGTGTTCTGCCACGAGGAGGCCGCCAAGGCCGATTTCCACCAGGTCAACGAAGCCCTGCGCCAGAGCGCCGACAAGGCCAACCGGTACGCCAATCTGCTCATGCCCATCAACGCCAACATCGGCTGGCTCAGCTACGCTCTGGTGGCCGTTGTGGGCGCCATTCTGGGCATCAACGGTCTGGCCGGCGTCACCTTGGGTACCGTCATCTCCTTCGTGGGTCTGAACAAGAGCTTCACCCAGCCCATCACCCAGGTGAGCCAGCAGGTGAACTTTGTGGTCACTGCTGCCGCCGGCGCCCAGCGTGTCTTTGACCTGATGGACCAGGAGCCCGAGGCCGACGAGGGCTATGTGGAGCTGGTCAACGCCAGGGAAGACGCCGCCGGCAATCTGTCCGAGGCGGATCACCGCACCAATGTCTGGGCCTGGAAACACCCCCACAAGGCTGACGGCACCGTGACCTACACCCGTCTGGAGGGCGGCGTGGTCTTTGACGGCGTGGACTTCGGCTACGACGAGAGCAAGCTGGTGCTCCACGACATCAGTCTCTGGGCCAAGCCGGGCCAGAAGATCGCCTTCGTGGGCGCCACCGGCGCTGGTAAGACCACCATCACCAACCTGATCAACCGGTTCTACGACATCGCCGACGGCAAAATTCGTTACGACGGCATCAACATCAACAAGATCAAGAAGCCGGATCTGCGCCGTTCCCTGGGCATTGTACTCCAGGACACCCACCTCTTTACCGGCACGGTGATGGACAACATCCGGTACGGCAACCTGGACGCCACCGACGAGGAGTGTATCGCCGCCGCTCAGCTGGCCAACGCCGACGGCTTCATCCGCCGCCTGCCCGACGGCTACGACACCGTGCTCACCGGCGACGGCGCCAACCTGTCCCAGGGCCAGCGGCAGCTCATCGCCATCGCCCGTGCCGCCGTGGCCGACCCGCCGGTGCTCATTCTGGACGAGGCCACTTCCTCCATCGACACCCGCACCGAGAAGCTGGTACAGGACGGCATGGACGCCCTGATGACCGGCCGGACCACCTTTGTCATTGCCCACCGGCTCTCCACCGTCCGCAACGCCGACTGCATCATGGTTATGGAGCAGGGTCGCATCATCGAGCGGGGCACCCATGACGATCTGATGGAGAAAAAGGGCAAGTACTACCAGCTCTACACCGGAAACTTCGCCGAAGAGAGCGCTTAAGGGCTCCCTTTCGTCAAAAAGGCCTCCGGTCCCGGATTCTTCCGGGGCCGGAGGCCTTTTCATGTTTATCTCTCTTTACTGCTCCATCAGCTCGTCCGTCAGCCGGAGAATCTCCGGCGCCAGCCGCTCCCGCTCCCGGCGGGTGATATGGCTGTACAGCGGGTAGGCCAGACACATGCCGGCAATCCCCGCCAGCCCAATCGCAATGCCGGGCACAAACAGCCGCTCGGCCCACACCAGGCAGCAGCTCATTCCCACGCCCAGCACCAGACAGCTGCAAATCCCCAGCGTCAGCGCCGCAGGCATCCCCTTTCTGGTCACGCTCTGGTCCAGACGGCGCAGCTGTTCCAGCTTGGACTCCTGTCTGTCCGTGTATTTGTCCCGTATCCGCCGGACCTCCTCCTGCTGCTTGGCAGAATAGGTGTAGGCAAAGGTCCCGCTGTGTTCCTCATGCGTCATAATCCAGTACTCCTTTTTTCAGCCGGCCCAGCTCTTTTGCCGCCCGAACCATCATATACAGCCCCATGGCCAGAACGGCCAGACACACCGCGCCGCCGCTGGCACCCAGCATGACCTGCCGGAAGGCTCTGTCGTCCCCGCTGCCGAAGGCATTGAGCATGGCCGTCTCCAGGGACAGCATGGACACCAGCGCCGCTGCCAGCCCCACCGTCTTGGACGCCGACAGCACCGGGCTGTTATACCGGCGGCAGCGCACCACGTTGATGACAGCCATGGTCAGGGTGTAAAAGGTATAGGCCGCCATGGCGATTGTTGTGATGGGATGGTGGGTAAACCCCCGGTTCTGCCACACCATATAGGACACGATTACCGCCAGCGCCGCGTTCATCACCGTCAGCACCCCGCCGCAGCCGAGAAAGAGACGGTACTCGCCCCGCAGGTCCTTCCCAAGGCCGCTGCGGCCCATTTTCAGCAGCAGCGTGCAGCGCATGAGCAGCAGCAGGCCGTAATAGGCGCTCAGGGCATAGTACCAGACGGAGCGGTTGAGGATGCCCAGCCCCAGCTGCAGCAGGGCATACCCGCCGTTGGCGGCCACGGAGGGAATCAGGGTCAGCCTGGTCCGCAGCCCGGCGTCGTCCATGCAGCGGCGGATATGCGGTTCCTCCCGTACCAGCCGCCGGACACCCCGCACCAGGGCAGGAACCCTCACGCACACCAGTGTGAGCCCGTAGGCCGACAGCGTATAGGCCCCATACACCCCCGGACTCCCCTCCGCTCCGTCCGAAAAGGCCCAGGTCAGCGCAATGGCGGCAGCGGCAGCTGTCAGGACCACCAGCGCCGGATGGGGAAAGATCAGCTTACGCAGCATCTTGCGGCCCCTGTCCATCCGGTTCCCTCCGCAGCTTTACGGTAAAGGTACTGCCCGCGCCCACCTGGCTGGTCACGGAGATCTCACTTCCGGTAATGTCGATGATCCGCTTTACCAGCGCCAGGCCCAGCCCGTTTCCCTGGGTGGCATGGGAGGTATCGCCCTGGTAGAATTTGTCGAATATCCGCTTGCCCGTCTCCGGCGAGATGCCGCACCCGGTGTCCGACACCTCCACCACCGCCAGCTCTCCCTCCGTCCGCAGACGCAGGGTCACACGGCCACCCGGCTCCGTGAATTTCAGGGCGTTGGAGAACAGGTTGTTCCACACAAGGCTCATCATCTCGCTGTCTGTGCGCACCAGCACGTCGGGCTGGACATCGGCCTCAATCTCAATGCCCTTGCGCTCCCACAGCTCCTCAAAGCCCAGCAGGCACTGACACAGCTGCTCGCTCAGGTCGCAGACCTGGGTCTGGGGAAAAATCTGCTGGTTCTCCAGCTTGTTCAGCCGCAGGATGTTGGAGATAAGGTCAGCCAGCCGGCGGGACGCTGCGTCAATGGCACCGGCGTACTCCATCCGCTCCTCCTCCGGCAGCCCCGGCTGCTGGAGCATGGAGGCGTAGTTCTGCATGACCGCCAGCGGGGTTTTCAGCTCGTGGGACACGTTGGCAATAAAGTCCGTCCGCAGCGTCTCGGTGCCCGCCAGCTCCTCCGCCATCTTGTTGAAGCAGGCGATGATCTCGTTGAACCGGTTCTCCCCCACCGGGCTGGGGATGGGCCGCAGCCTGACCGAGAAGTCGCCCCGCATAATCCGCTGGGCGCCCTCGGTGATCTGTCTGACCGGCCGATCTACGGTTATTTTGCGGCGTATGCTGTCGATGACGGTGCAGGCCAGGCTGAGCAGCATAACATTGCCGAAAGTCAGCTTGGCCGCCAGGCTCACGTTCTCCTCTGTCAGCGCCAGGTCCATGCGGGCGGCCAGAGCGTTGAAAAAGAGCATCATACAGCAGGTGATGACAAAGGCCATCAGCAGGAAAAAGAGCAGGTAGCGGTACAGCGCCGCCAGCGCCGTCCGGAGCTTTCCCTTCATTTCAGCACCGCCCTGTACCCCAGGCCGTGGACGGTCACAATCTCAAACGAATCACAGGCGGCCAGCTTGCTGCGCAGCTTGGTCATGTACACGTCCACCGTCCTGGGGCCGGAGGCGGTGTCCACCCCCCAGAACTCGTCCATGAGCTGGCTGCGGGTGAAGGTTTTCTTCGGATAGGACAGGAGCTTGTACAGCAGGCTGAATTCCCGGGCGGTCAGCGGAATCTCCTCCCCGTTCAGGCAGGCCGTGTGCTCGTCGGCGTCCATCACAAAGCTGCCAACCTCAATCTTCCGGCTGGCCGCAATCTTCGCCCGGCGCAGCAGCGCGCCGATGCGCAGCATCAGCTCGTCCAGGTCAATGGGCTTGACCATGTAGTCGTCAATCCCCACCCGGTAGCCCCGCTGCTTGGCGGTAAAGTCGTCCCGGGCCGTCATGAAGAGAATGGGGATGTTCTCATTGAGCGTGCGCACCGACTGCACAAATTCAAAGCCGTCAATGTCCGGCATCATAATGTCGGACACAATCAGGTCAAATACCGTCTCATACATGGCATCATAGGCCTCAGCGGCGCCCAGACACCCCACGGCTTCATAGCCGTTGCGGTTGAGAAAGGCGCACACGCCCCGGTTGAGCGCCTTGTCGTCCTCCACCACCAGGATTTTAAACATGAATACCCCTCCCATGTGCGATGTTCTGGAGTATGATACCATGCAAATGTTAAAGTTTTGTTTTCAGCCGCCGCTTCCGGCAAAGAAGTTTTCAGTTGTCCTGCTTTTCCCTGCGGCGGAAAGCGGGGACGGCGTGAGCGCCGTCCCCGCTTCTCACCTGTCCTGTTCTCTGGCCATCCGGGCTTTGGCCTCCTCCACGGTCTCTCCCTCCCGGGTGAAAACCGCTCCACGAATGCGTCGGAGACCTTCTGGAAGCCGTCCACGGCCCCCTGCTCCACCCGCTTGTAGCCGCCTACCACGCCGTCCTCTATCTTCTTGTAGCCCTGGACCACATGTTCCGCATTCCGCTCGTTTGTCTGAATCAGCTTTGACTTTTTCATTGAAATACTCCTTTCAAGTACCTGGGCCGGTTTTTGAGAAGAGCGCCGGCCACAACCGCTGCCGCCCCAGCCAGCGCTGTCACGCAAAAAATGGGGTTCAGCTTTATTTTTCTCATCATTTCAGCCCCTTTACCGCGGGAATCAGGCATAGCAGCAGGACGATTCCCACGATGCCAACCGCAATGCCGCCGGTCATCATATTCCAGACCATGGTCATGCACATACCCACGCCCAGTGCCAGCGCACCAGCGGCGCCCAGCAGGACGGTGCCCACCGTTCTGGCCGTGGGGGCCACGATTACGGGCTTGCCCGCCATTTTTCGGCGCACCAGCACCATAATCAGCAGCACTGCCAGTCCTGCCGCCCCCAGCACTACGCCCTGTCGAAAGGCGTCCCATGCGGGCAGCAGGGCCATGCACATGCCGAGTGCAAACAGGATTCCGCCCACTGTGGCGAAAATCAGAGAGACGAAGTTCTTTTTGGACATTTTTTATACCTCCATTGTTGATGCAGTGGAATCTTTCCCTGCCTGATGAGCGTATTGTAGTCTCCCAATGTTGACGGCTGTTTCCTGTTTTGTTTGTGTTATGTTAAAAACGAGCCGTTGGGGGCCCATTGACAAGACCGCCAGCGGCGCTATAATGGGGAAACAGACGGGCACCCTGTGCCCTGTGATACGCTATCCATCAGACTGAGGAGGCTGCGCCATGACCATCCTTACACAACAGCTTATCCAGCAGGTACTCCAGGCCGTCCGCGAGGCGGGGGCCCTGCTTACCGACCCTGACGCCGTCCGGCAGGTGACGGCCAAGAGCGAGACCGACTTCGTCACCAATGTGGACCTGGCGGTCCAGTCGCTGCTGCACACCCGCCTGGCAGCCCTGACTCCCGAGGCCCAGCTGCTGGGCGAAGAGGGAGACAGCCGGGAGATTGACCCCGCTCGTCCCTTCTGGATTCTGGACCCGGTGGATGGCACCACCAACCTGATTCACAGCTTCCGCCACAGCGCCATCTCCCTGGCCCTGGCGGAGGAGGGCAAGGTCACCTTCGGTGTGGTGCTCCAGCCCTACACCGGAGAGTGCTTCACCGCCCGTGCAGGTGAGGGCTCTTTCCTCAACGGCACGCCCATCCACGTCGGCGGTGCGGCAGCCCTGGCGGACAGCATGATCTCCGTGGGCACGGTCCCCGGCCACCGGGAGCTGGCCGATCAGGCCTTTGCCCAGATCCGGCGCATCTATGACAGCTGCCAGGACGTCCGCCGTACCGGCTGCGCCTCCCTGGACCTGAGCTATGTGGCCTGCGGACGGCTGGACGGCTATGTGGAGCTGTGCCTCCAGCCCTGGGACTACGCCGCCGGACTGCTGCTGGTCACTGAGGCGGGCGGCGCCGTCACCGCTCTGGACGGCTCCCCCCTCCCCCTCACCCACGGCAGCAGCCTGCTGGCCTCCAACGGGCTGCTCCACAGCCAGATTCAGCAGGTCGCCCTGTAACACGCCGCCGCCGTGTCTTCGGGAATTCCCCTTGACAGCGGCGGCGTTGCGTTCTATAATAAATCAAGATTTTTAGATTTGAGGTGTGCACATGGCCACAGTATACGAGGAACGGGCAGCGGTGTTCAAGGCCCTGTGCGACCCCCGGCGGCAGCAGATCCTGGAGCTGCTGCGGAGCGGTGAGACCTGCGCCTGCAAGCTGACCGACGCTCTGAACATGCCCCAGTCCTCACTGTCCTACCACATGAAAATCCTCTGTGAGTCAGGCATTGTGGTAGGCCGTGAGGAGGGCAAGTGGACCCACTACCGCATCAGTCCCCAGGGCAGCGCCAGAGCCGTGGCGCTGCTGCGGGAGATCACCGCTGTGGAGGAGGGGCAGAGCTGCTGCGGCTGCTCCGGATAACGGAATATTCCGGCGCCACCCCGAAAGGGGGCGGCGCTTTTTCCGGGATATCAAATCGAAAAATTTTGATTTATTGTTTTAGGAGGGTTTATGGAACAGCTGGAAGCGATATGGTACTTTTTCCAGAATGAAATTCTGGGCATGGGCTGGCTCAGCCGCCTGATGACCGCTCTGGTGGCAAAGCTGGGGCTGGACCCCGGGAGCCGGCTGGGCGGAAGCGTGCAGTTTTTCCTCTACGACACCATCAAAATCATGGTGCTGCTGGGCTGCCTGATTTTTCTCATCTCCTACATTCAGAGCTTTTTCCCGCCGGAGCGGACCAGGCGGATTCTGGGCCGGTTCCACGGCCTGGGGGCCAACTGTCTGGCCGCCCTGCTGGGGACCGTGACCCCCTTCTGCTCCTGCTCCTCCATCCCCCTGTTCATGGGCTTCACCGCCGCCGGGCTGCCCCTGGGCGTCACCTTCTCCTTCCTCATCTCCTCCCCCATGGTGGACCTGGGCAGCCTGGTGCTGCTGATGGGGGTGTTCGGCTGGAAGGTTGCGGTGGTCTATGTGGTGTTTGGGCTGATTGTGGCCGTGGCCGGCGGCACGCTGATTGAGGCCCTGCACCTGGACAATCAGGTGGAGGCCTACATCCGGGGCGGCAAGGTTCTGGACCAGCCCCAGAAGACCCTGACAGTCCGGGACCGGCTGGCCTACGCCTGGGAACAGGTGGTCTCCACGGCCAAAAAAGTGTTCCCCTACGTGCTGGTGGGCGTGGGCATCGGCGCCATCATCCACAACTGGATTCCCGCCGACTATGTGGTGGCCCTACTGGGCAGCAGCAACCCCTTCGGCGTGATTCTGGCCACCCTGGTGGGTGTGCCCATGTACGCCGACATCTTCGGCACCATTCCCATCGCCGAGGCACTGCTGGCCAAGGGTGCCCTGCTGGGCGTGGTGCTGTCCTTCATGATGGGCGTGACCACGCTTTCCCTCCCCTCCCTCATCCTCCTGCGCAAGGCAGTTAAACCCAAGCTGCTGGGGATTTTCATCGCGATCTGCACGGCAGGCATCATTCTGGTGGGGTACTTCTTCAACGCCCTTCAGCCCCTGCTGGTGTGAAAATACAGCTTTTGAAATGCTAACATATTAAAGGAGAGATTTTTTATGGCACTGTTCGGATTTGGAAAGAAAAACGGGGAAGAGAAGCCCGCCTGCACCTGCAGCTGCGGGTGCGGCTGTGAGCCGTCCGCCGTCCCCTCCGACCTGGGCCCCATCACCAAGGTGCGGGTGCTGGGCTCCGGCTGCAAAAACTGCCACACCCTGCTGGAGAGCACACAGGAGGCGGTGCGCACTCTGGATCTGCCCGTCCAGGTGGAGTATGTGACCGACATGCAGGAGATTATGGCCAGCGGCGCCATGATGATGCCCGCTCTGGAGATCAACGGCAGAATTGCCTCCGGCGGCCGGGTGCTCAAGGCCAGCCAGGTGGTGAAGCTGCTGGAGGACTGGGGGCGGTGAGCATGGCCAAAAAGCGGATTGCCTTTCTGTGCGTGCACAACTCCTGCCGCAGCCAGATGGCCGAGGCTTTGGGCCGCCATCTGGCGGGGGACCGGTTTGAGTTTTACTCCGCCGGTACTGAGACCAAGCCCCGGATCAACCAGGACGCAGTCCGGTTGATGAAGCTGGTCTACGGCATTGACATGGAGCAGGAGCAGTACAGCAAGACCATTGACAAGATTCCCGCCCCTGACCTGGTCATCTCCATGGGCTGTGACGTGGGCTGCCCCTATATCGGCCGTGCCTTTGACGACAACTGGCAGCTGCCCGACCCCACCGGTCAGAGCGACCAGGTCTTTCTGGACGTCATCCAACAGATTCACAGCCGGGTGGAGGAACTGATTCAGTCGCTGTCGTAATACTTCTGTCTGTATTCGCTTTCATTTGGGGCTTTCTTTTTCAGGCCGGCCGCAAGCAGTTCAAACAAAACAAGAGACCGTGCAGAGCGCCAAAGCGCTCTGCACGGTCTCTTGTTCTTTTTTCGGTCTCTGAGCCGGTTACTCCTCCAGCACCAGGGTCTGTCTGCTGGAGCAGCCCTCCTTCTTGAACTCAGAGCACAGGTAGTCGATTCTGGTGGGCTTGATGCGGATCAGGTTCATGGGAGGCTTCTGCTTCTCCAGGAATGCGGTGGACACCTTCCGGTATGCGGCATGGGACATATACTCCTCGGAGAATGGCTCCACCATCTCCGCCCTGCCCATGACCTGCATTCCATGCAGTCCTCCGGGGGCGCCGTAGCCGTCAAAGATAGCCAGGCACACATTGCTGTTCTTCTCCAGGGCAATGAACTTCTCCCCGCCCTCGGAGAAAATCCAGAAGAATCCGTCGTGATAGCTGTACTCAAGCGGCGTGCAACGGACAAAGTCCCCAGCGCCGGTAGCCAGCGCACCGGTGTTCTTGGACCGGATATACGCCTCTACCGCCTCCGCCAGCTTTGAACGCTCCATCTTGACACTCTTGGCATCCTTTTCTTTCCAATAATTTACCGCTGCCTGAAATTCCTCATGTGTCATTTCGTTCACCTCGCGTTTTTGTCATCTGTGATCCAAACGCTTCGCTGCTGCCGTACCAGTTACAGTATACCATATTCTCCCCGTATCACAATTCTCAAATTGGCCGGAGCGTGTCAAAATTCCATGCTCCAGGCACCCGCGCAGGAAAACACTATGCAGCCAGAATATTGTTTTTTCTTTCTGCAGCCATAAAATGAAGTATGAAGGGGACACACAAATTGTAAAGCACGACTTTTCAAAGGTCGTGCGGAAAGGAAGGAAGACTATCATGAACAAACTGTACACCAACATCGGCAAAAAACTGAGAACCCTGGCTATGGTATGCGGCGGCATCGGCATTGTCTGCATGGCGGTCGGCATTGTCGTGGAGCTGCTCACCTTCTTCGACTCCTTCAACGGCGTCCTGCTGCTGAGCTGCGGCCTCTCCGGCCTGCTGGCGCTGCTCTCCTCCTGGCCGCTGTACGCCTTCGGTCAGCTGGTGGATGACGTCCATCAGATGGCGGGCAACGGCGCTGTTCAGAACACTGCCGCCCCTGCCGACGACCTCCCCGAGCTGTAAAAGGAGACTGGAACCATGAGCGAGAGATATGCACGGCTGTCTGCCCTGCCTGAAAACCTGTATTCCGTGGGGTCTCCCGTTGTCATTGCGGCCGGAGCGCTCCTCAAGGACAACCAGACGGGCAAGGTGCTGGCACAGCTGAAAATCCGCAACATTCAGAACAAGATTATCAAGGCGGCTACCGTCACCATCACGCCGCTGGACACGGTCAATCAGCCCCTGGGCAGCCCGGTTGACCACCAGTACCTGGACCTGAACGCGGCCCGAAACTTGGATTTCGGCCAAAAGGTCCCCATCTCCCTCCCGGATGCGGCTACACGGGCCTTTTCAGCCACCGTGACCCAGGTCATCTTTTCCGACAACAGCATCTGGACCAGCTCCGGGGCACCCTGGGAGCCTCTCTCCGCCCCTGTGCCGCTGTTGAACGCATTCCTCGACTCTGAGCTTATAAAGCAGTATCAGATCAAGTTCGGCAGCGACTGCAAATTCGCCTTCAAAGCGGAGCAGGATCTGTGGTACTGCTCCTGCGGCGCACTCAACCACCAGAGCGAGGAGTCCTGCCACAACTGCCGCAGGACGTCCGCTTCCCAGTCAGGCCTGGATCTGGAGCAGCTGAAGGCCGACCGGGACGAGCGGCTGCAAAGAGAAGCGGCGGAAAAAGCCGTTGCGGAGGCCAAAGCCAAAAAGACCCGCAAGCTGGCCATGATTCTGGTTCCCGCCGCCATCGTTGTGATTGTGGCCGGCTCGCTGATCTTCGGAAGCCTGAAAAACAGCTCCGCATACAACAATGCGGCCGACCTTCTGGCGTCCGGGGACTATGACGGCGCAGCCACCGCCTTTGAGGCCCTGGGCGACTATAAGGACAGCGCCGACCAGGCCAAGCAGGCCATGTACGACAAGGCCATGGCCCTCATGTCCTACGGCGAGAGCGGCAGCGACGAAGGTCTGTCCCTCGTCCTGTCCGAGGGCGAGGCCATCTCTTCCGACGCCAACCTCTCCAAGCTGTATTATCAGGAAGCAGTGGAGATTTTTGAGTCTCTGGACACCTACAAGGACAGCCGGAAAATGGCCGACAGCGCACAGTATTATCTGGACCAGAGTGTGAAGTCCGGCATATACAATACCGTTCTCCAACAGTTGGAGAACGGCGAGTACATGGAAGACTATATAGACGCCTTTTGGACACTCATGGATATAGGCGATTATGAGGACAGCCAGGGACTGGCCAGTCTGGCGGTCTCCAAGATCTTTGAATGTATAAAAGAAGATTTCGGCATCGGTGATGACGACCGCTGGAAGGCCACCTATGACGCAGAGAACCAGCTGGTAACCGTGGCATACAATATGAGTCCGGGCAGCACCATGACGCCGGAGGAATTCCTCGCCTCCGTTGACGCCAGCACCCGCGCCAGTATCGAGGCTTCCGTTAAGGATACATGGTATGTCTTTGAGGACGTCTTTACGGGCTACCTGGGGGTATCCTGTCAGGTATGCTATTATCTCGACTGGGACAGCGGGGAGCCGGTCTTCACTTACGCTGGCTAACCCATATTGGAATCCACGCAGAAACGCAAAAAGGAGGAGAACGAAGCCTTGAAAAAGCGCATCTTCTCATTGCTGCTGGTCTGTGCGCTTGCCCTCACGCTCATCCCCACCGTCCCGACAGCAGAGGCAGCCTACACCGACTACGACGGAAACCCCATCCCCACCGGCTACACCCTGTCGGACGGAACCACCATCTCCGTTCAGCGTCTGGACCGCTCCCTGACCTGGGGACAGCTGTACGAAGGCGGCTATCTGAGCTTTATCCGTACGGACAAAGCCACCGGAGACGGCATCGGCTACGGCTTTTACGACGTGAAGAACAACACCATTCTCTTCGAGTCCCCCAAAGCGGATTTCATCAGTGATACCGTGCTCTGGGAGAGCAGAAGCTGGTACGACGGACGGGAGGTCTTTGAGGGCATCGACCCCTACACCGGCAAGACCGGCTATGGCGTTCTGGACATGAAGGGCAATGTAGTGGTTCCGCCCAAGTATCTCAAGGTCTACAACTATCAGGACGGGATGGCGATGGTCACCGCATATGACTCCACCAATACCGTCCGGATCGGCTATGTGGACGTCAACGGCAACGAGGTCATTCCCCCCATTTACGATGTCGGCCCCTACCCTCAGGCAGACCACTTCAATGACGGCTATGCCTGGGTCAAGGACCCCGACACCTCCCGCTCCGCCTACTTTCTCATGGACAGGAAGGGCAATAAGGTCCTTGAGCTGCCCGGCTATGAGATCGAGTGGTACTCCCTGTACGGCAATAACGTGACCACCTCGGACGTGAAATGCTGGGAGCCCGTCACCTGCTTCTCCAACGGGTATGCGGTGGTGAAGTTCAGCGGCTTCCGGTACAACGGTCCCAATGATATCGGCTATTCCTCTACGGTCACCAAGGAGGACCTGAACCTGAGCGACTATATGCTCATTGACCTCCAGGGCAATCTGACCCTCTTTGACAAGGACTTCTTTTACAATACCGGTGTCACCTACTGGGACCAGTGGGACAACTACATGAAGTACGGCTTTCTCCTCTCCAAAGTCTCCAGCCGTTACGGTGTCCTGGACCGGAACGGCAATGTATCCATCCCCTATCTTTACGGTGAAATGCAGTACGACCCCTTCCTCAACGGTGTAGCCAAGGTCCAGAGACAGGCCGGTGAACCGGGCAGCGTCATCGACCTGAAGGGGAATGTCATCATCCCCGAGGGTGACTGGCAGTGGATCGGCTCCTTTGTGGACGGCTACGCCCTCGCCACCCAGACCGGCAAGTCTGAGGAGGGATACTACACCCTTGACACTTACCTGCTCACCGTAGGCGATCCCTCCGCACCCACCGAACCTGTGACGCCCCCGGCGGATACCCCCTCCAGCTGGGCGGTGGAGCAGGTCAACGCCGCCATCGCCGCGGGTATTGTCCCGGACAGCCTTCAGAGCAAGTATACCCAGCCCGCCACCCGGGCTGAGTTCTGCGCCCTGGCTGTGGAGCTGTACGAGACCGTCAAGGGCTCTGAGATTACCGAGCGCACCACCTTTACCGACACCAGCGACGTCAACGTACAGAAAATGGGCGCGCTGGGCGTTGTGACCGGTGTGGGCGGCGGCAGGTTCGACCCCAACGGCACCCTGACCAGGGAGCAGGCCGCCACCATGCTCGCCCGGTTGGCCGAGGCTGTGGGCAAGCTGCTGGCAGCCCAGGCCCCCACCTTCGCGGACAATGCCGCTATCGCCTCCTGGGCCTTTGATGCGGTGGGCCAGATGCAGGCCAGCGGCGTCATGGGCGGTGTGGGCAACAACACCTTCGCCCCCCAGGTCAGCTACTCCAGAGAGCAGAGCATCCTCACCATGCTGCGGCTGTATGAAAGCGTGAAATAAGCAGGCAGGCAAAAAACACCCGGTCCGCTGGACCGGGTGTTTTTTGCTCCATTTTTCCATAGAATCAGTGGAAAGACTCAAAATTTCATGCTACAATTGAAAACACTCAACCTCCAGCGGCCAGAAGGATGATGCAATATGTTTTGCCGAGGCGACTATTACGGATATCTGCTCAAAGGTGATCTGACCGGTGCCATTCGCTATATCAGGCAGTTCCCGGAGCAGGCAGAGCTGTACAATCGGTTCATGACGGTCTTTGAGGAAGAGAATGATATCACCTATGACGTGGATGCCTGTCTTAATGAGATATTGACCCTCTACCAGAGATATTACAGGGATGTTTTTTACCTGTGTGTGGGTAAAGAGCGTGCAGAAGAGCGCCTGCGGGCAGCCTTGGCAGCTTTCTTCGGCATAGAGGGTCAGATTGAGCTGTGCGACATAGAAGAAAATCAGGTTGCCGAAGCATTTCAACGCAGAGGCTTTCATTTTCTCGGCGGCAAGACCGGCGGCTTCTATGGTCCCTATATCTGGCTGACAACACAGGTCAAAACATTTGATGTGGAACTGCCGGACGGAATCCAGACCTATACGGTGAAGATGCTGGACGGCTTTCTCACCAAGAGCTGGCTGGACTATCTCTCCTTTGGCGAAATCAGCACCGGCGGCTGGACGGACGACGATGGAATCATCAACTGCGTAAAATCCGCTTATGATTTTGAGAGCGAAAATTTCAGGGTATCCCTGCTGAAACACGAGGCGCAGCACGCAAGAGATCTGGCCGTCTCTCAGGAAATATCCTCTGAGGATTTGGAATACCGGGCCAAGCTGGTGGAACTGATCTACTCCAGCGAAAGAAATCTGTTAGCTCAGTTTTGCAAAGAGGCCGGCAGTTCTGATAAGAACAACGGCCACTCCGCAGCATCCAGCAGAATCATTGCGGGATTCTTCAAAATGCTGGGCAAGGAGTATGCTGAACTCGCAAATCTGGAGATTGATGTCGTTCAGGAAACCGCAAGAACGCTGTACGAATCAAGTCATTTGCAGCTCTGAGCCAAGCTCAATATCCGAACCATCGGCCACGACAAAAAGTCCCCGGACCTTGCGGTCCGGGGACTTTTCACTCTATTGGCTTAGCCGAAGTAGCGTTTCAGCAGGCCCTCAAAAGCCTTGCCGTGACGGCCCATTCCCTATGGGACTCGTCCCATGGGGTCCCCGCTGATTTTATCTGCTCGGGCGGAGTGAATCCGCCCGGCATCGAGGTTTTGCCACGGGCAAAACGCTCGGTGACGAGGCCCGCCACGACAAAAAATCCCCGGACCTTGCGGTCCGGGGACTTTTCACTCTATTGGCTTAGCCGAAGTAACGCTTCAGCAGGCCCTCGAAAGCCTTGCCGTGACGGGCCTCGTCGCGAGCCATCTCGTGCACAGTGTCGTGGATGGCGTCCAGACCCAGCTCCTTGGCCTTCTTGGCCAGCTCGAACTTGCCGGCGGTGGCGCCGTTCTCGGCGTCAACACGCATCTCCAGGTTCTTCTTGGTGGAGTCGGTCACGACCTCGCCCAGCAGCTCGGCAAACTTGGCAGCGTGCTCGGCCTCCTCATAGGCGGCCTTCTCCCAGTACAGGCCGATCTCGGGATAGCCCTCGCGGTGAGCCACACGGGCCATGGCCAGGTACATACCGACCTCGGAGCACTCGCCCTCGAAGTTCATGCGCAGACCCTTCAGGATCTCCTCGTCCACGCCCTTGGCCACGCCGACAACGTGCTCAGCGGCCCAGGTCTTCTCGCCGGACTGCTCCTTGAACTTCTCAGCGGGAGCCTTGCAGATGGGGCAGAACTCGGGAGCGGAATCGCCCTCATGGACATAACCACAGACGGTGCAGACAAACTTTTTCATGTTAATTTCCTCCTGATTTTGATTTTTTGTTTTATTTAACTGATTTGGCTTTTCTCCCTGCAAAGTGTGCAGGTGCCGTGGAAAACAAGGTCGTGATGGTGTACCTGGAGCCCGTATTTCTCGCTGACCTGCCGATCCAGCCCGGCGTCCACCGGAATCTGATGCAGATCAATCACAGCGCCGCAGTGGTCACAGATAAAGTGATTGTGCGGGCGGACGTTTGCATCAAAGCGCTCCTGTCCGTTCACCACCGCCACACACTGTATCGTTCCCTGCTCCCGGAAGAAGTTCAGGTTCCGGTAGACAGTACCCAGAGACAGATCCGGATGGGCGGGCTTGAGCCGCTGATAAATCCAGTCAGCCGAGGGGTGGATATCGGTGGAGCAGATGGCCTCCAGAATGGCCTCACGCTTTTTGCTGTACCGGATGGTGCGTTCCATACTCGCCTCCTTAACAGTAGTAATTCTTGTTTGCAGGATTATAATAGCATACCCTTCCCTGTTTGTAAAGAGGTTTTTTCGCTTTTCCGAAAAAAATTTTTGGCAGCATATAAAGAGAGCCTGGCGGTGCAATCCGCCGGGCTCTCAGAACAATTTTACTGCTTTTCAGCCGTATCAAGGTCGGAGACAGCCGTTTGAAACTCCTCATAGGTACAGAATACATTCAGCGCCTCCAGCATGGCGTTGGCCGTCATGTGCTCAGGCAGGTCCAGGCGACGGAGCAGAGCTTGGCGGCGGCTTGCGGAGTCCGGTCCGCCGGACAGACCAGCGGAGAACAGGTCCGCCTTGGTGATGGGGTGTCTGGGTGTCTGCTCCCCCGGCTCCTGGTCCAGGAAGGTCACTCCCGCTCGACGCAGGGCCTCCTCCAGCACCTGGGGACGCATGCCCTCCACCCCCAGCTTGCCCTCCTTCCCCGGCTGGCGCTTGCGGCGCTCCTTGCCGAAGAGGTCGGGGATATAGGCGTGTTTTACCTGCTGGGGCGGGATGGCCCCCTTGAGAAAGTTACGGATAACAAAGCCCGCGCCGTCCGAGTCGGTGAGCACCACCAGCCCCCGCTCTCTGGCCAGACGGCGGAGCAGGGAGAGCCGCTCGTTATCCTTGAAGATGCCAAACCCCTTTGTCTCAATGATCATGGTATCCACCAGCTGGGAGAGGGTGTTCTTATCATAACGGCCCTCCACCACGATGGCCTCTTTGATTTTCAGCACAGCTTGTTCCTCCGTTCAGCGCTTTCGGGACGAGGCCCCCGCCAACTCCAACAGGAACTGGGTGAGCAGCTCTTCCCCGTCGGCACCGGTGGACTTCATGGCCAGGTCCATCTCCCCGCAGCGGATCACCGCCCGGCGGCACCAGGGCAGGGAGAACCGTCTGGCCGACTGCATCAGCTTCTCCGCCGGATAGGCCGAGCGCATGCCCCACAGCTCCATCAGATAGGAGGTACCCTTCCGGTTCTCAATGGCCAGCCGTGCGGAGTAGAGCTGCCGGAGCTGCTTGCCCAGGACAGCCAGAATCTTGATGGGGGCCTCCTGCATGTGGTACAGGTCCCCCAGGACGGCGGCGGCCTTGTCGAAGTTTCCAGCGGCAATGGCGTCGGTCATCTGGAACACTACCGCGTCCAGCTGGGGGGTGGCCACGGCGTCAATGTCCTCCCGGGTGATGCGGTGATTCTTGGCGTAGGAGCCAATCTTGCCAATCTCCGAGATAAGGCCATTCATCAGGTCGCCGCACAGGAAGATGAGGTATTTTGCCTCCTCCGAGCCGATGTCGTGGTCGGTGGCCCTGAAGCGGCGGCGGACCCAGTCCACCAGATCCCCCTGCTCCTGCCGGGCGAAGTTGACCACGCTGCCGTGCTCCTTCAGGGCCGCGGCCAGCTTGGTGCGGGCGTCCGTCTTGTACTCGATGAGGTCGTAGACAAAGACCAGGCACACATAGTCGGGCAGGTCGGCAAAGAGGGCGGTGAGACCCTCCTTGTCCCCCTTATAGAGGTCGTAGTCGCTGACCACAATCAGGGTCCGCTCGCTCATCATGGGCAGGCAGTCCACCATCTGGGCCAGGCGCTTGATGTCAAACTCCTTGCCCGACAGGGTGTGGAGGTTGAACTCCTCCATGCCCGCGGGCAGGAGCTTCTTTTTCATCTGCCCCAGGTAGAAGTCCCGGAGATAGGTCTCCTCCCCGTGGAACACGTACAGACGGCCGATATTGCCGTCGGAGATGTCCTTTTTCAGCTTCTGATAGGCGGCGCTGTCCGCCTTTTCCTTTTTTGCCATGGGTTGTTCCCCCTTGTGGGTGGATTCAGTCCGCTGCCCGGACGGTGATGGTGCCCTGGAGGTCGGTGCGCCAGACAGTGCAGCCCGCCTGTTCCAGCCGATCCAGGGTTTCGGGCGCAGGGTGCCCGTAGGAATTGTAGCCCACCGAGATGACGGCGTACTCCGGCGTGACCGCTTCCAGCAGCTCCTTTGATGTAGAGGAGGCCGAACCGTGATGGCCTGCCACCAGCAGCTCGATGTCGGGCAGGTTTCCGTATTTGACGAGCCGCCGTTCCACAGCGGCGTTCATGTCTCCGGTGATGAGGGCGTCAAAGTCCCCCTGAGTGGCCAGCACCGAGAGCCCCTCCTCGTTGCCGCCGCCGGTACCTAGAGGCGCGTAGAGCGTAAGGGACGCGCCGCCCAGCTCCACCGTAGCATCCTCCTCGATGAAGATGACTTCGGTTCCCTTCTCCTCCGCCAGAGCCAGAATCTCCGCCCGGAGGGCGCTGTCCGGCTCCACATCGGGCACCGCCAGGGCCACCACATCCAGCCGCTCCATCAGCTCGGGCACACCGCAGGCGTGGTCGCTGTGGTAGTGGGTCAGCACCAGCAGATCCAGAGTGCTCCTGCCCATGGCCTGCACATAGTCGGCGGCAATGTCCCCGGGATCATCCCCGCCGCTGCCGCCGCAGTCCACCAGAGCCGTGCTGCCCTGGGCCGTCAGCAGGATGCTCTGCCCCTGGCCCACGTCCAGCACCGTGACGCTCAGCCCGCCGCTCCGCAGGGACAGGGCGTTGAACAGGAGTGCCGACGCCAGGGTAATGGTACAGCAGCACACCGGGGCAATGGGCCTGGGCTTCTCCTTGCGGAACAGAACGCAGGCGCCAATAACGGCGTAGACAAAGAGGAGCCAGAACAGGATGTACCGGCCCGTCTCCAGGCTGACCGAGGCAAAGGGCAGGCTGCTCAGGCCGTACACGATGCGGTGGAACAGCCAGCTCACCGGCTCCGCCAGCGCTGCAAGCACCTTGCCGACAACGGGCAGCACACCGCCCAGGGCGGCGGCGGGCAGGCACAGGAGAAAGAGCACGGTGACCGCCCACAGGGTGAGCAGGTTGGCCAGAGGCGAGACCAGGGAGACGGTGCCGAAGTAATAGACGGTGAGGGGCGTGGTGAAGGCGATGGCCCCGATGCTCATGGTGACGCAGCCCACCAGGAAGCGGACGGCGCTGTTATAGAGCCTGCGGGGCTTGGTTTTCCCCTTTTTCAGGGGGAAACGGTGGAAAAACTTCTCGTTGAGCCACCCTGTGATGGTGAGAATACCCGCCACCGACAGGAAGGAGAGCTGAAGGCCCACACTCATGGCGGCATAGGGGTTCTGGAGCAGGAGCAGCAGGAGTGCAAAGGACAGGGAGGTCACCGTGTCCCCCTCCCTGCTCAGGGCGGGGCCCAACAGAAGGAGAATCTGCATCACACCGGCCCGCACCACCGAGGGCGCAAAGCCGGTGAGAGCCATAAAGACCAACACCAGCGGGATGGACACTATGGCCATCATCTTCCTCCGCCGTCTGCGCACCAGCATGGCCGCCAGCATCACCACCATGCTCATGTGCATGCCGGACACAGCCACCACATGGGCCAGGCCGCAGCGCTTGAGGGCGGTGTAGAACCTGCCGGTGAGACCGGACTTGTCTCCGGTGGTCAGGGCAAGGGCAAGACCGGCGGTCTCGTCGGAAAAGAGTTCGCCGATGCATTTCCCCATGGCCCTGCGCCACAGAGCGGGCCAGTATTTCAGGGGCACGTTCTCCGCCGGTGTGACAGTCGGGATTTCAGCGGCATTGGCGGTGAGGAAAATCCCTTTGGAATAGTAGTAGCCGTTTTCCTCGCCGCCCACGGTGTCCGCCAGCCTCAGCTGAGCGGTACAGGTCAGGGTGTCGCCGGGCTTTATGTCGGGGATTTTCTCGTCGCCGGGGTAGAAATAGAGGAGCACACCCAAATCCGGCCCGTCCTGATTCAACAGCCTCGCCTCCACCGAGACGCTGTACGTCCCTGTTTCCGGCCAGTCCGCCGCCTGAAACACAAAGGTTTCCTCCGTGCCCGCCAGCTGCTCCGCCGGGTACACCGTGCGCATATCATAGCCCCAGCTCCACAGCAGCGCTATGGAAAGTCCTGCGGTGTACAACACCGGACGGAGCCGCTTATCCACCCGCTGTCTGCGCCAGCGGCGCAGGTATACCACCCAAATCAGGGCGCACACTGCCGCCCCGGCCAGCTGGACCAGCCGGGGAAGCAGATACGCCGACAGGAATATGCCCACCCCAAAGGGCAGCGCAAAGGAGGCCAGTTTACGCATTTGGCTTTGACGGATTATCAGTACGGCCGAGAATATAGTCCGTTGAGGTTTCGTAATAATCTGCCAGCTTGATTAACGCCCAGACAGGAATTTCACGGATTCCTTTCTCATAGCGGCGGTAAACTTCCGGTCTCATGCTTAGAATTTCCGCGACTTCTTTTTGGGTCAGGTCTCTATCAGATCGAATATCCTCTAAACGTTGAAAATGCATAATATCACCCAGACAAAACTACCAAACGGTAGTATCACCGGGTGATTTCCAGACCATACGGTCTCTTTATTACATTTTCTGTAAATTATTAGCCTGCAAAAACGTCTGTTTGGAAAGAAAGAGAGCCGCCAAGAACCTTGGCGGCTCTCCATCTGATTGTGTGGAAATTAGCCGGGAGGCCAGGTCATATCCCGCCCCGCCAGGACGTGAAAGTGCAGATGGTGCACGCTCTGACCGGCCTGCTCGCCGCAGTTGGACACCACACGGAAATCCGTGATGCCCAGGTCCTTGGTCACCTTGGAGATGACCTCAAAGGCATGAGCCACCACACCGGAATTCTCCACGTTGATCTCGCCGCAGGAGCCGATATGGGCCTTGGGAATTACGAGAAAATGGGTGGGCGCCTGGGGGTCAATGTCATAGAAGGCATAGACCTGGTCGTCCTCATAGACCTTGTTGGACGGAATCTCTCCCGCCGCAATCTTACAGAACAGACAGTCGCTCATGGAACAACCTCCTTCCGGGAAATGTTTTCTCCAGTATAGCATATCTCGGCAAAATTGTCATGCCTTTTTCCCGACCTGCCGTGCCAGCCCAGGCGCCGCCCGCATCATGGTCTCCGTCATTCCCTCCAGCAGCGCCGCCAGCTCCGCAGGCTCCATATCACAGCCGTTGCGCACCCAGCGGTGGATCACTCCGCTGCCCCCCATGAACATGTACTGAAGCACATACTTCCACTCCATTTCCGGTACGTCCATCTCCGCCCCCGCAGGCCAGGAATACCGGATAGTCTCCTCAAACACTCGCCGCTGAAGCGGGGAATTCATGTCCATGAACTGCCCGTTGTAAATCAGCAGCGCGAACATCTCCCGGTGCTCCTTGATATAGGCCAGCATGGGCTCGGTCTCCACCCCGCCCGTCCGCACATAGTCCACCAGGGCGTCCACCAGCTCGTTGCCCATCTCATAATAGAGGGAAAGTACATCCTGATAATAGGCGTAAAAGGTGGACCGGTTCAGCTCCGCCGCCTCACACAGCTCCTTGACCGTAATCTTCTCTACCGGCTTCTCCGCCAGCAGCCCCAGCAGACTCTCCCGCAGCAGCCGCTTGGTCAGCCGGGTCCGCTGGTTCTCCCTCCGCTCCTCTTTCTCCATGACGCTCCTCCTGTTTCCCGTCTTTTTTCATCGTTTATGATTTAATTCCAACACTTTTTTAATTTATGTCTTGGACACAACATTTTCAAAAAATCTAATGATTGAAATGCAACACTGTGTTGAATACAATACATCATGGGCATGAAAAAAGCAACTGTCTTTTTCATTTTTGATTTTGTGCCCGGGCAAAATAAAAGGAGAAGGAGCATGGATATGAAAGAAAAGAACACGGCGTCCCCCCGCCCGGCGGGAAAGCTGCCCGTTATCCTGGTCAGCGTGCTGGTGGTCATCGCGCTGATTGTCAACGTGGTGTGCATCCAGCTGTACCCCGCCATCAACGCCTTCATGGCGGCCAACCTGAACAGCCGCCTCACCGGCGGCAATGTCACCGCCGAGCAGCTCACCCCCGAGGAGGCCAAGGAGGCCAGCCTGCTGATGGCCCAGGAGCTTGAGGCCGAAGGTCTCGTGCTGCTGGAGAACAAGGACGGCGCCCTCCCCCTGGAGCAGGGCGCCAAAGTCAACCTGTTCGGCTACGCCAGCATCTCCCCCCTCTACGGCGGCACCGGCAGCGGCTCCAGCGACACGTCCTCCAACGTGGACCTGATCCAGGGCCTGACCAACGCCGGCTTTACCGTCAACGAGGAGCTGGCCAACTTCTACCGCAATTCCGGCGTCAGCCGTCCCGAGCAGGGCGGTTACACCGGCTCCAACTTCACCCCTGCCGAGGTGCCCGCCTCCCAGTACACCGACGAGGTGCTCCAGCAGGCCCGGGACTTCTCCGACGTGGCCGTGGTCATGCTCTCCCGCATCGGCGGCGAGGGAGGCGACCTGCCCGCCGACATGTACGAGGCCGGATACAGCGACACCGACGACGGCCGCAGCTACCTCTCCCTCACCCAGGACGAGGAGGATCTGCTGGAGCTGGTCAAGTCCCAGGGCTATGAGACCGTGGTGGTGCTCATCAACTCCTCCCACGCCATGGAGCTGGGCTTCCTGGAGGATGACGGCATCGACGCCGCCCTGTGGATCGGCGGCCCCGGCAGCACCGGTATGAACGCCGTGGGCGAGGCCCTGTCCGGCGTGGTGAACCCCTCCGGCCGCCTCACTGACACCTACGCCTATGACATCTCCTCCTCCCCCGCCTACTGGAACGCAGGCGACTTTACATACAGCAACCTGGAGCGCAACTACGTGGAGTACGCCGAGGGCATCTACGTGGGCTACCGCTTCTATGAGACCCGCTGGATCGACAACGAGACCGGCCTGTGCGACGAGGAGGCCTACCAGGCCGCCGTCCAGTACCCCTTCGGCTACGGCCTGAGCTACACCACCTTTACCCAGGAAATTGAGGACTACTCCGATGCCGACGGCACCATCTCCATGACCGTGAAGGTGACCAACACCGGCAGCGTGCCCGGTAAGGACGTGGTCCAGGTCTACTACACCGCCCCCTACACCGTGGGCGGCATTGAAAAGGCCCACGTGGTGCTGGCCGGCTTCGACAAGACCGAGCTGCTCCAGCCCGGTGACAGCCAGTCCGTCACCATCACCTTTACCGCCGAGGACATGGCCTCCTACGACTACCAGACCAACGGCTGCTATGTGCTGGAGTCCGGCACCTATCAGATTAAGCTGATGAGCAACGCCCACCAGGTCATCGACCAGCGGGAGTACACCGTGGCCTCCACCACCGTCTATGACGAGAGCAACCCCCGCTCCACTGATGTGACCGCCGCTGTCAACCGCTTCGACGACGTGACCAACGGCCAGATCACCCAGTACGTCTCCCGTGCCGACTGGGAAGGCACCCTGCCCACCGCCCGCACCGACGGCAAGACTGCCTCCGACGAGGTGGTGGCTGCCTTCACCAACGCGCCGGTGTATGAGAACAACCCGGACGACCAGCCCATCACCTTCGCCAACCACGGCCTCACTCTGGAGGACCTGTCCGGCAAGGACTACGACGACCCCATGTGGGAGCAGCTTCTGGAGCAGCTGAGCGTGGAGGACATGACCAATATGATCTCCAACGGCGGCTGGTCCACCCCCGAGGTCACCAGTGTGGGCAAGCCCGCCACCAACGACCTGGACGGCCCTGCCGGCATCAACAGCCTGGTGAGCAACCTGCGTGGCGTGTCCTTCCCCAGCCAGGTGGTCATCGGCTCCACCTGGAACCAGACTCTGGTGGAGGAATTCGGCCGCACCTTCGGTGCGGAGGCCGTGGCCAACCACGTGGTGGGTCTCTACGCCCCCGGCGCCAACATCCACCGCACTCCTCTCTCCGGCCGTAACTTCGAGTACTACTCCGAGGACAGCCTTCTCTCCGGCAAGCTGGCCGCCGCCACCATCCGGGGCGCTGCCAGTCAGGGTGTGTACTGCTACGTCAAGCACTTCGCCGTCAACGACCAGGAGAGCAACCGGCTCTCCATCTCCGTGTGGACCAACGAGCAGGCCATGCGGGAGATCTACCTCCGTGCCTTTGAAATCGCTGTCAAGGAGGGCGGCACCACCGCCATCATGAGCAGCTACAACTACCTGGGCACTGTCTGGGCCGGCGCCAACCCCGCCCTGCTCACCAACGTGCTCCGGGATGAGTGGGGCTTCCAGGGCGTGGTGGTCACTGACTCTGCCATGGGCAACACCGGCTGGATGGACGTGAATCTGGCCATCCGGGCCGGCGGCGACATGATGCTCTGCCTCATGGGCGTCACCCTGGACAGCTCCAGCAACACCGCCCAGCAGGCTATGCGCACCGCCTGCCACAACATCCTCTACACCCAGGCCAACAGCGCCGCTGTGGCCGCCGCTGCTGACACCTCCCCCTACTGGCTGGTGCTCCTGGTAGTGCTGGACACCGCCGTCCTCTCCGCCGCCCTCTTCGTGTTCCTCAACCGCAGCAAGTGGAAGGACAGCGTGAAGCTTCCCGCCAGAATCGGCATCGTGGTGGTCATCGCCCTGGTGCTGGCCCTCATCTTCTGGGCCGCCTTCTTCCGCACCGGCGGCGTGGCCGCCGCTGACGGCGACCAGCAGTCCCCGGCTCCCACCGCCTCCGAGGCTGTCCAGCCCACTGAGTCCGCTCAGCCCGGCAGCGACGCCTACCTGACCCTCACCGGCACCGGTGACGGCTGGCTGGTCTGTAACGTGGTGCTCCTGAACGACAATACCTTTACCGTCTCCTTCGACTACAACGCCGAGAATTCCGGCATTCAGACCGACTCCGGCACCTGGGTCCTCAACGACGACGGCTCCATCGCCCTCACCGGCGACACCCGCAGCTTCACCGCCACCACCACTGACGGTACCAACTACACCATGGACGTGGAGAACGTGGAGACCAGCATCGTCTGCACTGTCACCGGCGCTGTTTCCGGCGGCAGCTCCGCTCCCAGTGATGGCTCCTATCTCACCCTCACCGGCACCGGTGACGGCTGGCTGGTCTGCAATGTGGTCCTCATGAGCGACAATACCTTCACCGTCTCCTTCGACTACAACGCCGAGAACTCCGGCATCCAGACCGATTCCGGCACCTGGGCTCTCAACGATGACGGCTCCATCGCCCTTACCGGCGATACCCGCAGCTTCACCGCCACCACTGCCGACGGTACCAACTACACCATGGACGTGGAGAACGTGGAGACCAGCATCGTCTGCACTGTCTCCGGCGCTGTCAGCGGCGGCAGCTCCGCTCCCAGCGACGGCTCCTACCTCACCCTCACCGGCACAGGTGACGGCTGGCTGGTCTGCAACGTGGTCCTGATGCCCGACAATACCTTCACCGTCTCCTTCGACTACAACGCCGAGAACTCCGGTATTCAGACCGACTCCGGCACCTGGGTCCTCAACGATGATGGCTCCATCGCCCTTACCGGCGACACCCGCAGCTTCACCGCCACCACCACTGACGGTACCAACTACACCATGGACGTGGAGAACGTGGAGACCGGCATCGTCTGCACTGTCTCCGGCGCTGTCAGCGGCGGCAGCTCCGCTCCCAGCGACGGCTCCTACCTGACCCTCACCGGCACCGGTGACGGCTGGCTGGTCTGCAACGTGGTCCTGATGCCCGACAATACCTTCACCGTGGCTTTCGACTACAACGCTGAGAATTCCGGCATCCAGACCGACTCCGGCACCTGGGCTCTCAACGATGACGGCTCCATCGCCCTCACCGGCGACACCCGCAGCTTTACCGCTACCACCTCCGACGGTACCAACTACACCATGGACGTGGAGAATCTCCAGACCGGCATTGTCTGCACCGTCTCCGGCACCGCAAATACTTGATTGCCTCCGGCCGCCTGCCTTTCCGGCAGGCGGCTGGGCAGTATCTGGGGTCCGAATTTTCCTTCGTGCCCCGTCCCAAATTGCAATTTACGCACGTAAACATACCGATTACGTCAAACACGTCCCATTCGCTTTTCTTTCTGCTATACTGTGCACAAAGGTCGTGTTCGAGCACAGGACGGCGACAGCAGGGGACAATTGTTCCGGAAAAGGAGTGTAAGGGATTGAAATACGCGGATTTGATAGCGAAAATGACCCTGGAAGAGAAGTGCAGCCTGTTGAGCGGCGAGGGCAACTTCACCACCAAGAGCGTGAAGCGGCTGAACATCCCCGGGATGTTTCTGTCCGACGGCCCTCACGGACTGCGGAAGCAGGCGGGCGCGGCGGACCATCTGGGACTGAACGCTTCCCTGCCCGCCACCTGCTGCCCTACGGCAGCCACCATGGCCAACTCCTGGGACCCCGAGCTGGGCGAGGAGCTGGGCAAGATGCTGGGCGAAGAGGCCAAGGCCCAGGGCGTCAGCGTGCTGCTGGGCCCCGGCCTGAACATGAAGCGCTCCCCCCTGTGCGGGCGCAACTTTGAGTATTTCTCCGAGGACCCCTATCTGGCCGGCAAGATGGCCGCGGCCTACATCCGGGGCATCCAGAGCCAGGGCGTGGCGGCCTGCCCCAAGCACTTCGCCGCCAACAGCCAGGAGACCCTGCGCATGCACTCGGACAGCGTGGTGGACCAGCGCACCTTCCGGGAGATCTACCTGACCGGCTTTGAGATCGCCGTGAAGGAGGGCCACCCCCAGTCCATCATGTCCGCCTACAACCGCATCAACGGCAAGTACGCCAACGAGGACAAGGAGCTGCTGCGGGACATTCTGGTGGACCAGTGGGGCTTTGACGGCTTCGTGGTCACCGACTGGGGCGGAAGCAACGACCGCGCCGAGGGCCTCAAGTGCGGCAATGCCCTGGAGATGCCCGCCACCGGCGGCAACAGCGACCGGGAGCTGGTGGCTGCCGTCAAGGCCGGCACCCTGTCCGAGGACGTGATTGACCAGCGGCTGGACGAGTACCTGAACGTGCTCTTCGCCACTGTCATCCCTGAGGACGCCCCCAAGGAATTCGACGTGGACGCCCACCACGCCACCGCCCGCAAGGCCGCTGAGAGCACCATCGTGCTGCTCAAGAACGAGGACAGCATCCTGCCCCTGAAGGCGGGTACCTCCGTGGCCGTCATCGGCGACTTCGCCCAGACGCCCCGGTATCAGGGCGCCGGCTCCAGCATGGTCAACCCCACCAAGCTGGACTGTGCCCTCTCCGTCATCAAGTCCGGCAGCGGCCTGAAGCTGGTGGGCTTTGAGCCCGGCTTTATCCGCCACGGCGGCGCCGACGAGGCCAAGAAGAATACCGCCGTGGAGCTGGCCAAGAACGCCGAGATCGTGCTGATGTACATGGGCCTGGACGAGATCAGCGAGTCCGAGGGTCTGGACCGGAAGCACATGAAGATCCACCAGAACCAGGTGGACGTGCTGGAGGCCGTGGCCAAGGTCAACCCCAACGTGGTGGTGGTCTTGTCCGGCGGCGCCCCCATCGAGGCCCCCTGGCTGGACAGCTGCAAGGCCGTGGTCCACGGCTATCTGGGCGGCCAGGCCGGCGCCGGCGCCGTGGTGGACGTGCTCACCGGCAAGGTCAACCCCTCCGGCAAGCTGGCTGAGACCTGGGCCATGAAGTACGAGGACACCCCCGCCTACCGCCACTTCCCCGGCACTGAGGCCACCGCCGAGTACCGTGAGGGCCTGTACATCGGCTACCGCTACTACCAGACCGCTCAAGTGCCCGTCCGCTTCCCCTTCGGCTACGGCCTGAGCTACACCACCTTCGCCTACGCCGACCTGCGGGCCGACGACAAGTCCGTCACCTTCACCGTCACCAACACCGGCAGCGTCCCCGGCGCGGAGATCGCCCAGGTGTACGTCTCCCGCAAGGGCGGCGTGGTGTTCCGTCCCGAGCAGGAGCTCAAGGGCTTTGTGAAGGTGTTCCTCAACCCCGGCGAGTGCAAGACCGTCACCGTGGAGCTGGACGACAAGGCCTTCCGCTACTTCAACGTGAAGACCGGTAAGTTCGAGGTGGAGAGCGGCGACTACGAGATCCGTGTGGGCGCCTCCTGCGCCGACATCCGCCTCACCGCCACTGTAGCTGTGAAGGGCACCGATGCCCCCGCCCCCTACGACCTCAGCAAGCTGCCCAGCTATTGCTCCGGCAAGGTCAGCGACGTGGGCGACACCGAGTTTGAGTACCTGCTGGGTCGTCCCATCCCCCCCGCCAAGTGGGACCGCTCCGCTCCTCTGGGCATGAACGACACCTTCTCCCAGCTCTTCTACGCCAAGCGCTGGATCGGCCGTCTGGTCTACGCCATCCTCACCCACCTGAAGAACAAGGCTGAGGCCAAGGGCACCCCCGACCTGAACATCCTCTTCATCTACAACATGCCCTTCCGGGGCGTGGCCAAGATGATGGGCGGCGCCTTCGACATGGACATGTCCGCCGCGCTGGTGGAGATTTTCAACGGCCACTTCTTCAAGGGTGTGGGCCACCTGCTCTCCGCCCGTTCCCGGATGAACAAGGCTAAGAAAGCCACCGACCTGGCTCTGGCTCAGGCCGGCAATGTGAAAGGAGAAAACTGATATGGCTACCGAAAAGACGCAGACCGGCCTGGTGGGCTGGTGGAATCATTTCGCCGGAAACCACCCCAAGGCCGCCAAGTGGATCCGCGAGGGCGGACTGTTCGTCATCGTCAGCAACCTGGTGACGGTGCTCAAGTACTTCATCCTCCAGTTCCTGCCCCTGGCCTTCCAGAGCCTGTCCAACGTGGATTTCGGCTGGCCCGGCATCCCTGTTACCCTCTTCGGCGAGACCTTCCAGTGGAACATCTTCGGCTATGACGCCGCCCACGGCGGCCTGGGCTACTTCTGCGCCTACATGATCGCCATGGCCATCGGCGAGATCATCAACTTCCCCATCCAGCGCAACTTCGTCTTCCGCAGCAAGGGCAACCTGGCCTGGCAGATCGCCTGGTACATCGTGGCCTTCATCATCATCAACTGCATCGTCAACTCCATCAACTGCGTGTGGGTGGCTGTGGCCGGTATGTTCGTGCCCGACTTCATCTACAACATCGGTACCGTGGTGCTCAACGGCGGTATCTCCATGGTTATTTTCTTCTTCGTCAACAAGGTCATTTTCCCTGAGGCCAAGCAGGCCTGAGAAGCGTAAGGGGAGGTCACGGTTATGGTCACCATCAAGGACATTGCCAAGCGCGCCGGGGTCTCCCGGGGTACGGTGGACCGGGTGCTCAACAATCGGCCCGGCGTCAACCCGGAGACCGAGGCCAGAGTGCGTGCCCTCATCGAGGAGATGGGTTACCGGCCCAATATGGCCGGTCAGATGCTGGCTGTCAAAAAGCGCCGGCTCCATCTGGCCTTTCTCATCTTCCACGGGCCGGAGTTCGTGTTCCATCTGGACATCCTCCACGCCGCCCGGGACAAGGCCGCTGAGCTGCGGGAATTCGGCGTGACGGTGGATTTCTTCCTCATCCGCCAGCTGGACACCCCCTATCTGGAGCAGATCTTCCACGACGTTGAGGAGAGCCATCCCGACGGCATCGCCGCCCTCCCCCTGCGGACTACGTCCTTTATGTCCTTTATCCAGCGCATGCACGCCAAGGGCGTCCCCACCGTGTTCTTCAATCTGGACGAGGATTTCGCGCCTCACCTGGCCTACGTGGGCTGCGACTACGTCCATTCCGGCCGGGTGGCGGCAGGCCTGACCGCCCTGTGCACCGGCAGTCAGGGGCAGGTGGGCATCGCTGCCGCCGACGGCCCCAACTCCCCCAGCTTTGCCGGACGGATGGGCGGCTTCTCTCAGGAGCTCACCGCCACCTACCCCAGCCTCACCATGGTGGACGGCGGCATGCCTGCCCTCTTCCGGGACGGCGACTTCACCGAGGTGGTAAACATGGTGGAGCACAACCCCGACATGAAGGCCCTCTACATCGTCAATATGGGGGACTACGGGGTGTGTCAGGAGATTCACCGGGCCGCCCGTGGCCGCAATCTGTCGGTCATCACCCACGACCTGGCCCCCGCCCAGCAGGAGCTGCTGAAAAACGGCCTTATCTCCGCCACCATCGTCCAGCAGCCCGACATTCAGGGCTCCATGCCCCTCCAGATGCTCTATGATTATCTGGCCTTCGGCACCGTCCCCAAGCCCAAGCTGTTTACCGACCTGCACATCTACATCCGTCAGAGCGTATAAGGACAAAAAACAGCACCGGATTTCCATCCGGTGCTGTTTTTTTATTGCTTATTGGGGCGGCTTCTCCGCCAGCCGCTTTCCGCCTTTTCCATGCCGCATCCGGAGAAGGGCGAACACATTGCTCTCCCGGCAGGCGTCCCGGAAGCGCTGTCCCGTGGCCAGGAAGCACAGTCCCGGTACGCTGGATACCAGCACCACGCCCAGGACACAGCCCACCAGGGACAGCAGCCACACCGCCAGCTGGCCGGGCACGGTCAGACCGCCGCCCAGCAGCTTCTGCAGCAGCTCAATGGCCATGGGATGGGCCAGGTACACGCCGAAGGAACAGGCGGACAGCAGAATTGTCCCCCGTCCGCTTCTCCTGCCCTGGAACAGATCCCGGAACAAGAGGAACAGCGAGGCGGAGAGCACCATGGTAAAGACGCCCCGGTAGGTGGCGAACTGCTGGCCGTAGGTGCCGGTCACCAGGAAGACAATCCAGGTGCCCAGGGCGATTACCGCCCAGCTGCCCAGCACAGCCGCCAGCAGCACCCGCCAGGATGGCGGCTTCTCCAGCCGCTCCAGCCAGGCCCCCAGCAGGAAGTAGCCCAGATACCCCTCCAGCACGCTCACATTCAGCGTCTGGTTCTCCCGCAGCAGGGCGTACCAGGGGTCGGGCAGAAAACCGCTGAGCTGATTCAGGCCCAGGGTCACCACCACCCACAGCCCCAGCAGATACCGCCAGTGCCGCTCCTCCATGTGGTCGGTCAGCCGCTTAAGCAGCGGTGAGAGGAGATACATGGGGATCAGGGCGTAGAGGAACCAGTAGGGGGTGATGACCGAGATGGCCGGCAGATTCACCAGCTTCAGCAGCGCGATTTCCCCGCCCTGGGTCAGCCATACCCCGGCAATCACCAGCAGGGACCAGCACAGCCCGGGCACGGCCACCCTTGGCAGCCGCCGTCGAAGCAGATAGACCGGGTCGTCGGTCTTCTCCGACCCCAGCAGCAGGGCGCCGGAGAGCATGAAGAACAGCGGCACCGCCGCCACACCCAGAGAACAGAGCAGATTGGACAGGTGCCACAGGGCCACGTCCTCCGACTGCCGCAGCCCATTGGCGGCGGTGTGGAGGTAGACCACGGCGGCCATGGAGGCCACCCGGAGCAGGTCGAAGTCCAGCCGCCGGACGTGTTTTTGCTTGCTCAAGGGGCGTTCAGCCTCCTTCTCTCCCAACGGGCTCAGCCCTTCAGGCCGTTCTCCTGCCGCTCCATGTTCTCCACCACGATGTCGTGGATGTCGCCCTTGGAGGCGCAGTACTCCAGCACCTTCCAGGGGGTGTTGGTGTGGAAGTGAATCTTGATGAGGTCCTCGTCGCCGAAGGCCAGCAGGCAGTCGCCCTCAATGTTCTGGGCGATGTAGTCGTGAATCTCCTCCTCGGAGAGGTCCTCTCCGGCGATGAGGAGCTGGGTGTCAAACTTATACTCCAGCATGGAACTTCCTCCTTATTCTCCCGACGCCTGCCGCCGCAGCAGGGACAGGGGCGGCACGGCACGGGGCAGCTTCATAATCAGCTTCATCTGGGGCTTGCGGGCCTCAGTGAGGGGCAGTCCGTCGCCGTCAGTCATGGCGGAGACAGTGAACCGCTCCGGACGCACGTCGGGACCCACCAGCTCCAGCTCCTCCCCCACGGCAAACTTGTTGCGCAGGGAGAGGACCGCGGTGCCGTCGCTCTGGCAGGACTCCACCAAGGCACACACCTGCCAGTCCCGGATGTACCGGGCGTCCTCGGTGAACTGTCCGGGCTGGCCGTAGTAGAAGCCGGTGGAGTAGTGCCGGTGGCTGATGTGCTCCACCTCGTCCCGCCACACCGGGTCCAGAGGCTCGCCCGCCAGGGCAGCGTCCACCGCGTGGCGGTAGGCACCCGCCACAATGGCGGCGTAATAGGCGCTCTTGGCACGGCCCTCAATCTTGAAGCTGTCCACGCCCGCCTCTATCAGCTCGGGGATATGGTCAATCATGCACATGTCCCGGGAGTTCATGATGTAGGTGCCCTTCTCGTCCTCGTAGACCGGGAAATACTCCCCGGGCCGCTTCTCCTCCATCAGAGCGTACTTGTACCGGCAAGGCTGGGCGCAGGCACCCCGGTTGGAGTCCCGGCCCGTCATGTAGTTGGACAGCAGGCAGCGGCCCGAGTAGGACACGCACATGGCCCCGTGGACAAAGGCCTCAATCTCCAGGTCCTTGGGGGTCTTGGCCCGGATCTCCCGGATCTCGTCCATGGACAGCTCCCGGGCCAGGATGACTCGGTTGGCTCCCAGGTCATACCAGGCAGAGGCGGTCTGGTAGTTGACAATGCTGGCCTGGGTGGAGATGTGGATCTGGACGTGGGGAGCGTGGCGCTTCACCAGGGCCAGGGAGCCAACGTCGGCCACAATGACCGCGTTTACCCTGAGGTCGTCCAGATACTCCAGCCACTCGGGTAGTCTGGCCACCTCGTCGTTGCGGGGCATGGTGTTGCAGGTAATATTGACGGCCACGCCGTGGGCCTTGCACAGGCCCACGGCGTCCTTCAGCTCCTCAGGGGTGAAATTGCCCGCAAAGGAGCGCATGCCGAACATGGTTCCCGCCAGATAGACGGCGTCCGCCCCGTAGGCCACCGCCATCTTCAGCCGCTCCATGTCCCCGGCGGGACAGAGCAGCTCCGGTCTCTTCTTATCCATTCTGATACAGCTCCTGGGTGGCCTTGAAACTGGTCAGGCCGCTATAAGATTTGAAGAAGTGGTGCTCACCGTCGTCGCCCAGGGCGTAGAAGTAGTAGCCGTTGCCCGAGGGGTTCATGGCGGCACGCAGGGAGGCCTGGCCGGGGCTGGCGATGGGTCCGGCAGGCAGGCCGGTGTACTTGTAGGTGTTGTAGGGGCTGTCGATGGCCAGATCCTCCGCCGTCAGCTTCTCCTTCCGCTCGGGGAGGATATACTGGATGGTGGCGTCGATGTTCAGATAGCCCGCCGTCTCCGAAGTGGGGTTGTAGAGGCGGTTGTAGATAACATCGGCAATATCGGTCTGGTCGTTGCCGGTGGTCTCCTTCTCAATCATGGAGGCGATGGTGACGATGTCGTGGATGCTCTGGCCGTTGGCCGCAGCCTCCTCCCGCATCTCTTCGGTAAAGACCTCATCAAAGCGGAGGAGCATCTTGTTCAGCGCCTGCACCGGGTCCATATTCTGGTAGAAGATATAGGTATCCGGGAACAGGTAGCCCTCCAGACGGGTGGCGTCACCCAGAGGAATCACGTCCTTGAGGAAAGAGAACTTGAAATCGTAGTTTGCCGCGGTCTCGGTCAGCTCCTCCACCGTGGCCACGCCGTTCTCCTCCAGAATCTCAAAGATCTGCTTGAGCGTGGAGCCCTCGGGGATGACCACCGTCACCTCGGTGCGGGCAGAGGACTTGGCGCTGAGATTGCGGATGATGGCGCTGTAATCCATGGTGGTGCTGAGGGTGTAGGTGCCCGACGTCATCTTCTCACTGCCGTTTGTAAAGCTGCAGAAGAGCTTGAAGAGCCACTTGTACTCAATGATGTCGTTCTGCTTCAGCTGGTCGGCCACATAGCCCACGTCGGCGTGGGAGACGGTGACCGTCTCCCCCTCCTCGTTGGTCTCCTCGGTATAGGTAAAGATATCATCGGGCAGGGTGATGGTAGCGGTGATCTCCGCCTTGTTCAGCGCCAGCACATCGCCGGCCCAGATCCAGCCCAGGCCGGCCAGCAGCGCGGACACGCCGATGACCAGCACCACATAGAGCAGCGCACCCCAGGCGCCCAGACGGCGGCGGCGACGGCGGCGCGGCTGCTGTCCGCCCTCTCTCCTGGGGGCGGCACTGCCGCCGTCCCGCTGGGGCTGACGGTGGGGTGCCTCCCGCTTTCCTTCGTAGTGAGACATTGCTTCAACTCCTATCCATTGCAAAAGAAAAAAACTAAATGTCCTCCTGTCACCACAGATCATGCCCCCACATAGTATGGGTCGTGAAGGGAACGGCGGCCTGAGCCCCCGGTTCCTCAATATAATGTGAGGTGAATGTTTACATGTGCTGTGGTAACAACGGTATGGGCAACAACAGCTGTCTCTGGATCATTCTGATCATCATCCTTCTGTGCTGCTGCTGCGGCGGCAGCTGGGGCGGCAGCTCCTGCGGCGGCAATTGCGGCTGCAACAACAACTGCGGCTGCAACGACGGCTGCGGCTGCTGCTGAGCCAGAGCGGCGGTACAGGCGGGCCCTTCGGGGCCCGCTTCAGCCTGTCGAAAAAGTCTTTTCGACAGGCTGCTGCACTTTTTCAGCCTTTAAAAAGGTTGAAAAAGTGGTTCGATTGCACGCGAAAGACAACCCTGACGGTTTTCTTTCACACTATCTTTCCCTCCGAAATCTAAGCCTCAGAGTTTATCGACAGTCTCAGGCGGGCCCTTCGGGGCCCGCTTTTCCCATTCCATACCGGGACAGGCTATCCGTCGGTCACCAGCAGGTCCACCCGGCTGTCGTGCGCCTCACGGGGGACATGCTCCTGCAGCACCTCCCGGCGGCACAGTCCCACCGTGGTCCCCCGATATCCGGCCAGATAGCGGTCATAGTATCCCCCGCCCTGACCCAGCCGATAACCCAGACGGTCAAAACACAGTCCGGGCACCAGGATGAGGTCAATCGCTTCCCGGGGAACCACAGGACAGTCCTCCCCCGGCTCCAGCATGCCGTACCGGTGGCGGATGAGGACGCTCTTCTCTGCCACCCGGCGGGCCTCCAGCCCGTGACCGGGCAGACAGCGGGGCAGCAGAACCTGCTTTCCCATGTCCAGAAGCACAGGGATCAGTCTGGCCGTGTCCGGCTCGGCGCCCATGCCGTAAAACAGCAGGACCCTGTCCGCCGCTGCCACTTCGGGCAGCGCCAGAAAGCGGCGGAACAGAATTCCGTCGCTCTCTTCCCGCTCCTCCGGGGACATGGCGGACAGCCGGGCGCGTACCACCCGGCGCAGGGCCGCTTTTTCCTCAGTGATGGAAGTGGACGGCATTGCGCACCCGCTCCATGGCCTGACGGCCGCAGGCCGCCTCCACCAGACGCAGGCCAAACTCAAAGGCGGAACCGGCCGCCTCGCCGGTGATGATACGGCCGTCGGTCACCACCTGGGCGCCCTTCTGCACCACGGCGGAGCCCATCTCGTCCTCCATGCCGGGGTAGCACACCGCCTTGCGGCGATCCAGGCAGCCCGCCCGGGCCAGGACCGTGGGCGCGGCGCAGATGGCGCACAGCCAGCAGCCCCGGTCATAGGCCTTCTGGATCAGGGCCAGGGCAAACAGGTTCTTCTGGATGGCCTCCACACCGCCCAGACCGCCGGGCAGCACCAGCATCTCCATATCCTCGGGGTCGTGGGCCTCGTCCATGGTGATGTCAGCCTTCACGGTGACACCGTGGCTGCCTGTGACCTCCAGACCGTCCAGGCCCACCAGCTTCACCTGGGCGCCGGCCCGACGGAGCAGATCCAGGGGAACCAGTGCCTCAGCCTCTTCAAAGCCGTTGCCCAGCAGAATATAGATCATGTTCATTTCCTCCTGTTTTTTACGGGACGCAGCCGCCCCGGTGTATTGACCAGTGGTTTCCATTCCCGTTTTCCCGGTCAGAGCAGGCCCTGACCGGTTATGATATCCCAGATTTCCCGGTGGATATCCTCAATGGACCGGACGGCGCCTGTGCCGTCCACGCAGGAGACCCGGCGCCAGCCCAACAGCCCGGCGGCAGCCAGGGCGGTACGGCGGCATTTGGCCAGATACTCCGTGTCCACCTCGTGGATGTCCCCCTTGGTGTGGGTGGCCTTCTCCCGGGCGCGGAGCATCTCCACCGCCTTGTCGGTGGGCATATCCAGGTAAATCACCAGATCGGGGGCGGGCAGACCCAGCTTGCCGCACTCAAAGTCAAAGAGCCAGCGGATGAAATTCTCCCACTCCGCCTCGGGCAGCTTGCAGGTCTGGTGCACCGCGTTGGAGGTGGTATACCGGTCGGACAGGACCAGGCCGCCGTTCTGATAATAGCTGCCCCAGTCCTTTTTCCAGGCGGCGTACCGGTCCACCGCGTAGAAGGTGGACGCGGCGTAGGGGTTCACATCGTCGGGATGGGTGCCGAACTCCCCGTTCAGGTACATCCGCAGCAGAGCGGAGGACGGCTCCTTGTACTGGGGGAAGATGAGCCGCCGGAAGTCGGTTCCCTCCTGCTCCAGCCGCTCGCACAGCTTGGCGAACTGGGTGGACTTGCCCGAACCGTCGGTCCCTTCAAATACAATCAGCTTGCCGGACATCCGCCTGCCTCACTTTCCGCGCAGCCGGGCGCCGGCGGCGTCCACCAGCACCAGGGGCAGCTTGGCCATGCGGCCGATGCGCTTGGGCTCCTTGAGCAGCCGGTAGAGCCACTCCATGCCCATCTTCTGCCACTTCTCCGGGGCACGCTCCACAGCGCCGGCAAACACGTCCAGGGAGCCGCCCAGGCCCACCATCAGCCGTGCGCCGGTGGACGGACCATACTCGGCCATCCACAGCTCCTGCTTGGGGGCGCCCAGGCAGACAAAGACCACGTCGGCGTTGGACTCCTGAATGGCCCGGATTACCGGACGGGGGTCCTGGAAGTAGCCGTCATGGGTGCCGCACACCATCAGGCCGGGATACTGCTTCTGCAGATTGGCCGCGGCGGTCTCAGCGATGCCGGGCTTGGCGCCCAGCAGGAACAGCCGCTCCCCGGACTGGGCCATCCGGCCCAGCAGGCCGGAGGCGAAATCAATGCCGGGTACCTTGCCCTTCAGCGGACGGCCCAGGATGGACGCCGCCTTCACCACGCCGATACCGTCGGCCAGCACCAGATCCGCCCCGTTGAGCACAGTGCGGAACTTCTCATTCTTCTTGGCCAGCTGCAGGAACTCCGGGTTCGGGGTCACCGCGTAGGAGAATTTCTCCCCGGCGGCCAGCCCGGCCCCCCGCTCAATGGCCTCATCCAGCGTCAGATTATCAAAGCCGACGCCCAGTACATCAATTCTCAATGCAATGCCTCCACACGAGATAGATTCCGTTAGATAATATCACATGCATCCGAAAAAGTCCATGAAAAAGCCGTGAACAACCATCCGCTTTCCAAAAATTAAGGATTGACAATTCCTGTCGCCCTCATTATAATAAACGCAACAACAGCCGGAAGGCTTTTTTTTACACCCGGCTTCTTTAGCACCTAAAAGTGCTAAAGCATCGTTTTGGAGGAGGATACCATGAAAACATCGTCTAAGCTGACCGCTCTTGCCATGGCCGCCGCCATGACCCTCTCCCTGACCGCCTGCACCGTGGGCGGCAACACCGGCGGCAATCCCCAGACTTCCGCCAATCCTTCCGGCTCCCAGCCCGCGGAGAAGGAATCCTATGTGGTGGGTATCTGCCAGCTGGCGCCTCACGACGCCCTGGACGCCGCCACTCAGGGCTTTAAGGACGCCATCACCGACGCTCTGGGTGATGCCGTGGAGTTCAAAGAGGGCAACGCCGGCGGCGAGAGCAACAACTGTGCCACCATCATCGACGGCTTCCTGGCGGATAATGTGGACCTGATTCTGGCCAACGCCACCGCTTCCCTCCAGGCCGCCGCCTCCGCCACCGACACCGTGCCCGTGCTGGGCACCGCCGTCACCAATTACGGCATCGCCCTGGACCTGGATTCCACCGAGGACGGCGTGCTGGGCGGCAATATCTCCGGCACCTCCGATCTGGCACCCTTGGACCAGCAGGCCGACCTGCTGGAGGAGCTCTTCCCCGCTGCTGAGTATCCCAACGTGGGCCTGCTCTACTGCTCCGCCGAGCCCAACTCCATCTTCCAGGTGGAGACCATCCAGGGCTACCTGGAGGAGAAGGGCTACACCTGTGCCCAGTACGCCTTCACTGACGTCAACGACCTGTCCTCGGTCACCCAGACCGCCTGCGACAACTCCGACGTCATCTACATCCCCACCGACAACACCGCCGCCAACAACGCCGAGACCATCGCCAACGTGGTCATCCCCGCCGGGGTGCCCGTCATCGCCGGTGAGTCCGGCATCTGCTCCGGCTGCGGCGTGGCCACCCTGTCCATCGACTACTATGAGCTGGGCCAGATCACCGGCGAGATGGCCGTGAAGATTCTCACCGGCGAGGAGAACGTGTCCGACATGGCCATCGCCTACGACACCACCCTCACCAAGATGTACAACGAGGCCAACTGCCAGGCCCTGGGCATCACCCCGCCCGAGGGTTATGAGCCCATCGCCTGAATCAGAAACTCATCCATGACCGTCAGGCGGCGGGAGCGGATACCTCCGCTCCCGCTGCTGTGCACTTCTTTCCGCTCATTAAATTTCTAGTTTTTAGGAGGAACCGAGATGGATTTCCTGCTCTCCTTTCTCAACTCCATGCCGGGTGCCCTGGGACAGGGCCTCATATGGGGTATTATGGCCATCGGCGTGTATATTACATACCGGATTCTGGACGTGGCTGACCTGACGGTGGACGGCTCCCTGGCCACTGGCGGCGCCATGTGCGCCCTGGGCATCACCCTGGGCTGGAACCCCTGGGTGGCTCTGGTTGTCGCCATTCTGGCGGGCATGCTGGCCGGTCTGGTCACCGGCCTGCTCCACACCCTCTGCGGCATCCCCGCCATCCTGGCCGGCATCCTCACCCAGCTGGCCCTCTACTCCATCAACTTGCGCATCATGGCCGTGGGCTCCGGCCTGACCACCAAGGCCACGCTGTCGGTCAGCGTGGACAAGTATCCCCTCATGCTCTCCTCCCGCTTTATCCGGGACCTGACTGCGGAGAACCCCTTTATCCTTCTGGTGCCCCTGGTGCTCATCGTCATCGCCCTGCTCTACTGGTTCTTCGGCACTGAGCTGGGCTCCTCCCTCCGGGCCACCGGCGCCAACCAGAACATGGCCCGTGCCCAGGGCATCAACACCAACTGGACCAAGGTGCTGGGCCTGGTGGTGTCCAACGGACTGGTGGCCCTCTCCGGCGCCCTCCTCTCCCAGTACCAGGGCAGCGCCACCGTGGACATGGGCCGCGGCGCCATCGTCATCGGCCTGGCCGCCGTCATCATCGGCGAGGTCCTGCTGGGCAAGGTGTTCCGCAACTTCGCCCTCAAGCTGCTCTCCGCCGTCATCGGCGCCATCATCTACTACATCGTCATCACCCTGGTGCTCCGGCTGGGCCTGGAGACCACCGACCTGAAGCTGCTCACCGCCCTGGTGGTGGCTGTGTTCCTCACCATCCCCCACTGGAAGGGTAAATTCGCCAAGACCGGCAAGAAGGGAGATGCCGCCCATGCTTGAGCTTCAGAACATCTACAAGACCTTCAACGCCGGCACCATCAATGAAAAGCGTGCCCTCAACGGCGTGTCCCTCACCCTCAAGGAGGGCGACTTTGTCACCGTCATCGGCGGCAACGGCGCAGGTAAATCCACCCTTCTTAATGCGGTGGCCGGCGTGTGGCCGGTGGACCGGGGCAGCATTCTCATCGACGGCGTGGACGTGACCCGGCTGCCCGAGCACAAGCGGGCCAAGTACATCGGCCGGGTGTTCCAGGACCCCATGACCGGCACCGCCGCCACCATGCAGATCGAGGAAAATCTAGCTCTGGCCAAGCGCCGGGGTCAGAAGCGCACCCTCCGGCCCGGCATCACCCGTGCTGAGCGTGAGGAGTACCGGGAGCTGCTGAAAATTCTGGACCTGGGCCTGGAGGACCGGCTCACCTCCAAGGTGGGACTGCTCTCCGGCGGCCAGCGCCAGGCCCTCACCTTGCTGATGGCCAGCCTGGTCAAGCCCAAGCTCCTCCTGCTGGACGAGCACACCGCCGCCCTGGACCCCAAGACCGCCGCCAAGGTGCTCACCGCCACCGAGCACATTGTCCAGCGGGACAACCTGACCACCCTGATGATCACCCACAACATGCGCGACGCCATCGCCCACGGCAACCGGCTCATCATGATGTACGAGGGCCGTGTGGCTCTGGATATCTCCGGCGTGGAGAAGAAGCGACTCACTGTGGAGGACCTGCTGGCCAAGTTCGGCCAGGCCACCGGCTCCGATGAGGCAGACGACAAGCTGCTGCTCTCCTGACAGCGAAATCAGACGAAAAAGCTCCCGCATCCATGAGGATACGGGAGCTTTTTATCTGATATTCCGCTTTTCAGGTGGAAAAGTCCATCTGGTCCAGCACCTGGCCCTTCTCCGCCACGATGAACTGGTGGTCCCATTGCCCCGAAACCAGCTTCTCCAGCAGCAGATTGCTGCCGTCCACATAGGTGAGGGGGCAGTTTACCAGCGCCGCCTGCCGCCGGGCCTTCTCCACATACTCCGCCGAGCGGCAGTCATATGCCCCGGTATCAATGATGTCCACGCTCTCGTAGCTCGCAAACCACATGTTGAAAATCTCCATGCCGTCCCGCTCGCCGTAGTCCTCCCGCAGCCGCCGGTGCATGTTCTCTATGGACAGGCGGCTGTCCAGCGTGTCCGTGAGGTAAAAATGCCCGCACTCCTTTAAATCCGGATGCCAGGTCTGATCCCTGTGGAGCAGCAGGGTGATGCAGTCGTCCACCTTGGGGATGACCGTCCGCCGTGGGAAGGGCTTCCCCGACACGGAGCCGCCGCACAGGCCCATGGCCAGCAGCACCGTGTCCACCTGGGGCGGCAGCTCCGCTATGGCCTCAAATACCGCCTCATTCATCTTTTCGGGCCAGGCGTGGAGCGTGCTGTCCAGCAGGCGCACCTCATGGCAGGTGCCCATCTTTGCCTGCGCCGCCTTCACGTGCAGCCGCAGGGAGTCACAGGCCAGAATGATGCATCCCATTTTCATTCCTCCCGCCGGAATTGCTGTCTGTAACGCACGGGGCGGCGGGTATATACCCGCCGCCCCGTCTGTTTGCTTGGTCAGACCGTCAGCAGGCCCACCGCCACAAAGAGGTTGTACACCATGGTGGCGGCCTCCTCCCGGGTGGTGAGGGCAGTGGGGTCGATGTCCTTCAGATCATCCCAGAGAATGCTGAGCCGCTGTCCCAAAATATTCTTCTGGCTACCGTCCAGCAGCCAGACCGACTCCCGGGACCAGGCCGCCCAGGCCCAGTAATCCCCCAGAGCGGCGGAGCGCTCGGTTTTGGTCGCCTCATGGAAGTTCATGGAGAGATAATCCGCCAGCCGACCCATGATGGTGAGGAACTGCTGGTGGTCCATGGGATCGTCGGGGTGGAAGAGTCCGTCGCTGTACCCGCTGATGAGGCCCATGGCGGTAAGGGCGTTGAGGGAAGGAGCGTACCAGGCGTCGGCAGGCACATCGGCAAAGCCGGTGTCCCCCTCTCTTCTGTCATAAAGGGCCTGGGCCAGCAGGGCGCAGAACTCCGCCCGGGTCAGGGTATCCTGGGGACGGAAGGTGCCGTCCCCGGAACCGGAGACAATCCGGTAGGTAGCCAGCGTGTTGATGGCGCCGGCATAGTCGGAGTCCTCTATGTCCGTAAAGGTGCGGGGCGCATAGTCTGTCAGGCTGTACCGCTCCGCCAGCTCACCGGCGGTGACCGCCTTCCAGCCGTCCGTACCGCCGGTGCCCAGCCAGAGGGGCGTCTGGGCAGGAAGTGCCTCCAGCAGAGCCGTAAAGGCGGGCTTCCCGGTCTCAGACGTGGCGGTATTCAGGTCCACATACCAGCGCCACTTCATGTCCACCCGCAGCTGGCCGTAGGTATCCCCGGCAGGGGCGGAGCTGGAGAGGAGATAGGCCACGTCGGCGGCATAGGCGTCATCCACCAGCAGGTCGGGAATCACGCCCACCCGGTCGGCGGTGGTGCCGTTGGGAGCGAAATAGCGGTAAGCCGTCACCTTCAGGGCGTCTCCCTCGGTGAAGCTGCCGGGATAATTGGTCTCATCCAGCAGAATCTGGGCCACGCCCTTGCCGTAGGTCCGGCTGCCGATGACAAGACCGGCATTCTGGTCCCGGATAATGGAGGCGAAAATCTCAGAGGCACTGGCAGTGCCGCCGTCCACCAGCACCACCACCGGGTCCATGGTCAGCTTGCCGTCCTCATAGGCCTCGGCGGCGTAGCTGCCCGCCTTGTCCCGGAGGTAGACCTGGCTCCCCTGGCCTGCGAAGGCTCCCCCCGCCTGGACAGCCGCGCTGACGCTGCCGCCGCCATTGCCCCGCAGGTCCACAATCCAGCGGTCCGCAGCGGCGTCATTGGCCTGAATCCCCTCCACAAAGTGCCCCTCGGTCTCCTCACCGAAGGTGGTGCAGGTGATATAGCCGATGTGGCCGTTCAGCAGCGAGGTGGTGGTGGTGGGAATCACCAGCTCCTCACGGGTGAGGACATAGTCCATGCGCTCCCCGTTCCGGAGCACGGTGACGGTCACCTGAGTGCCCGGTTCTCCCCGCAGACGCTCCGCAGCGGCCTGGGCGCTTTGGCCGATGACCGTGACGCCGTCCAGGGCGACGATGATATCCCCAGGCTGGATGCCCGCCTTCTGGGCAGGCATCCCCTCCGCAACGGCCTCCACCACCATGCCCTGGTCTGTCATGGTGCTGGTTACGCCCACGCCGCCGGTCCGGGTGTCGGACATGGAGGCCAGGAACTCGGCATACTCCCGGGCGTCAAAATACTGGGTATAGGGGTCCCCCAGGGCGGAGATCATGTCCTCCACTGTAGACTGGGAGAGCACCTCCTGGGAGGCGCTGTCGATGTAGTACTTCTGGAGCAGCTCACCGGCCTGGGCCGTATCCAGGGCCAGGGCAGGGGCGGCAAGCAGCATCAAAGACAGCAGAATAGAGAGGGCACGGCGCAGCAGCACCTTGTTCTTTTTCATGGGCGTAGCTCCCTTACTTTACATAATACAACCTCATTCTACTACAAAGAGCGGGCAGGCTCAAGGCCTGCCCGCTCTTTTTCTCGCTTTTTTGCACTTACACCGGCCAAAGGCCCTCAGCCCTCACATTGTGGAGGTTCAGCAGGTCGTCGGCAGGCAGGAAGGAGACTCCGTTCCGGGCGGTCACCGCCCCGGTGAGGGCCGTTCCATCGCCGCCGTCTCCCGTTGCGGCCCGGTCGCTGCCCAGGGTGAGGAGGTACTCCGCGCCCTCTCCCCAGACTGAAATACTCTCTGGCTGGTCGGCGTTCCAGATGACCTCACAGCCCAGAGCCTCGGCAAAGGCACGGACAGGGACCATCAGGGTCTCCCCCTCCACATAGGGCTGCTCCGCCTCCGTCAGTTCCACTTCGGTGCCGTTGACGGCCAGCCGTCCGGGCTCCAGCTCCGCCCAGGCGTCGTAAGGAGACGGGATGGCCATCACCTTGACAGGCCAGGCCTGGGCCGGGAAGGACTCGGCCAGCATGTCATACCAGGCCAGCAGGCCGCAGCCGGGGGTAATGTCAGCCAGGGTGATGGTACCGCAGGTAAAGCCCGGACCGGCCAGCAGCTCCGCATCGCTCATGGAATAGGTGACGTCGTCGCTCATGAGGATGGAGGTGCGGCCCTCCCAGACGTTCACCTGCTCCACGATGGAGTAGGCGGGTACAGCGTAATCAGCAGGGATGGCGGCCAGAATCACTGCCGCTGTGGTGATGGGCGGCAGGCTGTCGGTCATGGCGGGGCTCACGTAGGCGTAGACATACTCGCCCTCCCGCAGGTCCTCCGCCGCCATGGCGCTGCCGTCCACGGCGTTGAGAATCAGGGTGTCCTTCTCCAGGCTGAGGACAATTTCAGGGTATTGTGCCCACTCGTTGCTGTTGGTCACCAGGATGCGGTCCCCGTCCACGGAGACCGTGCCCTGCACCCGCACCAGGTCGGGCTGATGCTGCTGGGCGATGGTGTAGACAGGCCCTTCCGGGGGCGCCAGCGGGTCGCTGGTGGGAACGTCCACCGTGGTCTCGGCAGGGGGCACAGAGGGCATCACAGCGGAGGAGGCATTGCTGTCCTCCGCTGCGGCGGAGGTGCAGCCGGACAGGCAGAGTACAGCGGCAAGGGACAGAGACAACGCAGCGGAGAAGATCTTCTTTCCTTTCATGGTCAAGCTCCTTCCCGGATGTTTTGCTCTTTAGACGAACTGCCGGTGGAAAAGTTCCCTTTCCCACCGGCAGTTTTACGCATTTTACAGGTCCCGGAACATCTTTACGCCCACAGTGGCCAGCAGCCGCCACAGCACCACATTGAGCAGGGCGCAGATTCCCGCCGCGATGAGCAGACCGGCGGTCTCTCCCAGCCGGGAGAACAGGAAGAAATACCCGAAGCCCAGGGCTGCCAGCAGCACCCAGGAGCCGAACATAATGATCAGCACCGAGGCCGACTGCTTGACCACCACCGTGTCGTTGGGGGCGTCCAGCTTGGGAAAGCGCAGGTTGGCCAGCAGGCCGCTCTGTGCCATCACGCCGCTGAAGAGCAGTCCCAGCACCAGGAGCAGCACGGTGGAGCCCACATCCACACCCACGGCCACAGCGGCGCAGATAACTCCCACCAGCAGGCAGGGCAGGGTGACCAGCATCTGCATCCCCGCCTTGACTAGGAAGATCTCTCCGGCGGACACCGGCGCCTCCTTGAGAATCCAGAGCTGTTTGCCCTCCAGGCTGATGGAAGAGGCGGTAATCTCCGTGGTGGAGAGCAGGAAGGCCATGCTGAGGGCCAGAATGGGCACCACAGGCAGCATTCCCTGGGTGAGGGCCAGGAATTCCTCTACCTGTCCCCGGAACACCAGGCAGGCCACACCGCTGGCAACCAGCAGGATAAGGCCGAAGCCGGCGTTGATGAAATAGGCAGGTGTGCCGAAGAAGCGCTTGAGCTCCTTTTTCAGCAGGGCGGCGCGGTGCCCGGAAGCGGACAGCCGCTCCAGCTTATAGTCGCTGCGGGCCTTGCGGGCGCCCATGCTGGTGACAATCTTCTTGTACCGCCCGGCAAAGAGCCACACCACCAGGAAGAAGGGCACCAGGCACAGCCCGGTCAGCGCCAGCAGCGAGAGCAGATTGCCCTCACAGGCCGCCTGCTCCAGCAGCAGGAAGGGCAGTCCCCAGCCGGTGAAGGCGTCCTGAAGCCCGGCGGCATACCGGCTCAGGTCGCCCATGGCGAAGCTGAGCCGCATGACCACGCCCATGAGCAGCAGGAAGAACACCAGATACAGCAGGGTGGACAAAATTCCCCGGCGGAGGAACTTGGAAAACACCCAGGAGAGCACAAAGCCGATCAGCAGGGAGAACAGGGTGGGCAGGGCGGAGAGAAGCACCGCCCCCACCATCAGCACCACAAAGAAGCCCACGCCGCCCGTACCGCCGAAGACCAGATAGGCCACTCCGGCGGGTGCCAGGACAAAGACGGTGAAGATCAGGTTTTCCACGTACAGGGCCAGGGTGCGGGAGAGCATAAGGGAGAAGGGGGACACGGGCATGGACAGCATCAGGTCGTTGTCCTTGCCGCCGAACACCACGCCCTGGGCGGCGAAGCTGGTGAACATCAGGCCAAAGGACACGGCGATGACCGGCATGATGAGGATGATCAGATTGATCATGCCCAGAGGAGCCAGCTGGCTGCCGAAGGTAAAACTGTACACGCCGGAGATGTAGAGGCCCAGACCGGCCAGCAGGAACAGCGCGCCGAAGCCGGAGAACCGCTCCGCCTTGTTTCCCTTCCGCCTGGAGCCAAAGCGCATGGCGCTCAGGGTGGCCCGCAGGTTGACGGACACCAGAGCCAGGAATTTAGTCACGGTCCTTCTCCCCTTCCAGCTCCAGGAACACGTCCTCCAGGGTGGAGCTGCCCACAATGTCCTCCGTGGCGCCCACCTCCACCAGCTTTCCCTGGCGGATGATGCCGATGCGGTCGCACAGCTTCTCCGCCACCTCCAGCACGTGGGTGGAGAAGAACACCGCGCCGCCGTTGTCGCACACCTCACGCAGGTAGCCCTTGAGCAGATGGGCGGCCACCGGGTCCAGGCCCACAAAGGGCTCGTCCAGAATGAGCAGTTTGGGCTGGCGGATGAGGGCAGAGATAATGGCCAGCTTCTGCTTCATGCCGTGGGAGTAGCTGCTGATGGGGCTGCCCAGGCTGCCGGTGAGCTCAAAGGCGTCGCTGTACTTCTGGACCCGCTCCTGACGCTCCTTCCGGGGGATGTCGTACAGGTCGGCGATGAAGTTCAGGTACTGCACACCGGTGAGGAAGTCGTACAGGTCCGGGTTGTCGGGCAGGAAGGCGGTGATCTTCTTGGCTGCCGTAGCGTCCCGGCGCACGTCGTGGCCGCCGATGGTGATGGAGCCCTCGGTGAAGTCCATCACACCGGACACCGCACGGAGGGTGGTGGTCTTGCCGGCGCCGTTATGGCCGATAAAACCAAAGATTTCACCCGGTGCAACGTTCAGATTCAGGTCGTCCACAGCCCGCTTTCCCCCGGGATAGGTCTTGGAAAAGTGTTCAATCTTCAGCACGTGTGCTTCCTCCTTCATTTGGGCCAGTTCATCACAAAGGTTATGGCCGCCAGCACCGGGGAGATCACCGCCAGGATGAGACCAGCGGTCTTTTTCTCCCCGCTGCGGGTCAGGACCGTGCCTACCGCCCCCACCGCCACGGGCAGGAGCAGGGCGGGCACCTTGGGCATATAATTCTGGAGCTGGCCCGACGCTCCGATCTGCATGGCCAGGCTGTCCGGCAGCAGAAAGTAGCCCGCAATCCCCAGAATCAGCGCCAGAGCAGTGGCTGCCAGGGCGATCCATGTGGTCTTTGCCAGCTTCATCGTCTTACCCCACGATGCGGACGGCTGTGCCGTACACCGTCACCTCAGCGGCCCCCTGCATGATGGAGGAGCTGGTGTAGCGGATGTTCAGCACCGCGTCGGCCCCCAGGGCCTGGGCGTCGTCCACCATGCGCTTGGTGGCAATTTGCCGGGCCTGGATGAGCAGGTCGGTATAGGCCTCCACCTCGCCGCCCACCAGGTTCTTCATGCCGGACATAAAGTCCTTGCCGAAGCTCTTGGCCTGGACCACACTGCCCTTTACCAGCCCCAGGGCCTCAATCTTCTTGTCGGGAATGTAATCAATATTGAGAAGCAGCATCCTCTTCTCCTCCTTTGATCTGTTTGAATCTCTGGACCAGCGCCACCAGAACACCGATGATGACCGCCGCCGGAATGGCGATGATTACGATGAGCACGGGTAAGGGCGGCGCCTCCGCCGGGTCCACCGTAAAGGCCCACACCAGCAGGGCAATGATACCCGCCATAAAGGCGATGAAGATCAGCGCCGCCCCCAGCGGCCCCAGATAGCGGGACATGGTATCCTTCTTTTTGATGTTCACAAATCGGGTCCCCTCCTGTTCCATCTGCTCCATCTCCGCCAGATAGCGGTCGGCGTCCAGCCCGGAGAGCTGGGCGCCCTCCTCCAGCACCCTAGCGCACAGAGCCTGCATGGTGCCCAGATTGCTCCGCTCCCGCTCCAGCACAATCACATGGCGGCGGACGGCATCCTCCAGGGTCAGGGCGCCGTGCTGCATCCGGCGGATCTCCTCCAGAGGCATATCCAGCTTGCGCAGGAGCTTGATCTTCTTCAGCTCCGTCACGTCGTCCTCGGTGTAGTCCCGGTAGCCGTTGTCGCTGTTCCGTCCGGGCGTGAGCAGGCCTTCCTTTTCGTAGTAGCGGATGTTGCGCTTGGTAATGCCCACCCGCTCCTCTACTTCATTGATTTTCACTGCCATTCACCTCTCCACGGCCTCACCTTACACCTTCCACCGGGTGGAAAGTCAAGAGGGCCAGGTAAATTTTTCGTTGTTCGAAGGGTTTAGTATAGCACGGCCTGGCCAGCTCCGCCAGTGCAGACATTTCAATGGAACTATTTTCTTTTCCTTTCGTCTTACTGGAGGTCTTCTTTTTCCCCCGCTTAACAAATATATTATGGGGCGTCCTTTTTCGTTGTCAAGAATGTCTATACGCACGCCGGTTTCAATTTTGCTTTTGGTCGCTTCTACTATACTTTTTTAACTTTTTATTAATATCTATGAAAAGAACTTGTAACATTTAAAATTTGTGCTAAGATATCGCAAATGGGCGGAAGTGCTCACCCTTATGTAAACAAAAACTGTTATCAGGTGAAATGTTATGAATATGATCCATTTGATAGAGCACCTGAACTTCTTCATCGCCGTGCTCTTTACGGTACTCTACTTTTATCAGCTGGTCTATCTTGGTGTGGGCCTGGTGCGTCGGAAGCACCCGCCCCGCCTGCCGGAAAACTGTAAATTCCACCGCTATGCCGCTGTGATCTCCGCCCGAAATGAGGAAGGGGTCATAGGAGAGCTGATACAATGCCTAAAACAGCAGAATTACCCCTCGGATCTGCTGGATGTCTATGTCATCGCCGACAACTGCACCGATGACACCGCCGGTGCGGCCCGTGCTGCGGGCGCCATTGTCTATGAGCGCGAGGACCAGCGCCTCAAGGGCAAGGGCTACGCCCTGGACTGGCTTTTCCACCACCTGGCCGCGGAGGAGCGGGACGTTTACGACGCCTACCTCATCTTTGACGCCGACAACCTGGTGGATAAGAATTTTGTGCGTGAGATGAACCGGGTCTTTGACACCGGGAAGTACGACGCCCTCACCAGCTACCGCAACTCTAAGAACTTTGGCGACAACTGGATCTCCGCCGGCTACTCCATCTGGTTCCTGCGTGAGGCCCGTTTCCTCAGCTACCCCCGGATGCTGCTGGGCAGCAACTGCCACGTGTCCGGCACCGGCTTCCTGGTGTCCGCCAAGGTCATCCGGGAGAACGGCGGCTGGCCCTACCACCTGCTCACCGAGGACATCGAGTTCTCTGTCAGTTCGGCCGTCAAGGGCTTCCGCATCGGCTACTGCGACGCCGCTGTGGTCTACGACGAACAGCCCACCACCTTCCGTCAGTCCTGGGATCAGCGACTGCGGTGGTCCAAGGGCTTCTATCAGGTGGATATGAAGTACACCCTCCCCCTGCTGAAGGGCTGCACCCGTCTGGACCGGACCAGCTGGTCCTGCTACGACATGCTGATGACCGTGGCGCCCGGCATGCTGCTCACCCTGGCCGTGTTCCTCTTCAACGGCATCATCTGCGCCGCCTGCCTGATGGAGCCCCCCTACATCGCCCGTTATGTCATCTCCATGTGTCTGGAGTTCATGGGCTCCTCCCTCTTCACCTTCTACATGGGCCTGCTGGCCTACGGTATCATCACCGTACTCAGCGAGTGGAAGAACATCAGTGCTCCCGCAGTGAAAAAGGTGCTCTATGTCTTCCTCTTCCCCGTCTTCATGTTTACCTACATCCCCATCTCCCTGGCCGCCCTGGTGCGCCGTGTGGAGTGGAAGCCCATCTATCACTCCAGCGCCAAGCAGCTCAGCACTGCCCGCTGATTGATTCCGGGCCGGCATATGCCGGCCCGGTTTTTTTATAGCCTGCTCCACTGAAAGCCCAGCGCCCGTATGCGGTGTTTTCCATTTTAGCTCTTGACAATTCCCCAGTGTGCGAGTATGATTATACCGTCAGAATACTCCCCCCCAGGGGGGTATCTAACAGAAAGGAGGCGGTCGCTATGATGGCCGACGCGAAAACCGTAACCCGTCTGCTGAAAACCGCCCGGGGACAGCTGGACGGTATCCTGAAAATGGTGGAGGATGACCGCTACTGCATCGACATCTCCCAGCAGATCATGGCCACCGAGGCCATTCTCAACCGGGCCAACAAGGAGATTCTGGCCGCCCATCTGAAGCACTGCGTCCAGGAGGCCGCCAGCGACGAAGAGCGGGCCGCCAAAATCGACGAGTTCACCCAGACCCTGGGCCGGATTCTCAAGTAATCTCCCCTGTTTCCCATTTTGCTGCGTTTGAAAGTGTGGTGTTCCCTTTGAAACAGAAATTTGATGTTACCGGCATGACCTGTTCGGCCTGCTCCCTTCCCCACAGGACGTGCCGTCCTGCGGGGACCCCGTTTTCTCTATCTGCTCGGCGGAAATGAATTCCGCCGGCATCAAGATTTTGCTCCGCAAAATGCTTGGGACGCGCCACTAGGCGCGGTGTGGGCGGAGCCTTTTCTGAAAGTGTGGTGTTCCTTTTGAAACAGAAATTTGATGTTACCGGCATGACCTGTTCGGCTTGCTCCGCCCATGTAGACAAAGCGGTGCGCAAGGTGGACGGCGTCACGGAGGTCAACGTAAACCTGCTGTCCAACTCCATGACCGTGGAGTATGACCCGGCCAAGACCTCCCCCCAGGCCATTGAGGCAGCGGTGGCTGCCGCCGGATACGGCGCCTCCTGTCCCCTGCCCGCCGGGAAACAGTCCCCCGCTGTGCAGCAGGGGCCCTCTCCCATGGAGGCGGAGCTGAAGCACATGAAGTGCCGTCTTATTGTGTCCTTTGTCTTCCTCATCCCCCTGTTCTACATCGCCATGGGTCACATGATGGGCTGGCCTCTGCCTGAGGTCTTCCATGGCACGGAAAATGCCATGGTCTTTGCCCTGGTCCAGTTCCTGCTGCTGCTGCCCATTCTGTACGTCAACGACAAATACTACAAGGTGGGATTCAAGACCCTGTTCAAGGGCGCGCCCAACATGGACTCCCTCATCGCCATGGGCTCCGCCGCCGCCCTCATCTACGGTGTGGCCGCCCTGTTTGCCATCGGCTGGGGGCTGGGCCACGGAGATACGGCCCTGGTGAACAAGTGGTCCATGGACCTGTATTTTGAGTCGGCGGGTATGATTCTCACCCTCATCACTCTGGGCAAGTTCCTGGAGACCCGCTCCAAGGGCAAGACCAGCGAGGCCATCACTCGCCTGATGGATCTGGCCCCCAAGACCGCCTCTGTGCTGCGGGGTGGTGTGGAGACGGAAATTCCGGTGGAAGATGTGGTCGTTGGCGACCTGATTGTGGTGCGGCCCGGTGGGCGCATCCCGGTGGATGGCATCATCACCGACGGCTTCTCCGCTGTGGACGAGTCCGCCCTCACCGGCGAGAGCCTGCCGGTGGACAAAGGCCCCGGGGACAAGGTGGCTGCCGCGTCCATCAACAAGTCCGGCTCCTTCACCTTCAAAGCCCTCCGGGTGGGCGAGGATACCACCCTGGCCCAGATGATCCGCCTGGTGGATGAGGCCGCCTCCTCCAAGGCCCCCATCGCCAAGCTGGCCGACCGGGTGGCAGGCGTCTTTGTCCCCGCCGTCATCGGCATCGCCCTGGTGACCGCCGTCATCTGGCTCATCGCCACCGGCGGCAGCATCACCTCCGCTCTCACCGCAGGGGTGGCTGTGCTGGTCATCTCCTGCCCCTGCGCCCTGGGCCTGGCCACCCCCGTGGCCATCATGGTGGGTACAGGCAAGGGTGCGGAAAACGGCATCCTCATCAAGTCCGCCGAGGCCCTGGAGACCCTCCACACCATCGACACGGTGGTGCTGGACAAGACGGGCACCCTCACCAGCGGTAAGCCGGTGGTCACCGACTGCCTCACCGCCGCCGACGTCACCGAGGAGGAGCTGCTGTGTGTGGCCGCCTCCCTGGAGCAGCCCTCGGAGCACCCCCTGGCCCAGGCCATTGTGGCCGAGGCCGGGGAGCGAAACATCCCCCTTGTGAGCGTGGAGAGCTTCCAGGCCGTCCACGGACGGGGCGTCACCGCTCTGCTCCACGGCGCCCCCGTACTGGCAGGCAACCGGGCTATGATGGAGGAGGCAGGCGTGGACCTGTCCGGCTTTGAGAATTCCGCCGGGGCTCTGGCGGAGCAGGGCAAGACCCCCCTCTACTTCGCGGAAAACGGCAGCCTGCTGGGCCTGGTGGCGGTGGCCGACACCGCCAAGCCCACCAGCGCCGCCGCTGTGGCCGGATTCAAGGCCTTAGGCATCCGGGTGGTCATGCTCACCGGCGACAACCGCCGCACCGCCCAGGCGGTGGGTCAGGCCCTGGGCGTGGACGAGATTGTGGCCGAGGTGCTTCCCCAGGACAAGGAAAAGACCGTGTCCGCCCTCCAGGCCCAGGGCCGCAAGGTGGCTATGGTGGGCGACGGCATCAACGACGCTCCCGCCCTGGCCCGTGCGGATGTGGGTCTGGCCATCGGTGCGGGCACCGATGTGGCCATCGAGTCGGCGGATATCGTGCTGATGAAGAGCGACCTGATGGACGCGGTGGACGCGTTGCGGCTGTCCAAGGCCACCATCCGCAACATCAAGGAGAACCTGTTCTGGGCCTTCTTCTACAACATCATCTGCATCCCCCTGGCCGCTGGGGCCTTCTATCCCCTGTTCCACCTCCAGCTCAGTCCCATGTTCGCCGCCGCGGCCATGAGTCTCAGCTCGGTGTGCGTGGTGACCAACGCCCTGCGGCTCAAGTTCTTCAAGCCCACGCCCCGGGACACCGCTGTCCCCCAACATAACGAATCCAAAGAAACCACTGAGAAAGGAACGATTACCATGAAAAAGAAGCTCGGAATTGAAGGCATGATGTGCAACCACTGCAAGGCCCACGTGGAGAAGGCTCTCTCCGCTCTGGACGGTGTCACCACCGCCGTGGCCGACGTGGAGGGTAAGTGTGCCGTGGTAACCCTGTCCCACGACGTAGCTGACGATGTCCTCAAGAAGGCCGTGGAGGACGAGGGCTATCAGGTCACCTCCGTGTCCTGAACGCTGCGTACAAAGACGCCCCCGGGTATCCCGGGGGCGTTTTCTTATTTCAGCGCCGCCGCCACCCGGTCCAGTGTGGCCTCGTGGTTCTGGTCCAGCAGGTGGGTGTAGATCCGTCCGGTGGTGGCCGGGGTGGAGTGGCCCAGGGCCTTACCGATGTCGAAGAGGGGCGCCCCCTGAGCGGAGGCCACGGTGGCGAAGGTGTGTCGCAGACCATGGAGGGTGATTTTGGGCAGGTTGTTGCGGCGGATGAACCGGGTGAAGGCCAGGGACACGGCGTTGGGGGACAGCGGGTGCCCCATGTGGTCCACCGCCACCAACCCTGAGTCCTCCCACTTGTCCCCCAGGGCCAGCCGGTTCTCTGCCTGTCCGGCCCGCTCCCGGCGGAGAAGCCGCACCAGCTCATCGCTCATGTGCAGCACCCGGGTGGAGGACCGATTCTTGGTCTCCTTCTGAATGATCTCCCCTCCGGCTGCGGTACGGGCGGCACAGATATGGATTCTCCGCTGGGCAAAGTCCACGCTGGACCACTGGAGACCGCAGATCTCCTCCCGCCGCAGACCCAGCATCCCCGCCAGCTTGACGACTAGTTCCAGACCGGTGCCCTCCGCCAGAGCATAGAGCTTCTTGAGCTCCTCGGGGCCGTAATATCCCACCTCCCGGGGCACCACCCGGGGTGGCTCCACCCGCTCGGTGGGTGAGCGGAGTATGATGTCCTGCCGGACCGCCGTGTGGAGAGCGGCGGAGAGCAGGTCGTGATGCCGCCGGACTGTATTGGGCGACAGCCCCTTGTCCCGCATCAGCATGGCGTAGTACTCCTGCAGGTGCCGGGGCGTCAGCTTCTGCACCGGGATATCCCCCAGGGCGTCGGACAGGTGGTTATCAATGATTTTCCGGTAGCCGTAGATGGTGGTCTCCGCCCGGTTGGGCTCCACCACCTGCTCCATCCAGTACTCCAGCCACTGGTCCAGAGTCAGCGCCCGGGGTGCCACCTGCTGCCGGCTCTCCAGCTCGCTCTGGAACTCCCGCAGTACCCGCCGGGCTGCTGCCAATGTGGCGCAGGTCCTGTACTTCTTGACCCGCCGTCCATCCTCGTCCCGTCCATAGTCCATATACACGTAATATGCCTTCCTGACATCGTCATAGGAAATGCCGCGCTCAACCGTTTTTCTTGCCATAGCAAATTACCCCTTTTCTCGACGGAATCAGACAAAGCCTATTATATCCCGCCAGCCATTCCCACTGTTTGAAGTAATTTTAGCCGTCAAAACAGTTTCTCACTCACACTTTCACAACATTTAGGAAACAATTCCAGTATTTTCACTTCCAAACACGAAACAAAAAGCCCGGGCCGACGGCCCGGGCTTTTCATAAATGATGGAGTTATGCCTCCGCGCTCTGCTTGGCGCATGCAAGCTTGACGCAGGCGGCGATGACGCCGAAGAGGAAGAAGTAGACGAACATATTGCGGGGATAGAACCAGCTGTACTCCGCCACGCTGATGACCGAGATACCGAAGAAAGCGCCCACAGCGGCGGCGATGATGTTCTTAATCCGGCGGTCGATGCAGGTGTAGTAGGTCTTGACGCCCACCTTCAGCTGGTGGAACACCATGGCCACATAGGTCAGGGCGCCGAAGAAGCCCAGCTCACCCCACATCTGAACGTAGTTGTTGTGGGTGTGGATGGGGTAGTTGCCGTCGTACATGGTGGGATACACCTTGAAGACCTGGCGCATCACGTCGGTACCCAGGCCCACGCCCCGCAGGCCGTAGTCCTCAAGGAGGTAGGTGGTGTTGCCGTAGATGGCAAAGCGGTACCGCAGAGAGCTGTCCTTCATGTTGCCGATGGTGAGGATACGGTTCATGATGCTCTCTGGCAGGAAGGGCAGCGCCAGCAGGCCCAGCACGATGAAGAGGGGCAGGAAGCGCCAGTTCTGGAGTATCAGGAACACGGCCATGACAAGAACCATGGCAATCCAGCCGGTGCGGAAGTAGGTCAGACCGATGGCTACCACACAGACTGCCAGAGATGCCAGAGCCAGCACTCTTCCCCGCCAGCCCCTGGCGTTGAGAAGCATGGCCAGCAGGAAAGGCATGAGCATAATCAGGATTTCACCAAAGTTATTGGGATTGTCAAAGAAGGAGTAGACACGACCGGGCATGCCTGCGTTGAGGATCAGGTCCTGCTGGGAAGGCACCACCTCCACGCCGATATAGCCCTGATAGCAGCCGTAGATCGAGGCCACGGTCAGGCCGAGCAGGGAGATAACCAGCATCAGCTGGAGCTGCTCCACCTTCTGCACCGAACTCACGGTCAGCAAGGTGATGAGGAAGGCGATGGCGTGGAAGACAAAGAAGCGCCAGGACAGGCTGCCGGTGATGCCGCTGACCAGTCCGGAGGAGAAGTCGGTGCCCAGACTGCACAGGAAGCCGTAGCACACAAAGGCCATGAACAGGGTGTAGTAGGGTCCCAGCTTGTCCAGGTCCAGCCGGTGCTTGGGCCGGGCCATGCAGCCGGCCAGGAAGAGCATCATCACGCCGTACATGCACAGCAGTGTGTAGGCGTTGTTCCAGTTGTTGTGGTCCACCACCAGCATGAGCAGCATGGACAGCCCCAGGAACACGAAGGTAGCCCCGCCCAGAGCGGAGGCGATGCGGAAGGCGATACTGCCGTCCCACACGTTCTTCCAGATTTTGTACAGCCACTGGACTATCATGCAGGGAATGTTGATAATGAAGGTAACGACCCGGCAGGTCAGACTTCCCGGCCAGCCGCCCGGGAGGCGGCCGTCCCGCCAGACAAACTGCCAGAGGACGCTGCCCTCCACGCCGTGGCCGACGGCAATTTCAATCCGCCGGAGGATTTTCCCGGGTACGCTCTCCGCCCAGCCGTCACTCAGGACGGCCCACAGGGCGGCAAAAAAGCGGACCAGGGCACTGTTTTGTGCGACAGACATAGACATAGGCTCCAATCTTGTGGAAAAATTGTGACTGAGCGGCGGGTTTTACCCCTTGGCCGCCTTTTCGTAGATACGGAAGGTGGCCTCCGCCATCTTGTGGACCTCGAAGCGGTCGTCCACCGCCTTGAGGGCGTTGGTCCGGCAGCGCTCCAGCAGCTCCGGCTCCTCCATCATCCGCTTGAGGGCGCCCGCCATGGACTCCGGGTTGTCGTACTCCGCCAGCAGGCCGCAGTTGGTCTGGTCGTTGACGATGTCCGGGTTGCCGGCAATGTCGGTGACCACCACGGGCAGTCCGGCCGCCATGGCCTCGATGATGAGGAAGGACAGGGCCTCATGCCGGGAGGAGTTGACATACAGGTCGCTGGCCTTGTACAGGTTCTTGATGTCCTTGCGGAAGCCGATGAACTTGACGCAGTCGTCCAGCCCCAGCTCCTTGGCCTGGGCCTTCCGCTCCTCCAGCAGGGGGCCGTCTCCCGCCAGCACCAGGGTGAAGGGCACGTCGGAGATCTCCTTGAGCCGCTTCACCGACTCCAGCAGGTAGTGGTGGCCCTTGTCGTCGGCAAAACGGGAGGCGCACAGCATGACAAACCGGTCCTCCGGGATGCCCAGCTCCTGCCGCAGGGTGGATTCGCTCCGGTCGCCTGCCCAGGCGGCGGGGTCCACCGCGTTGAAGATGACGGAAATCCTATCGCCGCTCCAGCCGTTGCGGATGAGCTGCTGCTTGCCCAGATTGCACACGGCGATCATCTGGTCCTGCCGCTTGTCCATCCACTTGTTGGACAGCCGGGTAATGGCGTTGTTCTCCAGCACAAAGTGGTTGGTGTACACCACCCGGATGTGCTTGTTGTATCGCTTGGCCAGCAGGGCGGTGTAGTGCTCCCGCAGATAGTGGCAGTGGATCACGTCGATGTTCCACTCCTGGCACAGGTCGGCCAGTCTTTTGGCCGCCTTGAAGTCAAAGCGGCTGTTCATGTCGATCTGCCGGATGGGGACGCCTGCCTCTTCCATCCGCTCCACCAGCAGGCCCCCCTGGTTGTAGGCGAAAAAGGCCCGGATATGCTTGTGGTTGAGGTACTTCACCAGGGTCTCCACGTACCGCTCCGTACCGGCCTTACCGGCGAAGTTGAGGAGATAGAGGACATTCAGCACGTCAATCGGCCTCCTGTATTCAGCATAAGATATGGGCAGACGCATGGCGTCTGCCCATATAGTTTACCGTAAACTTCTGCCTTTGTCTACGCTTTTCTTCCTGTTCCGGGGGTTTTACAGCGCGGCCTTCAGGGCCTCGGTCATGTCGGTGCGCTCCCAGGGCAGGTCCACGTCGGTGCGGCCGAAGTGACCGTAGGCCGCAGTCTGGCGGTAGATGGGACGGCGCAGGTCCAGCTTGCGGATGATAGCGGTGGGCCGCAGGTCAAAGACCTTGCTGACAGCGGCGGACAGGGCCTCGTCGGAGACGGTGCCGGTGCCGAAGGTGTCGATGAGGACGGACACGGGCTTGGCCACGCCGATGGCGTAGGCCAGCTCAATCTGGCACTTCTTGGCCAGACCGGCGGCCACGATGTTCTTGGCCACATAGCGGGCCATGTAGGCAGCGGAGCGGTCCACCTTGGTGGGGTCCTTGCCGGAGAAAGCGCCGCCGCCGTGGGGAGCGCTGCCGCCGTAGGTGTCCACGATGATCTTGCGGCCGGTAAGGCCGGAGTCGCCCTGAGGACCGCCCACCACGAAGCGGCCGGTGGGGTTCACATAGTACTTGGTGTTCTCGTCCAGCAGCTGGGCAGGGATAGTGGGCTTGATAACCAGCTCCACCATGTCGTTCCGGATCTGCTCCAGAGTGGCCTCGGGGCTGTGCTGGGTGGAGATGACCACGGTGTCCACCCGGACGGGCACGCCGTTCTCGTCGTACTCCACGGTGACCTGGCTCTTGCCGTCGGGACGCAGGTAGTCCACCAGGCCCTGCTTGCGGACCTGGGCCAGACGGTAAGACAGCTTGTGGGCCAGGGAGATGGCCAGAGGCATCAGCTCGGGGGTCTCGTCGCAGGCGTAGCCGAACATCATGCCCTGGTCGCCTGCGCCGTTCTCCAGCTCGGCGTCAGCGCCGCCCTCCTTGGCCTCCAGGGACTTGTCCACGCCCATGGCGATGTCGGGGGACTGCTCGTCGATGGAGGTGAGGACAGCGCAGGTGTCGCAGTCAAAGCCGAACTTGGCCCGGTCATAGCCGATCTCACGGATGACCTCACGGGCGATGTGGGGGATGTCCACATAGCAGGTGGTGGAGATCTCGCCCATCACGTGGACCATGCCGGTGGTGACGGTGGTCTCACAGGCCACACGGGCGGCGGGGTCCTTCTCCAGGATAGCGTCCAGGACGGCGTCGGAGATCTGGTCGCAGATTTTATCGGGGTGTCCCTCGGTGACGGACTCAGAGGTAAAGAGATGGTGTGCCATAAGTACATTCTTCCTTTCTGTGTTTGCGCGGGGATGATCTGGAACGAAAAAGCGCTCCGCCGGCCGGCGGAGCGCATGGAGTCAGTTCCATCCTCATCTTTCGATTCTCTCGCCGGATTTGGCACCTTGCGCAATGCGCAGGTTGCCGGGTTTCATCGGGCCGTTCCCTCCACCGCTCTTGATAAGGCGTATTCACTTTTGCGTAAAGTATTTTATCAGATTTTTTCACTTTGTCAACAGTTTTCTTGGGCTCAGGTTCACAGTTTCCCTAAATTGTCCCGCTAAAGAGCTTTGCTGAGACGACTTCTGTCTGCTCCGGCGTCAGAAAATCGTCCGCCATGAGCCACACAATCCGGCTGCCACGGCAGGCCAGATAGGAGGCCCGGGGGCCCTCGCCGTCCCACACCTGCCACACCTCGTCGGCGCCCCAGGCCGGTTCGTTGAGGGGACGGAAGTGGAGCCCGGTAATCGCGCCGTACCGGTTGTCATACTGGTCCAGATAGCCGTCCAGGCACAGGTCCAGCAGCATGGGCAGGCGTACGTCAGACACCTCATATCGCAGCCAGGGCAGGCCGCTGTCATACGGGCCGCTCTGTTCGCCCGTTCTGAACACCACCAGTGGTGAGCTTCTGCTCTCCCAGGTGCTGACCAGCCCTTCCTCCTCCGGGATGCCCAGCTCCTCCAGGCGAAGCGGAAGGACGGTCCCGTCAACAATGTGCGGCTCTGCCGGCTGGTCCCCGATGACCGCCTTTGGAATGACGTTGACCATCAGCAGGCTCAGCAGGACAGCCACCGCCAGGGTGATGTTCCGGTTTTGTTTGCGCTCCACACCCCGCCGTCTCATGTACTCTCTTACACCGGCCACCAGCGCGATGAATACAACTATCTCCCCGGTCAACAGAAGTACATACCATGGGCTGGCCAGTGTCCTTGCTATACTCAGCACCGCAAACAGGACAGCCAGCAGGCCCAGGGCCGCCACCGCCACGGTCAGTGCGCGGAACCTCCGCTCCGTATCTGCAAGCCGTTCCCCAGTCTCCGCCGTCTTCCTGGCCCGGAGGTACCACACCAGGTAGCCTGACAAGGTCAGAAACACGCTCAGCCCTGTCAGTGCCAGTGCCAGGGTGATCAGCAGAACGGCGGGATTGGACAGATTGGCCGCGGGATCTTGGAGAATCCCTGTGATGAAAATGCCCAGCTGAATCACCAGCAGCACAAACAGCAGCAGATTGGCGGGCAGGAACCTGCGCAGCATGACCTTGTGAATCACCCGCACACGGGCTGACTCGTCGGTCTCGATGGGAATGGGATGGGCCCGCTCGGTGGAGAAAATCTGCATCTGGTCCCACTCGGTCACCAGGTCCCAGCCCGCCTCCCGGCAGTAGTCGTAAAACTCCTCCTGGCTGTCGGTGGGATAGGGGTTGTACTCCGACGCCTCGGGGAAATAGGTCACGGCGTAGTGCACCCTGGCAGGCTCCGCCCTGCCATAGCGCCAGGTCAGAGCGCCGATCTTCTCCAGCCGCCAGCCCCTGGCCGCCATCTTCTCCAGATGCCGGGCAATGCCCTCACCGTCATAGTACAGGAACTGCTCCGGCCAGTATCTCCGTCTCGCCATGGCCGTCCTCCTCTCCCTCGCTCAGCCGGTACTGCCGGTAGTCCGCCGCCTGGCGCTCCAGCCGCTCATACTCCGCCGCCAGCGCCGCCCGGCCTGCCGGCGTGATGAGGTAGCTCCGCCTGCGGCCCTCCACCTTGGTCTCCCGGATCATGCCCGCCTTGGCGAACTCCTCCAGCAGGTTGTACAAGGTGCCGGGTCCTACCGCTACCCGGCCCTGGGTCATGTCCGCCACCCGCTCCATCACGTCCATGCCGCAGCACTCGGTCTGGAGACTGAGCAGAATATAGAACATCTGCTCCGTCAGGGTGCGGAATTTTTCCCGTGCCATGGTCTCACCTCCGTATATATCGAATATCGTTATTCTTCCCGTTTTCATTGTATTATCGATGTTCGATATTGTCAAGCAAAAAATCCCCGCCGCCGTTTTCCGGCAGCGGGGATTGAAACTGCTCAGGCCTTCCAGCCGTTGAGGTACTCCACCTGATCGGGGGTCAGGGTGTCGATGGACAGACCCAGAGCGGCCAGCTTCACCCGGCCAATCTGGTCGTCAATCTCATCGGGCACGTTGTAGACCTTCTTCTCCAGGCCGTCCCGATGCTTGGCCAGCCACTCCAGCGCCAGAGCCTGGACGGCAAAGGACATGTCCATAATCTCAGCGGGGTGGCCGTTTCCGGCGGCCAGGTTCACCAGACGGCCCTCGCCGATGACGTTGAGCACACGGCCGTCGGGCAGGGTGAAGCCCTCGATGTTGTCCCGGCGCAGCTCACGCTTCACCGCCATCTTGGCCAGACCCGCCACGTCCACCTCACAGTCAAAGTGTCCGGCGTTGGTAAGCAGGGCGTTGTTCTTCATGACGGCGAAGTGGGCGGGGGTGATCACGTCCTTGCAGCCGGTGACGGTGACGAACACATCGCCAATCTTGGCGGCCTCGTCCATCTTCATCACCCGGAAACCCTGCATGGTGGCGTCCAGGGCCTTGAAGGGGTCCACCTCGCAGACCACCACGTCGGCGCCCATGCCCTTGGCCCGCATGGCCACGCCCTTGCCGCACCAGCCGTAACCGGCCACCACCACGGTCTTGCCCGCCACGATGAGGTTGGTGGTGTGCATGATGGCGTCCCACACGGACTGGCCGGTGCCGTACTTGTTGTCATAGTAGTGCTTGGCCTTGGCGTCGTTGACCGCCATCATGGGGCAGGGCAGAATGCCCTCCCGCTCCCGGGCACGCAGACGCAGGATGCCGGTGGTGGTCTCCTCGCAGCCGCCGATGAGGTTCTCCGCCAGGTCGGCACGCTTGCCGCCCAGCAGGTGGACCAAGTCGCCGCCGTCGTCCACAATCAGGTGGGGCTTGTGGGACAGAGCCTGGACCAGATGGTCCTCATACTCCTCCGCCGTAGCGCCGTGGACGCCGAAGGTCTCCACGCCCAGGCTGGCCAGACCGGCGGCCACGTCGTCCTGGGTGGACAGGGGGTTGGAGCCGGTGAGCCGCACCTCGGCGCCGCCCTTGGCCAGCACCAGACCCAGGTTGGCGGTCTTGGCCTCCAGGTGGACGGACACGGTCACCCGCAGCCCGGCAAAGGGCTTCTCCTGCTCAAAACGGGCCTCAATCCCGCTGAGTGCGGGCATAAAATCCCGTACCCACTGGATCTTTCTGCGGCCGGACTCGGCCAGGGACATATCTCTTACCACGCTCATGGCATATGCCTCCTTAAGGTGTGTTTTGTCGGTTTTTCCAGTTTAACATACTTTTCCTCCCGGTGGAAGAATGTTCACAGATTTTTTATTTACTTTACTAAGAAAAGCGGGTAGAATGATGCACAGCACAATTTGATTGTTAGGAGGACTTGCCTTGCGCTCCATTGACAGCTGGTTTGACCGCTTCTGCAGAAAGCATCCCAGGCTGGCCATCCCCAACCTGATGATGTACATTGTCATCGGTACCGCCTTTGTCTACATTCTGGACCAGTTCGGTCCCTTCCCCATCTCCAATTACCTGGCTTTCGATCTCTACCACATCATCCACGGCCAGGTGTGGCGGCTCATCACCTTTATCTTTATCCCCCTGAACGACAACCCCTTCTGGTTCATCCTCTCACTGTACATGTACTGGTGGATCGGCAGCGCGGTGGAACGGGAGTGGGGTTCCACCAAGTTCACCGTGTTCTACGGCACCGGCGTGCTGCTGAACATCCTGTCCAGTCTGATCCTGTCCCTGTTTCTGGGCGGCTTCACCACCTCTATCCCCATCCTGTACGGCGCGGACTACCTGAACATGTCCCTCTTCTTCTCCATGGCCACCCTGTTCCCCGACCTGAGCATCCTGCTCTTCTTCGTCATCCCCCTGAAGGCTAAGTGGCTGGCCTGGGTTGACGCGGCTCTCTTCGCCTACGGCATCGTCAAGGGCCTGGTGTACACCGTGATGTACGGGCCTGTCATGCTGGTGATGGTCATCCCGCCCATAATTGCCATCCTCAACTATTTCCTCTTCTTCTGGTCGGACATTGCGGAGTTCTGCACACGTACTTTCCGCCGTGCCAAGCACCAGACCTCCCGCCAGACCATCAACTTCAAGCAGGCCACCCGCCACGCCCAGCAGCAGAAGGGGTATATCCACAAGTGCGCCGTCTGCGGCAAGACCGACACCGACTACCCCGACGAGGAGTTCCGCTACTGCTCCAAGTGCAACGGCTACTACTGCTACTGCTCCGAGCATATCCACAACCACGTGCATATTGAGTAATGATTCAGGAGCCGGAGGTCAACGCCTCCGGCTCCTGCTCCGTCTGTGAAGGACAAATGTTCCGCCGGGAGAAATTTTCTCTTGACAAATGACCATGATGCTCCTATACTTACACTATCAGTTGAGAACGAAGGTGTTCCGACCCCCATGGGCGGAGCATCTTCTTTTTTTATTTTCAGGCGGCAGGCACATCCGGTCCGCCCGGAAAGGGGCATCCACCATGAAAACCAAACGACAGCGGGGACTCTACTCCCCTTCTTTTGAACACGACAGCTGCGGCATCGGCGCCGTGGTGGACATCCACGGCCGGCCCAGCCACCGGACCGTGGACGACGCATTGAAGATTGTGGAGAAGCTGGAGCACCGGGCCGGCAAGGACGCCGCCGGTGAGACCGGCGACGGCGTGGGCATTCTGCTCCAGATCTCCCACCGCTTCTTCTCCGCCGCAGCCCGGGATGTGGGCATCTCCCTCCCCGGTCCCCGGGATTACGGCGTGGGCATGTTCTTCTTCCCCCAGGACGAGGCCATCCGCCGCCGGGCCAAGAAGATGTTTGAGCTGCTCACCGCACGGGAGGGCCTCACCTTCCTGGGCTGGCGGAAGGTGCCGGTCTGTCCCGAGATTCTGGGCCAGAAGGCCCTGGACAAGATGCCCTGCATCGAGCAGGCCTTTGTGGCCAGGCCGGAAAACGTGCAGCCCGGTCTTCCCTTCGACCGTAAGCTCTACCTGGTGCGCCGGGTGTTCGAGCACTCCAACGGCAGCACCTATGTGCCCTCCCTGTCCAGCCGCACCATTGTCTACAAGGGCATGTTCCTGGTCCACCAGCTGCGGCGATTCTACCCCGACCTCCAGAGCGAGGAGTATGAGTCCGCCATCGCCCTGGTCCACTCCCGTTTCTCCACCAACACCAATCCCTCCTGGGAGCGGGCCCACCCCAACCGGCTCATGGCCCACAACGGCGAGATCAACACCATCCGTGGCAACGCCGACCGTATGCTGGCCCGGGAGGAGACCATGTACACCCCCCTGCTGGACGGGGACATGGACAAGGTGCTGCCGGTGATCGACGCCTCCGGCTCCGACTCCTCCATGCTGGACAACACCCTGGAATTTTTGATGATGGCGGGCATGGACCTGCCTCTGGCGGTGATGGTGGCCATCCCCGAGCCCTGGCGTGAGGACCGGAACATCTCCCGGGCCCGGCGTGACCTGTACCGCTACTACGCCACCCTGATGGAGCCCTGGGACGGCCCGGCTTCCATTCTCTTCTCCGACGGCGACGTGGTGGGCGCGGTGCTGGACCGGAACGGCCTGCGCCCCTCCCGCTACTACCTGACCGACGACGGACGGCTCATTCTCTCCTCCGAGGTGGGCGTGCTGGACCTGCCCGACACAGAGATCATCCGCAAGGACCGGCTCCAGCCCGGACGGATGCTACTGGTGGACACGGTCCAGGGCCGCATCATCTCCGATCAGGAGCTGAAGGAGACCTACGCCGCCCGCCAGCCCTACGGCGAGTGGCTGGACCGGAACCTGCTCCACCTGCGTGACCTGCCTATCCCCAACCGCCGGGTGGAGCGGCGCAGCCATGAGGACCTGGTCCGGCTGCGCACCGCCTTCGGCTACACCGATATGGACGTCACCGGCACCATCCTCCCCATGGCGGAGACCGGCGCGGAGCCCACCGCCGCCATGGGCGTGGACATTCCCCTGGCCGTGCTGGACCCCAAGGACCAGCCCCTGTTCAGCTACTTCAAGCAGCTCTTCGCCCAGGTGACCAATCCGCCCATTGACGCCATCCGGGAGGAAGTGGTCACCGACACCACCGTGTACGTGGGCGACGACGGCAACCTGCTCCAGGAGAACGCCGACAACTGCCGGGTCCTCCAGATCCACAACCCCATCCTCACCTCCACCGACATGATGAAGATCAAGGCCATGGACCAGCCCGGCTTCCGGGTGGAGACCGTGTCCATGCTCTACTATAAGAACACCCCTCTGGACCGGGCCCTGGACCATCTGGCTCTGCTGGTGGACCGGGCCTGGCGGGAGGGCGCCAACGTCATCGTCCTGTCCGACCGGGGCGTGGACGAGAACCACGTGGCTATCCCCTCCCTGCTGGCCGTGTCCTCCATCGAGCAGCACCTGATTCGCACCAAGAAGCGGACCGCCGTATCCATCCTGCTGGAGAGCGGCGAGCCCCGTGATGTCCACCACTTCGCCACCCTGCTGGGCTACGGCGCCCGTGCGGTGAACCCCTACCTGGTGGAGGAGACCATTGTGGACCTCATCGAGTCGGGCAAGCTGGACAAGGATTTCCACACCGCTGTGGCCGACTACAACTCCGCCGTGCTCCACGGCATCGTGAAAATTGCCGCCAAGATGGGCATCTCCACCCTCCAGTCCTACCAGTCGGCCCAGATTTTCGAGGCCGTGGGAATCAGGCAGGACGTCATCGACCGCCACTTCACCAACACGGTCTCCCGGGTGGGCGGTATTGGGCTGGAGGAGATGGGGGCCATGGCCGACCGGAACCACTCTAAGGCCTTTGAGGCCCCGCCTGAGGAGGCGCCCGCCTCCCCCAAGCCCCGTGGAGACGGCGAGGACCACCTCTTCAATCCCCAGACCATCCGCCTCCTGCGGGAGGCCACCCACCAGGGCAGCTATGAGGTCTTCAAGCAGTACACCGCCCTGGTGGACGACGAGACCAGACCCCACACCCTCCGTGGCCTGCTGGACTTCCAGTACGCCCCCCATCCCCTCCCCCTGGACGAGGTGGAGAGTGTGGATTCCATTGTCAAGCGGTTCAAAACCGGCGCCATGAGCTACGGCTCCATCTCCCAGGAGGCCCACGAGTGTCTGGCCCGTGCCATGAACCTGCTGGGCGGCAAGTCCAACTCCGGCGAGGGCGGCGAGGAGCCCGACCGGCTCCACGACCCGGAGCGCAACTCCGCCATCAAGCAGGTGGCCTCCGGCCGGTTCGGCGTCACCAGCGAGTATCTGGTCAGCGCCCAGGAGATTCAGATCAAAATGGCCCAGGGCGCCAAGCCCGGCGAGGGCGGACACCTGCCCGCCGGAAAGGTGTACCCCTGGATCGCCAAGTGCCGCCACTCCACCCCCGGCGTCACCCTCATCTCCCCGCCCCCTCACCACGACATCTACTCCATCGAGGACCTGGCCCAGCTGATCTACGACCTGAAGTGCGCCAACCGGCGGGCGGCCATCTCGGTAAAACTGGTCAGCGAGGCCGGCGTGGGCACCGTGGCCGCTGGCGTGGCCAAGGCAGGCGCCCAGGTGGTGCTCATCTCCGGTTATGACGGCGGCACCGGCGCCGCTGCCCGCACCTCCATCCACAATGCGGGCCTGCCCTGGGAGCTGGGCCTGTCCGAGGCCCACCAGACTCTCATTCAGAACGGTCTGCGCACCCGGGTCATGCTGGAGGTGGACGGCAAGCTCATGTCCGGCCGTGACGTGGCCATCGCCTGTATGCTGGGCGCCGAGGAGTTCGGCTTCGCCACCGCCCCCCTGGTGGCCCTGGGCTGCGTGATGATGCGCATCTGCAACCTGGATACCTGCCCCGTGGGCGTGGCCACCCAGAACCCGGAGCTGCGCAAGCGGTTCAAGGGCAAGGCCGAGTATGTGGTGAACTTCATGCGGTTCATCGCCCAGGAGCTGCGGGAGTACATGGCAAAGCTGGGCGTGCGCACTGTGGATGAGCTGGTGGGCCGCACCGACCTGCTCACCGTCCGCACTCCCGCCGCCAATCCCCGTGCCGCCACGGTGGACCTGTCCGCTATTCTCCGCAATCCCTGGGCCGGACAGCCCGGACAGCGGTTCAATCCGTCCGATATCTACGACTTCCACCTGGAGAACACGGTGGACCTGAACTTCCTGGAGCCCGCCCTTGGGGACGCCCTGTCTGAGGGCAAGCCCGTGCGGCTGTCCCTGCCGGTGTCCTCCACCGACCGGGCCGTGGGCACCATTCTGGGCTCCGACGTCACCCGGCTCCACGGCAATTCCCTCCCCGAGGACACCTTCCTCATCCGGTGCAGCGGCGGCGGCGGACAGTCCTTCGGCGCATTCCTCCCCAACGGCATCACTCTGGAGCTGGAGGGCGACGCCAACGACTACCTGGGCAAGGGCCTGTCCGGCGGCAAGCTGGTGGTCTATCCCCCCAGAGGCAGCCGGTTTGACCCGTCGGAGAACATTCTGGTGGGCAATGTGGCTCTGTACGGCGCCACCAGCGGCAAGGCCTTCCTCAACGGCGTGGCCGGCGAACGGTTCTGCGTCCGCAACTCGGGCGCCACCGCGGTGGTGGAGGGCGTGGGCGACCACGGCTGCGAGTACATGACCGGCGGCCGGGTGGTCATCCTGGGCCCCACCGGCAAGAACTTCGCCGCCGGTATGAGCGGCGGTGTGGCCTACGTGCTGGACGAAAAGCGGGACCTGTACCTGCGCCTCAACAAGGAACTGGTGTCCATGGACCCGGTGACCGAGCGGCACGACGCCGAGGAGCTGCGCGCCCTCATCCAGGCCCACGCGGCGGCCACCGGCTCGGCCAAGGCCAAGACCATTCTGGCCGACTTTGACCACTACCTCCCTCTGTTCAAGAAGATTCTCCCCCGGGATTATGACCGGATGCTCCACACCATCGCCCAGTACGAGGAGAAGGGCATGTCCCGTGAGGAGGCCGAGGTGGAGGCCTTTTACCAGAGCACCGGCAAGGGCGCCGGTTCGGGCCGCTGACGGTCCGTCATCCCCGGCGTTTTATCCCCATAACATGGCAGCAAAGGCGCTGCGGCTTCTGCCGCGGCGCCTTTTGCATATTTCGGGCACAAATTTAAGGAGTGAGTGTTATGAAGAAGATTCCCGCGCTGTTTGGCAGCATGGTGTTCAACGAGTCCGTGATGAAGGAGCGCCTGACCAAGGACGCCTACCGCGCTCTGTGCCGCACCATCAAGGAGGGCAGGGCCCTGGACCCGGCGGTGGCCGACGTGGTGGCCTCCGCCATGAAGGACTGGGCCGTTGAGAAGGGCGCCACCCACTTCACCCACTGGTTCCAGCCCATGACCGGCGTCACCGCCGAGAAGCACGACGCCTTCCTCTCCCCCTGCGGGGACGGCTCCGGCATCATGGAGTTCTCCGGCAAGGAGCTCATCAAGGGCGAGCCGGACGCCTCCTCCTTCCCCTCCGGCGGCCTGCGGGCCACCTTTGAGGCCAGAGGCTACACCGCCTGGGACCCCACCTCCTACGCCTTTATCAAGGACGACACCCTGTGCATCCCCACCGCCTTCTGCTCCTACCGGGGCGAGATCCTGGACAAAAAGACCCCTCTGCTCCGGTCCATGGACGTGCTCAGCCGCGAGGCGGCCCGGGTGCTCAGGCTCTTCGGCAAGGAGGTCCGCCGGGTCACCGCCACCGTGGGCCCCGAGCAGGAGTACTTCCTTATCGACAAGGCCGACTACGCCAAGCGCCCCGACCTGATCCTCACCGGCCGCACCCTCTTCGGCGCTCCCGCCCCCAAGGGCCAGGAGATGGAGGACCACTACTTCGGCTCCATCCGGCCCCGGGTGAAGGCCTTTATGGCCGACCTGGACGAGGAGCTGTGGAAGCTGGGCATCTACGCCAAGACCGAGCACAACGAGGTTGCCCCCAGTCAGCACGAGATGGCCCCCATCTTCACCACCGCCAACCTGGCCACTGACCAGAACCAGCTGACCATGGAGGTGATGAAGAAGGTGGCAAACCGCCACGGCTTTGTCTGCCTGCTCCACGAGAAGCCCTTTGAGGGGGTCAACGGCTCGGGCAAGCACAACAACTGGGCCCTGTCCACCGACACCGGCGAGAACCTGCTGGACCCGGGCAAGACCCCCATGGACAACGCCCAGTTCCTCCTGTTCCTCACCGCCGTTATCCGGGCCGTGGATGAGTATCAGGACCTGCTGCGCATCTCGGTGGCCAGCGCGGGCAACGACCACCGTCTGGGCGGCAATGAGGCACCTCCCGCCATCGTGTCCGTCTACGTGGGCGACGAGCTGTCCGACGTGATCAACGCCCTCATCCGTGGCATCGGCCACAGCGACTCCGCCCCCGGCAGCATGGACATCGGCGTCACCGCCCTGCCCCCCATCCCCCTGGACAACTCCGACCGGAACCGTACCTCCCCCTTTGCCTTCACCGGCAACAAGTTCGAGTTCCGCATGCCCGGCTCCTCCTTCAACATCGCCTGCCCCAACATCATGCTCAACTGCGCCGTGGCTGAGTCCCTGGGGCTGTACGCCGGTGAGCTGGAGCAGGCCAGGGACTTTGACACCGCCCTCTCCGCCCTCATCCGCCGTGAGCTGTCCGCCCACAGCCGCATCCTCTTCAACGGCAACGGCTACGGCGCCGACTGGCCCGAGGAGGCCGCCCGCCGGGGTCTGATGAACCTGCACAACACCCCCGAGGCTCTGGAGCACTTCGACGATGCGAAGAACGTGGCCCTCTTCACCTCCCAGGGCATCTACACCCCCGAGGAGATCCACTCCCGCCAGGAGATCGCCCAGGAGGAGTACGCCAAGACCATCCTCATCGAGGCCAGAACCTCCCTGGACATCCTGCACAAGCAGATCATCCCCGCCTGCATGTCCTACTCCACCCAGGTGGCCCAGGGCGCAGCGGTGAAGAGCTCCATCGGCATTTCCGCGGAAGGCGAGATCGCCCTGGTCCGCACCATCACCGACAAGACCAGCGCCCTTATGGAGCGCACCGAGGCCCTGGATAAGGCCGTGGCCGCTGTGCCCGAGGACGTGAAGGAGAGCGCCCGATACTGCGCCGAGACCATCCTCCCCGCCATGGAGGCCGCCAGAACCATCGCCGACCAGCTGGAGCTGCTGGTGGACCGTGCCCACTGGCCCTTCCCCACCTACCGCGACCTGCTCTTTTACGTATAATCCGTCCGGCTTTCGGCCAGGACGCCTCACTCCGCCCTCACGGCCGGGCTGCCTCACATGGCGGCCCGGCCTGAGGGCTGATTGTCGTGTCTGAGCACCATTCCGGCAATTATCCATCCCCTTTCAGAAAGGAAGAATATTTTCGTGTCAATCCATGAGGAATGCGGTGTCTTCGGCGTACTGGACCCCGCCGGTGACTGCGCCCGCACCACCTATTATGGTCTCTTTGCCCTCCAGCACCGGGGACAGGAGGCCTGCGGCATCGCCACCATTCAGGACCGTGAGATGTCCTTTCACAAGGACCTGGGCCTGGTGGGAGAGGTGTTCTCCCCCGAAATTCTGGACCGGTTGGGGGGCACCATGGCCGTGGGCCACGTGCGCTATGCCACCACCGGCGGCAGCCGCCGGGAAAACGCCCAGCCCCTGACCCTCAAATACGTCAAGGGCACCCTGGCCGTGGCCCACAACGGCAACCTGGTCAACGCCGACCAGCTGCGCACCGCCTTTGAGTACCGGGGCGCCATCTTCCAGACCACTACCGACTCCGAGCTCATCGCCTACGCCATCGCCCAGGAGCGGCTCCGCTGTCCCTCCGCCGAGGAGGCGGTGTGCCAGGCCCTGAAGGGTCTGCGTGGCGCCTTCTCCCTCATCGTCATGTCACCCCAGAAGCTCATCGCCGCCCGGGACCCCTGGGGCTTCCGGCCTCTGTGCATGGGCCGCAGGGGCGACGCGGTGATCTTCGCCTCCGAGACCTGCGCCCTCACCGCCGTGGGGGCCACCTTCGAGCGGGATCTGGAGCCGGGTGAGATTGTAGTGGCCAGCCGGGATGGGGTGCGCTCCATCCGGGAGAACTGCGCGGCCGCCTCCAGCCACATGTGCATCTTTGAGTACATCTACTTCGCCCGGCCCGACTCGGTGCTCTGCGGGCAGTCGGTCCACGAGGCCCGGCGGAACGCAGGCCGCCTGCTGGCCCAGGAGTACCCGGCGGAGGCCGACGTGGTCATCGGCGTCCCCGACTCGGGCCTGGACGCCGCCATGGGCTACGCCGAGGCCTCCGGCATCCCCTACGGCGTGGGTCTGGTAAAGAACCGATACATCGGCCGCACCTTCATCACCCCCGACCAGGAGAGCCGGGAACAGGCAGTGCGCATCAAGCTGGGCGCTCTGGCCAGCTGCGTGGCGGGCAAGCGGGTGGTCATGATTGACGACTCCATCGTCCGGGGCACCACCTCCCGGCAGATTGTCTCCCTGCTGCGGGAGGCGGGGGCCACGGCGGTCCACATGCGCTCCTCCGCGCCCCCCTTCATCGCTCCCTGCTACTTCGGCACCGACATCCCCGATCGGAAAAACCTCATCGCCTGCCACCACTCGGTGGAGGAGATCCGGGACATGATCGGCGCCGACAGTCTGGGGTTCCTCAGCCTGGAGAGCCTGCACAAGATTGCGCCTGAGGCAAACTGCGGCTTCTGCGACGGCTGCTTTACCGGCAATTACCCCGTCTGCGTCTGAATTCTCCAGGCTCTGGCGGGTTGTGTCCATCCCTCTGCAATGGTATAATGGCTGTATTCCAGCCATTATACCATTTTTTATTGCGTCCGGCCGGTGTCCGGGCGCTTCCATACGGAGGTACTATGATTCGAATTTCAAATATCCCCCTGCCCATCGGCGGCGGAGAAGCCCAGCTGAAGAGGAAGGCCGCCCGCATTCTGGGCATAAAGCCCGACGCTGTGGTCCGTCTCTCTCTGGCACGACAGTCCATCGACGCCCGGAAGAAAAATGACGTCCACTATGTCTGCACCGTGGACGTGACCGTGGCCGACGAGGCCGGGGTCATGGCCCGCTGCCGGGACAAAAACGTCTCCCTCCACGAGCATGTCCCCTACACCTTTCCGCCGGTGCGCCGGAGCTCCTCCCTGCCGCCGGTGGTGGTGGGCATGGGCCCCGCCGGACTCTTTGCCGCCTTCTACCTGGCCCGCAACGGCATTCCCTCCATTGTGCTGGAGCGGGGCCGCCCGGTGGAGGAGCGGACCGCCGACGTGGAGCGGTTCTGGGCCACCGGCGTGCTCAATCCGGCCTCCAACGTCCAGTTCGGCGAGGGCGGCGCGGGCACCTTCTCCGACGGCAAGCTGACCACCGGCACCCACGACAGCCGCATCTCCACCGTGCTCCGCACGCTGGTGATGGCAGGCGCCCCGGAGGATATTCTCTACCAGCACAAGCCCCACATCGGCACCGATGTGCTGCGGGATGTGGTAAAAACCATCCGTCTGGAGCTGATCCGCCTGGGCTGCGACGTCCGCTTCGGCCACAGGCTGTCCGGCCTGGGGCTGAAGGACGGCCGGGTGACCTCCCTGACGGTGGACGGCCCCACCGGCCAGTACGACCTGCCCTGCGACGCCCTGGTGCTCTCCCCCGGCCACTCCGCCCGGGACACCTTCCAGATGCTGATGGACGCCGGAGTGCCCATGGCCCCCAAGCCCTTTGCCATCGGCGTGCGCATTGAGCACAGCCAGGCGGCGATATCGGCGGCTCAGTTTGGTCCCGCCTGGGAGCAACTGCCCCCGGCGGACTACAAGCTCTCCTGCCACTTGCCCGACGGACGCAGTGCCTTCACCTTCTGCGTTTGTCCCGGCGGCTCGGTGGTGGCCGCCGCTTCGGAACAGGGGCGGCTGGTGACTAACGGCATGAGCTGCCGTGCCCGGGACGGCGCCCTCATCAACGGCGGCTTCCTGGTGGGGGTCTCTCCCGCCGACTACGGCAGTGACCACCCCCTGGCGGGCGCCGCCTTCCAGGCCAGGTGGGAGGAGGCCGCCTTCCAGCTGGGCGGAGGGGACTTCCGCGCCCCGGCCCAGACCGTGGGGGACTTTCTGGCGGGGATGCCCTCCAAAAAGCTGGGCAGCATTGAGCCCACCTACCGGCCCGGCGTCACCCCCACCGACCTTGACCGCTGCCTGCCCGGCTTTGTGACGGGCACGCTCCGGGCCGCACTGCCCATCTTTGACCGGAAGCTCCACGGCTTCGCCGCCCCTGAGGCGGTGCTCACCGGCGTGGAGACCCGCTCGTCCTCCCCGGTGCGCATCCTCCGGGACGACACCTTCCAGTCCCCCGTCCGGGGTCTGTACCCCTGCGGCGAGGGCGCCGGATACGCCGGCGGCATCATGAGCGCCGCTGTGGACGGCATCCGGGTGGCCGAGGCCATCGCCCAGGCCCTTTAAAAACAAACAGCGCCTCCGGATCGAAAACCCGGAGGCGCTGTTCTGTCTTATTCACTCTGTACGCCGGTTACGCCGGAGAAGCTGTGGGTGTCCGCCGAGATGGTGAACTCGGTAGAGGGCTCAGCCGTCTCGTCTCCGGCCATGCCGCCCTCAGGCGGCTGGCGGTCCCCGCCGTCGGTGGGCTGGGGCGGCTGCTGTCCGTCTCCGCCCGCTCCCTCGGGACGCTCCGGGCGCTCGCCCTCCGGCATCTCACCGTCCTGAGGGGGCTCGCCCATGTTCTCAGGGGGTTCCTCCATATTTTCAGGGGGCTTCTCCATGCCCTCGGGAGGCTGCTGCCCATCCTGGGGCTGTCCACCGCCAAAGCCCATGCCGCCGCCCATACCGAAGCTGTGGCCTGTAAACTGCTGCTGCACCCCGTCCACATAGACGGAGTAGGTGGCCCCGTCGGTCAGGTCGGCTCCGGTGTAGGTCAGAGAGGAGAAGGCCCGCTCGGCGGTGTAGCTGACCAGCTCGTTGCCCTCGCTGTCCTTGATGACGATACTGCTCCCGGCGGCCTGCTCACCGGCAAAGGACAGCTCCATATAGGCCTGGCTGGAGCCGGTCTCCACGGCGTCGTTCCGGCTGCCCAGAGCCAGGACACTGCCGCCGTTGAGGCAGATACCGCTGTCCGAGTCAATGCCGCCGTCGCCGGACTGGCCGTTGGCCACCGTCACCACCTCACCGGCATTGATGGTCAGGTAGCCGTTGGAGTCGATGCCGTCCCCTTCCGCACCCAGGCCAGCGTTGATGGACAGCCGTCCGCCGTTGATGGTGGTGACCGACACGCCGTCCTCGTTGGTGTTGATGCCGTCGTTCTGAGAGGTGATGAAGATACTGCCGCTGTTGATGGTCAGGTGGAGCGCGCTGTCCAGGCCCTCGTTGTCGGCGATGATGTTGAGGGTGCCCGACTCGTCCGACTCCCCGCTCACGTTCATGGACATCTTGGAGTAGAAGGCGCCGTCGTATTTGTGGAGCTTATCCTGGGTGCCTTCCTTATAAATACGGGCCACGTGGGAGCCGGTAACCGTGTTTGTGGAGCCGTCGGCCAGAATCACGTTGGCGCCTGCGGCGGAGGTGTCCACCGTAGGAGATGCGGTCTCCGTGTCCTTGCTGCCGCACTCATAGACGTTGTAGAAGATGACCGCCGGAGCCACGGTGCAGGTGATATCCACCCCGTCCAGAATCAGGGTGACCACCGCGCCCGGGTCATTCTCCGCGTCCTCTCCCAGGTCCACCGCCACCTGTCCGGCGGAGAGGGTGCCGGACAGCCGGTAGGTGCCTGGCTGAGTGATGGTAACCACCGTATGGGCGGCCGCCTCCTCGGCGGAGTGGGCCTCCTCGGCGGTGCCTTCGCCGTAGGTCTCGTCGTGGCCGTCCTCATAGTAGACAATCTCCGCGCCCATATAGACCGCTGAGGCCGGGTCTGTAGAGGCAGCCTGGCCGTCCACCGTGATACCGTCATCAGAGAGCACCACGGCGGTTCCCTCCGCTTCTTCGACTTGTGCTGCGGTACTCTGGGTAGGCGTGGCGGACGGCACGTCCTCCGTCTCCCCAGCAGTACAGGCGGCGCAGGAAATCAGCATCGCCGCAGCAAGCGCAGCGGGAATCCATTTATTCCGCATAAGTAAGGTTCCTTTCTGTTTCAGGATGGGAGCAAGTATAACAGTACAAGCTGAAATCAACCTGAAATTCCGGTGAACGGTCTGTAAATTTTTCATCTGCGAAATAAACGAAAAATATATTTTGCGGCGCAATAATCAGCCCTGCTCAGGTGTGTTAGGGGTGAAAGGAGGAGGAAGCCTATGACCGGACAATTCCAGCGGGAGAGCCCGTTCTCCTACGCCTGTGACCACTATATGGACACGGTCTACCGTGTGGCGGTCCACAACGCCCCGTCGCCGGAGGACGCGGAGGACGTGACCCAGGAGGTCTTTGAGCGGCTGCTTACCTGCCGCAAGGGCTTCGCCGATGAGGAGCACCTGAAGGCCTGGCTCATCCGCTGCACCCTGAACCGGTGCAAAAACCTGTTCCGGAATCGCCGGGAGGTGTCCCTCAGCGAGGCCCTGCCCGCACCGGAGCGGGAAGAGGGCTCCGTACTGGAGGAGGTACGCCGTCTACCCGAGCGGTACCGGAACGCCATCTATCTGCACTATTTTGAGGGCTACACCGCCGCTGAAATCGCCCAGATCATGGGCGGCACCACCAGCACCGCCCTCTCCTGGCTGCGGCGGGGCCGGGAAGCCCTGCGGAAACGGATGATAGGAGGGTTTGACGATGAATAAGCGGGATTACATCAGAGAGGTGGAGTCTCTCCGCACCCCCGACCACCTGCGCCGCCGGATCACCTCCCTCCCCGGCCGGCGGACTGCCCGTTCCTTCCGGTGGGGCAGACTGCTCTCTCTGGCCGCCTGCCTGGTGCTGGTGATTGCGCTGGCCGTGGCGCTGCCGGCGCTCCTCCGTGGGCTCTATCCCGGCGGTGAGATCGTCTCTCCCCCGGTGGCCACCGGCTCGGGCGACACTATACCGAACGAAGAGCTGTGTACGCTGCTGGCGGAGCAATTTCCCGATCCCGGCGGCGGCGGTGAGATGTACTACTCTGCCCCCGGCAACGGTTGCACCCTGGGCATGCTGCTCTACACCTCCCATCTCCCCGGCGTCGGAACCGGCAATCTGATTCTGGGCGTCTTTGACAACCAGACCAAGGAGCCGGTGGAGCCGGCCACCATCATCTACGGCGACGACGGTTGGTTTTTTGTCTGGGACGACCTGACCAGCTTTCAGCGGTATCTGCTGTGCACCAACGTGGCGATTGATGAGAATGGCCGCCAGAACTGCACCGCCGCTCTCTTCACCTTTGACGGCAGCAGGCTGAGTGCCGTGACAGAGCTGCCCGAGGTCGCCCTTGAAGCGGAGAACCTGCCTCAGGGCGCGGAGACCATGTTCCAGGCGGATACTGATTTCTGGGAGGACCACAAGGGCGTCATCAACGGCGCCGGACTGGACCTCTATGTGCGGAATCCCCACTGGGATGCGGCATCGGACAGCGAGGATGACCAGTGGCTCTATCTGTGCTATGTCCCCCTGGCTGCGGAAGAACAGGCACCCCTTACCGACATTACAGGTCCTACTCAGACTGAACCCACGGTCGGCTTTGACTGGTACAATCCCCCTGTTCTGTCCTTGATTGTGGACGGGGACAGAACAGGGCTGAGAACCTGGCGGAAGCTCACCGTAGACTTCACCGACGACCTGTTCGGAGACCCGAGTCGTGAGGATGCTCCCCATTATCCCAGGGTAACGGACCGCTATGTGGTGGAGAACAACAGCGGCAGGGACCTGACCGTCACCCTCTGCTACCCCCAGGCCAACAATCTGACCGCCTCCTCCACCGCCCTGCCCTCCATCACACTGGACGGCTACCAGCAGGACAACACGCCGCTCATCGGCGGAGCCCTCTTCCCCGAAACCGGCAACAGCTGGACGGGCAATTTCACCGCCTGGGAGGACTACCGGGACGCCATGGACAGCGGCGATGCGCTCTCCAGCGCCAAGGCCGACCCTGTGGGAACGCTGGCCGGTGTGCCGGTGGCGGTGTACGACATTGTACCCAGCCAGGACTATGAGCGCATCCAAGACAGCCTGAATGACCCCTGGTCGGCCACTCTGGCGGTGGAATGCACCCTCTCCAACCCGGAAGCCCAGGTCTTTGTCTACGGCCTGGATGGCTATGTGCCGCTCTCCGAAGATCAGCTGAGCCGCCGCTATTCCTTCTCCCTCAACGACAACGCGGCCGGACTCCACCGCATCATTGTGGTGGGCGGCACGCTGGAAACAGGCCCTGTCACCGGCTACACCGACGGCTCCTGCACCCAGACGGTGCCGGAGCTCAGCGGGCAGGTATCCGTCAAAGAGAATCTCTCCCTCTCCGACGCGCTTCTGGGCTGTGTGGAGGACTTCTATTACCAGCCCGACGGCAGTGTCTATTACACCGAGGACACGGTACAGCGGGTTCTGTGCGACCTGATTGTCAACTACATCTGCGGCCCCAGCCTGTCCACCGCGCTGTATGGCAACCCCAATCAGGGCGTGATGGCTGATGCCTACGCGGAAAATGCCGCCTTTATCCGGGTGGAGGATCTAATCTCCACCGTCTCCGGCATGCTGCGGTTCCTCTTCTGGACCTACGACGTGACCATCCCGGCAGGCGGGCATGTGGTCCTGGAGGCCACCCAGCACGTCTCACTCAGCTGCTCCCTGACAGGGGATGAGGACAACCATCTGGTGATCAGCGCTCCCTACGGCTTTGATTTCGCCCCCACGCTGGCAGGCAGTCCGCCGCTGGAGTCCCTGGAGCTGGATGTCATCCATGGCGACGGCTTGACTGTCTCTGAGAGCAATTTCAATCTGTCCTTTGACGGCTACGGCACCGCCGCCCACCTGAGGCCCACGGCGGAACGTTACTTTTTCTCTGTGTCCGGCAAAAAGTAACCGCTGCTCTGTTTCTCCCTTTTTCGGCTGGAAAGTCTGAATGGCTTTCCAGCCGTTTTTCTGCCTGTCGTACTTCCCAAAATTGTTTTCCATATTTTTCTATTTTATTTTGAGAACAACTGGTACTATTTTAAATTCCGTTATTTATTTTGTAGAATTATGTGACTATATTGCTAATTTCCGCGATTGAGTGGACGACTTTCCAATTTTATTTTATGCTGAACACGAGCTCAGAAATGTTCACTTTGCACAAAATTCCATTCTCGACCCTTTTGGTTTTGAAACACAATATGGAATTTTTTATCTGCTATTTTAGGCGCATGCAGGACCGCCATGGGGAGCTGTTCTGCATACTGTGCCGAGGTGAACGGAATACCCCCAGGAAAGGAGGCCGCAGCAGGATTCAGAAGAAGGAAGACACTGATGAGAGAAGGAGCGTGTTTATGAAAAATTTGGCAAGAAGATGGATGGCAGGCCTTTTGGCTCTGAGCCTTCTGCTGGGTATGCCGGCTCTGGCTGTGGAGACCCCCGCCAGCGCCGCCCCGTCGGAAGAGATACAGGTTTCCCCCCTGGCTGCCGCCGATATGGGCGATGACAGCCGGGATATCCCCGTGGAGGGCATCACCGTAACCTCCGGAGATTCCTATCAGAGCGACGTCCCCCAGAATGTTCTGGACGGGGACGACGCCACCCTCTGGCACACCAACTGGTATGGCTCCGACCGGAGCACCCACTGGATCACCCTGGACCTGGGTAAGGAGTATCCGGTGGACGGTCTGCGGTACCTGCCCCGTCAGGGCAGCCAGCTCAACGGCACCATCACCCAGTACGAAATCTGGGCCAGCACTGACGGTGAGCAGTTCGTGAAGATCGCCTCCGGCGACTGGGAGGCCGACCACGCGTGGAAGTCTGCCGCCTTTACTCCTTATTATATTCGGTACATCAAGCTGGTGGCCGTAAACGCCTGTGATGAGGGCGGCGCCAAGTTCGCCTCCGCCGCCGAGATCCGTGTGACGCAGGCAGAGGTGGAGGAGCCCTACAGCCTCTCCGCCTTTACCGAGGAGTCCCACGGCGGCTGGCAGGTGGGCGCTGAGAGCGGCACCGGCACCATGACCTTCACTGATGACAGCCAGATGGAGCTGTGGGGCAAGGGCGGCACCGGCAACACCGCCTATTACGACGCTAATTCCCCCGAGCTGGCCAACGGCTATGTGGAGGCCACCATCACTCCCGTGACCAATTCCCGCTTCGGCCTGCTGTACCGGTACACCGACAGCACCCACTACACCGGCGTCAGCTATGACAATGGCTCCTGGGGCTGGTGCGGCAACGGCGGCAACAAGTGGGGCAATCTGACTGCCGACGAGTCCTATGTTGTGGAGGCCGGCAAGACCTTCACCCTGCGTCTGGTCTTCAGCGGCGCGGACGTCAAGGTCCTGGTGGACGGCGTTCAGGTAGCCCACGGCACCATCGACGACCCCGCCATCAGCCAGGAGGCCGGTCAGATCGGCTTCCGCCTGTGGGGCGACGGTGACGACAGCACCCGCGGCCACATCAAGGTCAGCGCCATCGAGATGGGCGCCGTCCAGGTGGAGCAGCTCCCCGAGCCCGAGGAGCCCGTGGACCCTGTGGAGCCCGTGGACGAGACCGACGCTGACGGCAACTATCTGGTCACCTTTACCGACGCCGCCCGTCGGGGCGAACTGGCTCTCAAGTCCGGCGACGGCACCGTCACCTTCCAGGACGGCGAGGGCGACAACGGCTACGCCACCGTGTCCAAGGTGGACGGCATGCTGACCAAGGCCCTCTTCATGGTGGGCCGCTCCCCTGTGGTGGAGAACGGCTTCCTCCAGGCCGACGTGACCAACCTGTCCGGCGGCCGTCTGGGTGTGGCCTTCCGCATCCAGGACAACGGCAACTATGTCAGTGTGGTCTATGACGTGGGCACCTGGCAGGTCACCAAGAACGGCGCTCAGGTCGCCTCCTTCGAGGGCGGCGCCTGGGCCAAGAACACCACCAAGAATCTTCGGGTGGACTTCGCCGGCACCAAGGTCACCGTCACCATTGACGGCAGCCGGGTCTTCTCTCAGGACATTCCCGAGCTGGCCGGTACCGGCTCCGGCAAGGTGGGCGCGGTTGTCTGGGGCTATGACTCCGGCGACAACCAGGGCAAGGCCAGACTGGACAACATCGTGGTTGGCCAGCGGGTGGCCGTGGAGCTCAGCCCCGAGGAGTACTCCCTGAGCTACGCCGAGGCGGGTACCACCGACATGATCGTCCGTCTGGGCGAGACCGCTGAGCAGAACCCTCTGGCCGCCATCAAGCTGGGCGAGCAGGAGCTGGCAAAGGACACCGATTACACCGTGTCCGGCAGCGCCGTCACCCTGAAGGGCAACCTCATCACCGAGGAGATGAAGGAAGCCGGCGGCACCACCTTCACCTTTGTGTTCGAGGACGGCTTTGAGGCCTCCTTCCACGTCCTGGTACAGGCCAAGCCCCAGGAGAATCAGATCAACTACGTCCGGGACTTCACCACCGACCCCACCCAGGGTGAAAATCCCATGGCCGTTCTCTCCGGCAGCGCCGACCTGAAATATGATGCCGAGAAACAGGCCCTCATCATCTCCAACGCCTCCAACGCCTTCCTGGTGGACCAGAGCGCTCCCCAGCTGAAGAACTGCGACGTGGAGTTCACCTTCAACCTGACCACCGACTCGGGCGCCTTCTCCGCCCTGGCCCGGTACGCCGGCGCCTCCAGCTATGTGGCCATGGGCCCCACCTCCAGCTCCGGCATCGCCTGGTCCGCCACCTCCAACTCCGGCAGCATGAGCCTGCCCAACTATGAGGACGGCAACCAGATGTTCGGCAACCGCACCGTGCCCTACACGGTCCGGGTCCGCTTCCTGGAGAAGAACGCCATCGTGTGGGTGGACAACTACGAGATGTGGTCCGGTCCTGTGGACTGCTTCAACGGCGGCAGCGGCCTGCCCGGCATCATCGTGAAGGGCGCCACCATGGAGCTGCTCAGCTTCAAGGTCACCTCTGTGGATATGCCCGTGGCCGAAGAGACCACCGGTGAGGAAAAGACCATCTCCTCCGGCAGCATGTCCGTCACCATGGACAGCAGCTTCCCCCGTGTTATCAGCTACACCCTGGACGGCAAGACCCTGAATGGCCAGGAGATCCCCTACTATGTGGTGGAGCTGAACAACAAGGAGTACAAGCCCCAGGTCACCTCCGAGTTCACCGACAGCACCGCTACCTACCACCTGACCGTGAACGTGTCCGAGACCCAAACCGTCACCTTTGACGTGGAGTTCACCGTCACGGACAATGTCCTTCAGATGAAGCTGAAGAACATCGACGACAGCGCCTATCACCTCTACAACATCAACTTCCCGGTCCACAGCCTGGTGTCCGTGTCCAGCGCTCAGGCCGGAGCCGAGCTGCGGGCGGCCAATTACAGCACCAGCGAGGTGCGTCAGGACCTGACCACCCAGCCCGCCGCCGACATGTACGAGTCCGCCTCCATCGTGGTCATCAGCAACAACGAGCTGGCCGCCAGCATCAACACCGAGACCTACAACGGCCACCGTGGCATCTCCTACCAGACCATGCGCAATGGCGACCACACCACCACCGGCCTGTGGAGCACCGGCTTCCCCTACCGTGGCCTGGACGACGTGGTGATGTTTGAAGAGCCCTGGGTGAAGGTGGCCGTCACCGGCGACCGCAACAGCGACGGCAAGGTGGACTATCAGGACGGCGCCATCGCCCGCCGGGATGACTGCCAGAAGGACGGCCAGAAGTCCGACGCATACGGCTATGAGACCGTCATGGGCAGCTACAACACCATCGCCATGGACGTGGGCAGCGCCGCCCAGTACCCCTTCCTGCGCATCCTGGACAATATCAAGAAGATGTCCCTGGGTCTGGACAACTTCCCCCAGACCGTCATCATCAAGGGCTACAACGGCCAGGGACATGACTCCAACAACAACGACTTCGCCAACTACAACCAGGCAGCCGGCGGTCTGACCGACTTCAAGACCCTGCTGTCCAAGTCCGAGGACTACAACACCAACATCGGTATCCACATCAACGAGACCGAGACCTACCCCGAGAGCTCCACCTACGGCCGTCTGGCCACCTCTCTGGGCGGCTGGCCCTGGTACGATGTGGCCCGCCTCATCCACCACGACAACGACTCTCTGGACAAGTCCGATGAGGGCATGGCCGCCCGTCTGGACCAGCTCAACCAGGACACCGAGGGCATGCTGGACCTCATCTATGTGGACGTGTACCACAAGACCCGCTGGACCATGTACTCCCTGGTGAACAAGGTCAACTCCATGGGCATCCCCATGGCCACCGAGTACCCCAGCGCTCTGGATCAGCACAGCGTGTGGGCCCACCACGTGGGCGGCCACATCACCCAGGACAACCTGGCCGGCAACCTGATCCGGTTCGTCAACAACCAGTATCAGGACATCTTCGGCAGCAGCAGCCTCTTCCGGGGCACCAACCGTGTCTCCGGCATCAACGGCTGGCAGAACGCCTCCGACTACAACGGCTCCCTAGAGCACTTCTACACCAGCGTCCTGCCCAACCGCTTCCTGGTGCAGTATCCCATCATGCACTGGGAGAACGCCAATGAGGTGGTGCTGGGTGAGGACCTGAACGTGGTCACCAAGATGGAGAACGGCACCAACGTCATCACCCTGGACGGCAACGAGGTGGCCAGAGGCAACAACATCTTCATCCCCTTCACCGTGGACGGTGTGGAGAAGATCTACCACTGGAACCCCAACGGCGGCGAGAGCACCTGGACCCTGCCCAAGACCTTTGAGGGCCAGACCAGCGTGAAAGTGTTCAAGCTCTCCGATCAGGGCCGCACCGACATGAAGACCGTGGAGGTCATCAACGGCAACCAGGTCAAGATCAACGCCGACGCCAAGACGCCCTATGTCATCTACAAGGGCGACGCCGATGTGGACGTCACCGGCAGCCTGACCAGCTACAACTGGGGCGAGGGCGGCCTGGTGAAGGACCCCGGCTTTGACAGCTTTACCCCCGGCTACGGCTGGAATGTGGAAAACGCCCAGTTCTGGGACAACGACCACGAGAACACCTACCTGGTCATGAACGGCGCCGAGGACGGCTCCGCTACCCAGACCATCACCGGCCTGACCCCCGGCAAGACCTATCAGGCCTCCGTGTGGGCCGAGGTCAGCGGCAAGACCGCCTCCATCACCGTCAGCGACGGCGACACCCAGCTGGCCACCAACTACATGACCGAGAGCAACGTGGTCTACGGCATCCACCACACCGACAAGTACAAGCGCTACCTCCAGCGGATGTGGGTGGAGTTCACCGCTCCCGAGAGCGGCACCGTCACCCTGGCCCTCACCGGCACCAACGGCACCGGCAGCGGCTCCTACGTCCACTTCGACGACGTCCGCATTGTGGAGCACACCCCCAGCGACTACGGCTCCCACACCTTCTATGAGGACTTCGAGAATGTGACCGAGGGCTATGGTCCCTTCGTGTCCACCGAGTCGGACACCAGCCACCTCTCCGAGACCAACGAGCCCTACACCTTCGACACCATTGACGGACGCTTCTCCCTCAAGACCAGAGCGGGCGACTACTTCCGCACCCTGCCCCACACCCTGCGTCTCAAGCCCAACACCAAGTACACCATCGGTCTGGAGTACATCGCCGGCAGCGCTGGACAGGTCTTCACCCTGGCGGTGAAGTCGGACAAGGCCGCTGCCGCCCAGGACACAGCTAACGCCGTGGTGGGCTCCATCGTGTGCTCCGCCGTGGGCAACTGGGGCGAGAACGCACCCGTCACCCTCACCTTCACCACCGGCGACTATGATGACTACTATGTGGATATCACCAAGTCCGGCAGCATCTCCGAGTACGCCATCGACAACTTCTTCGTGGACGAGGTGAACGAGGCCTCCAAGGAGACCCTCCAGGCTCTGTATGCGCAGTGCGAGGCCCTGACCGAGGCGGATTACACCCCCGAGACCTGGGCTGTGCTCACCGAGAAGATGACCGCCGCCAAGACTGTTCTGGACAAGGCGGACGCCTCTCAGGAGGAGATCCAGCAGGCTCAGGACGCGCTCCAGGCCGCCAAGGACGCCCTGGTGGCCTACGCCAATGCCGAGGATCTGGAGCGGCTCCAGACCGTCATCACTGAGATGGAGGCTGTGAAGCCCGACTACTACCATCAGGACGAGCAGTGGACCGCCTTCCAGAACAAGATTGCCGAGGCCAAGGCCCTCAAGGAGACCGAGAAGGTCACCATTCCCCAGGTTGACGCCATGATCCAGGCCCTGCGGGACGCCAAGGCCGCGCTGAACAGCCTGGTGGACAAGAGCAAGCTCCAGGAGCTCTACGACTTCTGCGCCGCCATCCCCCAGAACGACGTGGTGGACGGCAACGAGCTGGTGGCCTTCCTGAAGGCCCGCAGCGAGGCCGAGACCATCCTGAAGGACGAGACCGCCCAGCAGGATGCCGTGGACGCCGCCCTGAAAGCTCTGTCCGATACTTACGAGACCATCATCCCCAAGCGCACCACCAACGAGGGCCACACCGACGCCGCCATTATCACCCAGCTGGCTGAAAAGCTGGCCGAGGCCAAGGCCGTGGAGCAGCCCAGCGCCGAGCTGACTGCCGCCATCGCCCTGGCGGAAAAGGCCAGTGAGCCTCTCGCCACCTGGAAGTCCGTTGTGGAGGCCATTGAGGCTCTGGACGCCGCCATGACCCCCTCCGGCGACAGCTTTGTGGTCACCTTTGACTCCCAGGGCGGCAGCGACGTGGCCGCTCAGACCGTGAAGAAGGGCGAGAAGGCCGCCGAGCCCGAAGCCCCCACCCGCACCGACTACACCTTCACCGGCTGGTACACTGAGGCCGCCTGTGAGAACCGCTACGACTTCGACACCCCCGTGACCGCCGCCATCACCCTGTACGCCGGCTGGTCCTACAACGGCGGCTCCCAGTCCGCGGTTCCCATGCCCGGCAGCCCCGTCACCAGCAACGGCTCCACCACCGTCTCCACCCAGCTCTGGCCTGCCGTCTCCAACGGCACCGCCTCCGTCAGCGTCCCCACCTTCACCATGAACCGTGCGGTGAACAGCGCTCTGTCCGCTGCTCAGGCCAATGGCTCCGCCCCCGTGGTTGAGTTCGTGGTCAAGGGCCAGACCGACGCCGTGAAGGTCACCCTGCCCGTGGACGGCCTCAAGGCCCTCAGCGGCACTGAGAACGCCTCCCTGCGCATTGTGTCCGGTGTGGGCACCATCACCCTGGACGCCGCCGCTCTGGCTGCCGCCGCTGCTGCGGAAGGCCGGACCGTCACCCTCTCCGTCTCCCTGCTGTCTGAGGACGACCTGACCGACGCCCAGAAGTCTGCCGCCAACGGCATGCCTGTGTACGAGATCACCCTGACCAGCGGCACCGCCGTTATCAGTGATCTGGGCGGCGGACTGGCTACCGTCACCCTGCCCTACACCGCCAAGGAAGACCAGAAGAGCGAGTGCATCGTGGTCTATTACATGGCGGAGGACGGCACCCTCACCCCCTGCGACACCACCTACAGCGACGTGGACAAGACCGTCACCTTCGTCACCGGCCACTTCTCCAAGTACGTCATCGGCTATGATTCCGCTCTGACCTGGGCCAACCCCTTCACCGATGTGGCTGAGAGCGCCTGGTACTACGACGCGGTGCGCTATGTCTGCTCCAACGGTCTGATGACCGGCACCTCCGGTTCCACCTTCAGCCCCGACCTGTTCACCACCCGGGGCATGATCGTCACCATTCTGTACCGTCTGGACGGCTCTCCCGCTGTGAGCGGCGCGTCTCCCTTCAGCGATGTGCCCGCCGGTCAGTACTACTCCGAGGCTGTGGCCTGGGCCGCCGCCAACGGCATTGTGAAGGGCTATGACACCGGCCTCTTCGGGCCCGACGACGTCATCACCCGCGAGCAGCTGGCCGCCATTCTGTACGGCTACGCCCAGTACAAGGGCTATGACGTCACCGGCGGCGGCGACCTCTCCGGCTTTGCCGACAGCGCCTCTGTCAGCGCCTGGGCTGCCGACGCCCTCAAGTGGGCCAATGGCAAGGGCCTGATCACCGGCAAGAGCGGCAGCCTGCTGGATCCTGCCGGCACCGCCACCCGTGCCGAGGCGGCCGCTATCCTCAGCCGCTTCTGCCAGAGCATCTGATTTCCCCATCCGCACATAAGAAGAGCGCCTGCGAACTTGGTTCGCAGGCGCTCTTTTTTCAGGTTGTGGGTAAGGGCAGCTGTCCCGTCTCCTCCAGGGTTTCCCGGGTAATCTGCCGGTAGGAGAGCCAGACATAGTGCCCGTCCTCCAGGTTGACGGCCTCCGCCGGGTCCTCGCCCCTGCTCAGGGCCAGCACCAGGTCCAGCATGGCTCCGGCAATGCCCTGGGCGTCGTTGAGGACCGTGCCCTGCAGGGTTCCGGCGGCCACTGCCTCCAGAGCGGGCGCTGTGGCGTCCACCCCCACCACCAGTGGCATCTCCAGTCCCGCCTCCTGGACGGCGTCAATGGCCCCCAGAGCCATGTCGTCGTTGTTGGCGAACACCACCTCTATCTCGCTTCCATACTTCTCCAGCCACTGCTGCATCTTGGCCTCAGCCTGGCCACGGTTCCAGTTGGCGGTGTCGCTGGAGAGCTTCTCCACCTCCAGCCCCCCGTCGGTGAGGGCCTTGACGGAGTATTCCGTGCGCAGCAGAGCGTCCTGGTGGCCGGGCTCCCCCTCCAGCATAGCGTACTGGACCACGCCGTCCCCATTCCGGTCCCAGCGGGCCTGGTCGGCCTGCCACGCCTCCAGCACCAGCTGGCCCTGGAGGGTGCCTCCCTCCTCCGCCCGGGCGCCCACGTAGTAGATCTGCTCCCAGCGTTGGATGTCCTCCGCCACAGGCTGGCGGTTGAAGAAGATGACGGGTACCCCCGCCTCCTCCGCCTTGTCGATGAGCACGGCGGCGGCGGTCCGGTCCACAATGTTGACGCACAGCACATCACAGCCCCGGCTGAGGAACTGGTCTATCTGCTCCATCTGGGTGGTCTGGTTGCTGCGCCCGTCGGCCACAGAGAGGTTGATTTTCAGGTCCCCGCTGCTGCCCTCGGCCTCCCGGGCCAGCCGCTCCAGGTCCTGGGCCACAGCGGAAATAAAGGTGTCGTCCTGGGTGTACAGGGCCACCCCCACCCGCAGGGTGCTCCCCTCACCGCCGCTGTCCGCCCGGCAGCCCGACGTCAACATAAGCAGCAGCGCACACCCCAGAATCAGCGCCGCCAGACGGCTAGGACGTGACCGGGAAGAGCAGCTTCTGGTTGTCTGGCTCATAGATATCCTCCCCTCGCACAATGGTAAACGGCAGTGCTTCCGCGGCGTACTGTTCCCCACGGGCCAGCCGGATGGCGCCCTCGGCTGCCAGATAGCCTGCGGCGTAGTCGCTCCAGGCGGCCACGGCGGTCATGCTGCCCCGCTCCAGGGCGCCCACCACATAGGTGCTGACGCCAACGCCATAGATCAGCTGCCCCAGCCCGCCGGCCTCCACCGCTTTGATGGTCTGCTCGGTGGCGTAGGGCTCAAAGGCCATAATGGCCGCCGCCTCCTTCACACTGGAGAGCAGCTGCAGCCCGGTGGCCAGCCGGTCGGGTGCCGCTGTCTGGCGGAGGACGGGCACACCCGCCTGAGTCAGCACGGCCTCCGCCCCGTCCAGCCTGGCGTCCACGCCGGTACTCTCACCGGCGGTATCCAGCAGCAGCACCGTGCCGCCGGTCCAGTCGGCCAGCACCGCCTCTGCCAGCTGGCGGCCCAGGGCCTCGTTGTCAGGGGCCACCACCATCCCGGCACCCTCCATGGGGGACTCAATGCTCACCACCGGACAGCTGCCCGCCGTCTCGCTCAGCTGCTTTCCCAGGTATTCCGGGTCGGCGGGTACCACCAGCAGGGCACCCGCGCCCCCTTCCACCTCCCGGCGGATCAGGTCGGCCTGCTCGTCGCTGTCCCCTGTATGGGTCAGGGTGAGGAACCGCAGCTCAGCGCCCAGGTCCCCTGCCGCCTGCTCCATGCCCAGGCGCGTGTTGGACCACAGGGCGGTATCCGTCTCCCGGAAGATGACCGACAGCTCCAGCAGCTGCACCTCCCGCTCCCTGCCGGGCAGCTGGGGCAGCACCAGGGACAGGACGACCGCCGTCCCCAGCACCACCAGAATGGCCAGCTGGATGAGATCATTTCGCCGTTTCTTCATTGACCGTCCTCCCTCTGGCGCTCTGCCGCCTCGTCCAGGGCCGGAAGCCGAATCTGCACCCGGGTGCCCTCGTCCGGCTCGCTGAAAATGGTCAGTCCATATCTCTCGCCGAAGGTGAGGCGGATGCGGCGGTGGACGTTGCGCACGCCGATGCCCGAACCGGTGGTGCGCATCTCCGGACGGTTCTCGTCCAGCAGGGAGGCCGCCACCTCGGGCCGCATGCCCATGCCGTTGTCCTCCACGTCGATGATCAGGTCGTCTCCCTCCCGACGGGCATCCACGGTGATGAGACCGTCGTCCTCCGCGCCCGCCATTCCGTGGTAGATGGCGTTTTCCAGAATGGGCTGGACAATCAGCTTCATGGTATACAGCCCTTCGGTGCCCGGATGGGCGGTGATACGGGTGGAAAACTTCTTCTTGAAGCGGATCTCCTGGATGGTCATGTAGTGAAGGGCGTGCTCCAGCTCGTCCTTGAGGGGGATGATGCTCTTGCCCCGGCTCAGGGCGATGCGGAAGAGCCTTGCCAGAGAGGTGACCATCTGGATGGCCTCGTCATACCGGCCTGCCTCGGTCATCCAGATGACCGAATCCAGGGTATTGTAGAGGAAATGGGGGTTGATCTGGGACTGGAGCACCTCCAGCTCGCTGCGGCGCTTCTGCCGCTCCTGCTCGATGATGTCGTCCATCAGGTGGCGCATGGTGGACACCATGGAGCGGATGGAGTGGCTCAGCCGCTGCACCTCATAGCAGCCCGCCTCTTCTTCAATCTCCACGTTCTCCTTGCCCGCCTCCAGCTCCTTGATGGAGTGCTCCAGCCGCCGGATGGGGTCGGAGATATAGGCGGAGATGCGGAAGTTGAGGAAGGCCAGCAGAAAGGCGGAGAAGAGCAGCAGGGACACACCGAACAGCAGAGGCTGCTGTGAACCCGTGGCCAGGTCATCCGCCGGTACCACGCCCACCAGCTTCCAGCCGGTGTAGCCCACGGTCTTGACCGTGACCTGTCTGCGGATGCCCTCAAAGGTCTCCCAGCGGGTGCCGTCCCGGTAGGTGGCGGCCGTCCGGTTGTTCTCCTGCTGAAGCCCGGCGTATATCAGCTGCTGCCTGGGGTGGTAGATGAGCTCTCCGTCCCCGTCGATGAGATAGAGATATCCGCCGTTGGACAGTTCCACGTCCCGGCACACCTGCTCAATGCCCGAGAAATTCATATCCACCAGCAGCACGCCGCTCTCGGTGACGCCGCCTCGGGTGAGCTGGACGTACCGGCTCAGGGACACCACCCAGCGGTACCGGTAGTCCGGGTCGTCAAAGAGCCGCTGGACGTGGGGCGCTGAGAAGTGGAGGTTCTCCATCTTCTCTGTGGCCGCCTGGAACCAGCTGCTCTCCTGGGGAACGGCGGAGCTCTTCAGGCCGGACAGGGGCGCCGCGGACACCAGCGCCCCACTGCCGTCAAAGACCGCAATGGACACCAGTGCGTCCCGGTTCTCCTCATAGAGCAGGCTCATGCCGTCGGTCAGGCTGCCCTCCGCCAGATCGGTGGCCTTGATGACCCGGTAGTACATGGTGTCCGAGATGCGCATCATCCGCCGCAGGTAGCTGTCCAGATTCATGTTGACCTGGTGGAGCACCCGCTGGGTGTTGTCCTCCACCAGCGCCGCTGTGGCGTTGGTGAAGCGCAGCACCAGGCTCAGGCCCATGAACACCATACCCACAACGGCCACGGTGGTGAAGGAGAGGGCGATGACCATCTGGATGCTCATCTTCCGGTACCGGCCCGCAAGGCGGCCTGCAAAGCGCTGAAACACGTTGCCCATGACGCCTCCTTCCGTCTCCTCAGGCCCGCTGTCCCGCCCGGTACTTGGAGGGCGTGACGCCGAAATGGCGCTTGAAGACATAGCTGAAATAGTTGGGGTCCGTATACCCCGTCTTTTCCGCGATGAGATAGGTCTTTTCGTCGGTGTCCCGGAGCATCCGGGCCGCCTGGTCCATCCGCAGCTCGGTGACATAGGCGGTGAAGCTCTGGCCGGTCTCCCGTTTGAACAGGGCGGAGAAATAGGTGGCCGACAGATGGAGGTGGGCACACATGCTCTCCACACTCAGGTCACAGTCGGCGTAATTTGCGGCGATGAATGCCTTGGCCTGCTCCACGGTCTTCCAGGCGGAGTCGGTCCGCTGGCGGCCCAGCAGCTCCCGCAACTTCAGGCACCGCTCCAGCAGCCACCGGCCCAGCTCCTCGGGGGAGTGGAAGTCGGACACGGAGACCATGCCCGTAAAGCCGCTGCCGAAGGTCTCCTCCACCTGGGCGCCGCCGGATCGGGCCAGGCTGATCATGGCGGTGACAATCTCCAGGAAAAAGAGATGGCACTGGGAGAGGGAGAGCCTGGTCTCCCGCACCCGGTCGATCAGCTCCTCCACCAGCTGCTCCACCTGTTCCCTGCTGCCCAGCTTTACCGCATTCTCCAGGCCCCGCTGGTCCTCCTCGTCAAAGGACAGCCGGACGGAGCGGTCGGGCTCCAGGTCGCCGATGTAGATGGCCCTGTCCTCTCCCACCAGCACCCGGTAGTCCAGAGCGGATCGGGCTCCGTCGGCCGACTGACACAGTCTGCCCGGTCCCTCGCAGGGCTGACCCACGCCCACGGTGAGGGACATACCCAGAATGCTCCGGGCCAGGGCGCACAGCCGCTCCATCTCCTCCGTCAGGGCGTAGACCTGCTCCGGCCGCTCCAGATGAACCAGCAGAGCCACAGCGTCGTTGTAGAGCAGGCTGCAAACCACCGCGCCCGGAAGGGAGAAGTGTTCATCCAGAAAAGCCCGTACGGAGAGCAGCAGCAGCTCATCCCGCTGCTCCGCGCTCTCCTCCGCTCCGCCCACCCGGACCAGAGCTGCAGACCAGGTGCCCTCCGGCATGTCCAGCTCATACCGGGCCGCACGGTCGGCCACCTGGTCGGGCCGAATCCGTCCGTCCAGCAGGCGGGTGTAGAACAGCTCCCGGAGCACGGGCAGGCTCTCCTCGTACCGGCGGCGGAGGGTCTCCATGTCCCGGCGCTCCATGCGCTGTTTATCCAGCTGCTCCCGCAGGCGGGTGAGCACCTCCCCCATCTCGGGGGCGTTGATGGGCTTCATGATGTACTCCGAAACCCCCATGCCCACCGCCTGCCGGGCGTACTCAAAGTCATCAAAGCCGGAGAACACCACCAGCTTGGCCGCAGGCAGGGACTGGCGCAGCCTGCGGCACAGCTCCAGGCCGTCCATAAAGGGCATCTTGATGTCGGTCAGGACCACGTCGGGCTTGAGCTGCTCGGAGAGCTCCAGGGCCTCCGCCCCGTTCTCCGCCTCTCCCACCAGGGCAAAGCCCAGGCCGGTCCAATCAATTTTCCGGCTGATTCCGGCGCGGATCTCCTCCTCGTCGTCAGCCAGCAGCACACGGTAGGGCTCCATGGCAGTTCCTCCTTTGTTTTATCTCAGTATACTACATCCCGTCTGTCTTTGGGAATATAAAAGGCGTCCGCCCGTCAGAAGACGGACGGACGCCGGAAGGCACCTCTTGTTTTTGGGGCTTACTTCTTCACCAGGTACTTGCGCATATCCAGGGCGCAGGCGAAGAGGATGATGCCGCCCTTGATGGCGTACTGCAGGTTCTGGTCCATGCCCACCAGAGGCAGGGCCACGAAGATAAGGCGGAGCATGATGACGCCGATGATGACGCCGCTGATCTTACCGATGCCGCCTACGAAGGACACGCCGCCGATAACGCAGGCAGCGATGGCGTCCAGCTCGTAGTTGACGCCGGTGTTGGCGGTGTTGGAGGCCACACGGGCGGACTCCACGAAGCCGGCCCAGCCGTACATGGCGCCGGCCAGAGCGAAGACCAGGATGGTGGTCATGAACACGTTGACGCCGGACACGCGGGCGGCCTCTTCATTGGCGCCCAGGGCGAACATGTTCTTGCCGAAGGTGGTCTTGTTCCAGATAAACCACATCAGGGCGGAGAGAATCACGGCGTAGATGACATAGTTGGGAATCTGGATCTTACCGCCGTCGAAGCTCAGCAGCGGGGGATCGCCCACCACGAAGTTGCGGTAGCCCTCATCCAGAGAGGAGATGGCCATACCGTTGTTGTTGCCCATCTGGACATAGAGGAGCAGGATGGTGTACAGGATGAGCTGGGTGGCCAGGGTGACGATGAAGGGGTGGAGCTTGAACTTGGCCACAAAGAAGCCGTTGAAGGCGCCGATGAGGGCGCCCAGGCCCACGGCAATGAGGATAACCACGGGGATGGGCAGGGTGCCGATGTTGGGCCACATCTTGTTGGCCGCGCCGGTGGTCTGGAGCAGGGAGGCGGACACGCAGGCGGTGATGCCCACGGCACGGCCGGCGCTCAGGTCGGTACCGGTGAGGACGATACAGCCGGCGATACCCAGGGCCACAGGCAGGTAGGCGGCGGTCAGGGACAGCAGGTTGACGAGGGAACGGGGGGTCAGAAAGGCAGGCTGGGTGAAGGCCACGTAGACGGCCACCACCAGCATGATGATGATCAGTGCGTTGTTCAGCAGGGCGTTGCCCACCCGCTTGGCGGTAAAGCCCTGGGCCTTTTTGGCCAGCTCTTTGGACTCAGTAGTCATAGGACAGTCTCCTCCTCTTTACACATACTTGGCCGCCAGGGTGAGGATCTCCTCCTGGCTGGTATTGCGGGCGTCCACCTCTCCGGCCACCTGGCCGCCGGACATGACCACAATCCGGTCGCACACGCCCAGCAGCTCGGGCATCTCGGAGGAGACCATGATGACTCCCTTGCCCTCGTTGGCCAGGTCGATGATGAGCTGGTAGATCTCGTACTTGGCGCCCACGTCGATACCGCGGGTGGGCTCATCCAGCAGCAGCACTTCCGGCTTGGTGAGCAGCCAGCGGCCGATGATGACCTTCTGCTGGTTGCCGCCGGACAGGGAGCGGATCTGAGTGCGCTGGCTGGGGGTCTTGATGTGCATGGCCTGAATGGCCCAGTCGGTCTTGTCCCGCATCTTCTTATCGCTGAGGCAGAAGCCGCCCAGCAGGTAGTCCTTCAGGCTGGACACCACGGTGTTCTCCTTGATGTCCCGGATGCCGAAGATGCCGGTGGCACGGCGCTCCTCGGTGAGGAGGGCAAAGCCGTTCTTGATGGCTTCCTTGGGGTTCTTGTTGCGGATAGGCTTGCCGTGGAGGGTGATGGTGCCGCTTTCCCGGGTCATGGCGCCGAACAGGTTCTCCAGCACCTCGGTGCGGCCGGAGCCGTCCAGACCGGCGATGCCCAGGATCTCGCCCTTCCGCAGCTGGAAGGTGGCGTCCTTCAGGCGGGTGTACTTGCCCGAGATGTGCTGCACGTCCAGGATGATCTCACCGGGCTGGTTGGTCTTGGGCGGGAAGCGGTTGGTCAGCTCCCGGCCCACCATCAGGCGGATGATCTCGTCCATGGTCAGCTCCTTGGCCGGACGGGTGGCCACCCACTGGCCGTCCCGCATGATGGTCACGTCGTCGCTGATGCGGAGGATCTCCTCCATCTTGTGGCTGATGTAAATGATGCCGCAACCCTTGTCCCGCAGCATGTTGATGATGCGGAACAGGTGCTCCACCTCGGTCTCCGTCAGGGAGGAGGTGGGCTCGTCAAAGACGATGATCTTGGAATCGTAGGACACGGCCTTGGCGATCTCCACCATCTGCCGCTGGGAGACGGGCAGGGTGGACATGATGGCCTTGGGGTTGACGCTGACGCCCAGGGTCTCGAAGATCTCCTTGGTGCGCTTTTTCATCTCACCCTCGCTGACCATGATACCCGCCTTCTTGGGGTAACGGCCCAGCCAGAGGTTGTCCTGTACGCTGCGGGTGAGGGCCTGGTTCAGCTCCTGGTGGACCATGGCCACGCCGTTTTCCAGGGCGTCCTTAGCGCTTTTGAAGTCCACATCTTTGCCGTCCAGGGTCACGGTGCCGCTGTCCCGGCGGTAGATGCCGAACAGGCACTTCATCAGGGTGGATTTACCCGCGCCGTTCTCTCCCATCAGGGCATGGACGGTGCCGGGCCGGACCGTCAGGTCCACGTTGTCCAGGGCCTTGACGCCCGGGAATTCCTTGCAGATGCCGCGCATCTCCAACAGTGCCGGCTGCTCCATATTCTTCCTCCTCTCACCGCGCGGAATCATCGATTCACCCCCGGTCCCGTGGGGGTCCGGGGCTCAGGCGGTGATTCCGCGTCAGGCCGCGAGCGGGGCTGCCTCAATGGCAGCCCCGCTCGGCCGTTTGCTTCTCAATAGGGGCTGATGCCTCTGTTCAGCTGAGTGCTGATCTTAGCCCTCGCTGCTGGCGTCGTACATGGCATAGGGAACGCGGATCTTGGCCACGTCGCTGTCCACGGTGAACTGGTCGGTGTTGGCCATCAGCTCAGCGCCGTCCTTCACGTTCTTGACCAGGGTGTTGATGGTGGTGGCCATGCCCACGGCGTCCTGCTTGATGGAGCCCACCATGCTGCCGGCCTTGATGAGGGCCTTGGCGGAGTCGGTGGCGTCCACGCCGAAGACGGGGATGTTGGTGGACAGAGGCTCGCCGTTCTCGTCGACGCCCTTGTTGTAGCCCACGTTCTGGAGGGCGGAGATGGCGCCCTCGGCCATGCCGTCGTTGTTGCAGATAATCAGCTCAACCATGTTGTTGTTGCCCTCGTTGTAGGAACCCAGCAGGGCGACCATGTAGTCGTTGGCGGCCTTGGCGGACCACTTGCCCTCGGTGTCAACCAGGTACTTGGTGGAGGCGGCAGCGTCGTAGTAGGACAGAGCGGGCTTGCCAGCCTCGGTCAGGATCTTGTCGGCGTCTTCCACAGCGAACTGGGTGCGGGCCTCGGCCTCGGCGTTGCCCTCCTGGCCCTTGAACATGACGTAGGAAATCACGCCGTCGCCGTTGAGATCCACGGCGTCGTAGTTGTCCAGCAGGTAGTTGCCGATCATCTCGCCCTGCATGTGGCCGGCGTCGGGGGCGTTGGTGCCCACGAAGGCGCACTTCTCATAGCTGTTGATGACGTCATTCTCAGCCACCTCGCGGTTGAAGAAGATGACGGGGATGCCGGCGCTCTTGGCGGCATTCACGATGTCCTGGGCGGGAGCGGAGGTGGCGGTCTCCACGATGTTGACGATCAGCAGGTCGGAACCGGCGGTGATGGCGGTGTTGACCTGGTCGGTCTGAGTGGGCTGGGAGCCGGCGGCGTCCCAGTTGTTGGGCTCGATGCCCATGGCCTTGAGCTGCTCGTCCATGGCAGCGCGGACGGTGGAGATGTAGATATCGGAGAAGTCATAGTAGAACACGTCTACCCGCATGGTGTCCTCACCGCCGGTGGGGTCGCCGCTGCCGGTGGGAGCCTTGTTGGAACAGCCGGCGAACAGGCCGAGCATCATGACGGCCGCCAGGATAAGAGCCAGTTTCTTCTTCATCTTGATTCCTCCTGTTTTATTTGGGTGGTTTGCTTCCTTCCTTGTTTTGGAGGCATCTCGCCTCCCTGTGCCTCTCATTTTAGAGCGTGGAGGTTCAAAAGACGATAGAAAAATCTACTGTGTTCTATGAAAAAACTACGGTAAATTGTGAAGTATTTCACAGCTTTCAACAGGCACTCAAAAGTCTTTTTGTGTATTTTCCCCATCTTCCGCGCAGTCCGTCTCCCCGGTACCATCCCCCGGGATGCGCCGGTAGAACAGCAGCTGGATAAGGCCCAGCAATGCCCCGTACAGCACCAGCAGGAACAGCCCACGGGGCAGCACGCCGCTGAGCTTTTCAAGGGGCGTGCCCAGACCTCCGGCGGTGTAGCAGTAGTCCCAGCCGAACAGCCGGTTGAACACCAGACACACCACCACCAGCGCCGCCACCGGCACAAAGCAGCGGTAGCGGTCCTCTCTTCTGGGGCGGTACCAGCCGCTGCTCCACATCACCGCGGGCACCAGCACCATCAGCATGTGGTAGAGCAGGCTGCGCACCGGCACAAAGCTGAGGAAGGGGTAGCGGCTGAGGTAGATGTTAAACACCAGTCCGAACACGCCACCCAGCAGCCCCATGGTGCACACGGTGGCCGAGGCCATCTGCCGCAGCCAGTCCCGCTTGGCAAATACCGCAATAGGCAGCAGCAGCCAGAACAGAGAGCACAGGTACAGCGGCAGCGAGGTGGCCGGGTCGATATGGCCAAAACTGCCCATCTCCCAGAGCCAGTAGGCTGGATCGAAGAGCAGCACCGCCACGGCCGCCGCCTGAAGCCATCGCTTCACGGCACTTTGCCGGGCACTCCTGGCCCACCGGCAGGCCAGAACGGTAAGCAGGGCGGTGCAGAGCAGCACCGCGATGTGGGGCGGCTGAAACATGACATACACCCTTTCTCAAAAAATCAGTGCGCCCCGGCCGGCAAATCCGGTCGGGGCACTTATCTCCAGCGTGGACGCGGCGTTCACTCCGCCTGCCGCGCATTTGTTTTCAGCATAGCGCAAAAAGCTGTATTCTCTCTCTGCGCCACCTTAAAATTTGCAAAGGTTTGTGTTTTTCGGAAGGTTGGGGTTTCGCCTTTCTTCGGGATCTGATAAAATTCTCTCAGATAGAAATAGATTAAAAAGGAGGAGGTCTGTTTGAATCCACTGATTCTCATTGCTGAGGACGACGCGGACATCCGCGCCCTGCTGCGGCTGTACCTGGAGGGGGACGGTTTCCGGGTGCTGGAGGCGGAGGACGGCACCACCGCTCTGGTGCTGGCCCGGGAGCACGCCCCCGACATGGCCATTCTGGACATCATGATGCCCGGGATGAACGGCTTTGAGCTCACCCGGGCCCTGCGCAAGTACAGCGAGATCCCCATCCTCATTCTCTCCGCCAAGAGCCAGGACAACGACAAGATTCTGGGCCTGAACCTGGGTGCGGACGACTACATCGCCAAGCCCTTCAATCCGGTGGAGATTGTGGCCCGGGTGAAGGCCCAGCTCCGCCGTGCCGCCCGGAACAGCAGCGACGTCATCACCGTGCGGGAGCTGAGCCTGGACACCGCCGCCTTCCAGCTGACCAAAAGCGGCGTCCCCATTCCCCTCACCCCCATGGAGTATAAGATTCTGGCCCTGCTCATGCGCTCCCCCGGCCGTATCTTTACCAAAATCCAGCTCTATGAGGGGGCCATCGGCAACTACTTTGAGGGAGACGACAACACCATGATGGTCCATATCTCCAAGTTGCGGGAGAAGATTGAGGACGATCCCAGAAACCCCCGCTACATTATTACTGTGAGAGGACTGGGGTATAAGCTTGAAAAATAAGAGCGCACGCGGGAGCCTGTACGGCCTGCTGGTACGGAACTACCTGCTCTTCACCCTGACGCTGCTGGTCATGGCGGGCGTGGTGTTCGTCCTGTGGAACAGCTGGCTCAACAGCCTGTACCAGCCGGCCAACTGGAATGCCCTTCTGTCCGACCCGGCTCTGTCCGACGGGGACTATGAGTCCCTTCGGCACTATCTGGGCCGTGCGGGCAACGATTTCGCCGTCTATGACAGCGACGGCACCCTGGTATACGCCTCAGGCAACGGCTTTGACAGCCAGTGCACCCCGTCTGAGCTGGGCTTGGTGCCCCTCTGGGGCGGAAGCGAGGAGATCAGCGTCTATGAGCTGAGTGCCTGGCAGGGTGAGGAGCCCCGCTGTCTGCTGGTGCGACGCATTTTCGGGCTGGACGGTACGCCAGAACAGACCGAGACCATGGTTCTGGACGGCAATTTACAGGTGGTGTACGGCGGCTTTGGGGACGGCCGTACCGGCTACACCCGCCGGGAGTTTCTCTACATGACCGACACCCGCTTCTCCGATGCCTATTTGTACCGGGAGACTTTCCCGGACCAGTCCGGCCAGCTTATGACCGTGCTGCTGCGCAACACCTATATCACCGACGAGATCTACTACCGGCACTACAACCACTCCTGGCGGATCTGGCTGCTGTTCATCCCGCTGTATCTGGCAGGGGCCGGGCTGTTCATCTGGTGGATGGGCCGGAAGATCGGCCGTCCCCTGCGGCGGCTCAACGACGCGGTGGTGTCCCAGTCGGAGGGCCGTGTGGTCCGGGTGGGAAACTGCGGCGGCCCCCGGGAGATCCGGCTTATCGGCGAGAGCTTTGACCGCTTCTCCGACCGGCTGGCCGAGAGCGAGGCGGAGCGGAGACGGCTGGATCAGGGCCGGCAGAAGCTCATTGCCGACATCTCCCACGACCTGAAGACTCCCATTACGGTCATCGCCGGCTACATCGACGCCATCTGCGACGGCAAGGTGCCGCCGGAGGAGGTCAACCGCTATCTCCGGGCCATCCAGGGCAAGTCGGAGGCCCTCACCGAGCTGGTCAACGCCTTCCATGAGTACAGCAAGGTGGAGCATCCGGAGTTTGTGCTCCACAAGGAGCGCACCGACCTGTGCGAGTTCCTGCGGGAGTACCTGGCGGGCAAGTACGACGAGATCGACCTGGCCGGCTTCTCTCTGGAGGTCTCCATCCCCGAGCACCCCATCTTCTGCGCCCTGGACCAGCTCCAGTTCCGCCGGGTGCTGGACAATCTGCTCTCCAACGCCCTGCGCCACAACCGGCTGGGCACGGTTCTCTTCTTTGATATCTCTGTGGAGGAGGGCGCCGCTGTCCTCCGGGTGGCGGACAACGGCGCCGGCATCCCCCCTGACCGGGCAAAATACATCTTCGAGCCCTTTGTGGTGGGCAGCGACGCCCGCTCGGGCACGGGCAGCGGCCTTGGCCTGTCCATTACAAAGCGCATTGTGGAGAAGCACAGCGGCACCGTATCACTCTCTCCCCACCCTGAACCGGGCAGAAGCACGGAATTTGTCCTCCGCCTGCCTCTGGCATCTGAATAAAATCCACGTCCGCCGGACCAATGGTCCGGCGGACATTTTTTGTGTTTTCCTTGCGGTTTTCTTTACGAATCTTAAATCCCCGCAAACGACAGACAAAGAGTGGGGGTGTATGCTCTGTGTCAGAAAGGGGGCAGAGCCGATGAACGGATCTGACCTGCGCAGCCGCCCCATCATCGAGGTCAAGGACCTCCGCAAGGAGTACCCCATTGGCGACGAGACGGTTGTGGCGCTCAAGCGCATCAATTTAAATGTTATGCGGGGGGAGATCTGCTGTATCTTCGGCACCTCAGGCTCAGGCAAGAGCACCCTCCTCAACCAGCTGGCAGGCATGGAGAAGCCCACCCGGGGCCAGGTGTCCATCGGGGGCGTGCCCATCTCCCGGCTGAGTGAAAACCAGCTGGCCTCCTTCCGCCAGCGGCATCTGGGCTTTGTGTTCCAGTCCTACAACCTGCTGCCCAACCTGACCGCCACGGAAAACGTGGCCATGCCCCTCATGTTCCGGGGTGTGCCCCGGAAGCAGCGGGAGGAGGCGGCCCGGAAAATCCTCTGTCAGGTGGGCCTGTCCCACCGTCTGGACCACTTCCCCCGGCAGATGTCCGGCGGACAGCAGCAGCGTGCCGGTATTGCCCGTGCCTTTATCGCCCGGCCCGACGTGGTGTTCGCAGACGAGCCCACCGGCAACCTGGACTCCAAGACCACCGTGGAGATTATGGACATGATCTGTTCCTTCTCCCGGGACTACCATCAGACCATCATCCTGGTCACCCACGACCCGGAGATGGCCTCCTACGCCGACCGCATCGTCACCCTCATCGACGGTGAGATTGTACGCAACCAACTCAACAACAAGGAGAGCAAGCACCATGAAGCATAACCGTTTTCAGCGCATCTTCTCCGTCCTCATTCTTCTGGCTCTGGTCACGGCCCTTGTGCCGCTGGCCGCACGGGCCGAGGGCGGCAGCCTGTACGTCACCGGCTACACCGTGCTCAACACCGACGGCAAGCCCCTCAGCAGCGTGTCCAAGAGCGCTGTGGTGAGCATCGCCGTGTCCGTCAAGGATATCAGCGAGAACAGCAGCTCCAAGGTCCCCGCAGACCTGGACATCAGCAAGCTGGACGACAGCTTCACCGGCGGCACTGTGTCGGTGAAAAAGACCTCCCAGGACGGCCAGCCCCTGTCCTATGAGATTCTGGTGAGCAACACCCGCTACAAGGGCGTGGGCCAGCTGCTCAAGCTCCAGATCGGCGAAAAGGGCAAGCCGGACAGCTATCAGACCCTGGACGTGACCGTCACTGAGGCGGTGGTCTACGAGGCGCCCCAGAGCACCCCCGACACCGCCCCTGAGGCCGCTCCCGCCCCCATGGTGCTCATCTCCCGCAGCGACATTCCCTCCCCCCTCCAGCCCGGCCAGGAGAAGGAGATTGAGCTCACCTTCCAGAATCTGAGCACCACCAAGCTCAAGTCCCCGGTGGTCACCATCACCCCCTCCGATGGCCTGACCCTGTCCAGCGGTTCCTCCTCCTTTGTGCTGGAGGAGGTTGCCGGCAAGAAGTCCGCCACCCTCAAGGTGCGGATCAAGGCCGCCGACGTCATCCCCTCCGCCAGCCAGTCCCTGAGCGTGGAGCTGAAATTCAACTACTACAACAACATCTCCACCGTCCAGGGCAGCGTCACTGAGAAGATAACCATCCCCGCCCAGGCCAGAGAGAGCGTTCCCCAGCCCGTGGTCATCGTCACCCGCTCCCCCATGGACAACCCCATCGCCCCCGACGAAACCCGTGAGATGACCGTCACCTTCCAGAATGCGGGCACCACCAAGCTGGTGGCCCCGGTGGTGACGGTGGCTCCCTCCGAGTCCCTGATGCTCCTCAACGACGTGTCCACCTTTATCCTGTCCGACATTGAGCCGGGTAAGAGCGCCTCCATCACCCTCAAGGTCAAGGCCGCCAAGACCATCGCCTCCACCAGCCAGTCCATCGCCACCGAGATGAAGTACGGCTACGACAACGGCACCACCCTGACCCAGGCCACCGCCTCCGACAAGATCAACATCCCCGCTCTGGCCAGGGAGAGCGTCCCTCAGCCGGTGGTGCTGGTGACCCGCTCGGCGGTGAACAAGCCCATCTCCGCCGGAGAGACCATGAACCTGACCGTCACCTTCCAGAACGCGGGCACCGCCAAGCTGTTCTCCCCCTCCGCCTCGGTGACGCCCTCCGACTCCCTCATTCTGCTCAACGACACCTCCACCTTCCTCCTGCCCGACATTGAGCCGGGTAAGAGCGCCTCCATCACCCTCAAGGTCAAGGCAGCGGCGGAGATCTCCTCCACCACCCAGTCCATCGCCACCGATCTGAAGTACAGCTACGACAACGGCGAGACCATCACCCAGGCCACCGCCTCCGACAAGGTCAACATCTCGGCCAACGCCACCCTCAAGTCGGACACCTCCGTGCCCAACATCGTCATCCGCAGCTTTTCCTACGGTGGTCCCTCTGTGGCGGCCGGCAGCAAGTTCCCCCTCAGCTTCACCTTTGAGAACACCGGCAAGGTGGCCATTGAGAACGTGGTGGTGACCGTGGACGGCGGCGAGAGCTTCACCATGGACGGCAGCACCAACACCTTCTACTACAACGGTCTGGCTGCCGGCGGCACCCAGAGTCAGGATGTGCCCATGCGCACCGTACCCACCAGCAAGAGCGGCGCCCAGAGCATTAGCGTGGGCTTCAAGTACGAGTATGTGGACGGCGACAAGCGGTCCCAGGCCAGCGCGGACATCAAAATCTCCCTGCCCGTGTACCAGCCCGACCGGTTCCACATCAACGCCCCCTCCGTACCCGAGTCCGTGACCGTGGGCGAGGAGGTGGAGGTCCTCCTGTCCTACGTCAACAAGGGCAAGGACGACCTGGCCAACCTGGAGGCCACCGTAGAGGGCGAAGGGGTGTCCACCCCCGCCCGCACCCAGTACCTGGGCAACGTCACCGCTGGCACCAACGGCAACATCGGCTTCGCCATTACCCCCGAGCAGGAGGGCGAGATCAAGCTGGTGCTGAAAATCTCCTACGAGAACGGCGACCAGCAGGTCCAGACCCGGGAATTCCCCATCACCCTCCGGGCCGATGAGATTCCCCCTCCGGACGACTACTCCCCCGACGACCTGCCCCCCGAGGAGGGCAGCTTTCCGGTGGTGCCGGTGGCAATCGGCGTGGGCGCCGCAGTGCTGGTCGTGGCCGTGGTGCTGATTGTGCGGAAGAAAAAAGCCGCAGGCGCCGCCGACAGCGGCTGGAGCGACTGGAATGACGAAGATCCCGGCAGCTCCGGCGGGGAGGGATAAACCGTGAAGCGCAATGATCTCCTCCGCATGTGCCTGCAAAACCTGATGCGCCGGAAGTCCCGCACCTTTCTCACCGTGCTGGGCGTGCTCATTGGCTGCTGCTCCATCGTCATCATGGTGTCCCTGGGCATCGGCATGAAGGAGACCCAGGAGCGGCTGCTCTCCGAGATGGGAGATCTGACCATCATCACCGTCAACGCCCCCCAGGGCGGCCGGGGCAAGCTCAAGCTGGACGACCCGCTGATCAAGCGGCTGCGGTCCCTAAGCGGCGTGGAGGCCGTCACCCCCAAGCTGCGGCTGGAGGCCGACTCCATCACCCTGGTCACCGGCACAGGCAAGCGCTATGTGGCCGACTGGACCATGGTGGTGGGGCTGGACACCAGCGAGCTGGAGAAGATGGGCTACACGCTGCTGGAAGGTCACGCCCCCACCAAGAGCGGCGACGTGGTTGTGGGCCAGTTTCTGGCCTACAACTTCAAGGACAAGCTGCGCCCCGATGGCTACAACATGATTGACCGCTGGAGCGGCGGCTGGGACCCCAGCGGCGAGCTGGCCGACGTGCCGCCCCCCTATTTCGACGCCATGAAGGCCACCTACACCATGGAAATCGAGGCCCAGGGCAACAAATTCTCCGTCACCGTCAACCCGACGGCCATGACCAAGGAGGACTACTCCAAGGGCAGCGAGACCTCGGACGGCATTATCGTCAGTCTGGCCGACCTGCGCAAGCTGCTGGACAAGGCCCAGGGCAACAAGAAGAAGGCCGTGCCCTACGACTCGGTCATGGTCAAGGTGTCCGGCATCAACATGGTGGATCCGGTGGAGAAGGAGATCAAGGCCATGGGCTACTCCACCGAATCCATGGAGAGCATCCGCAAGCCCATGGAGAAGGAGGCCCGGCAGAAGCAGATGATGCTGGGCGGTCTGGGCGCCATCTCCCTGTTCGTGGCCGCCCTGGGTATCACCAACACCATGATCATGTCCATCTCCGAGCGGACCCGGGAGATCGGCATCATGAAGTCCCTGGGCTGCTACGTCAGTGATATCCGGGTCATGTTCCTCTCCGAGGCGGGCGCCATCGGCCTCATCGGCGGCCTCATCGGCTGCGTCATCAGCTTTATTGTCTCGGTGATCATCAATTTAGTGTCACTGGGGCCGTCATTGGAGAATCTGATCCCCGCCATTGTGGGCGGTGAGAATGTCAACCGGGTGTCCGTCATACCCCCGTGGCTGCTCCTGTTCGCCATCATCTTCTCCGTGTTCATCGGCCTTGGCTCCGGGTACTACCCGGCCAACAAGGCGGTCCAGATTCCCGCCCTGGAGGCCATCAAGAGTGAATAAGCAAAAAGAGACCTGTCGTAAGACGACAGGTCTCTTTTTTATTCTAATTGCAATGCAGCCCTTTAAACAGGTTCTGTCAGGAAATTCCGAAATACAGCGGCCGCAGCGGCGCAGATCTGGGTGTCCGTCTCCGCAGACATGGTCTCCAGCGCCACCGCCCGGTCCGTCCTGCCGATAAGCCTGCCCTGAAGCCTCTTTTCCAGCAGGGGCCGGAACGTCTCAAAGCCCCAGGAGATGTCGCCGGCCAAAATAACCGTGTCCACATCCACCAGATTCACAAGATTTGTAATACCAGCGGACAGATATGCCGCCTCCTGTTCCAGCAGTTCAGCCGCGTCGGGCACTCCCTGGGCCGCGTTTTCCACCAACTGCCGCCAGCTTGTGTACGCCGTGCCCCGCAGAAGATTGGGCACAGCGGCATAGGCCTCCAGGCATCCACGCCCGCCGCAGGAACAGAGACGGCCGTTGAAGTCAATGGTGGTGTGTCCCAGCTCGCTGGTGAAGCCGCCGCCGCTCTGGAGCAGCCGCCCGCCCGAGATCACGCCCGAACCCACGCCGCTGTCCACCAGCAGAAGCAGCGCATCCCGCAGCCCCTTGGCCTCGCAGTAGTACTGGGCCAGCGTGCAGGCGTTGTTCTCCAGCCAGACCGGCTGGCCAGTCTTCTCGGTCAGCATCTGACACACCGGGGCCCCGTGCCAACGGGCAAAGCCGGGCGGATTCAGAATTCTTCCCCCGCCCGAATCCAGCGGACCGGGTGCGCTGACGCCAATGCCCAGCATCTTGCTCCCGTCCGGCTGTGCCTGGACCAGAAGCTCCGCCGCCGCGGACACCAGGGCTGCCGTGTCTGAGCATGCTCCCGGTGAAAGGGAACGCTTTTCCAGCAGCGTGCCGTTCAAATCCACCACGCCCATCTGACAGCCGGATCGGTTCAGGTAGACGCCCACAGCGCAGTACACGCCGCCCCGGATGGCCAGAGGCAGCGGGGTACGCCCCCGTTTTGTGGCGGTGGGTTCCAGCTCTTCCACCACGCCCTGGCGCTGCAGCTCCTCCACAATCAGGGAGACGCTGGCCCTGGTCAGGCCGCTGGCCGCCGCCAGATCAGCCCTGGACATCTGCCGGTGCCGGAGCAGCCGCAGAACCAGGTTCCGGTTATAGTTCTTGGTGTAATCGGCGTTGCGGGGCGTCCGCTTCATATTTCGTCCTCATTTCCTCAGTTTCCGCCTGCGCAGCGCACCAGGCAGAACTGCCCGTTACTCTTGGCGCAGCAGGGCTCCGCTTTGGCAGGCAGATAAAAATAGGTTCCGCGGCCAACCGCGCGGCTGTAATTGGCGCCGGCAATGACGCCCTCGCCTTCTGTGACAATGTAAATCGCGCCGTTCTCCAGCGGGCAGCTTCCGCCGCTCACCGTCAGGCGCTCCATGGAGAAGCAGGGGGTGTCCTCCGGCCCGATGAGGGTCTCCGCCTTCCAGCCCGTCCCGGATGCGCGGAGCCGGGGCAGCTTCCGCTGTGCTTCGGGCACCTGGGGACCAAACCACTCAAAATTGAAGCAGTCCAGCGCCTGCTCAGGCTCCAGTCCCAGGTACATCTCCCGGGTGCTCAGTTTGTAGTCCCCGCACCAGTGCTCAGGTTGGATGGTAAAGTCCGTGGGCTCCTGTACCTCCAGGATGAGGCACCCGGGGCCAATGGCGTGGATAACCCCCGCGGGGACCAGAAACACGTCCCCTGCCTGGACCGGAACCCGGTTGACAAACTCCGTCATGGCCTCAGGGTGTTGCTCGCTGCGGTCCACTGCGGCACGGAATTCCTCCCGGCTGATTTCACGGCTGAAACCGAAATAGATGCACGCATCCTCCCGGGTGGCCAGCACCAGCCAGGACTCCGCCTTGCCGTAATTGCTGTGGAAATGGATTCTGGAAAACTCTCTGGTGGGGTGCACCTGCATGGGGAGCCGGATGGCGCTGTCCAGGAACTTGACCAGCACGCCCAGGTCCTTCCGCCCGCCCAGCATCTGCTCAGGGTACTGCTCCAGCAGCTGGGAGAAGGGCACGCCATCCTCGGTCACGGATACGCCCTCCAGCACGTCCTCCCGGCCCGGGTTGATGGCCCGCACCGAAGAGGCAATCCACTCCTCCGGGAAATTTCCGTCCTCAGGCGCGTCCCCCATCAGCTCGTGGAACAGCTTTCCGCCCTGATAAATGCGGAACACCCTGTTCCGGCGGAAGAAAACAGGGTACTGCCAGATCTCCGTTTTCTGCATGGCAAGGGCCTCCCTTACTATCTTATTTCATTTTCATTATAAGTCAATTTTTTATTTTGTCAATCGAATTGACAAAATAAAACCCGGCTGATATAGTAGGGCTGAAAAGGAGGCTTGCCCAATGGACCTGCACATCTTTCAGCGGGGCTTCAACTTCTCCCAGGACGGCCCAGGAAACCGGCTGGTATACCACCTCCAGGGCTGCAACCTGCACTGTCCCTGGTGCTCCAACCCGGAGGGAATGACCTTTTGCGGGGGAACGGTCTGTTCCGTGGAGGACATTGTGGCCGAGGTTCTGCGCAGCCGCCCCATGTTCTTTGACGGCGGCGGCGTGACCCTGACCGGCGGTGAGGCCGCCATGCAGCCCCAGGCCGTGAAGGAGCTGCTCTCCGTCCTGTCCGGACACGGCATCCACACCGCCCTGGAGTCCAATGGCACCGCCCCCCTGCTGTCCACCCTCTACCCCTACCTCAGCCTGCTCCTTCTGGACTGCAAGCACTACGACCCCGCCGCTCTCCGGCAGGTCACCGGCGGCGCCCTGTCCCTCTGGTCGGCAAATCTCCGGGCAGCCCTGGACGCCGGTGTACCGGTGGCCGTCCGCATCCCTGTTATCCCCGGCTTCAATGACGGTCTCCAGCACGCACAGGGCTTCGCGGCCCTGTTTGCGCAGTTTTCCTTCCCGCCCGGCACGACCTTTGAGCTGCTCCCCTACCACACCTACGGCAAGAGCAAATGGGAGCGGCTGGGCCTGACCTACGCTATGCCCGAGGACGCCCGGGTGGAGCCCGCTGTTATCCGGGACATGGAGGCCTGTCTGGCCGCCCATGGCTGTACCATTGTACACACTTGAATCATCTCAGTCGGAAAGGATGGGATATTTCATGGACGTATTTGAACGCCTGACCCCTCAAGAGATCAGCCAAGAGGCCCGTGCCCTCTTCGCCGAGGAGCGCACCCGCAAGGTGCTCAACAGCTGGTTCCGCACCCGGGAGATCGCCGACGCCGCAGGGCAGGACGAGTCCTTCCCCGAGCTGCGGGCTGCCGCACAGCTGGAGGCCATTGTGGAGGGTCTGCCCCTGGACATCAGCTCTCACGCCATCTTCGCCGGCACCCAGCGGGACGCCTTTGCCGCCAGCTACGCGCTGATCAACCCCGCCTTCCAGGTGGAGACTTTCCGGGGCTACTGCGACCCGCTGGAGGTCTACGACTACGCCACCCCCAGCGGGGACATCACAGCGGAGCGGATCGCCGCCTTCCGGGAGAAGATGTCCCAGAGCGACTATGTCCGCAGCCTGTCCCAGGTCTACGGCGCGTACAGCGAGTACACAGACGAGGTGGCCTTCTTCATCGAGCAGGTCACCGGCCATGTGATCCCCGACTTCCGCGTCATCCTGCGGGACGGCGTGGACGCTGTGTGTCGCCGTGGGGAGGAGAAGCTGGCCGCAGGCGGGCTCAGTGAAAAGCACGCCAAAAATCTGACCGCCATGGTGCGCAGCCTGCGCTGCGCCGTGACGCTGGCCGAACGGTACGCCCAGCTGGCAGAGGAGATGCTCCGGGAGGGTACGGGCGGCCCGGCGCTGGAGCTTATGGCCCACACCCTGCGCCGGGTACCCCGGCAGGGCGCCGCCACGCTGTACGAGGCGCTCCAGTCCTTCCTCATCCTGTGGCAGGTGATGTGCCTGGAGCAGGCGCCCAACCCCTTCGCCTTCTCCGTGGGCAACGCCGACCGCATCTTCGCCCCCTACATGGAGCGGGACGGCCTGAGCCGCCAGCAGGCCGCCGCCCTTTTCCAGCACTTTCTGGTCTTTTTCAACGTGGGCGAGCGGAGCTGGGCCATCTCCCAGAATGTGCTCATCGGCGGCCGGGACTGCGCCGGAAATGATTTGACCAGCGAGATGTCCTACGCTATACTGGACGCGTTCTATGAACTGAACCTGCCCCAGCCCATTCTGTCGGTCAAACTCCACAGGAACACGCCCCAGGCACTCTATGAGTCTCTGGGCCGGTTCTTCTTCACCCCCGGCTGCCTGACCCCCTCTCTGTTCAACGACGACAGTCTCTTCCAGACCCTGGCCGAACACGGCGTGGCGGAAGAGGATCTGCCGGACTACGCGGTGGCAGGCTGTCAGGAGCCCCTGATCATGGGCCGGGACAACGGCAACACCACCAACAGCTGGCTGAACCTGGGCAAAATCCTGGAGCTCACCCTCAGCGGCGGCCGCTCCACCCTGACCGGCCGTGCCATGGGCCCCCAGTCCTCCGTCCCTGCCACCGAGCTGCTGGGCAATATCCGGGACCGCTTCTATGAGAACGCTGCGTTCTTCGTGTCCAGGATGGCGGAGGCGGGCAACGGCGTGTCCAGAGCCCTCTCATTGCTGCCCGTCCCCTTCCTCAGCTGCGCCATGGGCGGCCTGGACACCTGTGTGGACACCCGTGACACCACGGAGCAGGGCACCAAATACAACGGCAGCGGCTGCCTGATCCACGGTCTGTCCGTGGTGGCCGACTCCTTTGTTGCCATCGACTGCCTGCTGGAGCAGCGGCCCCAGGACGCGGAAAACCTGATTGCCGCCCTGGCCTGTGATTTCAAGGGCTATGAGGAGCTGCGGGAGTTCCTGCGGAGCTGCCCCAAGTTCGGCAACAACGACCCACGTGCCGACCGGGAGGCCGCGGAGGTGGTCAGCCGGATCTCCGCTCTGGTGGCAGGCCAGAAGAATTACCTGGGCAATCCCTTCCGGCCGGACTGGAGCTCCCCCTCCACCCACCTGCTCTACGGCTACTGGGTGGGTGCCACCCCGGATGGCCGACATGCCCGGGAGATGCTCAACTACGGCGTGGACCCGCTCTGCGGCGACGCTGGCTCCGGTCTGGGCTTCCGCACCCTGTCCGCCATGAGACTGCCCTATCAGTGCATGAACGGCGGCTGTGCCTCCCACTTCGGCATTGATCCCAAATATTTCACCGCAAAATCCTACGAAGAGAAGGGGCTTGAGTTCTTCCACCGGGTTATCACCCCGCTGTTCTTCAACCCGGAGAACCCCAACCGTGCCCCCTTCTACCTCTACGTCAACGTCACCACCGCCGACATGCTGCGCAAGGTGCTGGCCGAGCCCAAAAAGTACGCCCCCTCCGGCGTGTACATCATGCGCATCCACGGCACCTTTGTCAACTTCCTTGACCTGTCTCCCGCTATTCAGGAGGACATTATCAAGCGGCTGGACCCGGGCTCCACCGCGCTTTGCTGAGGAGTTTTGCCCTATGATCGCCATCGGACTTGATATCGGAACCACCACCATCAGCGGCGTGGTTATGGATGGTGCCCAGGTGCTGGCCTCCCGCACCATCCCCAACGACGCCTTTCTGCCTGCCGCCAAGCCATGGGAGCGGATTCAGGACCCCCGGAAGATTCTGGACCGGGCACTCTCCCTGGTCAAAGGGCTGCGGACCGCCTATCCGGACGCCGCCTGCCTGGGAGTCACGGGTCAGATGCACGGCATTGTATATCTGGACCGCTTTGGAGAGCCCTGCAGCCCCCTCTGTACCTGGCAGGATGGCCGGGGCAGCCTGTCCGCAGGGGGCGGCGAGACCTACGCCAGCCAGCTCAGCAGGCTGACGGGCCACCCCATGTCCACCGGCTTCGGCCTGTGCACCCACTATTACAACCTGAAAAACGGCCTGGTTCCGGAGGAGGCCGCCGTATTCTGCACCATCCACGACTACGTGGCCATGCATCTGGCCGGTCGCACCCGGCCCGTCACCGAACCCAGCGACGCCGCCAGTCTGGGCCTGTTCTCCCTTGCCGACATGGCCTTTGACCAGTCGGCGCTCCGGGCGGCCGGAATCTCTGCCGGACTGCTGCCCGACGTGGCCTCCGACGTCATGCTGGGCGAGGGACTGCTGGGCCTACCAGTGGCAGTGGCCATCGGGGACAATCAGGCCAGCTTCCTGGGCTCGTCGGGCGGCCGGCGTGACTGCGCCCTGGTCAACCTGGGCACCGGCGGCCAGTTCTCCGCCTTTTCCCCCACGCTGGTGAAGGCCCCCACGCTGGAAACCCGCCCCTTCCCCGGCGGCGGCTTCCTGCTGGTTGGCTCCTCCCTGTGCGGTGGCCGTGCCTACGCGCTGCTGGAGCAGCTCTTCCGCAAGACGGCGGAACTGGTGGTGGGCCAGAGCCTGCCCCCCTGCTATGACGCGCTGGAGCGGATGCTGGAGGAATTTGATATGCCGGAAAACTGCCCCACCGTCTGCACCGCCTTCAGCGGAACCCGTCAGGATCCCGACGCCCGTGCCAGCTTTACCGGGCTGGACGCGGAGAATCTGACCCCCCTCCACCTGACCTATGGCCTGCTCCAGGGTATGGTGGATGAGCTCTACGAGATGTACCGGGAGTATCTGTCCCTCTGTCCGCCGCCTGCGCTCCTGGTGGGCTCGGGCAACGGCCTGCGGAAAAATCCCCGCCTGCAGTCCCTGGTCTCTAGAACCTTCTCCATGAAGCTCAATATGTCCCGGAATCCCGAGGAGGCCGCCTGCGGCGCTGCACTCTATGCATCCCGTCTGTGCTGACTCAATTTCGGATAAAAAAAGCATTGGCGCCCGTGGTGGGCGCCAATGCTTTTTTTATGTTCTCAGCCGCTGACCGAGATAGACCAGCAGTTTTCATACTCTCCGTCCGGCTCCAGGGTGATAAGGTCGGACTGCTCTTCAAACACGGCCACCTTGCCCTGCTCCGAGGGCAGCGAGACCCACGGCTCGATGCAGACATAGGGCGCATCGGTCCCCGGCATGTGCCACAGTCCCAGATAGGGCATCTGCGGACAGGATACGGTAATGCTGCGGCTGTCTCCCTCCGCTTCCAGCGTCACCTCTCTGTCCGCCTGCGAGAGCACGATGGCGTCGTCATCAAACAGGTCGTGGCGCAGGGGCAGGAACCGCCCCTCTTCCAGCGGGAAGGGCTCGTCCCTTCCGCTGCGGAAGCAGTCCGGCGTAAAGCCCACCCGCACAGGGCTGCACGGATGAGAGAAACGAAGGCGGTAGTCGGTGAAATGCTTCCTCTCCCGCAGCGGAACCCGGAAACCCGGATGGCCGCCCAGGCCGAAATACATAGTCTTCTCGTCCCGGTTTTCCACGGTATAGGTAATCTTCAGCTGCTGTCCCTCCAGGGCGTAGCGCACCCGGAAGGCAAAACGGCGGGGATAGCGGACGCGGGTATCGGGGCTGTCGGTGAGCTGGAAGGTCATACGGCTGTCAGACTTCTCCGTCAGCTGAAAGCGGCAATAGGGCGCAAGGCCGTGGATGTCCATGTGCCAGCGCTTTCCGTCCAGCCAGTAGCTCCCTTCGGTCAGCCGTGCCACATAGGGGAACAGATTGGGCGCCCGTTCCGTCCAATAGGTCCTGTTCCCCTGCCAGAGGTACTCGGTACCGTCACGCCCTTTCAGGGACCACAGTTCCGCCCCCTGCTCGGAGGCCGTAACCGTGAGGAACTCATTTCCGATCCGGTGCAGCACAGGCGTTGTTTTCTCCGTCAGCATGCTCATTTCCTCCATTCCGGCGCAGTCCGTATTCCGTGCTCAGCCCTATTTTATACGTGCTTTTTTCAAATCACTACCCCCTGTAAAAACATTTTCGTTCCACAGCACTGTGGCAGTTCGTTCAAATTTTTATTTCCTTTTTGTTGAATACAGAAAATCTCATTTTGTGTTTATGTAGTTTTTGCATAAAAATCGCATTGTTTTTAGCTCATTTTTTATTGTTCCTGAACGATGTGGCAAGAAATGAGAATATTTACCCGATGACTTTTTGTGAAATGAAGCTAAAATTAGACTTGTATTACAATAAGTGTTGTGCATAACAGCTATAATCCACAAGCATCCAAGCTACGGTTATGCTATCCACTTTGAGGGTGATGGGAGGTGGCGAAATGGTATCGGAAGAGGTGACGGTATTGAACCTGCTGGGTCTTCACGCACGCCCCATCGCAAAGCTGGTGAAGACGCTGTCCGGCAGCGGCGACAGCGTGTCCCTCTGGAAGGGCGACCACTCCGCCGATGCGAAGGACATCTACCAGATTATGATGCTGGATGCCAAGTGCGGCGACCAGCTGAAGGTCTGCGTCGACGGGCCGGATGAGTCTAAGACGCTGGAGACAGTGGTAGAGTTGTTCCGGGCCAAATTTAACGAGACCTGATATTCTCGCAAGGAAGAGAGGAGTGAGGAAATGGATTACAACACGCTTGCGTTTTCCATCATCGCGGAGGCGGGCGACGCCAAGAGCGCTGCCATCGAGGCCGCCCGCGCGGCGCTGGAGCGTGACTTCGCCCAGGCTGAGGCCTGCATGGAGCAGTGCGAGCGCTCCCTGTCGGGCGCCCACCAGGAGCAGACCGACATGCTCCGCGCGGAGCTGAGCGGCAACAAACAGGAGGTCGGCCTGCTGATGGTCC
>NZ_AAXG02000005.1 GCF_000169255.2 Pseudoflavonifractor capillosus ATCC 29799
ACCGTCCGAGGTGCACAGGCTCTTTTTTGTTTTCCGCTTTACTCGATGGCCCCGAAATTCTCAAAGGGCAGTACCACAAAGATGGCCCGTCCGATGACATACCGCTCATCAATGACGCCCAGCCGTACGTCCCGGCTGTCGTTGGAGTGGTTGCGGTTGTCGCCCATGACAAAGATGCAGCCCTCGGGCACCGTCACCGACGTGATGCTCATGTTGGGGTCGCTGGGCTGGCGCATGGGCTCGCCCAGATAGCTGTCATCCACCTTCTCCCCGTCCACATAGACGCAGGAGGCGGCATAGTCGATCTCCACGGTCTGGCCCTCAGTGGCGATGACACGCTTCACGATGGGGCCGTCGGCGATCTCGGAGGGCTTGGTGAGCACCACCACATCCCCCTGCTTGGGCGTGTAGCCCAGCTCCTGGATGATCATCATGTCCTTGTCGTAGAGCGTGGGCTCCATGGAGTGGCCGGACACATAGATAAACCGGCCCACAAAGGTAAAGACGAGGATAATGCACACCAGGGCCATGACCAGGGCCTGGAGCCAGTCATACAGCGCCTGGGGCAGGGCAGGACCCTGCTCCTCCTCTGTCTCAGGTTGTTTTTCTTCCGCCATTGGTTATGCCTCCTAATGGATTGTTTTCAGGTGTCCCAGGGGAAACAGCACCGCCTTGGCCTCGCCCAGCACACAGCGCAGGTCCACTGTGCCCAGCCTGGGATGGCGGCTGTCCGCAGAGTGGTTCCGGTTGTCTCCCATGACGAAGATCTCCCCCTCGGGCACTGTCACAGTCTCCACCGGGTCTGAGAAATCGGGCTGGGCCATGACCTCCACCACATAGGATTCCTTCAGCCGCTCGCCATCCACGGTGACGCTGTTTTGCGTGTAGTCGATGACCACGGTCTGTCCCTCGGTGGCAATGACCCGCTTCACAATGGGCTCGGAGATAAAGGACTCCTGAGTCAGTACCACAATATCTCCCTGCTCCACGCTGCCCGCGCCGCTGCGCAGCAGCAGCATGTCCCCGTTGTGGAGGGTGGGCTCCATGGAACTGCCCGACACGGTGACCACCCGGCCCAGATAGGCAAAGCAGAGCACCACTGCCACTGAGATGAGCACAAAGGCCTGGAGCCAGATGTAGAGGTCGCCCTTGACGGCGTCCATCCCCTTCAGGCTCAGAATTTCGGGTTTCAGCTCACGCTTTCCCCGGGCCATGCCCTCATCTCCCGTTCCACAGATAGTTTATTATACCGCGCCCCGCCTCCCATTGCAAGAAACAGCCTGCCGAAAAAGTGATTCCGGCAGGCTCAGACTGTCGAAAAAGACCTCCGGTCTTTTTCGACAAAAGGCTGCATGGCGGATGGTGCTCGATTTCTTGCAAAATAGTCGCCCCATCCGCCATGAGAAGTATCATTTCCGAGGCGCATGTCCCCGGAAATGACAGATTTTTATTTTATTCCGCCGCCTGCGGGCGGCGGAACTCTGCGAGGCTCCCCATGCGGGAGGTTTTCGGCAGGCTGTCATCTGTTTTTGGTCAGGAAAGGCTGAGTACCTTCACGTCCTCCGCACCCTTGAGGCACTCTGCCTCCCGGCTGTGGCAGGTGAAAAGGAGAATCTGCCGCTCCTCCGCCAGCTCCCGCAGCACCTCCAGGGCCAGGGCCATGCGGCTGTCGTCAAAGGCGTCCAGGGCGTCGTCCAGCACGATGGGCGCCGGGTCCTCCTTGGGCAGGGCCAGGCGGCACACCGCCAGCCGCACCGCCAGATAGACCTGCTCCGCCGTGCCCTGGGACAGCAGCAGCGTCCGCCGGGGCATGGGGCTGTCTGCCTCCTCGGCGGAGGCCTCTAGCTCCCGGGTCAGGGTCACCCGGCTGTACTTGCCGCCGGTGAGACGGGCAAGCAGCTCTCCCGCTCTGGCGTTGAGGGCGGGAGAGAACCGGGACCGGAGCTGGCTGTTGGCCTCCCCCAGCCCCTCCAGGGCCAGGGTGAGGGCGGCGTACTCCTCCCGGCGGCGGGACAGCTCCTCGGTCAGCTCCTCCCGCCGGGACTGGAACAGCACCGGGTCGCCCAGGGTGTTCATCTCCCCCTGGGCCATGGCCTGAAGGCTGCGCAGGCGGCTCATCTCCCCCTCGGCGGAGGAGAGGGCGGCAGCGGCCTCCTGGGGGTCAAAGTGTTCGGGGAGAGCGCCGTCCGGGTCCCCCTCCACCGCAATGGCCTGGGGCTTGGGCAGGCTGGCGGCCAGCTTTTCCGCGCCGTCCAGCCGCACCCGTGCGGTGGACAGCCGCTCCTCCAGGTTCAGCGCCCGGGAGATGGCTGCGGACACGCCGAAAAAGTCCCGCACGGCGGGTTCAAAGGTGTGGACCAGGTCCATCAGGCTTGCCGTCAGCTCCTCCCGCTGGGCAATCAGCCGGCGGCGGGAGTCCTCCACTGTCTCGGCGTTCCGCCGGGCCTCCTGGGCGGCCACCCACTTCTCCCGGAAGGCGTTGGCACGGGTGATGATATCGTCGGGGTACTCGGCGGAGTACCGGCTGAGCAACTCCTCCGCCTCTGCGGTCAGCTTACCCGCCTTGCTCCGGCTCACCGCCAGGGACACCGCTGCGCCGATGACCAGCACCGCGGCGCCCGCAATGGGCAGGACATACCCGGTCCGGGGCAGCAGGAACCAGCCGGCGGCGGCGATTGCCGCGCCTGCCGCTACGGACACGGCGGCTCCCACCCATCCGTTCCGGGATGCCCGGGCGGCCTGGGCACGGCACTCGGTGACCCGTGCGCTGTGGCCAGAGGCCTGCTGCCAGGCCTGGTCGGCGGTCATGTCGGGGAAGAGGGCATCCTCCGTCTCCGCCTGGGCCGCTCTGGCCTTCTCCTCCGCCTCCTGGGCCTGGCTCTCGGCCAGCTTCAGATTGGCGTTCACCGTCTTCAGATAGGCCAGGTCCTCCTGGGCCTGGCGGAGGGTCTCCCTGTCCGGAGGCGCGCCGTGGCGGTTCTGGTCCGCCTCCAGGGCGGCCACCTCCGCCCGGGCCTTCTCCAGCGCGGCAGCGGCCTCCTCCCACATACGGCGCCGTTCCCGGTTCTCCCGGCTCTGCCAGGTGGCCAGGGCGTTTTTCAGGCTGTCCCGCCAGTGGGTCAGCTGCTCCAGGTCCCGCCGGGCGTCCTCCGCCTGACGGGCGGCCTGGTCCTGCCGGGCCAGGGTATCGTCCAGCACGGTCAGCTCGCTCTCCAGCCGTGGAATCTGGCCGCTCTTGTTGTACTTTCTCCGCCGGAGCCACTCCTTCAGGGTGTCCTCCACCTGGGAGTAGGACACATCCTCCTCGCCAGAGGACACCAGGGCGGCAATGCGCCGCTCCAGCTCTCCGTCGGCGGAGATGGCGGCGCCTCCCTGGCCCACAAAGGCGGATTTCTCAAACACGGACCGGGACACGCCCAGGATGGTCTCTCCGCAGTTGGAGGCGGTGAGACCGGGGACGCTCTCTCCCGTGTCGCTGTACACGGCGGAGAAGGCGCCGAAGGGTGTGGTACCCTTGGGGCCCCGCCGGATGGTGATCTGTCTCCCCTGCCACTCCAGCTCCAGGGCGCCCTCCATGGCGCTGCCCGACCAGGGCTGGTAGCGGTTCTTCTCGGCGATATAGTCCTGACGGTCCCGCTCCCGGGTGGGGATGCCGTAGAGCATGGCCCGCAGGAAGGCGCACCAGGTGGATTTTCCGCTCTCATTGGGGGCCTCAATCAGATTCAGGCCGGGTCCGGGCTCCAGCACAGCGTGATTCAGGCGGCCGAAGGTGGCCGTCATCTTAATGATTCTCATGGGCAGCAGTCCTCCCCGTTCTCCAGCGCCGCCAGACCGAAGCGGACGGCTTTTTCCACCAGCGCCCTGTCCTCGTCGGTCTCCGCCTGGGCCAGTCTGGCCTGCATCTGCCGCAAAAACAGCCCGGTGAGGGTGTCCTCCTCGGCCCGGCTCCACAGGTCCCGGCGGACCCGGGTACGGTCCCGGAGGGTGACGCTGTAAAAGTAGGGCTGGGCCACCGCCTCCAGCGCCTCCACGTCCAGCCCCTCCACGCCGCTCTCGCCGGTGAGGATAATGCGGCAGATGTCGTTCTGCCCATCCCTGGGCAGGGCGGCGGCCAGGGTCTCCGCCGGATTTTCTCCGCCGGACAGGTCCACGGTGAGGATCTCATAGCGCCGGCGGCACAGGGGCAGAAAGCGGGCGGAGACACTCCCCTTCTCGGCCTCCACCACCAGCACGCCCTTGTCCCCCAGCTCATCAAAGCCACGGCCCTCGGGGCAGCCGGGGTAGGCCCACCAGGTGTTCCCCTCCTTCTGGAGGCCGGAACAGGCATGGATATGGCCCAGAGCCAGGTAGTCCAGGCCGCTTGCGGCGATGTCCGCCCGGTCAATGGAGCCGTACCGCCCCCTGCCGTCCACGTCGCCGTGGAGCACCATCAGGTGGACTTTGCCGTCCTCCGGGGCAGAAAAGCCCTTCAGAGGGGACTGGTCGCAGGAGGGGGCGATGAAGGCCGCGCCGTGGACAGCGCAGTTCAGCTCGGGCAGCTCCACCGTCTCCAGAGTGGAGCGGGAAAAGATGTGTACGTTCTCCGGCCAGGCTCCGGTGCTCCAGGGAGAGCGGGGCGACCAGAAGTCGTGGTTGCCCGGGGCGATGAACACAGGGACCTTGATCTCCCCCAGTGCACGGGCCAGGGCCTGGACGGTCTCATAGCGGGCCTGGTCGCTATCCAGCAGGTCGCCGGACAGCAGCACCAGATCGGCCCGCTCCGCCTCGGCCAGCTCGGCCAGGCGGGTGAGGAGCTGCCGCTGCTCCTCCCGCCGCTCCGCCGCCCGCTCGGGGGGCAGGGCCGCAAAGGGCGCGTCCAGATGAAAATCAGCGGCATGTATCAGCTTCAGCATGGTTCTTTCCTCCGGTCTTTTTTCCGGTCAGCCCCGGATGTCCACCCGCTCCACCGCCACGCACCGCTTGGTGTCCGTGTCGATGGAGAAGAGCACGCTCTCCAGCTTGCACTCTCCGCCCGCCGACTCGTACCGCTGGGGCAGGCCGCCCAGGAAGCGGTTGATGGACTGCTCGGGGCGGATGCCCAGCACGGAGCGGACCGGGCCGGTCATGCCCAGGTCGGTGACAAAGCCGGTGCCCTTGGGCAGGATCTGGGTGTCGGCGGTGGGCACGTGGGTGTGGGTGCCCCACACCGCCTGGACCCGGCCGTCCAGATAGTAGCCCATGGCGCCCTTTTCGCTGGTGGCCTCGGCGTGGAAGTCCAGCACCGAGATGTCGGCGCCGCCCTCTTTCAGGATACGGTCGGCCACGGTGAAGGGGTTGTCGAAATTGGAGTCCATCTCGCACCGGCCGATGAGGTTCATCACCCCGATGCGGATGCCCCGGGGGCCTTCAAACACCCCCCAGCCACGGCCGGGCACCCGGCTGGTGTAATTGGCGGGGCGGAGAATGTACTGGTTCTCGTCCAGGAAGTCGGCGATCTGGATGCGGTTCCAGGTGTGGTTGCCCAGGGTGATGACGTCGGCTCCGGCGTCAAAGATGTCCTGTGCCTGCCGGGGCAGGATGCCCACGCCGGAGGCGTTCTCCCCGTTGACCACGGTGAAGTGGACGTCGTGGAGGCGCTTGACCTGGCGCAGGTGCTTTGAGAGATAGTTCAGGCCGTCGTCGGACACAACGTCCCCCACGGCCAGCAGATTGAGTATCATGGCTGTTCCTCCTGCCGGATGACCAGCTCGTCATAGCCGGTCTCCGGGTCAAATTCCGTGTCAAAGTGGACGCCGGGCAGCTCCAGCACCACGATTTCCGCCGTTGTGTTGACAATGCACCCCGCCATCAGGTGGCCTCCCAGGGTGGTGAGGTCCTCCCGGGACAGGGAGATGTGCAGGTGGGTCCGCTTCTCTGACAGGGTACCCATCAGGGAGACGATCTCCAGCGGCTCGTCCAGGGTGCGCACCGTGACGCCCGAGGCGTCCCGCACACGGGCCTTGCTGACGCAGCCCACACCGGAGACCACCGCGGCCGCCGGGATGTGGTGCTCCCTGGCGAATTCCTCCAGCTTTTCCAGCAGGTCGTCTCCCCGCCGGAGCCGGAAGCAGTGGGTTTTCATCGACATGCCTCCCTTCCGCCCGCCTCTCCCACATGGAGAGGTGAGACTTATATTATATGCGATTTTTCCAGCAAGGGCAATGCGCTTTCTGTTGGGGGCGGCGTTTTTCATTTGCCTGTAGGGGCAAAATGGAGTACAATGTGAGGTACTCTGGGCCCCGGGCCCCGCTTCTTAAAAAGTTCTTAAACCTTTCCGTTCTTGCGGCTTAAAGTTTCCGTGCTAGGATAATTTCAGACATGAGGTGAACGAGTTGTACAACATTCTCATCTGCGACGACGACAAAGATATTGTCTCCGCCCTGGACATCTACCTCACCAGCGAGGGGTACAAGACCTTCAAGGCCTACGACGGCCTGGAAGCGCTGAAAGTAGTGGATCAGCAGGATATCCAGCTGGTGCTGCTGGACGTGATGATGCCCGGACTGGATGGCATCCGCACCACCGCCAAGCTGCGGGAGAGCAAGAACATCCCCATCATCCTGCTCACCGCCAAGAGCGAGGACTCGGACAAGATTCTGGGCCTGAACATCGGCGCCGACGACTATATCACCAAGCCCTTCAACCCCATTGAGGTCATCGCCCGGGTGAAGAGCCAGCTGCGGCGGTATACCACCCTGGGCGGCCGGGAAAAGACCGAGGACAACGTGATCCGCAACGGCGGCATCGCCATGGACGACGGCGCCAAATCGGTGACCGTGGACGGTGAGAGCGTGTCCCTCACCCCCATTGAGTATAACATTCTCAAGCTGCTGCTCAAGAGTCCGGGCCGGGTGTACTCCACCAGCCAGATCTACGAGCAGGTGTGGAACGACCCCTCTCTGGGCTCGGAGAACACCGTGGCGGTGCACATCCGCCACCTGCGGGAGAAAATCGAGATTGACCCGGCCAACCCCCGTTACATCAAGGTGGTGTGGGGCCTGGGCTATAAGATGGAGAAGCTGTAAAACCCGGCTTCTCCGGCAAATCAACTGACAGGAGCTGATTTCTGTGAGAAGCCTCAATTTCAATCCGGTGTCCCGGGTGGGGGTCTTTCTCCTGACCATGGTGGTGCTGGCGGCGGCCTTTCTCTCCAGCCTGCTCACCGCCGCCAACTGGGACGACCTGTGGACCGGCGGCGACTACTACAACAGCAACACCGCACGGATGGATATGTTCTCCGACCTGAGCCAGGTGGAGCAGCTGGTGGATCTCCTACTGCGGGAGCGCTGGAGCGGAGACCTGTCCTACCTGGAGGAGCAGCAGCTCAGCGGCCTTCAGGATCGGCTGTCCCCTGAAAACACCAACTTCCGCTACCAGGTCCACGACCAGTCCGGCGCCCTGCTGGCCTCCAATCTGAACGGGGCATCCCTGGTGGACACCACCGGCGCCCAGATAACCAACGCCGCCACCATCACCTACGGCGGCGACCTGGCCTATGACGACTACACCTATTACGATGAGAATCTGGATCGGTATGTCCGCATGGTGCGCACGGAGGAGGGCTTTGTTACCTGTGACCCGGCGGACAGTGTGGAACATTTCAACGCCTACGGTTACTACTCTGACGGCGAGAGCTTTGACGGCTACGACGAAAGCTTTGACACCCGCATCAAGCGGGAAGAGCTTGTTATCCAGGCGGGCATTGCCAACCCCATGCCCATCACGGACAGCTACTCCCAGAGCCGTGTTGCCTACGCCCAGCTCCAGGGCCGTCTGCCCTATGTGGCCCTTGTGGCTCTGATCACCTGCCTGCTGAGCCTGGCGGGTATCCGCAGCCTGCTGATGGACTGCTGCCGCCGCCGGGAGGACGGCTCCGTGCCCCTCACCTGGCAGGAGCGTGTGCCCTATGACGTGTATCTGACAGCCGACTTCTTCCTGGCCGCCGCCCTGCTCTCCGCTGGGGACCAGGTGACCTATGTGTACAACCAGGGTAACACCCGGCTCTTTGTGCTGGTGGGCCTGGCCGTGTTCGCCATGGCGGGAGCCGCCCTCACCCTGGGCCTGCTGATGACCACCGCCATCCGCCTGAAAAACCACAATCTGCTGCGCTCCATGCTGGTGTGGCGGATGCTCAGAGCCATGGTCCACGGCCTTTCCCGGATGGTCCACGGCTGGACCATGAGCCGCCGGATTGTGACTCTCTTCCTGCTCTACCTGCTGGGCAGCGTGGTCACCGGTCTGACCGTGGTGCTCATCCCGGTCTACCAGGGCTTTGTGCTCTGGTGCCTGTGCCGGTGGAGCCGCCAGTGGAAGGCCATCCGGGCGGGCACGGCGGAGATTGTGGGCGGCAACCCGGAGACCAAAATCGACACCACCGGCATGTACCGGGACCTGCGGGAGCACGCCGAGCAGCTCAACGACCTGGGCGCGGCGGTGAGCGCGGCGGTGGACCAGCGGATGCAGTCCGAGCGGTTCAAGGCCGAGCTTATCACCAATGTGTCCCACGACCTGAAGACCCCCCTCACCTCCATCATCAACTATGTGGACCTGCTGAAAAAGGAGCCGCTGGACAATCCCAAGGCTCTGGAGTACCTGGAGGTGCTGGACAGGAAGAGCCAGCGGCTGAAAAAGCTGACCGAGGACCTGGTGGAGGCCAGCAAGGCCTCCACGGGCAGTCTGCCCGTCAACCTGGAGCGACTGGGCATCGTCCAGTTTGTGGGCCAGGCGCTGGGTGAGTACGAGGAGCGGTTCCAGGCCCACAACCTCACGGCGGTGCCCACCCTGCCCCAGGATGAGCTGTTCATCTGGGCCGACGGCCGCCACCTGTGGCGGGTCATCGACAACCTGTTCTCCAACTGCTGCAAGTACGCCCTGGAGGGCACCCGTATCTACCTGGATGTGACACGCTGGGAGGGCATGGTGACCCTGTCGGTGAAGAATATCTCCCGCCAGCAGCTCAACATTCCCCCTGAGCGGCTGATGGAGCGGTTTGTCCGGGGCGAGGAGTCCCGCACCACCGAGGGCTCCGGCCTGGGCCTGTCCATCGCCCGCAGCCTGACCGAGCTCCAAGGCGGCACCTTCCGGCTGGACATCGACGGAGACCTGTTCAAGGCTGCCGTCTCCTTCCCCGAGGCGGTGGCTCTGCCCGAGCCCGTCCCCGGGCTGTCCTCCGAGCCGGAAAACAGCCCCGATTCCCTGGACCACAGCGCATAAATTATTTCCGGCACGGGACAATATCCCGTGCCGGAAATTTTTTTGCTTTTTGGGCATTTTTCTCTTTTCAAATCTCCTGTTATATGCTATGATTTAAACAAGAATAATTCTCGTTAATGAGGTGAGCATATGTACGACATCATCATCATCGGCGCCGGTCCTGCGGGCCTGACCGCCGCCATCTATGCCAAGCGGGCCGGTTACTCCGCCCTGCTGCTGGAGGGAGGCACCCCCGGCGGCCAGGCGGCCACCACGCCGGACATTGAGAACTGGCCGGGCAGCAAGCAGGTCTCCGGACCGGATTTTGCCATGAACCTCTACGAGCAGGCCCAGGCTCTGGGCACCGACATCCGCTTTGAGCGGGTGGCGTCCCTGGCCGACAACGGCACACACAAGACCGTGACCACCGGCGGCAACACCTATGAGGGCCGGACAGTGATCATCGCCAACGGCGTGCGCCGCCGGAAGCTGGAGGTGCCCGGTGAGGAGCGGCTGGCGGGCCGGGGCGTCAGCTACTGCGCCACCTGCGACGGCAACTTCTTCCGTGGCAGGGACACGGCGGTGGTGGGCGGCGGCAACACCGCTCTGGAGGACGCCCTGTTTCTGGCCAACATCTGCCCCAACGTGTACCTGGTCCACCGCCGGGATACCTTCAAGGCGGAGCGGCATCTGATTGACGCCCTGGCCGCCGCACCCAACATCCATGTGCTTCTCTCCCACAAGGTGGTGGAGGTCCAGGGTGAGCAGGCCGTCACCTCCCTGCTGGTGGAGGGTCCCGACGGCAGGCGTTCCCTGCCCGTGGCGGGTGTGTTCGCCGCCGTGGGTCTGGCCCCGGACAACCAGGTCTTCTCCCCGCCTCTGGAGCTGGACGATGCCGGCTATATCATCGCCGGTGAGGACACCCGCACCAATGTGCCCGGCATCTTTGCCGCCGGTGACACCCGTGTGAAGGACCTGCGCCAGCTGGTCACCGCTGCGGCGGACGGCGCTTCCGCCGCCTCCCAGGCGGGCCGCTACCTCCAGTCCGCCCAATAAACAGCAAATATGCGCCCTGGAAACAGCTGTTCCCAGGGCGCACTGTCTGCCTAGAATATGGATCCAACCGCCGTCAGGCTGCCGGCCAGATCAGCCCGGTAGCCTGCGTGGCCGGGTCGGAGGCTGTTGATGACAACGCCGTCATCCCCCGCACGGGCTGTGGCGTGGATGTACCGCCCATCCCCCAGATACATAGCCACATGGCCGGGGAAGAAGAGCAGATCGCCGGGGCGCATGTTCTCTCTGGGAATGGGCCGGATGGGGTAGCCCTCCCTGATGGCGGCATCCCGCCAGATGATCACCCCGCAGAGCAAGTAGGCCATGGAGCACAGACCGGAGCAGTCGATGCCCATGGGACTCTTGCCGCCCCAGCGGTAGTGGGTTCCCCGGTAGGCCAGAGCGGCGTCCACCAGGGTCGAGCGCATGCCCTCCTCGTCCTCATAGACGGGAGCGGTGTGGTACTGCCCCAGAAAGCTGCCGCGGAGATACCCCTCCTGTCCGCCGGGAAGCAGCACCTGCCGCCACCCCTCCTGTTCTCTTCCTTTGGGTGCCACCAGGTCCCCACGGACCAGGGAGGCCACCTGCCAGGCGGCCACGTCGGGCGCGGCCAGCACGTCGCAGGTCCCCTGGAGCACCACCTTCTTCTCCCGGCGCTCCCAGCACGCCGCCGTCTCCTCGCCGAAGAGGAGACATGCCTCCGGCGCGTAGCCGGTGTAGCCGTAGTGGGTGCGCACCAGCCGCCAGGCAGTCCCCGTGTCCTCCAGCACCTCCACTGTCATGCCTCCCAGGGCCTCGTCCGCCCGCTCGCACTGATACGACGGCCCGCTCATCAGCGGGCAAATGGGCGCTGTCACAACCGCTCTCATGGTCCTGCCTCCTCTCTCTCCGGGCCGGAAGCCCGGATTTCCGCCCTCTATGAGTACGAGGGTAGCACAGTTTTTATGCCCTGTAAAGTAACAGAAAAAATGGCCCACTTCTCAAAATTTTCTTTTTCTTCTTATCCCGTGTTACTTGGCACGGGCGTGAAAATATGGTATGCTTCTAAAAAAGTCCGCTTTATCGTACAGATTTTGCGCTATGATGGTATGGAAAGGGGGGATGCGCCATGGCGAGAGGCGCAAAGCAAAAGCTGAAACTGCCGCTGCTGGAACGGGCTCTGCTCCGTGAGACCGACGAGGACCACCCCATGACCGTCCAGCAGCTGATCAGCACCCTGGAGGCCCATGAGGTGGGCGCGGAGCGCAAGAGCATCTATGACGACATGGACGCCCTGCGGGAGCTGGGCCTGGATGTCCAGAGCCGGAAAGGAAAATCCCCCGGCTGGTTTATCGGCGGAAGGCTCTTCGAGCTGGCCGAACTGAAACTGCTGGTGGATGCGGTGCAGTCCTGCAAGTTCATCACCCGGCGCAAGTCGGACGCCCTGATCCACAAGCTGGAGAGCCTGACCAGCCGCTATCAGGCCCGCTCGCTCCAGCGGCAGGTGTATGTCTCCGGCCGGGTGAAGGCCATGAACGAAAGTGTGTATTACAACATCGACAAGCTCCACAGCGCCATTGCCACCGGCAAATCGGTGACCTTCCGGTACTTTGAGTACAATGTGAGGAAGGAGAAGGTCTACCGCCGGGAGGGCAGGCGCTATCAGGTGAGCCCCTACGGACTGATCTGGGACAACGAGAATTACTATCTGGCCGGATATGACCACCTGCACCATGAAATGCGGCACTACCGGGTGGACAAGATGGCTGAGCTGGCGGTGACCTGCCTGCCCCGTCTGGGGGACGAGAGCTGCCGTGATTTTGACCTGTCCACCTATGCCCAGAAGCATTTCGGCATGTTCAGCGGCCGTGAGGCCCAGGTGACCCTCCGCTGCCGGAACCAGCTGGTGGGCGTGGTGCTGGACCGGTTCGGGCAGGACGTGATTCTGGTACCTGACGGGGACGACCACTTCACCGTCACGGTGCGTGCGGTGGTCAGCCCCCAGTTTCTGGGCTGGCTCTTCGGCCTGGGCTCGGGTGCGGAGCTGCTCTCCCCCGACTGGGCGGTGGAGGCCTTCCGCGACCAGCTCCACAGCGTGGAGGACTCCCTGGCTCCGCCCCGTCCGGCGGAGGCCATGGGCCTGTAACCGCCCCTTCCCTGTCCTGTCCCTGTCGACTTCTCACGGAAAGGAGACATCTCCATGGCAGAACGGATTTTGATTGTGGATGATGAAGATAAAATGCGGTCCCTTGTGGCAAAGCACGCCCGGCACGCGGGCTATGAGATCGCCGAATGTGCCGATGGCCATGCCGCAGTGGAGCGCTGCCGTGAGGGCGGCGTGGATCTGGTGATTCTGGATATCATGCTGCCCGGCCTGGACGGCTACGAGGCCCTCCGGGCCATCCGCACCTTCTCCGACGTACCGGTGCTCATGCTCTCCGTCCACGGAGAGGAGCAGGACAAGGTACGGGGCTTCAAGCTGGGTGTGGACGATTTCATGGTCAAGCCCTTCTCCCCCCGGGAGCTGATGTACCGTGTGGCCGCCATCCTCAAGCGCAGGCGTCCCGCACCTGCGCCCGACGCCCCCATCCTGGGCATCGGCGGCCTGGTGGTGGACCCTGCCGCCCGCCTTGTGTCGGTGGACGGCAGGCCCGTGGACCTGTCCCCCAAGGAGTTCGATTTGCTGCTCCAGCTGGTGTCCCACCCGGGCACGGCCATGCCCCGGCAAACCCTGCTGGAGGCGGTCTGGGGTCCCGACCGCCCCAAGGGCGAGCGCACCCTGGACACCCACATCAAGCAGGTCCGCCGTGCCATCGGCCCCTACGCCGAGCGGATTGTCACCCTTAGGGGTGTGGGGTACCGCTTCGACAACACGCCCGGCCGCTTCCCCTGAATCCGGGCCGCAAAACCGCCGCAATCAGCCTGCCGGTCTGCCGGATGATTCTGCGGGTCGTTCCAGAAAAATGAGGAAGTCTCAGCCCTGAGCGGCGGGACAGCTCCTTTCCCCCACGCAAAAGCACGGCTCCGTACGGGGCCGCGCTTTTTTGTTATTCCGTGTATCCGAACAGTCCCCGGACCGACACGTCCCCGGCATTGACGGTCTCCCGGGTGCCGTCCTCCCGGCGGACGATGAGGGAGAAGTCGCCGGCCAGGTCCTCGGCCACGCCGGTGAAGGTCTCGTTGCCCCGGAGCACCCGCACCGGTTTTCCCAGGGTGAGGCAGTCTCTGCGGTAGCGCTCATACCAGCTGTCCCGCTGGGTGGGAAAGTCCAGGTACATACGGTCCAGGGAGCGCAGCAGGGCAGCGGCCAGGTCGGTGCGGCGGGGCGCCTTTCCCAGGGCCTGGGCCAGGGAGATGGCCACTGGCGCGGCCACCGGGCCGAAGTCCTCCGCCTGCTGGCTCACGTTGACGCCGATGCCCACCGCTGCGTACTGGAGGCGGGCGCTCTCCCCCTCCATGCCCAGCTCGGTGAGGATGCCGCACAGCTTCCGCCCCTGGAGCACCAGGTCGTTGGTCCACTTGATGCCCGGCCGGACACCGCACACCTCCTCCACCGCGTCGCACACCGCCACCGCCGTCCAGGCCGTGAGCCACATCAGCTCATCTAAGGTGCACTCGGGCCGCAGCAGTACGGAGCAGTACAGCCCCTTTCCCGCCGGGGACTCAAATTCCCGTCCCCGGCGTCCCCGTCCTCCGGTCTGCTCATCGGCGAGCACCGCCAGGCCCTCGGCCTTACCCGCCATGGCCTGACGCTTCACCTCGCTGTTGGTGGAGTCCACGGTGCGCAGGCAGAGCAGCTCCCGTCCCACCAGGCAGCCATCCAGAGCGCCGGACAGCTCTCCGGCGCTGAGCAGGTCGGGGGATTCCTCCAGCCGGTAGCCCCGGTTGGTGGCGGAGGAGATGACATACCCCTCCTGCCGCAGGTTCTCCACCGCCTTCCACACCGCCGCCCGGGATACCCCCAGCCGTCTGCTCATGGCCTCCCCGGACAGGGGGCCCTCTCCCTGCTTCAGCAGTGCCAGCACCTCATCCCGCAGCACAGCCCTCTCCCCTTTCTCTGTTTTGTGTTCCATTGTATCTCCCCCGTCCCCTCCCGTCAATCGGAATTGTAACCTTCTTTCAAAATTCAGTTGACAATTTTCCAATTGTAAACTATTCTATTTCAGAAGTTTACAACCGTCCCGGACCTGCGCCGGGAGAGAGGAGCGCATTATGAAGACAAGAAATCTGGTTCTCACCGGGATCATGGCCGCCCTACTGGCCATCTGCGCCTGGATTTCCATCCCCACAGCGGTGCCCTTCACCCTCCAGACCATGGGGGTGTTCCTGGCGGTGGGACTGCTGGGCGGAAAGCTGGGCTCCCTGGCCGTGGGGGTGTATCTGCTGCTGGGTGCGGTGGGGCTGCCCGTATTCTCCCACTTCACCGGCGGCGTGGGTGCCCTGATTGGCACCACCGGCGGCTATCTGCTGGGCTTCCTGCTCATCGCCCTGGTGATGTGGGCCGCTGAGGCCCTGCTGGGCAAGGGGCCCATGGTCTATCTGTGCTCCGCTGTTGTGGGTCTGGCTGTGTGCTACCTGTTCGGCTCGGTGTGGTACCTGTACCTCTACTCCGCCGGCGGCGCTTCGGCGGACATGCTGACCGTGCTGGGCTGGTGTGTGTTCCCCTTCATTGTTCCCGACCTCATCAAGCTGGCCCTGGCCTTTGCCCTCTCCCGGCGGCTGGTTCCGGCCCTGTCCAGGCAGCGAACCTGACCGGGCATATCCTGTCCCCCTCCCCCATATAGATAGTGCAGAGACTGAAAGGGAGGGACCTGCCATGCCCTATGATGAAAAATCCATCCGTACCGACGCGCCCCACCACCTGATTCTGGAGGGCCGGGAGCAGCTCTCGGTCTCCGGCGTGGAGGAAGTGGAGAGCTTTGACGAGACCCAGATTGTCATGTACACCACCAAGGGGACGCTGATTGTCCGGGGTGGGGATCTGCACATTGAGAAGCTGAGCCTGGACGGCGGCGACCTGAAGGTGGAGGGGGAGATCGACTCCCTCACCTATGAGGACAGCGGCCGGGACAAGGGCAGACTGTTCTCCCGGCTGTTCCGCTGAGGGGGCGGCCTATGGAGATCTCGGTGGCCGGGCAGGCCTTCTCTCTGGCGGCCGCCCTGGTACTGGGCGCCCTGGTGGGCGTGCTGTACGACCTGTTCCGGGTGCTCCGGGTCCGGGTGCGCCTGCCCCTGCTGGGAGGCGTGCTGGACCTGCTGTTCTGGCTGGCGGTGACCGTCTCCCTCTTTGTGTTCACCATTGCCGTGGGGGACGGCCGGGTCCGGCTCTTTCACATCGGCGCCATCTTCCTGGGCGCGGTTGGGTACTTCCTCCTGCTCAGCCGCTGGGCCCTGAAGCTGGGCTATCTGCTGGCCGATCTGGCGGGCCTTTTATGGCGTTTTGTCCTTCTGCCGGTGACACTGCTGACCGCTCTGGGTAAAATTTTTAAAAAACTTGCGAAAAATCACTTTCATTATAAGCGGAGATGGTATAAAATAAAGCAGATACCCGAAGAGATGGCGCAAGCTGCCCGCAGACGGGCGGCACGCGGAGAAGGAGGAGCCGGATATGAAGGTCAAACGTGCAGGACTGCTCACCAAGATCGTCGTACTGGCGCTCCTCATCGGTCTGTCCATCGCCCTGCTGGATCTGCGGAGCCGGCTGGAGGATGCCCAGGCCCAGAAGGCCGCGCTGACCGCTCAGGTGGACGCCCAGACTCAGGTCAACGCCGACCTGTCCGACGCCGTGGAAAACAGCGATGACCCCAAGCGTCAGCAGGATATCGCGCGTGATTCTCTGGGCCTTGTGCTCCCCGGCGAAAAGATTCTGCGGATCACCGAGTAGCCCATCCCCGGGTGAATTTTTAAGGAGGATATATCGGTCAGTATGGAGTTTGGTGTTGGTTCTATCCTGGAGGGTAAGGTAACAGGTCTTACAAAATTCGGCGCGTTCGTCTCGCTGCCCGAGGGCAAGTCCGGCCTCGTGCACATTTCCGAGATCGCCTATTCCTATGTGAATGACGTCAAGGACTACTTAAAAGAGGGTCAGGAGGTCAAGGTCAAGGTCATCGGCATTGACGAGAACGGCCGCATCAACCTCTCCATTAAGAAGGCAATGGATCCTCCTCCCCGCCCCGCCGGCCAGGGTCGGCCCATGGGCGGCGCCCGTCCCGCCGGCGGCGGACGGCCCGGCGGCTTCAGCCGGGGTCCCGCGGCTCCCCGTGAGCCCGCCAGCTTTGAGGACAAGCTCAAGCAGTTTATGCAGGCCTCGGACAGCAAGCTCTCCGAGCTCCATTACACGGAGAAGCGGAGCAGCAACCGCCGCGGCGGCCGGAAATAAGCGCTCAGCATCCGCGCAGCCTGTCGAACCCGGTGGTTCGGCAGGCTGCTTTTTCTTCTCCTCACGCAAAAAAAGAACGCCCGGTAACGGGCGTCCAAGGTGCGCGGGAGAATGGAATGAGTTCCCTTGCTGGAATTGAGATGGATTGCATATTGGATGAGCTGCAAGCATAATATAGCTCTTTTTCCTATATTTGTCAAACACTACTTTTGTCGAAAGGACGGGATTTCCTTGCTGATCATCAACGGAATTCTGCACACCATGGACGGCCCCATCATCGAAAACGGCTTTGTCCACGTGGAGGAGGGCAAGATTGCGGCTGTCGGCCCCATGTCCGCCCTGCCCGACGGCGTGGACCAGGACGTGGTGGATGCCGCCGGCGGCCACGTCTACCCCGGTCTGGTGGACGCCCACTGCCACCTGGGCATGTTCGGCGATTCCCTGGGCTTTGAGTCGGACGACGGCAACGAGTCCACCGACCCCTGCACCCCCCACCTGCGGGCCATCGACGCGGTCAACGCCCTGGACCGCTGCTTTTCCGACGCTCGTGCCGGCGGCGTCACCTGCGTGCTCACCGGCCCCGGAAGCGCCAACCCCATCGCCGGCCAGTTCGCCGCCCTCAAGACCAACGGCCGCTGGGTGGACCAGATGATCGTCACCGCCCCTGTGGCCATGAAATTCGCCCTGGGCGAGAACCCCAAGAACGTGTACAACGACCGTAAGGAGACCCCGGTCACCCGCATGGCCACCGCCGCCATCATCCGGGAGAACCTGTCCAAGGCCCTGGAGTACATGGACAAGCAGAACAAGGCCGACGAGGACCCGGAGACGGACATGCCCGATTTTGACGCCAAGATGGAGGCCCTGGTGCCCGTGCTCAAGGGCACTCTGCCCGTCCACTGCCACGCCCACCGGGCGGACGACGTGGCCACAGCTGTGCGTCTGGCCAAGGAGTTCGGCCTGCATCTGGTGGTGGTCCACGGCACCGAGGCCTATCTCATCTCCGACCTGCTGGCCCAGGAGGGTATCCCGGTCATCACCGGCCCCTGCCTCACCGACCGCAGCAAGCCCGAGCTGGGCGGCCAGAACCAGGAGAACCCGGTGATTCTGGCCAAGGCCGGCGTGAAGGTGGCCATCTGCACTGACCACCCGGTCATTCCCATCCAGTACCTGCCTATCTGCGCCGCCATGGCGGTGCGTGCCGGCATGGACGAGGAGGACGCCCTGGCCGCCATCACCATCAACCCGGCGGTCATCGGCGGCATCGACAGCCGGGTGGGCTCCCTGACCCCCGGCAAGGACGCGGATATCGTCCTCTCCACCGGCCACCCCCTGGACTGGAAGAGCAAGGTGGAGCAGGTGTACATCGGCGGCGTCCGGGTCCACTGAGGAGGTGCCCGCCATGCGTGAAATCCGGTTTGACGACATTGTAACCGCCGTGCGGGACGCCTGCATCAAGGCCAACACCGTGCTGCCCGACGACCTGTGCGGAGCCATCCGCTCCGCCGCAGAGACCGAGGAGTCCCCGGTTGGCCGTGCCATTCTGGGCGACCTGGAGGAGAACTTCGCCTTTGCCGCCCAGCGGGGCCTGCCCATCTGCCAGGACACGGGCATGGCGGTGGTCTTTCTGGAGCTGGGCCAGGAGGCCCACATCACCGGCGGTCTGCTGGAGGACGCGGTAAATGAGGGCGTCCGCCGGGGCTATCTGGAGGGTTCCCTCCGGTGCTCGGTGGTGCGTGACCCCCTCCGCCGGGAGAACACAGGGGACAACACCCCCGCCGTCCAGTACCTGCGCCTCACAGAGGGCGACCGGCTCTCCATCACCGTGGCTCCCAAGGGCTTCGGCAGCGAGAACATGACTAAGCTGAAGATGTTCACTCCCGCCGCCGGACGGCAGGAGATTCTGGACTTTATTGTGGAGTCGGTGTCCCTGGCCGGTTCCAACCCCTGTCCCCCGGTGGTGGTAGGCGTTGGCCTGGGCGGCACCTCCGACCGGGCGGCTCTGCTGGCCAAGCGCGCTCTGCTCCGCAGCGTGGACACCCACAGCGCCGACCCCTTCTACGCCGAGATGGAGGCGGAGGCCCTGGAGCGCATCAACGCCCTTGGCATCGGTCCCCAGGGTCTGGGCGGCCGTACCACCGCACTGTCGGTGGCCATCCTGCCCGCCCCCACCCACATCGCCGGTCTGCCCTGCTGCGTCAACCTGGGCTGCCACGTCACCCGCCACGCCAGCGTAACACTTTGATTGTTTTTGTCCGTTGTTCACAAATTGTTGTAGCTTTTTCTTTGTAGTGTGGTATAATTAAGACAAGGAAGCCGGACCACTCCGCTTTCAACGAGTGCCCTCCCCAAAGGGCGGAAGGAGCTGACAACTATGAAGTTCGTGTTCACAGACAAGAAGGTCAACCTGCCCCGCAAGGTGCATGCCTATGCCGAGAAGAAGGTGGGCAAGCTGGACCGTTATTTTAAGGCGGATGCGGAGGCCGCCATCGTCTTCAGTGTAGAAAAGGACCGGAACAACGTAGAGCTGACCATTCGCTCCGCCGGTACCATCATCCGCGTGGCGGAGAGCACCTCCGATATGTTTGCCACCATCGACGCCGCCGTGGCCTCTGTGGAGCGCCAGCTGCGTAAGAATAAGGCCCGCCTGGAGAAGCGCCTGCGTCAGGACGCCTTTGTCCGCTCCGTGGACGAGGAGGAGATCTCCTCCTTTGTCCCCGACACCGAGGAAGAGGAGTTCCGCATTGTCCGCACCAAGAAGTTCCCCATCCGGCCCATGAGCGTGGAGGAGGCCATTCTCCAGATGAATCTGGTGGACCACACCTTCTTCGCCTTCCGGGACGCCGACGCCGACGGCTCTTTCGCCGTGGTGTACAAGCGCAACGACGGCGGCTACGGCCTCATCGTGGACGAGCCGTAACAACAGCATACAGCGAGGCGGCCGCCCGAAAGGGCGGCCGCCTCTTTTTTTATGGTTTTTCCGGTGCGATGCTGGCGGTATCGTATTGCTTCAAAATCAAATCATAGGCCTCCTGGGGGGTGACCCCGTCCAGATCATACTGCACCACCACGTTTTCGCTTTCGTAGTAGACCGAGAAGTCTCCGCGCCAGCTGTCCACGTCGCCGCTGTCGTCGTCCACCCAGCGCATCCGGGCGGCGATCACCTCGGGGGTCACGTCCTCAATGGCGAATACCGGGCGGCCAAACTCCTGCCAGTATTCCTCGGGCACCGAGTCGGCGTAGGGGATGGTGTACAGGTTCACGTCGTATTTCTCCCGATCCGCCGGATCGATGATGGGCAAGTCTCCCAAGGTGCTGGCATCCCAGATGTCGATGGAGATATTGGTGTAATATCCGGTCCATCTCAGGAACAGGTAATTCCGGTTCTGGCCCCACTCCCGCCAGGCCCCTTCAAAGGTGAAGCCGTCGGGCACATCCGCGGGGACATAGTCTCCGAATTTCTCGTCGGCCATGGCCTCCTCCCAGGTGGGCCGCTCGCTGCCCCAGTCGGGGATTTCACCGCCGTAGGTCAGCAGGCTGTCCAGGTGCAGTTTTGTCATCACGAAGGTATTGGCCGCCTGGGTACACAGATACTCGGCGTCCTCCTCCTTCAGCTGCCGGGCCTCAAAGTTCAGTCCGGCCTCTCCCGACATCATGGTGATCTCATAGATATAGCCCATCTCCCCGCTGTCATCCCAGCCGTACCGGCCGATCTTGCTGCCATAGACTGTGACACCGTTGAGCTCGGTGGAAGTCTGATCGGGGGCAATCATATCGGTCAGGGGATAATCCCCCGGCCGGACTGTGAGGGTGAAGCCGTTGTGCTCGTTGCTCCGGCTGACGCCGTTGAGCCACAGCTGCCACAGGTTCCCCTCCCCGTCGTAGACCGCCTTTCCGGTGATGTCGTACCCCGTCCAGTACAGGGACCAGGGGGCGTCCTCCGCCCCGGGACCACCCAGCAGCTCCACCATCTGCGCCCGGGTCAGCTGCTCCTCAAACCAGCCGTCCGGGTAGGCGATGGAGGCGCAGATCTCAGGAGCATCTCCGTACTCCACCCCCTGGATGTTAAAGCTGCTGTGGGGCTGGCCGTCAAAGGGGTCCTCCGGTGAGAGGACATATTCGCTGTCCAGCTCCGGCGGAACGGATTCCGTGCTTCCCACGTCAGGGGACAAGGTCCCGGTTGTACCGGGGACGTCCTCCAGCAGCCGGTCGGGGCCGGTATCCCCAACCGGGAGCCCCGCCAGCCGCCACACCCCAAAAGCCGCCGCGCACACCAGCACCAGGCAGGCCGCAGCAGTCACCCACCGGGCGGGAGAGGGTTTCCGGCGGGCATGCCCCTTACCCTCCAGGGCGTCCATCAGGGCCCGGTGCTCCTCCGGACTCAGCTTCACCCGGTTCATATAAGAACGGTAATGTTCCATGCTGTACTCCTTTCACTCGGCATCCGCCAGAAGGGCCTTGAGCTTCTGCCTGGCCCGGGAGAGCCGTGACCGGACAGTGCCCTCGCTCTGGCCGGTCATGGCGGAGATCTCCGGCGTGCTGTACCCCTCGTAGTAGTAGAGGTGGACCGCTGCCCGGTCCCTGGGCGGCAGGGCCAGCACCGCCTCCAGCACCGCTTTTTCCTCCGGCTCAGGGGCAGGCAGGCCCTCACTCAGCTCCGTGCGCCGCTTCCGCCAGGGTGAGCGGAGACGGCTCCTGCAGCCGTTCACCGTCACCCGGATGAGCCACGCCTTCTCGTGCTCCGGGCTGTCAAACTCCGGCGCCTTCTCCAGATACCGGACAAATGTGTCCTGTACCGCATCCTGGGCCTCGTGAGCGTCGCCCAGGACAGCCAACGCCGTCCGGTACAGGGTGTTCTCATACTTCCTTACTGTCTCTTCCAACCGGTTGGGGTTCATTCCCGTCCCCCCTTTCACCCTATATACGCTTTGGAGCGGCCAAACGCTGCGCCCCTGCTCCATTTTTCCGCCGGAATTCTGTTCCTCCCCCGGCGGCTTTGTGCTATACTGGAGTTGTTAGTTCTGACATACCCCGGTTTCCGGGTTTTTTACACTGATATGAGGAGATTATCATACATGGACAATCAGGATCTGCGGCTGGCCGTGCTCATCGACGCGGACAACGCCCCCCGCTCCGCCCTGCGGGACATCATGGCCGAAGCGGCGGTGTACGGCACGCCCACGGTCAAGCGCATCTACGGCGACTGGACCACCCCCAACATGGCCTCCTGGAAGCCCCTGCTGCTGGAGCACGCCATCACCCCCATCCAGCAGTACAGCTACACCACCGGCAAGAACGCCACCGACTCGGCCATGATCATCGACGCCATGGACCTGCTCTATTCCGGCCGGTGCGACGGGTTTGTGCTGGTGTCCAGCGACAGCGACTTTACCCGCCTGGCCACCCGTCTCCGGGAGGCCGGTATGAAGGTGTACGGCATGGGCGAGAAAAAGACCCCCCTGCCCTTTATCGTGGCCTGCGACAAGTTCATCTACATCGAGGTCATCCGGGCCGCTGGAGAGAAGGCACGACAGGAGGCGCTGGCGGCCTGTGCTCCCGAGCCGGAACCCATCTCCGAGCCGGAGAAGGAGAATCAGGCCCAGTCGGCCAAGAAGCCCGTCAAAAAGACGGCCAAGAAGAAGACCGCTCCCGCCCAGCCCCAGCCGCCCGAGCCGGAGGAGATCGCCGGTGTGCCCCGTGCGGTGGTGGACCTCATCGCCGACTCTTTGGAGAGCATCGCCGACGAGGACGGCTACGGCTTCATGGGCAAGCTAGGCAATCTGCTGCTGAAGAAGCAGCCCGACTTTGACCCCCGGAACTACGGCTACTCCAAGCTGACCCAGCTGGTGAAGGCGCTGGACCGGTTTGAGGTGGTCTCCCGCCAGACCAGCGCCGACGACCCCACCAAGCACGTATACCTGCGGGATAAACACCGCAAATAATCACGGTTTGTATTTTAAATCTTAAAAAATGAGGAGCGCGGCAGACGCCGCGCTCCTCGTTTTTCGTTTGATGGGGGGACTTACTTGGCGTACTCCACAACCTTGGTCTCCCGAATCATATTCACCTTGATCTGGCCGGGGTACTCCAGCTCTTCCTCGATCTTCTTGGCGATATCCCGGGCCAGGAGCACCATCTGGTCCTCGCTGACTTTCTCGGGGGCCACCATGATGCGGACCTCGCGGCCGGCCTGAATGGCGAAGGACTTCTCCACACCGGGGAAGGAAGAGGTGACCTCCTCCAGCTTCTCCAGGCGCTTGATATAGTTCTCCAGGTTCTCGCGCCGGGCGCCGGGACGGGCAGCGGACACCGCGTCAGCCGCCTGAACCAGGCAGGCCACGATGGTGCGGGGCTCCACGTCGTTGTGGTGGGCCTCGATGGCGTGGACCACGTCCTCGTTCTCCTTGTACTTCCGGGCCAGCTCCACGCCGATCTGGACGTGGGAGCCCTCCACCTCGTGGTCAATGGACTTGCCCAGGTCGTGGAGCAGACCGGCCCGCTTGGCCTGGGTCACGTCGGCGCCGATCTCGGCGGCCAGCAGACCGGCCAGGTGGGAGACCTCGATGGAGTGGTTGAGCACGTTCTGGCCGTAGCTGGTGCGGTACTTCATACGGCCCAGCAGCTTGACCAGCTCGGGATGGAGGCCGTGGACGTTGGTCTCAAACACGGCCCGCTCACCCTCGGCCTTGATGGTGGCGTCCACCTCCCGCTTGGCCTTCTCCACCATCTCCTCAATGCGGGCGGGGTGGATGCGGCCGTCCTGGATCAGCTTCTCCAGGGCGATGCGGGCGATCTCACGGCGGACAGGGTCAAAACAGGAGACCGTGATGGCCTCGGGGGTGTCGTCGATGATCAGATCCACGCCGGTCATGGTCTCCAGCGTGCGGATATTACGGCCTTCGCGGCCGATGATGCGGCCCTTCATCTCATCATTGGGCAGGGGAACAACCGACACGGTGGCCTCGGCCACGTGGTCGGCTGCGCAGCGCTGGATGGCAAGGGACAGGATTTCCTTTGCCTTGGCGTCGGCCTCTTCCTTGAACTGAGCCTCGATCTCACGGATCTTCATGGCAGACTCGTGGGTGACCTCGGCCTCCAGCTGGTTGATGAGGTAGGCCTTGGCCTCCTCGGCGGTAAAGCCGGAGAGCCGCTCCAGAACCTCCATCTGGGTCTTCTTGATGGTGGAGACCTCTTCACGGGCCTCTTCCAGCTCGGCGAGCTTGGTCTGGAGGACTTCTTCCTTCTTCTCGATGTTCTCGGTCTTGCGGTCCAGGGTCTCTTCCTTCTGCTGGAGCCGGCGCTCCTGCTTCTGCAGGTCGGCCCGGCGCTCCTTCTGATCCCGTTCAAAATCGTTGCGGGCCTTGAGGATCTCCTCCTTGGCCTCAACCAGCGCCTCGCGCTTCTTGCTCTCGGCGCTCTTGATGGATTCGTTAATAATCCGCTTGGCCTCTTCCTCGGCGCTGGAGATCTCCTTCTCGGCGACCTGCTTACGCCACTTGACGCCAAGCGCGAAACCTACCAGCACGCCGACCAGCAGCGCGACGATAATTCCCACAATGAATATCCAAATGGGTACCATAAGGGCTGAACACACCTCCTACTTTCTTGGTTTTTATAAAATCAATTGTAACGTGGCATTGGCGGAGCTGGCGCTGCTTGTCCATTCCGCACAAAAATTGAAAAGCTACCCCTGCTGCTTTTCAAAAACTATACCTAGTCTATTTTAGTGCTGACGCCCATTCCTGTCAAGAAAATTCGTATTCGATAAAAAGCGAAAACGGCGGAAAAATGCGGCAGGAAGCCGTTTTTGCCTCCTGCCGCTCTTCTGCATCCATGGTACCGGCTGTCGGTACGGTCACGAGACCCGGGACATTTCCGCCTTCGCCTGCCCCAGCAGGGCCTGAAGCGTATCCGGGCCTACCGCCCAGGTGAGCACCAGTGTGTCTCCTGCCGCTCCGGTGCCGTAGAGCCGGGTGCTTTGGCCGGCCATGTGCTCCAGGGCGGACGTTTCCTGCCGGGGCAGCACCAGGACAAAGGTCCGGCCGCCAATCCGGTAGAGGTCGCCGGAGCGTCCCCAGCACCTGCGCAGGACCTCCGCCGCCCGGGAGATGGCCTCATCCCCCGCCCGGTAGCCCTGGGTGCGGTTGACCGCGCCCAGATTCCGCAGCCTGGCCAGCACCAGGGCGCCTGTGCGCCGCCTTCCCTTCAGGCGCTGCCGGAAGGCGTCCCGGTCTCCCGCACCGGTCAGCCAGTCCGTCCTCTCCGCAGAGCGGCGGCATATTGCCATGAGCGCAATCCACGCGCCCGCCATGCCCAGTCCACAGATAAACGCCCGCCGCTTCGCCCCGTCTCTGTCCATGCTCTGTCCTCCGCAGTGTGATTTTTGGCTCTATTATAGTTGCGTTTTGTCTCTGCGTCAACTTTATGCAGGAATATTTTCCCTGCAAATGAGACATATTGCAACGTGGATTGTGTCTTGTCCGTGTCTGACGGTATAATTTTTTCAGAGAGCCGGGAGGTGAGCACATGCTGAGCCAGCGCCTGCGTCTTTTGCGGCAGTCCCGCTGCAAAACTCAGTCTGAAATCGCTGCACTGCTGAGCATTTCTCGCTCAGCCTATGCACTCTACGAGGCCGGGAAACGTCAGCTCAACTACGACTCGTTGGTTACTCTGGCGGACTTCTACCACATCAGTCTGGATTATCTCTTCAGCCGAACCGATGTGCCGGAGCTACAGCGCTCCTTTACCCAGGAGGAGCGGCGTCTGCTCTCCCGCTACCGGGCCCTGGACAGCCGGGGCCGGGAAACGGTGCAGGCTCTGGCAGACACAGAGTACTCCATCTCCAACCGAAAAAAGTGACCGCCTTGTAAAAAAATCCCTGCCGGATATCCGGCAGGGATTTTTTCTGTGTGTCGTGCTCAGGTCATGGTAAAGAGCATCTTGGCCACCTCACCCCGGCGGAGGGGATCGGAGGGCATAATCTTGTTCTCGTAGCCGCTGATGACCCCCTGGGCCACCAGGGTCTTGACATAGGTCAGGGACCAGTCGGGCACGCTGGCGGCGTCGTCAAAGGTGAGCTCAGCCTGGGCATAGCCCTGGGCCTGGACACGGCCCAGAATGGTCATGGCCTCGGCACGGCTGATGGTGGCGGAGGCGTTGGCGCTCAGGTTGCCGGCGCCGTCGCTGCTTCCCTTCAGGTATCCCAGGGCGTACATGGTCTTGACGCCGGGCAGGGCCCAGTCGGGGATCTGAGCCGCGTCCACAAAGGGCAGCTCCACGCTGCTGTACTGGTTCATGTCCACCCCCAGCCAGCGGGCCACCATGGCGAAGAACTCGCCTCTGGTGATGGTCCGGTCGGGCTGGAACTGGAGAGTACCGTCGGCCTCGTTGGGCACGCCGGTGGTGATGCCCTGCTGATAGAGGTAGTCGGCGTAGCTGGCGGCCCAGTGGCCCTGGGTGTCGGTAAAGGCGGAGACCGTGGTGCCGGTGGCGTTCTGGGTGGCGCTGCCCCGTCCGATATTGCCCGAGGCGTCGGACACGGTGACGGTCACCCGGTGGGTCTTGCTGTCCGCCGCCGGCAGGTTGGCGGTCAGCTTGGAGGAGGCCGCGTCCCAGGTGAAGCTCAGAGGCTCTCCGTCATAAGTCAGGGAAATCTGGCTCTTGTCAAACTGCTTGTCCACGTCGTCGGACACCACGGCGGTGATGCCGCCGGACAGGCTCACGGACACGGTGGGGCAGGTGCTGTCCTGAAGGACCTCGTTGGAGGTGGTAATCTGGTCCAGCCAGACGGTGCCGCCGGTGCTCTCTCCGCCGCCATAGATGAAGTTAATGGACCGGATGGAGGCGGCGTTGGCGGGCAGCTGGGCGGAGACATACTTCCAGCCGGTGAAATTCAGGCTGGTGAGGGCCACCTCGCTGGTGGCGCCCTGGAGATCGGCGATGGTGGCGGTGAGGCTGTTGCCCGATCCGTCGCCGTAGATCCACATATTCACCCACTTCTCGCCCTCGGCGATGGACAGGGTGGTGGTCAGGCTGGCGGTGCCGGCGGTCTGGGCATCGTACTCCACCCGCAGGCTGCCGGTACCGTAGCGCACGTGGTCGGAGGAGGTCTCCTGGCTGAGCTGGACGGCCGCTGTGCCGCCCACGGAGGTGATGCCGTCCTCAAAGTCCTCCACCGTCTTCACATGGCCGGCCACAGTGACCGGGATGGTTACGGTGGTGCCGCCCGCCGAGACGGTCAGGTTGCCGCTGGCGGTCTTGTCGCCGGCGGTAATGACGCCGTTTGCGTCCACGGTGCCCACTGCCGGGTCCAGCGTCCAGGTGTAGCAGGTATCCTGGGAGGTCACGGCCAGCTTGCGGTAGACGGAACTGGCCTTCAGGTCCATGGTGCCGCCCGGCTCCAGATTGAGGGAGGTGATTGCCGCGCCGCTGGCCTCGCTGGAGAGGGTGATGCTGTCCGGCTTCTTTACCACGGTCATGGTGGTGTAGCCGCTGGCGGTGCCGCTGGTGGCGGTGACCTGGGTGGTTCCGCTCTCACCGCCTGCGGTAAAGAGTCCGTTGGTGTCCACCGAGCCGTCCCCGTTGCGGATGGACCAGGTGACGGGGACTGTGGTGTCCATGGCGTAGTAGGAGGTGTCCACCGGGGTGGCGGTGAGCTGCACCTGGGTGCCCGAGAGCACCAGAGCCTCGCTGGGGGTCACATAGAAGCTGCCCAGCTCGCCGGTGGGCTTCAGGTCGGTGGTCAGGAAGAGGGCCACGCTGTTGGCCCGTTGGCTGCCGTCGGAGGGCTTGTTGAGCACCCCCAGCTTATCGCCGTCGGGAGCGGTGGCGCCGATGGTGGTGGAGCCGCCGCCGTCCAGGCTGATGGCGTCCACACAGCCCAGCTCCACCAGGCGCATGGCCACCTGGGTCAGGCTGGCGCCCACGCTGTACCCGGGCTGCTTGCCGTCAATGGTGTAGAAAATCACGGTGCCGTCGGCCTTGACGCCCACGGCGGTGTAGGCCGTCTGGCCGGTGGGCAGGCCGCTCTCCACCTTGCCGGCGGTGACCAGCTTATAGAGGCCACCCATGGCCTGGTCGGCCTCCTGCCAGATGGAATCAGTGGTGGTCACGTCGATGTCCACCAGATCCCCGGGCTTGAGGCTCTTCACGTTGGACAGCCAGTAGGAGTTGGCCTTGTTGTTGATGGACAGGACCACCTTGCCCTCGGGGATGGCGATGGAGCCGGTGGACTCCAGCACCTGCTCCACCTTGTAGGTCACCCGGCTGCCGATCATAAACTCATCGCTCTGGGTCAGGGTGCCCTTGACCTCCTTGGCCGGGTCGGCCTCGCTGCCGGTCTGGGTGCCGCTGGTCAGGTCCTCGGAGCCGGTGATATCCTCTTCCGTCCCGGTGGAGCCGCTGTTCTCCGCCGCCGCCTGGCTCTGCTCCGACACGTCCAGGTCCACGTTGACGGTCTCACCCACGTCGTCCAGCACCGGGGTCAGAATCACATCCACACCGGCCTGGGTGTTCTGGGTGGTGGCGCCAAAGTCGTCGGTAAAGAGGACCATGCCGTCGCTCAGCCGGACCTTGTTGATGCCGCCGGTGACCTGGAGGGTGGTGTTGTGGAAGGTGGCGGTCACGGTCAGGTCGGGCTTGCCGATGAAGGCGGTGCCGTCGCTGCGGAAGCCGATGGCGTAATAGCCCTGGTTGTTGGTGCCGGGCACGGAACGGAGCACGCCGTCGGTGATGACGGTGCCCAGAGGCTCACCGGTGGCCATCACGTACAGGTCGCCGTTGATGCCGCCCACCAGCCGCTTGCCCTCGCCCTCCAGCCGCTGGGCCATGGTGGTGAGGGTCTCCCGGCTGGTGACCTTGTCGCCGTAGGCCACCACAGGGGTTACATTCTTGTTGGGTGTATAGGTAAAGTACCGCTCCGTCCGCAGATCTGAGTATGTATCACTCCAGAAAATCTGGTGTGTCAGCTCAGTGCCCGCGGCCAGGCTGACCGTTCCGGTCTGTATATCGTGTCCCAGCGCCTCAGAGGCCCACGCCACCGGGGCAAGTCCCAGGGCAGCGGCCAGTACCAGGGCGATGGTGCGTGTGCGAATTGACTTCATGCTCTCCTCCTGTCATATGTGGCTACGCGCTGTTTCGGTTGGGCTCATGTCTTATTATGTTAACATAATCTGTCTCTATTGTAAACAGCTTATCTCCTGGTAATACCAGAATTTTTTCGTCAGTTCTCCGGGTTTTTCCCCTCATCCTCCGGCTTTTTCTTCCCAAATGCCGCTCTGGCCTTGGGCAGCAGCTCGGAGAGCACCGACTTCTCCTGGACCTCCAGCAGCTCGCCGATGAGTTGGTTGGAGATGAGGAAGCCCTGGGGGGTGAAGTGCCAGCGGGTGTCCTGACGGGCGGCCCAACCGTGGTGCTCAAACTCGGCCAGCTTCTGCTCGATGGGCTCAAAGTTCATATAGTACTGTCTGCGGTACTCCCACTCCTCAATGCCCCGGGTGGTGCGCATGCGCAGCATCAGATACTCGCCTCCCCGCTCCCGCTTGGGGATGAGCTCGGACTCGTCAATGACCGTTCCGCCCTCCAGCACGCCGGAGATATAGCCGTCCAGGTCCTTGATGAAGGAGTAGCGCCGGCCGCCAAAGTCGGAGTGTGCGCCGGGCCCCAGGCCCAGATAGGGCTTGCCCATCCAGTACTTCAGATTGTGCCGGGACTGGCAGCCGCACTTGGCGAAGTTGGAGATCTCATACTGCCGGTACCCCTCCCGCTCCAGCCGGTCCACCATCCACAGGTACATGTCCGCCTGGGTGTCGTCGTCGGGCAGCACCTCTCCCCGGCTCACCCGCTGCCAGAGAGGGGTGCCCTCCTCCACCTTCAGCCCGTAGCAGGACAGGTGCTCCGGCTTCAGAGCCAGGATCTGCTCCACGCTCTCCTGCCAGGAGGCCATATCCTGACCGGGCAGGCCGTAAATCAGGTCCAGAGAGAGGTTCTTGATCTTGGCCTCCCGGGCGGCAGCCACCGCCTGGCAGGTCTGCTCAAAGGTGTGGGGCCGGTGGATGGCCCGCAGCTCCTGGTCGCAGGCGGTCTGGGCGCCCAGAGAGAGCCGGTTCACCCCGGCACGGCGCAGCCGCCGGAGCATCTTCACGTCCACGCTGTCCGGGTTGGCCTCCATGGTCACCTCGGCCTCACGGCTCACGTCAAACCGCTTCTTCACCGCCCGCACCAGCTCGGCGATCCGCTTCTCCCCATAGAAGCTGGGGGTGCCGCCGCCGAAGTAGATGGTATCCACCTGATACCCCTTGGCAAAAGGCGCCGTCTCCTTGATATGGGCCAGCAGGGCCTTCTGATAGTCGTCCATCCTGTCCTCCCGTCCCGACAGGGAGTAGAAGTCGCAGTAGTCGCACTTGCTGCGGCAGAAGGGGATATGGATGTAAATACCCAGCTTTTCCGTCATAGGGGGCACCTCATTCCTTGGTTTCTAAATTAGGTATTATACCCCCTCCGCCCCCCTCACTCAAGGCTGGAAATGTGAATTTTCCGTACCGCGGAATTTTTTCCATCTGCTCTTGACTTCCATGTAAAGTGTGCTATACTTTTCTCGTAAAGCAAGCTTTACTTTTTGCGACGAGGACGTGATACCTTGAAGAACCGCATCGCCCAGCTGAGGAAGGAAGGCCGCATCACCCAGGAGGAACTGGCCGAGGCCGTGGGAGTCACCCGGCAGACCATCATCTCCCTGGAGAACGGGCGGTACAACGCCTCCCTGCTGCTGGCCCACAAGCTGGCTCAGTATTTCCACCTGACCATTGAAGAGCTGTTCGTGTTTGAGGAGGATGAGGCGTAGGCCTCGCCCCCATCCCCCACATATCTGAGGAGGTTTTGATTATGATCCTTCGTCTCTTTTCCGCCGGACACGGCGACTACCTTGCGGTGCTCCGCCGCCGCTGCTGGCTCTTTATCCTGTGCATTGTCCTGGGCCTGGCCGCCGCCTGTGCCGGCTTTGTGCTGGATTTCCTGGATGTCCCTCTGCCCGACATGGGCATCGGCTTCTACGGCGGCTTCGGCACCGGTATCGCCATCTGCGGCGTGGCGGGGCTCATCGGCACCCGCCGTACCATGAAGGACCCCAAGAAGCTGCGGGCCTCTGAAATCAAGGAGACCGATGAGCGGGGCCGTGAAGTGACCCGCCGTGCCCTCTCCTTTACCTCCCTGGTGCTCATTGTGCTGCTCTACGTAGCCATGCTGGTGTCCATCGTGATGAACTTCGCCGTGTTCCTCACCCTCATCGCCACCGCTGCGGTGTTCTTCGCGGTGTTCCTGGCCTCCACGGCCTACTACAACCACAAGCTGTGAGCGGCGGTATGGATTCCCCCCGTCGGCTCACCCTCACCGTGGCCCCTGACCAGTCCGGCTGGAAGGTGGACGCCCTTCTCAGGGGGACTCTGGGGCTGTCGGGGACTGTCATCCGGCGGGTGAAGTGGCTGGAGGACGGCATCCTGCTGGACGGCGTCCGGGTCACGGTTGGGGACCGGGTCCGGGCCGGTCAGATACTGTCCGTGGTGGTGGGGGACACCGAGGTGTCGGGCGCCATTGTCCCCGCGCCCGGCCCCCTGGACATCGTGTATCAGGACCAGGATGTGCTGGTGCTCAACAAGGCGCCCGGTGTGGCCGTCCACCCCGGCCCAGGCCATTATTCTGATACAATCGGTAATTTCCTGATGGATTATTACAGAAAACAGGGGATTCTGGCGGACTTCCACCCGGTCCACCGGCTGGACCGGGGTACCTCCGGATTGCTGCTGGTGGCCCTCCACGGCCACGCCCAGGAGGTGCTCAAGGAGCAGCTCCACTCCCCTTCTTTTCGACGGGTGTACCTGGCGGTGTGTGAGGGCGCACCCAATCCCCCCTCCGGCGTCATCGACGCCCCCATCGGGCGGCTGGAAGGCTCCGTGCTGGCCCGAACCGTGCGGCCCGACGGCCAGCGTGCCGTCACCCATTATCGGACGCTGCGTACCGTGAATGACCGTGCTCTGGTGCGTCTGGAGTTGGAGACCGGCCGCACACACCAGATTCGGGTCCACATGGCCCACCTGGGCCACCCCCTCACCGGGGATTTCCTCTACGGCACCGAGGACCAATCCCTCATCCCCCGCCCCGCCCTCCATGCGGCGGAGCTCTCATTCACCCATCCCATCACCGGCAAGACTATGGCCTTTACCGCTCCGCTTCCCCAGGACATGGCAGCTCTGGTACCGGAAGCATAACAAAAAACGGGTTTTGAACGCACATTTATGCGTTCAAAACCCGTTTTATTATGCAAGTCCGCAGTATTTCCGCCAGCGGCCGCTGCGCCACCGGAAGGTACACAAGACACCCCGGAGAATCAGGTCCACGGCCATGGCGATCCACACCGCCTCCAGGCCCATGCTGAACCGGAACACCAGCAGAGGCGCCAGGGCGATACGCACGCCCCACATGCACACCAGGCTGACCACCATGGGGAAACGGACGTCCTGTCCGCCCCGGAGTGCGCCGGTGAACACGATGGATGCGGCGAAGAAGGGCTCGGCCACCGACACGATGCGCAGCACCATGGCGGACTGGGCTACCACGGCCTGGTCGGTGTTGAACAGTCCGGCCAGCGGCTCAGCCAGCAGGAAGAGGAGCACGCCGGTGCCCACGCACAGCCCGAAACCCAGCAGGCCGGACAGGGTACCGTAGGCCTCGGCGTCCTCCCGGCTGCCCTCTCCCACCGACTGGCCCACCAGTGCAGTGGCGGCGTAGGAGATGCCGTAGGCGGGTAAGTAGCACAGCCCCTCGGCGGTGGTGGCGATCTGGTTGGCCGCCAGGGCCACGGTGCCCAGGTGTGCCACCAGGGCGGTCATGGCGATCTGGCCCAGGTTCACGGTGGCCCGCTCGGCGGCGGAGGGCAGACCCAGCATGGCCGCCCGGCGTAGGATGGGTCCGTCAGGCCGCAGGCCCTCCCGCAGCTTCACCCGGTACCGCTCCCCCTGCCGCAGGGCCACCCACACCATGGCCACACCCGAGAAGGTAAGGGCGATGGCGGAGGCGATGGCCGCGCCTGCGGCCCCCAGCCCTGCGCCGGGGATGGTAACCGCCCAGCCAAAGAGGTTTGCCGGGCGGGTGGGGTAGATGAGGAAGAAGTTGAGCACAATGTTGAGCAGGTTGGCCGCGGTGTTGAGGATGAGAGGGGCCTTGCTGTTGCCCATGCACCGCAGCACCGCCGAGAACACGATACCCGCTGAGGCGAAGGGCAGGGCGGCGGTATAGCACCGCAGATAGGCCACAGCGGCGGGGTACACGTCTGGCTTTGCCCCCAGCCACAGAGGGATGAACCCGGCCAGCAGCTGGTACACCGCCAGGGCGATGAGTCCGCAGGCGAAGGCGCCCAGCACGCTCTGCCGCAGTACCTTCCGCACCTGGCCGTCCTCCCGTGCGCCCACCGCGTGGGAGATCTGCACCGAGAAGCCCACGCCCACACCGGCCAGAATGCCGTTGATGAGCCAGATGGACGCCGCGTTCACCGACACCGCCGCCGTGCCCCCCGCACCCAGAGCGCCCACCATGGCGGTGTCCACGTAGCTGACCATGGTGGCCAGAATCTGTTCCATAATCGCGGGCCAGGACAGCCGCCACATGGTGCCCATGCGGTGGCTCCCGGCCCGTTGCTTCCATTTCAATGATATCTTCCTTTCCTTCGGGGCAGACACGCTTATACGCCGGTCAGGTCAAAATCGGGGATAAAGCCCTCAGTGGCCGAGAGCAGCTCCTGGGTGAAGCCGTCCAGGTTCAGGGCGGAAAAGTACTCCTCCGCCGCCCGAATCTCCGAGTTTCTGGCCCGGCGGTTGATCTCCGGGTACTCGGCCGCCCGGCCGCAGGGCACATACTGGCTCATGAGGGAGAAGAGGACAGTGTGGGGCGGGAACTGCTCCGCCACAAAGTCCATCACCACCTTGGCCTCCTTCACCCGGCCGGGGAGAATCAGGTGCCGGATGAGCACGCCTTTCTTCAGAAGGCCGTCCCCGTCCAGCTCATAGGGGCCGGTCTGGCGCACCATCTCCCTGATGGCCGCCGCCGCCTTCTCCGGGTAGTCGGGGGCGCCGGAGTACCGCTCCGCAGCGGTGGAATCCAGGTACTTCAGGTCGGGCATGTAGATCTGTACCTTCCCCTCCAGAGCATGGAGGGTGTTCACCTCGTCGTAGCCCCCCGAGTTCCACACCACCGGCACCGGCAGAGGCTCGGCCAGCGCTTTGGCAATGGCGTGGGAGAAGTGGGTGGGGTTGACCAGATTGATGTTGTGGGCCCCCTGGGCGATGAGCTCAAAGAAGATTTCCCGCAGCCGCTCCACCGTGATGGGCTTGCCGAAATTGCCGTGGCTGATCTCGTCGTTCTGGCAGAACACGCACTTGAGGGAGCAACCGGAGAAAAACACCGTGCCTGAGCCACGGGTACCCGAGATAGGAGGCTCCTCCCACATGTGGAGGGCGGCACGGGCCAGCACCGGGGCTTCCGGCATGGCGCACACGCCGTTACCAACGGTCTCCGTCCGCTCAGCGCCGCACTTGCGGGGACAGATGCTGCACTTCATGGCGCTCACTCCGCCTCACCGGGCAGGGTCTTGCGCCAGTCGGGCCCCAGGTTGCCCTCCTTCCAGTGCTTGCGGCACAGGCCGATGTACTGGTCGTTGGCCCCCAGCACCACCTGCTCGCCCTCCTTGAGGACGTGGCCCTGGGCGTCAAAGCGGGCGTTGCAGGTGGCCTTCTTGCCGCACCAGCAGATGGTCTTGATCTCCTCGATGATGTCGGCGCAGGAGAGCAGCTCCTGGGAGCCGGGGAACAGATCTCCCCGGAAGTCGGCCCGCAGGCCGTAGCAAATAACGGGCAGATTCAGGTCGTCCACCAGGTGGGTCAGGTACTGGACCTCCTCCTTGCTGAGGAACTGAGCCTCGTCCACGATGACGCAGGCGTAGGGCTTCAGCTCCTCGGGGGACATGGCCCGCAAATCGGAAAAGTAGATGCAGGGGTTGCTCAGCCCCGCCCGGGAGGCCACAAAGCGTGCGCCGTCCCGCTGGTCAATGGCGGGCTTCACCAGCAGGGCCTCCTGGCCCCGTTCCTCGTAATTGTACCGCACCATCAGGGCGTTGGCCGTCTTGCTGGAGCCCATGACCCCGTATCGGAAATAGAGTTTTGCCATCCGTCTCTCCTCTTTCTCTCTCAATTGAACCCATATTACATGAGCTTTTTTACCGTATTCAGGTTTTTGCCTGCGTAGGGGGCGTACCGCATGGGCAGGTCCAGTCCGCCCCGGCGCACCACCGTGCGGTAGTGGGTGAAGGTATCGAAGCCGGTCTTGCCGTGGCAGGCGCCCATGCCGCTGTTGCCCACGCCGCCGAAGGGCACGTGGGGGTTGGCCAGGTGGATGACCGTGTCGTTGACGCACACGCCGCCCGAGGGCAGGGCGGAGACGATGCGCTTCTCCAGCGCCCTGTCTCCGGTAAAGATATAGAGCGCCAGGGGGCGGGCCTTTTTCTGCTGCCGGGCGATGAGGTCGTCCAGGCTGTCGTAGGTGAGCACGGGCAGCACCGGGCCAAAGATCTCCTCCTGCATCACTGCGTCGCTCTCCGCCACGTCCACCAGCACCGTGGGCTCGATGCGCCGGGTCTCCGGGTCGGTGCGGCCGCCCACGGCGGTCTTTCCGCTCCCCATCAGTCCGGCAACCCGGTTGAAGTGCTTTTCATTGATGATTTTGGGCAGGTCGGGTCCGGTCAGCGGGTCAGCGCCGTAGAGCTGATGAATCTGTCCGGCCAGCTCCTTCACAAAGGCGTCCCGCAGGTTTTGGGGGATATAGACATGGTCGGGAGCCACGCAGGTCTGACCCGCGTTGAGGAACTTGCCCCAGGCGATGCGCCGGGCGGCCAGGGGAATGTTGGCGTCCGGGGCGATGATCACCGGCGACTTGCCGCCCAGCTCCAGGGTAACGGGGGTCAGGTGCTGTGCCGCCGCGGCCATCACCGTCTTGCCCACGGCGGGGGAACCGGTGAAGAAGATATAGTCAAAGTCCTGCTCCAGCAATGCGGCGTTCTCCGCCCGACCGCCCTGGACCACGGACACGTACTCAGGCGGGAAAATGTCCCCCAGCAGCTCCGCCACCACCCTAGCCACATTGGGCGCGTAGGCCGACGGCTTCACCACGGCGCAGTTGCCCGCCGCCAGGGCGGAGACAAGGGGCACCAGGGTGAGCTGCACCGGGTAGTTCCAGGGGGACATGATGAGGACGGTGCCGTAGGGCTGGGGCACCACCCGGCTGCTGGCCGGGAACAGGGGCATGGCGGAGGGGCGCCGTTTAACCGCCGCCCACTTTTTCAGGTGCTTGCGGGCAAAGCGCAGCTCCCCCAGGGTCATGCCAATCTCACTGAGCCAGGACTCATAGGCCGCCTTGCCCAGGTCGGCCTTCAGGGCGGCACACAGGGCCTCCTCCCGCTCCTCCAGGGCCTGCTCCAGCTTTTTCAGCTGAATGAGCCGCCACTCCACGCTGCGGGTGGCTCCGGTATTCCAAAACGCCCGCTGCCGGGACACCATGGCCTCAAATTCCATCCATTACCTCCTGTATATTGCCCGCTCCGGCCAGTCCCTCCTCCACCAGGGGCGTGAAGGACTGGAATGCGTTGGGCACGGCGTAAATCTGCCGCAGGGCGGGACCGTCAGCCCACACCCATCCCTCGGGCAGCTCCTCCGTCTCCGCCTGCACCATCCGGGCGGTCATGTGCCATTCAATGTGGGTGAAGATATGCTTTCCCGTGCCGCCCCACCGCTGGGACGCCGGGACGATGCCCCACGATTCCAGTATACCCGTTTTTTCCGCCAGCTCGTTGGGGTACTCCCACAGCCCGGCCAGCAGGCCCTTGTCCGGCCTGCGGCGGAGGGCTACCCTGCCCTCATGGAAAATAAGGTATACCGTCCGCTCCTCCACCCGGCGGGCCTTCTTAGGGGCCTTAACGGGGAGGGAATTGATTTTGTCCTGGATCAGAGCGGCGCAGAAACCCGCCGCCGGGCACCTGTCGCACAGGGGTGCGCCGTTGGGCAGGCACACGGTTGCCCCCAGCTCCATCATGGCCTGGTTAAAGGCGCCCGGCATGGCGGTGGGGATGATCTCCTGCAGCGCCTGTCCCATCCGCTTCTTGGTGGCGGGGAGGGTAATGTCCCCCTCGTCCCCGGCGATGCGGGCCACCACCCGGAGCACGTTGCCGTCCACCGCCGGGACGGGGATGCCGAAGGCAATGGAGGAGATGGCCCCCGCCGTGTACTCCCCCACTCCGGCCAGGGTGAGCAGTTCCTCATAGCTGGCGGGAATGGCCCCGCCGTACCGCTCCATCACCTGTCCGGCGGCCTTTTTCAGGTTGCGGGCACGGCTGTAATACCCCAGCCCCTGCCAGAGCTTCATCAGGGTATCGTCCTCCACCGCCGCCAGAGCGGCCACGTCGGGCAGCGCCTCCATAAAACGGCTGTAATAGCCCATCACAGCGGCCACCCGGGTCTGCTGGAGCATAATCTCGCTGACCCAGACGTGATAGGGGGTGGGATCGCTCCGCCAGGGCAGCACCCGGGCGTTCTCGTGGTACCAGGCCAGCAGGGGGATGGGCAGTTGTTCCAATTCTCTCAAGGGTGACCTCCGCAGATATATTTTCTCTCAGAAAATGGGCGGACAAACCGCGTTGCGGCTTGTCCAGCAGACATTATAATAATGTTTGGGCGTGTACGCCCCACGTATTATATAATGAAGAAAAACTTTTTTCAACAGGCCAATCAAACCCATGTCCAAGTCCGTCTAATGGGTGAACGGAGCTCCAATTCAACTGAGAGGAGGGATCCCCTCTGGACGCCAACGAGTACGCCCACAAGGCACATGAATACCGCACCGCCCTGTACCGCACGGCGTTGCTCTACCTCCACAGTCCGTCCATGGCCCTGGACGCGGTGGATGAGGCGGTGTACAAGGGCCTGACCGCCTGCCGCAAGCTGCGCCAGCCCCAGTTTTTCCACACCTGGCTGACCCGGATTCTCATCAACGTCTGCAACGACGAGCTGCGCCGCCGCGCCCGGGAGACCGGTATGGCCGAGCTGCCCGAGACGGTGGCCGAGGCCTTCGACAATCTGCCCCTGAAGGAGGCCATTGCCCGGCTGCCCAGGGACCTGCGGGCGGTGGTCATTCTGCGCTACTTCACCGGCCTGACTCTGGCCGAGACCGCCCAGGCCCTGGACATCCCCCAGGGCACGGTGGTCACCCGGCAGCGCCGGGCACTGGCCCTTTTGAAACTGGAATTGAGCGACACCGAGGAGGTGTGACCATGAACCGAAATGAGGAATACAACGCCCTGCTCCGGGAGCTGGAGCAGACTCCCCCTGAGCTGGACGGTACGGTGGACCGGGCCAGAGCCAGGCTCCGCCGCAGGCGTGCCGGCCGCTGGTGCGGCATTCCGGCGGCCAGTCTGGCGGGGGTAGCCGCGGCCTTTGTGCTGCTGGTCAACTACTCCATGCCCTTCGCACAGGCCTGTTCCGCAGTCCCCGTGCTGCGGGAGCTGATGGCCGCTGTGGCCTTCTCCCCCAGCCTGAAGCTGGCGGTGGAACACAATTACGCCCAGTATATCGGCGAGGAACAGACACAAAACGGCGTCACCCTGCGCCTGGAATACCTGATTCTGGACCAGGGACAGCTTCAGTTCTTCCTGAAGGCCTCCGGGCCCTGGGATTCCTACCAAGCCCATCCCACCCTGACCGATGGGGACGGCGTCCCTGTGGAGGGCAATGTCGTCTCCTCCACCCTCTTTGACCGTGACGAGCTTGTAGGCGCCGCGTCTGTCCATGTTTTGAGTGACAGCTTCCGCTTCCCCGACGTGCTGCGGATCACCTTCCATCTGACGGGCGAAAGCCACTCCGGTCAGGCCCCTGCCAACGCTCGGGACGATGATGAGGAGGAGACAACCCCCGCCTATGAGGGCGACTTTGTCTTTGAGGTTCCCCTGGATGCCTCCCACCTGAACGAGGTCATGTCCATTCCCATGGGGGATTGGGTGGAGGTAGACGGGCAGCTGCTCCGCTTCGCTCTGGATAGCTATCCCACCCACGGCCGCCTGACCGTGGAGGAGCACCCGGACAACACCGCCTCACTGGCCGGTCTGGACTTCTATCTGGAGGACGAGAAGGGCAACAAGTACGAGGACAATCCCTCCGGCTCCATCGGCGGCCTGGGCAATTCCCGGATGTGCGACACCACCTTCTTCTCCAATCCCGCCCACCTGACCCTCCATATTACCCGTCTGGACTGGCTGGAGCCTGAGAAGGAGTGGGTGACGGTGGACCTGAAGCAGGGCGTAGCCCTGGATCCTCTTCCTGACGGTGTGGAGCTGGCGGTGAACCGGACGGAGGATACCGTCCTTGAACTGGCCTTCCTGGCCCCCTCCTCTCCGTCGGTCAATGAGGGCGCCACTGCGCAGTTCCGGATGGACAGCGCCATGCTGAGCCTGGAATCCACCTCTGAACTGGTATTCTATCAGGTGGGCAGCGGCAATTACCGCTCCCCTGACGGCGAGGAGCACGACTTCGGCGGCCACAGCGTTATGCATACGGAGCGGCTGTGGTACGGCACGGATGCTGAGCTGGCTGTTCCCGAAGGCTACTTTGTGGAGCTCTACCGGCTGGTTGGCTATGAGGAGGACTCCGTAGACATCGGTCTCCACTTCACCCGGCGCAATGCCCCGGATACCCCCATCTCCGTAACCCTCAAGTAAAACATAAAAAATCCCGCCGGGCGTGGAGTTTTCCACACTCGGCGGGATTTTTGTGGACAAATTAAGCTTACTTGTGCAGCTTTTCCAGCAGCTCCACCGCCTCACGGACCATGCGGTCACAGTGGGGCTTGCGGGGCTCACCCCGCTTGGCGGCCTCGGCGAGAAGCTGGGCGCAGTCCAGGCAGCCGTTCTTCTCCTTGAAGGCGTCGGTCAGCTCCTTGGCGGCGGCAGGGTCCTTGCCGGTCATGCCCAGCACCATCAGCGCGCCGGTAACGGCGCCGCAGGTGGCGCCTCGGCGCATACCCGCGCCGAAGTTGCTGCCCAGAGCGTTGGCCGCCTCGTGGCTCAGGCCGCACTCCTGCGCGAAGGGGATGAGCACAGACTGGCAGCAGTTGTAGTGGACGGTCTCATCCGCCCGAAGAGCGTTTACATGTTCCTGTTTCGTCATTGGTTTTTCCTCAATTTCTCTGTGTTTTTGCTTGTATCTCTTATTCCCCATCCAGAACCATCTGGTTGTACTGCAGGAAGCGGAAGCCCAGCCGCTCATAGAGCCGGGCGGCGTTTGCGTTGGCCGGGGTGACCTCCAGACGGAAGCGGCGGCACTCGGGGTGAGCCGCCATCACCTGGTTGAACACCTGGCTGCCGTAGCCCTTGCCCCGGCAGCTGTCCTTGAGGTACAGCTCGTCGAAAATGAGCACCTTGCCGCCCACCTCGGAGGCGTAGTTCCAGGACAGGTAGCAGTACCCCACCGGCTCGCCGTCCTCCAGCAGCAGCAGACCCTCAATCAGGGGCTGCGCCGGGTCGGCCGCATCCCGGAAGGCCTGCTCCAGGGTGGAAAAATCCACCTCATGCTCCACGGCAGGGCTGTGGTAGAAGTCCGTCACCATGGCCATCACGGCGTCCCGATCCGCCGGGGTCATCGCTCTCATCTCAAACATGGTATCGTTCCTTTCCATTTTATCGTATCCGTCAGTTGAAAATATCCGGGTTGTCGCTGAACATCCGCTTTACCCGCTCCAATAGCGGGCGGTGCTTCCGCTTCTCCAGCCCCGGGTCGGCCTCCAGCAGGTCACGGGCCGCCTGCTGGGCCTCCTTGAGCAGCCGCACGTCCCCCGCCAGGTCGGCGATATGGAGCTGGGGCAGGCCGTGCTGCCGGGAGCCGAAGAAGTCGCCGGGACCACGGAGCTTCAGGTCCTCTTCGGCGATTTTGAAGCCGTCGGTTGTAGAGGCAAGCACCTTCAGCCGTGCCCGGCTGTCCTGGCTGTGGGTGGCGGTCATGAGCACGCAGTAGGACTTGTGCTTGCCCCGGCCCACACGGCCCCGCAGCTGGTGGAGCTGGCTCAGGCCGAAGCGCTCCGCGTTCTCCACAATCATCAGCGCCGCGTTGGGCACGTCCACGCCCACCTCAATGACGGTGGTGGACACCAGCACGTCAATGTCACCGGCGGAGAAGGCGGACATGACCGCGTCCTTGTCCTTAGGCTTCATCTTTCCATGGACAAAGGCCACCCGCAGGTCGGGAAACACCTGGGTTTTCAGGGTCTCGGCGTAGGTGGTCACCGCCTTCAGGTCGGCCAGACCGCCGAAGGCGTCCTCCCCGTCCGGGTTCTCCTCCACGGCGGGGCAGACGATGTAGGCCTGACGGCCCTCGGCCACCAGCTTGCGCACAAAGCCGTACATCCGCTGCCGCTTGTCCTCCCCCACCACAAAGGTCTCCACCGGCGTACGGCCTGGGGGCAGCTCGTCGATAACCGACACGTCCAAATCTCCGTACACGATGAGGGCCAGAGTACGGGGGATGGGGGTGGCGGACATGACCAGCACGTGGGGCCGCAGACCGCCGTCCGCCTTGGCGGCCAGGGCAGCTCTTTGGGCCACGCCGAAGCGGTGCTGCTCGTCGGTAATAACCAGCCCCAGCTTGCGGAACTCCACGCCCTCGCTCAGCAGTGCGTGGGTGCCCACCATCAGGTCCACCTCGCCCGCCGCCAGGGCCGCCTTTGCCTTCCGCTTTTCTGCGGCCTTCATGCTGCCGGTGAGCAGCCCCACCCGCATCCCGGCCGGGGACAGCAGGGATGACAGGGAGCGGAAGTGCTGCTCGGCCAGAATCTCAGTGGGGGCCATCATGGCACTCTGCCAGCCGCCCTGCCAGGCCAGCCAGGCACAGGCGGCGGCCACCGCCGTCTTGCCCGAGCCCACGTCGCCCTGGACCAGCCGGTTCATGGGCCGGCCCGAGGCCATATCCGCCGCCGCCTCGTCCACGGTGCGGCGCTGGGCGCCGGTAAAGGAGAAGGGCAGCAGGGACAAAAACGGCGTTAAATCCCGGTTCTCCACCGCCGGACCGGCACCCCGGTCCCGTCCCGTGCGCAGCAGGGACATACCGCAGGAGAGAAGGAAAAACTCCTCAAAAATCAGCCGCCGCCGGGCAATCTCCAGGGCCTCCCAGCTCTCGGGGAAGTGGATATTCCGGCAGGAGAACTCCACCTGGGCCAGGCTGTGGGCCAGACGCACCTCCTCGGGCAGCAGCTCGGGCACCTGCCTGGCGCACTCGTCCACGCACCGCCGGGCCAGCCCGGCCAGCAGGTTGTTGGAGATGCCCGCCGTCAGGGGGTAGACCGGCATGATACAGCCGGTGAACCGGGCGGCTCCCTCCCGCTCGAACACCGGGTTGGTCATCTGCCGCTGCCTGCCCTGCCGCTCCACCTTGCCGTAGAAGATGTAGCTCTCCCCCAGGCGCAGGGCGTCCCGCACGTAGGCCTGATTGAAAAAGGTGACGGTCATCACCGCCGTCTCGTCGGCCACCTTCACCTTGACCAGCTCCAGTCCCTTGCGAATGTGGGACACACGGGGCGTCTCCGCCACAAAGGCCGCCACACACACCGGCTGTTCCTCGGGCGCGCCGTCAATGGTGGAGATTTTGGTCCGGTCCTCGTAGCTGCGGGGGTAGTACCCCAGCAGATTCTCCACAGTGGCCAGCCCCAGCTTGGCCAGCTTGGCGGCTCTGGCGTCGCCGATACCCGGCAGCTCTTTCAGCCCGCTCTCCAGTGTCAGCGCCACGGTACTCCCCCCTTTCTCAGTCTTTGAGGCCTAGTCTACCATAAAACAGGCAGACAAACAAGCGTTCTCCGTCGTCCGGCATTAAGGTCCGCCTTAATCCCGCCCTTTTCTCCTCTTTTTTCTGCTTTCTCCCCTTGTCTCCCGCCGGAGCGGGTTAAGTTCCCCCTTCTCTCCGGCTGTTTCCCCCGTTCCCTTTTACGGTTTCCCTTAGCGGTTTTGCAGAAGAAATATATTGTTCCTTCATTTTTTCATGTTTTTCCCTCTGTCTTTGGTCTTTCTTTTCTTTTTTTGCAGAGTACAATAAAATTGATTGCAAAATCAGATTGCAGTCTGTATAATATTCTTTAACACATCAGTTTGACCGGAGTGAGAACGGCACCCGTCCCTCTCCGGACCGCATCCGCCGCAGCGGGAAGAAAGGATGAATCAAGTGACAGAGCGTATATTCAATAAGGTACTGGTGGCCAACCGGGGCGAGATTGCCATCCGGGTGTTCCGCGCCTGCTACGACCTGGGACTCCACACCGTGGCCATGTACTCCCACGAGGATATCAACAGCCTGTTCCGTACCCGTGCCGACGAGGCCTATCTCATCGGCCACAACAAGTCCCCTCTGGGGGCCTATCTGGACATTCCCGCCATCATCGACCTGGCCAAGCGGCGGAAGGTGGACGCCATCCACCCGGGCTACGGCTTCCTGTCCGAGAACCCGGACTTCGCCCGGGCCTGTGAGGAGGCTGGAATCAAGTTCATCGGTCCCTCTTCCGAGGTTCTGGCCCGCATGGGCGACAAGCTGGCCGCCAAGGCCACGGCCATCGCCTGCGGCGTGCCCACCATTCCCGGCTCCGACCGCCCCCTGAAGGACGCGGACGAGGCCCTGGAGAAGGCCATTTCCTACGGTTTCCCCATCATCCTCAAGGCGGCTGCCGGCGGCGGCGGCCGGGGCATGCGCCGGTGCGACAAGCCCGAGGAGGTGGCCCCTGCCTTTGAGCTGGTGCGCAACGAGGCCCGGAAGGCCTTCGGCAGCGAGGACATCTTCATCGAAAAGTACCTGGTGGAGCCCAAGCACATTGAGGTGCAGATTCTGGGCGACCAGTACGGCAACGTGATGCACCTGGGCGAACGTGACTGTTCCCTCCAGCGCCGTTATCAGAAGGTGGTGGAGTATGCCCCCGCCTGGAGCGTGCCCCAGGAGATCCGGGACAAGCTCCACGCCGACGCGGTGAAGGTGGCCAAGCACGTGGGCTACGTCAACGCGGGCACCGTGGAGTTCCTGGTGGACAAGGACGGCAACCACTACTTCATTGAGATGAACCCCCGGATTCAGGTTGAGCACACTGTCACCGAGATGGTCACCGGCGTGGACCTGGTGCGTGCTCAGATCCTCATCTCCGAGGGCTGCCCCCTGTCCGACCCCCGCATCGGCCTGACCAAGCAGGAGGACGTGCACATCAGCGGCTACGCCATCCAGTGCCGTGTCACCACCGAGGACCCGGCCAACAACTTCGCCCCCGACACCGGCAAGATCACCGCCTACCGCTCCAGCGGCGGCTTTGGCGTCCGTCTGGACGGCGGCAACGCCTATACCGGCGCGGTCATCTCCCCCTATTACGACTCCCTGCTGGTCAAGGTCACCGCCTGGGACAACACCTTTGTGGGCACCTGCCACAAGGCGGTGCGCGCCGTCAGTGAGGAGCACGTCCGGGGCGTCAAGACCAACATCCCCTTTATCACCAACATCCTCACCCACCCCGCCTTCCAGGCGGGCAAGTGCCACACCAAGTTCATCGACGAGACCCCCGAGCTCTTTGAGATCAACACCGGCCGGGACCGTGCCACCAAGGTGCTCAAGTACATTGCCCAGATCCAGGTGGACAACCCCTCCGCTGAGCGCAAGCAGTACGACATCCCCCGGTTCCCGCCCGTCACCGGCAACCGGCCCGAGGGCCTCAAGCAGCTGCTGGACCGGGAAGGCCCCGAGGCGGTGAAGAAGTGGGTGCTTGAGCAGAAGAAGCTGCTCATCACCGACACCACCATGCGTGACGCCCACCAGTCCCTGCTGTCCACCCGGGTGCGCACCCGCGACCTGCGTCTGGCCGCCGACGGCACCAGCGAGATTCTCTCTGACTGCTTCTCCCTGGAGATGTGGGGCGGCGCCACCTTCGACGTGGCCTACCGGTTCCTCCACGAGTCCCCCTGGGAGCGGCTGGACACCCTGCGGAAGAAGATTCCCAACATCCCCTTCCAGATGCTCCTCCGGGGTGCCAACGCGGTGGGCTACACCAACTACCCCGACAACCTGATCCGGGAGTTTGTCAAAGAGGCCGCCCGCAGCGGCATCGACGTGTTCCGCATCTTCGACTCCCTCAACTGGGTGCCCGGCATGGAGGTGGCCATGGAGGAGGTGCTCAAGGAGAACAAGCTCTGTGAGGCCTCCATCTGCTACACCGGCGACATTCTGGACCCCAAGCGGGACAAGTACACCCTCCAGTATTATGTGAACCTGGCCAAGGAGCTGGAGCGCCGGGGCGCCCACCTGCTGGCCATCAAGGACATGTCCGGCCTGCTCAAGCCCTACGCCGCCAAGAAGCTGGTGTCCACCCTCAAGCAGGAGGTGGGCCTGCCCATCCACCTCCACACCCACGACACCACCGCCAACCAGGTGGCCGCCTACCTGATGGCCGCCGAGGCGGGTGTGGACATCGTGGACTGCGCCATTGCCTCCATGTCCAGCCTGACCAGCCAGCCCTCCATGAACGCGGTGGTGGCCGCTCTCCAGGGCACGGAGCGGGACACCGGTCTGGACCTGCAGCGGCTGCAGAAGCTGGACGACTACTGGGCCGACGTGCGGCTGCGTTACGACAGCTTTGACCACGGCCTGAAGAACCCCACCACCGACATCTACCGCTACGAGATCCCCGGCGGCCAGTACACCAACCTGTATCCCCAGGTCATCTCCCTGGGTCTGGGCCACCGGTTCGAAGAGGTCAAGGAGATGTACAAGACCGTCAACGACATGCTGGGCGACATTGTGAAGGTGACCCCCTCCTCCAAGATGGTGGGCGACCTGGCCATCTTCATGGTGCAGAACAACCTGACGCCGGAGAATATTGTGGAGCGGGGCGAGGCCCTCACCTTCCCCGACAGCGTGGTGAGCTACTTCAAGGGCATGATGGGCCAGCCTGCCTGGGGCTTCCCCGAGGACCTGCAGCGGGTGGTGCTCAAGGGCGAGAAGCCCATCACCTGCCGTCCCGGCGAGCTGCTGCCCCCCGTGGACTTCGACGCCGTGCGTGAGACCATGCGTCCCTTTATGGGCGGCGACGAGATCAACATGCGTGCCATGCTGTCCTACTGCCTCTACCCCAAGGTGTATGAGGAGTACCGCCAGCACCGCAACGAGTACGGCTACATCGCCCGCATGGGCAGCCATGTGTTCTTCCACGGCATGGCCCTGGGTGAGACCAACCAGATCAACATTGAGGACGGCAAGACCCTGGTCATCAAGTACCTGGGTCTGGGCGACCTGAACGAGGACGGCACCCGTACCGTCCAGTTTGAGCTCAACGGCCAGCGCCGTGAGGTGGCGGTGCCCGACAAGACCGCCGAGGTCAAGGGCGTCCAGGTCACTCTGGCCGACCCGGCGGACAAGAGCCAGGTGGGCGCGTCCATCCCCGGCATGGTGTCCAAGGTGAGCGTCCAGCCCGGCGACAGGGTGGAGGCCAACCAGGTACTGGGCATCATCGAGGCCATGAAGATGGAGACCAGCGTGGTGGCCCGTCTGGCGGGTACCGTGGAGGCCATCCATGTTCAGGAGGGCAACAATGTGAAGGCCGGTCAGCTTCTCTTCACCGTGAAACCCGACTGACATTCCGTCAAATCCATACTTTTCAGGGGGCATGGCCGCAGGCCATGCCCCTCTTTTTTCTTGATGACGGACTTTTTTGTGCTATAATGGAGATACAGGAAAGAATTTCATCGGTTTTCATGGAAGGAGGGCGTTCCCTATGACAAAGCAAGTGAAGATTCTGCTCCGCATCCTGGCTGTGTTTTTGTTCCTGTTCTTCTTTTTCTTCGGGGCCAACCTGTGGAACGGCTTCTGCATGGGGGATTCCATTATGACCGGCATTGGCCTGAGTCCCTGGTCAGAGGGCACTGTGGGCACTCACTATCCCGGTGTCATCTCTCTGGCGGGTATGTTCGCCTCCCTTGCCCTGTTTGCCTGCACCACACAGCAGAAGGCCAGGAGTTTCCGGCATCTGATTATTGGTATCATCGTGGCGGGCTTTCTCATCAACCTTATTTACGTCCTTATTATTCTGATCTGATGTCCGCTTACAGACAGCAAGAGGGCGCGCCGTATGGCGCGCCCTCTTTTCCTGTATATGGGGAAATCCGTCAGTTTTCCCTCTCTTTCTTATCCTTTTTGTCCTTCTTCTCCTCTTCGGTCTCCTCGGGCAGCACCGCCACTTTGATCTCCATGACCCGGCGGTGGTCCACCTTGGTGACGGTCACATCCAGGCCGTCGGCCTGGAACCGATCCCCCTCCTCGGGGATGCGGCCAATCTGCTCCATGACCCAGCCGGACACCGTGTTGGCGTCGCAGCTGCCCTTGATGGAGAACAGGTCGTACAGGTCGGTCAGGTCGGCAGAGCAGGAGATAAGGTAGCTGCCGTCGGCCTGCTTCTGGAACTGCTCGATGACCTCATCGTGCTCGTCCCAGATCTCACCCACCAGCTCCTCCACGATATCCTCCATGGTCACAAGGCCCTCAGTGCCGCCGTACTCGTCCACCACGATGACCATGTGAGCCTTCTCCCGCTGGAGAATACGGAGCATCTCGGAAATTTTGGTGTTGCCGGTGGTGTAGAGCACGGTGCCCATAAAGGAGGACAGGTCGCTGATGCCGTGGTAGCGGGCGGCGTGGAAGTCCTTCTCGTGGATGACGCCCACAATATCGTCAATGTCCTCGTGGTACACGGGCAGACGGGAGAAACCGCTCTCGGCGAACACTCTGGCCACCTCATCCATGTCTGCAGTGTCCTCCACCGCCACAATGTCCACACGGGGGGTGAGAATCTCCTCCACCTCCATGTCGCCGAACTCAATGGCGGAGCGGATAAGCTCACTCTCATGCTGGTCCAGGCCGCCCTCGTCCTCGGCCTGGTCCACCATGGTGATGAGCTCCTCCTCGGTGATGCCCTCATCCTCGCTCTTGTGGAAGACCAGGGTGAGCAGCTTCTTCCACAGGGTAAAGAGGAAGTTCAGGGGCCGCAGCACGGTGAGAAGGAACTTGAGCAGGGGCGCGGAGAACATGGCGAAGGCCTCGGGGGACTCCTTGGCCAGGCTCTTGGGGGAGATCTCACCGAAAATCAGAATGACCACCGTCAGCACCACGGTGGACACGGTGGGGCCGTAGGCGCCCAGCAGCTTGGTAAAGAGCACGGTGCCGATGGTGGTGGCGGTGATATTGACAATGTTGTTGCCTATCAGGATAGTGGAGAGCAGGCGGTCAAAGTCCTCCTCCATCTCCAGGGCCAGGGCGGCCCGGCGGTTGCCTGCGTCGGCCTTGCTCTTCAGCCGAACCCGGTTGAGGGAGGAGAAAGCGGTCTCCGTGGCCGAGAAGTAGGACGACATGGCCACCAGGAAGATGAGAACGACTATCATGATAATACTGGCACTGTCCATAATGGAACTGATCACTCCTAAGTAATATGTATTTGCAGGAATTGCCCGGGCATTTTCCCGTTTTTGCGTGCAAAAGGACAGCCTTATCCCAGAGGGATAACGCTGTCCTCACCGGATGTGACTATGCAGTTGGGTAAGGGGGGTTCGTCCACGAGGGCTCACCGGATCCTTTCCTGCTTAATGTTACAGATGATACCACAGCCTGGTATAAAATGCAAGAGGCGTGTTTCCCCTGTTCCGGCCGAAAACTTTTCCCTACGGGTCAAAATGGTTTGCCATCCCCCGAAATTTAAGCTATACTAGCTTTATATGGTCTGTCCGGACGGTTTCATCATCCCCGGACTTCTGATTTACACACCCGCCCCGCCGGGGTCCACGGAGGTTTTTATGAACCAGCTGCAATTTTTTGTTCCCACCCTGTTCGGCCTGGAGGGTCTGGCCGCCGACGAGCTGCGCCGCCTGAATCTGGCCGATGTACGGGCGGAAAACGGCCATGTGCTGTGTACCGGCCGGCCTGGGGACATCCCCCGCCTCAATCTGAATCTGCGCACCGGTGAGCGGGTGCTGCTGGTGCTGGGCTCCTTCCACACCCCCGATTTTGACGCCCTGTTTGAAGGGGTGAAGGCCATCCCCTGGGAGGAGTATCTCCCCCGTACCGCCGCCTTCCCCGTCAAGGGCCACAGCCTCAACTCCGCCCTCCACTCGGTACCCGCCTGCCAGTCCATCGTGAAAAAGGCGGTGGCTGCCCGGCTGGGCAGGGCCTACGGGCTGGAGACCCTGCCGGAAAACGGCCCCCTGTTCCAGATCCAGTTCTCCATTATGCGGGATACCGCCATGATCATGCTGGACACCAGCGGCGCCGGGCTCCACAAGCGGGGTTACCGTGCAGTGGGCGTGGTGGCTCCCCTCCGGGAGACCCTGGCTGCCGCCATGGTGATGCTGTCCCAGTACCGGGGCAAGGACCCCTTCTGCGACCCCTTCTGCGGCTCGGGCACCATCGCCATTGAGGCCGCCCTCATCGCCAGGAACCGGGCTCCCGGTCTGGACCGTTCCTTCTCCGCCCAGAAGTGGCCCTGGCTGTCCTCCCAGGCCTGGATGGACGCCGCCAGCGAGGCCATGGACAAGGAGTTTGACGGCCAGTACGACATCTGGGGCGGCGACATCGACCCCAAGGCCGTGGAGATCGCCCGCTCCAACGCGGAAAAGGCCGGTGTGGACGATGTAGTCCGCTTCGAGGTGGCCGACGCCACCCGCTTCCACCGCAGCGAGCCCTACGGCCGGGTGGTCACCAATCCCCCCTACGGCGAGCGCATCATGGAGAAGAAGGAGGCTGAGGGCCTGTACGCCTCCTTCGGACAGGCGGTCCGTGGCCTGCCTGCCGGTTGGCGGGTGTCCGTCCTGTCCTCACACACCGAATTTGAGCGCACCTTCGGCCGCACCGCCGACAAAAAGCGGAAGCTGTACAACGGCATGATCAAGTGCGACCTGTTCCAATATCACAAGCGGTAACGTCCCGCCATCCCCGCTGGGGGATGCTGTATGCTGTCAAAGGAGTTTGAAATGAAACGAACCATCCGCAACCTGTCCCTTGTTCTGTCCCTGGCGCTGGTCCTCTCCCTGGCCGTCCCCGCCCTGGCGCTGGAGGTCAAGGGCAGCTATACCGAGGGCATGGCCACCGCCACCGACGGCTCCGCCTGGGGCTATGTCAATGCCTCGGGCATTGTATCCATCCCCATCCGGTTTGAGGAGGCCTCCGACTTCTCTCTGGGCGTGGCCCGGGTGAAGGAGGAAGGCAAGTACGGCCTGCTGCGTCAGGACGGCCTCTGGCTGCTGGAACCCCTCTATGACAGCCTGACCGCCGTGGACTGCGGGGTGTACATCGCTAAGCGGGACGGAGCGTGGGAGCTGCTGACCGTGGTGCCTGCGTCCGGCAAGGACGGCGCCACCCACCAGCTGTACACCGGCGCCAGCTCCATCACTGTGGAGCAGGGCACAAACGGCAAGGAGATTGTGGTCCGCTGGGCCGACCGGGACAGCGTCCACATCCCCCTCTCCTCCCTGCCCAAGACCCTCTCCGGTCTGGGGGTGCCCTTTGCCTCCTTCTCCCTCCGCTCCAGCCGCACCGCCTCCTTCTCCGACGTGTCCGGCAAGGACTGGTTTGACCTGTGGGTGGACCTGGCCTATAATCTGGGCCTGATGGAGGGTCCGGGAGACGGCACCTTCCTGCCCTACAGCACCCTCACCGTGGGCGAGGCCCTGAAGATGGCCGCCGTGCTGGACAGCACCTACGCCGGCCGTACCTTCACCAGCGGCGGCGACCCCTGGTATACCAACGCGGTGAACTACTGCCTGACCAACGGCATCATCACCGAGAATACCTTCAATAGCTACACCCGCCCCATTACCCGCGCTGAGCTGGCCCTGGTGCTGGCCGCCACCGCCCCTGTCCGTGACGCGGAGAACATCAACGACCCCAGCCGTGTGGCCTCCTCCATCCCCGACGTGTCCAGCGGTGACTTTGCCGCCAGTTCCATCTACACCCTGTATTCCAAGGGCATTGTCAGCGGCAGCGACAAGCAGCTGACCTTCCGGCCTGAAGCCGTCATCACCCGCAGCGAGGTGGGCGCCATGGTGGCCCGCATCGCCCGGCCGGAGCAGCGGATTCTCCTCTGGCCCTCTGCTGATTCCCCCACCTACTACCACGCCGCCGGAATTCAGCTTTCCTCTGCTACTTCCTGATAAGGAGCTGAAGTGTGCCTTGAAGCACCTGTTCATCATCAACCCCGCTGCCGGAAAGCACGGCAGCACCGACGCCCTGACCGCCCAGATTCGGGATATCTTCGGCGGCCGCGGGCTGGACTACGAAATTGCCTTTACCAGCGGTGCCGGCACCGGAGAGACCCTGGCCCGTGCCGCCGCCCAGACCGGTGAGCCGGTGCGCATCTACGCCTGCGGCGGAGACGGCACCCTCAACGAGGTGGTCAACGGCGCCGCCGGGTACGACAACGCCGCCGTCACCAATGTGCCCAAGGGCACGGGCAACGACTTTCTGAAAATTTTCGGCAAGAACTACCGCTCCCGTTTCTCCGACCTGGCCGCCCTGGCGGACGGTCCCCAGGCCGCCATGGACCTGATGGACTGCAACGGCAAGCTGGGTCTGGGCGTTATCTGCGCCGGTGTGGACGCCCGTGTGGCCGCCGACGTACATAAGTACAAGGCCCTGCCCCTGGTGTCCGGTGTGGGTGCCTATATCCTCTCCCTGGTGGTCAACGTGTTCAAGGGCCTCACCCGCCCCACCCAGATCCACGTGGACAGCGAGACCCTGGACGGCCCCAGCACCATCATCTGCATCTGCAACGGCCGTTACTACGGCGGCGGCTTCATGCCCGTGGGCGAGGCCCAGCCGGACGACGGCATCCTGGACATGCTGGTGGTACCCAAGGTGAGCCGCTTCACCTTCTTCCGCCTGGTGAGCAAGTACGCCAAGGGCCTTTACCGCCAGTGTCCCCAGGTCATCCGGGACTTCCACTGCCAGGAGATCTCCTTCACCTCCCCGGAGGAGCTGGTGGCCGTTGTGGACGGCGAGGTGATGCGTTCCCGCGGCTTTACCGTCCGGCTGTCCGGGAAGAAAATCAACTTTTTTTACCCCTCGGACCTGTTTTGGCGTGAAAGTTTACAGACTGCTAACAATTGTGAAAACTCCTTTTCTGTAATCCCGTGATATCAGGAGAAAAACGGAGCTTTCAGTATTTTGAGCGAGCTGTTTTTAAGTGCGCTGGATTTTCAACCAAATTCGGTTGAAAATCCAGCGTTTTTTTACTTGCACATTTTACGTTCCAAAGCTATTATTATAAGTGCGTTAGCACTCCGGTAAAATGAGTGCTAAGACATGAGATAGTTTACAAAACAATTCTTCATATACGCAAGGAGGAACCAGCTATGAATCTCAAACCCCTGGCTGATCGTGTGATCATTAAGATGGTAGAGGCCGAGGAGACCACCAAGAGCGGCATCATCCTCACCGGCGCCGCCAAGGAGAAGCCCGAAGTGGCCGAAGTTATCGCCGTGGGCCCCGGCGGCATGGTGGACGGCAAGGAAGTCGTCATGACCGTCAAGGTTGGCGACAAGGTCATCACCAGCAAGTACTCCGGCGCCCAGGTCAAGGTTGACGGCGAGGAGTACACCATCGTCCGTCAGGGCGACATCCTGGCCATCGTGGAGTAATTTCCTTCTTTGGGGCGCACTTCCCTGTCCGCCCCCCACACAGCAACGAATTTTCCCGGGCGGCTTCCGCCCGACTCAAATTGGAGGTTTTTGATTATGGCTAAGATTATTTGCTACGGTGAAGAGGCCCGTCACGCTCTGGAGCGGGGCGTGAACCAGCTGGCCAACACCGTGAAGATCACCATGGGCCCCAAGGGCCGCAACGTGGTGCTGGACAAGAAGTTCGGCGCTCCCCTGATCACCAACGACGGTGTGACCATCGCCAAGGAGATCGAGCTGGATGACCCCTTTGAGAACATGGGCGCCCAGCTGGTGAAGGAAGTCTCCACCAAGACCAACGACGTGGCCGGCGACGGCACCACCACCGCCACCCTGCTGGCTCAGGCCATCATCCGTGAGGGTCTGAAGAACCTGGCCGCCGGTGCCAACCCCATGGTCATGAAGAAGGGCATCGCCAAGGCTACCGCCGCCGCCATTGAGGCCATCAAGGCCAACAGCCAGAAGGTCAACGGCACCGCCGACATCGCCCGCGTTGGCGCTGTCTCCTCCGGCGACGAGACCATCGGCAAGCTGATTGCCGAGGCCATGGAGAAGGTCAGCCACGACGGCGTCATCACCGTTGAGGAGTCCAAGACTGCCGAGACCTACAGCGAGGTCGTGGAGGGCATGCAGTTCGACCGTGGCTACATCACCCCCTACATGGTCACCGACACCGAGAAGATGGAGGCCGTTCTGGACGACGCCATCATCCTCATCACCGACAAGAAGATCTCCAATATCCAGGAGCTGCTGCCCGTTCTGGAGCAGGTTGTCCAGGCCGGCAAGAAGCTGCTGGTCATCGCTGAGGACGTGGAGGGCGAGGCCCTGTCCACCCTCATCGTCAACAAGCTGCGCGGCACCCTGAACGTGGTGTGCGTCAAGGCCCCCGGCTTCGGCGACCGCCGCAAGGAGATGCTCCAGGATATCGCCACCCTGACCGGCGGCACCGTCATCTCTTCCGAGGTGGGTCTGGAGCTGAAGGAGGCCACTCTGGAGATGCTGGGCCACGCCCGTCAGGTGAAGGTCTCCAAGGAGAACACCATCATCGTGGACGGCGCCGGCGATGCCGAGGCCATCAAGGCCCGTGTCGGCCAGATCCGCGCTCAGATTGAGACCACCACTTCCGACTACGACCGTGAGAAGCTCCAGGAGCGTCTGGCCAAGATGGCTGGCGGCGTGGCTATCATCCGCGTTGGCGCCGCCACCGAGGTGGAGATGAAGGAGAAGAAGCTCCGCATCGAGGACGCCCTGAACGCCACCCGCGCCGCTGTGGAAGAGGGCATCGTGGCCGGCGGCGGTACCGCCTATGTCAACGCCGTGCCCGCCGTGGAGAAGCTCCTGGCTGAGACCGAGGGCGACGAGAAGACCGGCGTGCGCATCATCGCCAAGGCCCTGACCGAGCCCATGCGCCAGATTGCCACCAACGCCGGTATCGACGGCTCCGTGGTGCTGGAGAACGTGAAGAAGGCCGATAAGGTCGGCTATGGCTTCGACGCCTACAACGAGACCTATGTGGACATGATTTCCTCCGGTATCGTTGACCCCACCAAGGTGACTCGCTCCGCTCTGGAGAACGCGGCCTCCATCGCCGCCACCCTGCTGACCACCGAGTCCCTGGTGGCCGACAAGCCCCAGCCCCCCGCTCCTGCCGCTCCCGCTGCTCCCGACATGGGCGGTATGTACTAAGAAGCGCTGAACCGTCGCACGTCGTGAGCAGGTGAAGCGTGACAGGAAGCGCTGAACCGTCGTGAAGACCTACTTTGATATACAAAAAGTGCCCGGAGCATTCTGTTCCGGGCACTTTTTCTGTCAAAATTTCTTTCCACATCTAAAATCTCCGAGTCGGAACACCGCCCCGTCCATCTATTTCTCTGAGTACATATTCACGTCCCCGCTGTGCATCTGCATTATATGCTTTAAATCTGCAAAATTATTTCTCCTGCCTTGGGCCTGTCCGGACCGGGTCTTCCCCAGTCCGGACAAGCGTTTCCGCCCCCGTCTTACATCACCTGAGCACCACAGGAGCGCTCATCATCAGCACTGCGGCGATCAGAAGGAGAACTGCCGCCGCAAAGAGCAGGTGTCTGTTCATACCTCACACTCCTTTCTCTCTTTGTTTCCGTCCATTGTCCCTCCGGCCTCACAGAGGCGGCTGGAGGCCGTAAACCTGTACGCAGCCCTGCCGGACCTTGCGGAACCGGGTCACCGTGACCCTGCCGTCCTGCCACTGGTACCGCAGCCGGGCAGGTTTGCCCGCAATGCACCGCTCCAGAGCGCTGCGGCAATTCTGCACATAGAGCAGCTGGTCCACCACGGCGTACTCCCGGGCCACCTCGCCCTGGTACTCCAGGCAGGGCAGGGCGTCGCAGGAGGTCAGCCGTCCCACAGAGCGGGACAGCTTGCTGGATGACTCCACCGCCCGCTGGCGCAGCTGCTCCCGCAGCACCCGGGTGGGCACCGTCTGGGGCTTCTGACCGGCGGTAGTCTGGCTGTTGTTCACGCTGTTCATTTCTCTTTTCATGGGGCAACTTCCTTTCCTGATAAATTCTGTGTTATCGCTCGGGCCACACGCCATACCAGTTCCTGCCCTGCCTGCCGGCACGGCTTCTGCTTCCGTCCCTCCGCTCACCGGCTGACCGGGTCCCGGCGGAGAGACCAGAGTATCTTCTCTGGCGGTGGGTATTCCGTTGTCAAGGTCGCGCCCCATGAAAAAAGGCATGGAGCTTCCGGGAACAGCGGATTCTCCATGCCTGAGCATACAAAAAAGGGCATAGAAACTCCGAGGTTCACTCGTCATTCCATGCCTTAAAAAGCAACATTTAATCGTGGCGTTATTCTAGCACAGGCTTTTCCTGTCGTCAAGCTTTTTTCGCATTTTTGATTCTTTTATCAAATCAGCGCCCCGCCGGGTACCCGGCGGGGCGCTGATACGTTTCTCTATGGGGTAATCGCGATACCTCAGGCAGCCTTGTCAGCAGCCGCGGTGCCGCTCAGCGTGTCCACAAAGAAGTCGGCGGTAGCGGAGATGACCTGGTTGATGGCGGTGTAGTCACCGGAGAACATGTTGAGGGTGTGGTCGCAGTTCTCGATGATCAGGTTGGCGGAAGCCTCGTTCTGGGCGGCGTCAGCCACGGTCTTGCCGCTGGCGGGGTCCACCACGGTGTCAGCCGCGCCGTTGATGGTGAGGATGGGGGCCTTGATGGTCTTGGTCTCCTCCAGAACGTCGGTGCTCTTCACATCCTTGAACCACTGGAAGCCGGTGGGCAGGGAGGTGCGCCAGTCGAACTCCATGGTGAAGGAACCGTTCTTCTCGGCCTCGGCGTAAGCGGCGTCGAAGTCCTCAAACATGGTGGTCAGGTCCAGAGCGCCGGCCCAGGTGACCACGCTCTTGAAGGTGTCAGGGTAGGCAGCGGCGGCCAGGAAGGCGTTGGTGCCGCCCTGGCTCCAGCCCATGACGCCCAGCTTGTCGCCGTCCACGACCTCCAGGCCGGCCAGGTAGTCGGCAGCGGCCTTGGCGTCGATATTGGCGGAGGTGTAGCTGTAATTCACGTACAGCTCCTCAGTGCCCTCGTCGATGCCCTGGAAGTTGAAGCGGATGGTAGCCAGGCCCTGAACGGCCATCTCAGCGGCGGCCATGTCATAGGCGCCGTTGACCTCGTGCATGTTGGAGCCGGTGCCGTGGAGCATCACCACGCCGGGGACCTTGGCGTCCTTGGTGGCGGAGGTGGGCACGGTGACGATGGCGGTCATGGTGTGAGCAGGCACGCCGTCCTTGGCGGCGACCTCAATGGTGACGGTCTCCTCGGTGTAGGCGGGGGTGAGCTTGGAGACGTTCAGCAGGATCTGGGCCAGCTCGGAGCGGACGGCGGTGCCGGCGGGATTGAGCTGGTTGTTGGAGCCCTTCAGGATGCCCAGGGACACGGCGGTCTCCATGGACTCGGAGGCCCAGCCGGGGATCTTGTCGGCGTCGGCGTAGGTGCTCAGGTCCACGTCCTCAGTGGCCACGATGTTCTTGGAAGCAGTGTAGTCGGCGAAGATCTTGGCCAGCTCCTGGCGGGTGATGGCGGCGTCGCCGTTGAAGAGGCCGGTGCCGGTGCCGGAGGTCAGGCCCTCGTCCTCGGCCCAGGCGGCGGCGTCAGCGTACCACTTGCCCTCCACATCGGTGAAGGAGGCGGCCTCGGTCACCTCGGGCTTGCCGGCCATGTTGTACAGGGTCTGGAACACGGTGCCGCGGGTAACGGTGCCGTTGGGCAGGAAGCCGGCATTACCGGCGCTGGTCATAATGCCGTTGTCCATCACATAGCGGGCGGCCTCGACGTACCATGCGCCGGCCTCAACGCCCTTGTACTTGATGGTGATGCGGCCCTGGCCGTAGGGATCGGCGTACTCCTCGCCGACAACGCCGCCCAGCTCGTCCTTAATGTAGTTGATCAGGACCTCGTTGTCCACCATGACCTCATCCTTGAGGATGGTGATGTTGTCCTTGCCGAACATGGCGTAGCCGTCGCCGCCGTCCTTGAGCATGTAGTTGTGGGAGGCCAGGGTGTAGGTGGCGGAGGCGTCAATGGCCTTGTACTCGCCGGTCTTGCTGTCCAGAACCTGGACGTCGGACACGCGGCGGTCACCGGCGACCTTCACGAAGTTGCCGGCGTCATCCAGCTCCACGGAGCTGGGGATGGTGGGGTCGATGGTGAACTTGATGCCGGAGACCTGCAGGAAGCCGCCGCTCTCGGACACGCCCACCTGCATGGCGCCCAGCTCCAGGGCGTCCAGGATCTGCTGGCCGGTGACCTCGACCAGGCAGGCCAGGTTGCCGAAGGGGTGAACAGCAATGATGTCGCCGTAGGTGATATCGCCGGCGGCAATGTCGGCACGGACGCCGCCGCCGTTGACCCAGCCGATGTCAGCGCCCAGCAGGACGCGGTAGGCGTCGGCGCACAGGTCGCCCAGGTTGGTCTCGGCGGAGCGGACGGCACGGTTGCCGGTAGCGGGGTCATTGACGGTCAGATCTACGCTGCTGGTGGCCACCACCTGGTTGGCCTTCTCGCTGTACTCGGCCTGGATGCCCTCCACGAAGGTCTTGGCATCGGTGTAGGCCTGGCTGGTGGTATCCACGTCGGCCAGAGACACCAGCTCGGTGGTCATGGTGCCGTCGGGAGCGATGACCAGCTTGCCCACGGACTCGGCCTTGGTGCCGGTCTGGCTGAGGAGCACGTCCTCGCCGGCGGCGTTCTTCACGGTCTCAGAGGCCACGGTGCTGTGGGAGTGGCCGTCCAGCATCACGTCGATGCCGGTGGTGTTGGCGATGACCTCAGTGGACATCCAGGGGGAGCTCTGAGCGTCCACGCCCAGGTGAGCCATGGCAACCACATAGTCGGCGCCGGCAGCACGGGCGGCGTCCACGGTCTTCTGAACCTGGTTATACAGGTCCTTGCCGTCGTTGCCCTGGCAGAAGCCATAGATATAGTTGCCCGCGTCGTCCTGGAAGTAGGCGGGGGCGGACTTGGTCAGGGTCTCGGGGGTGGAGATACCCACATAGGCCACGTCCACGTCACCGTAGCTGATGATCTTGTAGGGGTCCAGCACGGCGTTGCCGTCGGCGTCCACAAAGTTGCAGCTCAGGTAGGGGAACTCAGCCTGGTTCTCCACGATATCCAGGAAGGTATCCATCTTGAAGTCGAACTCATGGTTGCCGGGGATAGCCAGATCGTAGCCCACAGCGTTCATGATGTCGATGATCCAACTGCCGTTGGACATGGAACCCAGGATACCGCCCTGAATCGCGTCACCGTTGTCAACCAGGGTAACGTTATCAGCGCCATAGGTGTCTTCCATCTGTGCCTTGTAGCTGGCGATGGCCGCATAGGCAAGGCCGTCGTCCGAGGTGCAGTGAATATCGTTGGTGTAGAGCACAACGATACCTTCTTCTCCCTCTGCGGCCATGGCGGGAACAAACAGAGAGCATACCATTGCCAGCGCCAGGAGAAGGGACAGGAACTTACTCGTACGCTTCATACAGGACATTCCACCTTTCATTCCTTTTCAGAAAAGGGTCCGGATGCTCAGTCCCGGCTGTCTCTCCCCGGTGCGGTCTCTTCCGGCAAGCCCCCCTGCTTCGCCGTAAGCCACGCCTCCGGAGCCAGGCACGGAGTTGGACTTCGCCTCCATTCCCTTTCCTCAAGACAATTTAATAGTAACAAAACGGTGACAGAAATACAAGCAGGTTTACAAGTTTTTTATTTTCTGCGTTACTCCGGCAGGGCTGCCTTTTCTCCGCAAAAGCATACAAAAAGCACCCTGAAATCAAATTTTCAGGGTGCTTTTACATATTATGACTTCTCTTACTTGGTCACCCAGGTGCCGGTGGCCTCGCACTTGAGGTAGGCGTTGATGAAGCCGTCGATATCGCCGTCCATGACGCCGTTGACGTTGCTGGTCTCAAAGCCGGAGCGGTTGTCCTTCACCAGCTGGTAGGGCATGAACACGTAGGAGCGGATCTGGCTGCCCCACTCGATCTTCAGCTGCACGCCCTTGATGTCGGAGAGCTTCTCAGCGTGCTGCTGCATCTTCAGTTCCACCAGCTTGGCGCGCAGCATGCGCAGACAGGTGTCCTTGTTCTGGAACTGGCTGCGCTCGGTCTGGCAGGAGACCACGATGCCGGTGGCGTGGTGGATGAGTCGGACGGCGGAAGAGGTCTTGTTGATGTGCTGGCCGCCGGCGCCGGAGGAACGGAACACCTGCATCTCGTACTCCTCGGGACGGATCTCCACGTCGGCATCCTCGGGCAGGTCGGGCATGACCTCAACGGCGGCAAAGGAAGTCTGACGGCGGGCGTTGGCGTCAAAGGGAGAGACACGGACCAGACGGTGGACGCCGTGCTCACTGCGCAGGTGGCCGTAGGCATTCTCGCCCTGGATCATCACAGTGGCGGACTTGATGCCGGCCTCGTCGCCGTCCTGGAAGTCCACCACCTGGTACTCGAAGTCGTGGCGCTCGGCCCAGCGGGTGTACATCCGCAGCAGCATCTGGGCCCAGTCCTGGGCCTCGGTGCCGCCGGCGCCGGCATGGATGGCCAGCACCACGTTGTTGTCGTCGTACTCGCCGGTGAACAGGGTGGACAGACGGGCCTCCTCCATGTTGGCGGTGAGCTTGTTGAAGCCCTCCTCCAGCTCGGGGACCAGGGACTCGTCCTCCTCCTCGTTGCCCATCTCGCAGAGGGTCAGCAGGTCCTCCCACTCGCCCAGGCGCTTCTTCTGGCCGTCCACCTTGTGGTGGAGCTGCTTGATGCGCTGCTGAATCTTCTGGGCCTTCTCCAGATTGTTCCAAAAGCCGTCCGAGGCACTCTCAGACTCCAGCATTTCCAGCTCCCGCTCCGCGGCTTCCAGACCAAGGGCCTGACCCAGTTCGTCCAGCTCGGGCTTCAGGTTATTGAGTTTTACCTTGTACTCATCAAATTGAAGCATGAGTGCCTCCTATCATCGTTGTGCATAAAATGAGCTCCCTGACCTTTAAGGTCAGGGAGCCTTTTCTGGTTGCGGGGAGAGGATTTGAACCTCTGACCTCCGGGTTATGAGCCCGACGAGCTACCAAGCTGCTCTACCCCGCGATATTGGTGCCGGAGACCGGGGTCGAACCGGCACGGGATTCCTCCCACGGGATTTTAAGTCCCGGGCGTCTGCCAATTCCGCCACTCCGGCATTTACGATCCAGTTCTCCGTCCTTTTAGGTGCTTATTGATAATACCATATGCAAGACACTTTGTCAACACAAAATTTAAATTTTCTTTCTGTTCCCTTCGACTGCATTGTCGCTCCCCTTTGGGGTACCCTTAGACGGTCGGCCTTTTGGGCGGCGGTGCATCTTCCCTGCTCCGCCGCATAGGATGATATGAGGGCAGAATTTTCTCTGAGAGGAGGGTGCCTGTGTCTGAGATTCAATCTGTCTCCCTTCCCGTCCAGCCGTCGGCGGCGGATCCCCGGGAGGATGTGGATGACTATATCTTTTATATGGAGTCCGAATGGCAGGTCAGTGAGCGCTGAGCCGCCGGGCGGAGGCTGTTTCTCTCTTTGACGGCCTCCGCCCTTGCCATATCTCACGCCGGACGGATGGTGAAGGTAATCCGGCCACTGCACACGGCGTCCTCCTCCCCCACCACAAAATAGTCCGCTACGATTACGTCGCCCTCCAGCTGGGTGTCCCAGTCCAGGCGGATGCCCCGGTCCGTCCGGCTCAGGCTGGAGAATGCTTCCGCATTGCCCACCGTGTCTGTCAGCCCCAGCTCATTCCAGTAGTCAAGCCAGCCGCCCTCTCCGGCGGCAAAGGCCAGGGTCAGCAGCTGCATGTCCAGTCCCGGCCACTGACCGTACATCTCGCCGTCCCAGGTCCAGCAGGCCGTAACTGAGGTCAGGTTGCCCGCGCTGTCGGTCTCCCAGGTCAGCGGCTGCTGCTCCAGGCCCAGAAGATGGAGCACATAGGCCCCATTCCGGGTCTCCAGCTCTGTCCAGCTGCCGTCCTCCTCCAGAATATAGGCAGGGTCACCGTAGTATTTGGCCAGGAAGTTGTAATTCTCGGCGAATTCCGCCGGAGTCAGGCCGTTCCGGTTGGGCGGAAATCCGCCCACAAAGGCGGCCACCCCAAACAGCAGAAGCACTGCCGCCGCAGCCCCCGCAAAAGCGGCATTTCTCAGGCCGCTTTTGGGCTTTGCCTCCACCACCAGGTCCTGATCCCTGTCCCAGGGCAGTTCCTTATCCCGGCAATAGAGGTTATAGCACTTTATCAGCCGGTATATGTTGTAAATCGGGATGTTCCAGCCCAGTCCCCGCCAGATCATGGACATGGTACGGGCGTTGCCCTCCCCGTAGGTCAGCCTGCCGCCCTCCGTCTTCTCCACCCGCAGGCCCAAGATGGCCTTGCCCGGTGTGGTGCCCCACAGGCTCAGCAGAATGGGTTCCACGATGATCATGAGCACCAGGCAGATGCCTGTGTTCAGCCACTGCACCGCGGCGCTCTGCTCCGCTACGTTCACATGGAATCCCAGCGAGAGCAGAGCCGTCCAAACCAGCTGGTACAGCTCCAGGTCAAACAGCCGTGCAAGCAGACGCCGCCAGGGACAGTGCACCGGAGGCGGCGCGTCCTGGAACACAGGTGCCGGAGGTTCCTTCCGGTTGAGATACTTCTCCGGGTCCAAGTTCTCGTAGCTCACGCCCTCTTCCCGGATGGCCTGACAGGTCTCCCTGGCCGTTCCCGCATCCGCCATCTCCCGCTCCAGGGCGGCTATCCGATGCCCCAGCGTGACCGTCAGTACCTGTTCCCCCTGCTGCAAGGCCCGGATCTCCTCCAGGGATACCCCCAGCTCCCGCAGCAGTTTGATCCGCAGCAGGGCGGTGATCTCTTCCTCTCCGTAGTCCCGGTATCCGTTGTCCAGCCGCTTGGGGCTGATAAGCCTCTCCTTTTCGTAGAACCGTATGGTGGCCCGGTCCAGACCGGTCCGCTGCTCCGCTTCCCGTATGGTCATCTCCATCCCGCCTTTCCTCTTGTTGTGCTCAGGATAAGGTATGAACCTGGTTTACAGTCAAGCCTTTTGCGGGTTTTTTTCTCTGATTTTATTATATGGGGCGGCGGATTGCTCCGTCAATGGCCGCAGCGCAAAAAACACCCCCGGACGCAGATGCGTCCGGGGGTGTAAATGCGCTTTTCGATTCCTTGTGCAGCTCGATCTCGTCGGCACAAGCTCTGTATCCCTCGGGGAAGCGCAGGCGCTCCCCCTCCCTCACGCCGCTGCGCCTCCTCTCCCCAACACAGCCCAACGGCTGTGTTGGGGTCCCCTCCAGGTGCTCGCAACGCTCCTTGGCGGACGTGCTCTCAGCAACGAGGAGTCCGCCACAAAAAACACCCCCGGACGCAGATGCGTCCGGGGGTGTAAATACGCTTTTCGATTACTTGTACAGCTCGATCAGCTTGGTCAGGTGCTCGTAACGCTCCTTGGCGGACTCCTCGTTGCGGGCGAAGAGCTCCTTGGCGCGGTCGGGGAAGGACCGGGTCAGGGAGGAGTAACGAGCCTCGTTCATCAGGAACTCCTGATAGCCGCCAGCGGGGGCCTTGGAGTCCAGGGTGAAGGGGTTCTTGCCCTCGGCCTTCAGAGCGGGGTTGAACCGGAACAGGTTCCAGTAGCCGCACTCGACAGCCTTCTTCATCTCGACCTGGCAGTTGCTCATGCCGCCCTTGATGGAGTGCATCTCGCAGGGGGCGTAGCCGATGACCAGGGAGGGACCGTGATAGGCCTCGGCCTCACGGATAGCGGCCAGGGTCTGATTGGGGTTGGCGCCCATGGCCACCTGGGCCACGTAGACGTAACCGTACTGCATCACGATCTCGGACAGGGACTTCTTAGCCACAGTCTTACCGGCAGCGGCGAACTGAGCCACCTGGCCGATGTTGGAGGACTTGGAAGCCTGACCACCGGTGTTGGAGTAGACCTCGGTATCGAACACGAAGACGTTCACGTCCTCGCCGGAAGCCAGGACGTGGTCCAGACCGCCGTAGCCGATATCGTAAGCCCAGCCGTCGCCGCCGAAGATCCAGACGGACTTCTTGGCCAGGTACTCCTTCTCAGCCAGAACAGCCTTGCAGGTGGGGCAGCCAGCGGCGGCGCCCTTCTCCATCTCGGCGACCAGAGCGGCAGTGGCCTCCTTGTTGGCCTCGCCGTCCTTGTAGGTCTCCAGGTACTTGTTGGCAGCGTCCTTCAGCTCAGCGGGAGCCTTGTCGCTCTCGGCCAGCTCGCGGACCTGCTCAGCCAGACGGTCACGGATGGCCTTCTGACCCAGGTAGAGGCCCAGGCCGTGCTCGGCGTTGTCCTCGAAGAGGGAGTTAGCCCAAGCGGGGCCGTGGCCGCACTTGTTGACGGTGTAGGGAGAGGTAGCAGCGGGACCGCCCCAGATGGAGGAGCAGCCGGTGGCGTTGGAGATGTACATCCGGTCGCCGCAGACCTGGGTGACCAGACGGGCATAAGCGGTCTCGGCGCAGCCGGCGCAGGAGCCGGAGAACTCGAGCAGAGGCTGCTTGAACTGGCTCTCCTTGACGGTCTTGACGCTCTCCATGTCGGCCTTGGGGGCAACCTTGGCCACCATGTAGTCGAACACGGGCTGCTGAGCAGCCTCCTGCTCCTGGGGCACCATGGTCAGAGCCTGGACGGGGCAGTTCTTGGCGCAGACGGCGCAGCCCATACAATCCAGGGGGGAGACAGCGATGGCGAACTTATAGACGCCCTTGCCCTTGCCGGCCTTCACGTCCACGATCTTGGCGGCCTCGGGAGCGGCAGCGGCCTCCTCCTCGGTCAGAGCGTAGGGACGGATGGTGGCGTGGGGGCAGACGTAGGAGCACTGGTTGCACTGGATGCACTTGGAAGCGTCCCAAGTGGGAACCATAACGGCAACGCCGCGCTTCTCGTAGGCGGAAGCGCCCTGGCAGAAGGTGCCGTCCACGTGATCCACGAAGGCGGAGACGGGCAGGGAGTCGCCGTCCATCTTGCCCACGGGCTCCAGGATCTCCTTGACCATCTTCACCAGCTCGGGCTTGCCGGTCAGCTCGGTGGTAACGGTCTCGTCCTGAGCGGTAGCCCAGGAAGCGGGCACCTCGAACTTGTGGAAGGCGGTGGCGCCGGCGTCGATGGCCTTGTGGTTCATGTCAACCACGTCCTGGCCCTTCTTCAGGTAGGAGTGGGTGGCAGCGTCCTTCATGTACTGGATGGCCTCGGCCTCGGGCATCACCTTAGCCAGCTTGAAGAAAGCGGACTGGAGGATGGTGTTGGTACGCTTGCCCATGCCGATCTCGATGGCCAGGTCGATGGCGTTAATGGTGTAGACCTGGATGTTGTGCTCAGCGATGTAGCGCTTGGCCACAGCGGGCATGTGCTTATCCAGCTCCTCATCGGACCACTGGCAGTTGATCAGGAAGATACCGCCGTCCTTCACGTCGCGGACCATGGGGAAGCCCTTGATGATGTAGGCGGGCACGTGGCAGGCCACGAAGTCGGCCTTGTTGATGTAGTAGGGGCTCTTGATGGCCTTGTCGCCGAAGCGCAGGTGGCTGATGGTCACGCCGCCGGTCTTCTTGGAGTCGTACTGGAAGTAAGCCTGCACGTACTTGTCGGTGTGGTCGCCGATGATCTTGATGGAGTTCTTGTTGGCGCCCACGGTGCCGTCGCCGCCCAGACCCCAGAACTTGCACTCGATGGTGCCCTCAGCAGCGGTGTTGGGGCAGTCGTGCTCGACCAGGGAGGTGTTGGTGACGTCGTCCACGATACCGATGGTGAACTGACGCTTGGGCTCGGCCTTCTGCAGCTCCTCATAGACAGCGAACACGCTCTTGGGCGGGGTGTCCTTGGAGCCCAGACCGTAGCGGCCGCCGATGATGGTGGCCTGACGGCCGGCGTTGGCGAAGGCGGTGACAACGTCCAGGTACAGAGGATCGCCCTGAGCGCCGGGCTCCTTGGTGCGGTCCAGCACGGCGATGTGCTTGGCAGTCTCGGGGATGGCAGCCAGCAGCTTGTCGGCGCGGAAAGGACGGTACAGGCGGACCTTCACCAGACCCACCTTCTCGCCGTGAGCGTTCAGGTAGTCGATGACTTCCTCGGTCACGTCGCAGATGGAGCCCATGGCGATGATGACGCGGTCAGCGTCGGGAGCGCCGTAGTAGTTGAACAGCTGATAGTTGGTGCCCAGCTTGGCGTTGACCTTGCCCATGTACTCCTCGACGATCTCGGGGAGAGCGTCATAGTACTTGTTGCAGGCCTCACGGTGCTGGAAGAAGATGTCGCCGTTCTCGTGAGAGCCGCGCATGACGGGGCGCTCGGGGTTGAGGGCCCGCTTGCGGAAGGCCTCCACGGCGTCCATGTCCACCATTTCCTTCAGATCGTCATAATCCCAGATGGCGATCTTCTGGATCTCGTGGGAGGTGCGGAAGCCGTCGAAGAAGTTCAGGAAGGGAACGCGGCCCTTGATGGCGGCCAGGTGGGCAACGGCGCCCAGGTCCATGACCTCCTGGGGGTTGGTCTCGGCCAGCATGGCAAAGCCGGTCTGGCGGCAGGCCATGACGTCGGAGTGGTCGCCGAAGATGTTCAGGGACTGGGCGGCCACGGTACGGGCGGAGACGTGGAACACGCAGGGCAGCAGCTCGCCGGCGATCTTGTACATGTTGGGGATCATCAGCAGCAGGCCCTGAGAAGCGGTGTAGGTGGTGGTCAGGGCGCCGGCGGCCAGGGAGCCGTGGACGGTACCGGCAGCACCGGCCTCAGACTGCATCTCGATGACCTTAACGGTATCACCAAAGATGTTCTTGCGGCCGGCAGCGGCCCACTGGTCCACGTTGTCGGCCATGGGGCTGGACGGAGTGATGGGGTAGATGCCCGCCACCTCGGTGAACGCATAGGATACGTGCGCCGCGGCGGTGTTGCCGTCCATGGTTTTGAGTTTTCTCGCCATTTTGAACAATTCCTCCTTATGTGAACTTGCGTGAATGGCTTCTAAATGATTCAGCGCAGATATTTTATCACCATCTGTCCCATTTGTAAATTGATTCTTGCGGGAAATAGGGAATTTTCCCTCTATTTTTTTCGTGACACGAAATAACCGTGTAAAATCCCGGTCAAGACCGCTTTTTTTCTGTCAAAAACGGGCTGGCTCCACCCCAGTTTTCCTGTGAGATTTTCCCCTGTTTTTCCTGTTCCTTCCTGCTTTCTCCCCTCTATTTTTGCCGTTCCGGACGGCGTCACGCTTTACAGTCCGGGCCGGACGCCTGAACGGCGGGTTCCGTCTGTCCTGTGTTCCTCTCCCGCCATGCCTGACGGCCAAAAAGCCGGAATACTATGCTGCCCGCATATGGTTTTTTGTTTTCAGGTGTGCCATACTGAAAAAAACGGAAAGAAGGAGGAACCCCCATATGAAAAAGCGCGCTCTTTCCCTACTGCTGGCCCTGTGCCTGTGCCTCTCCCTCATGCCCGCCGCCTCGGCATCGGTTGTGGAATCCACCGTCCAGGTCGGCCCCTATACCTTTGAGATATGGTTCGACGGCACGGCCACCCTGACCCGCTATGACGAGTCCCTGGCCGGCTCCACCTATGCGGACATCCCCGCCTCCGTCACCGATGAGAACGGGCAGGAGTACCCTGTGACCGTCATCGGGGAAAAGGCCTTTGAGGAGACGAACATCACCGGCGTGACCGTCCCGGACAGTGTAATCTCGATTGGAAGGTTAGCGTTTGCTTATTGCAACTCCCTGTCCGACGTCAAACTGAGTGAAAACCTTATCTACATCAACGAACTTGCCTTCGCAAGCTGCGACGCCCTGAAAGAGATTACCATCCCCGCCAGCGTGGAGAAGATGGATAATCCCTTTAGATGGAGCAACGCGCTGGATACCGTCTATATGGAGGGTATGGTAGCCCCCGAGTACTATTTCAATCCCTACGCCGCCTACCGCGAGGGCAACGGTGAGGTCGTTTTTGTCATCCCCAAAGGGGCTACCGGCTATGAAGACTGGTCCTCACGGAACTTCGTCCACTCCGTCATCTATGAGGGAGAATCCGTCCCCGGATACGGCATCTCTCTGAGTCCCTCCACCGTGGACTTCGGCACCACTCTCACAGGAAATGACTATCAGCCGGAACCCAGGGTTGTCACCGTCACCAACAGCGGCGACAGGTCACTCGTTCTGAAACTGCCTGACGATCGCCCCGATTGGATATTCCACTGGGAGAGCGACTACAGCTGGCTCGGTTCGAGCGCCAGAACTCTGGAAGCCGGAGAGAGCTGTACCTTTACCGTGGAACCCAGACCCGGGCGCGACTATGGAACACACAGCGAGACCGTCACCGTCACCACCCAGGAGGGAGCCAGCGCCGACCTGCATCTGTCCTATACCGTGCAGACTCCGAATTTCCGGGTGACTGTGAGCACGGAGGCCATAGACTTCGGTGCGGTGGAGGTGGGATACGCCCAGCCCGCTCCCCGCAGCATCTCCTTCACCAACGAGGACGACTATAAAATCAGCCTGAGCGGGACGTCCGAATTAAGGGTTGAGTGGAGCAAGAGCGGGTTCGTCTATTCGCACGGGCACATGAGCGCACGCATCGCGCCCCACGAGACCGTCACCTATACCGTGCAGCCCCAGACCGGCCTGAAGCCCGGTATCTATATCCAACATGTACGGGGCAACTTCACCAGCGCCCATATTGGCGGGGATACGTTCCAGTCTTTCGATATCCCGGTGACCTTCATCGTGGCGGCGGAAGGGGACCTGCCCTCCTCCTGGGCCGCGGGACAGCTCAGCCAGGCCGCCGCCGCCGGCATTGTGCCCGAGAGCTTCGAGAGCCGGTACACCCAGGCCGCCACCCGGGCCGAGTTCTGCGCCCTGGCGGTGAGGCTCTACGAGAAGGTGACCGGCGAGGCCATCACCCAGCGGGCCACATTCTCCGACACCACCGACTTCAACGTCCAGAAGATGGCCGGTCTGGGCGTGGTCAACGGCGTGGGCGGCGGAAAATTTGACCCCGGCGGCACCCTGACCCGGGAGCAGGCGGCCACCATCCTGGCCCGCCTGGCAGAGGCCATGGGCCATCCCCTGCCCCAGGCGGCTCCCAGCTTCTCAGACAGCGCCGCCATCTCCTCCTGGGCCGCCGCCGGGGTGGGACAGGTCCAGGCCGCCGGGATTATGGAGGGGAACGGCAGCGCCTTCATCCCCCAGAGCGCCTACACCAGGGAGCAGTGCATCCTCACCGTCCTGCGGCTGTATCAGCTGACCCAGGGCTGAGCATCCCCGGCGACGTTTTTCTTGGCAGCCGCCCTTTCTCCGTGGTATACTGATGCTGTATGGAGAAAGGGCGGCGATTTTTATGCTCTGTGAGGTGCGCTCTCTGGGCCTGACCGGCGTGGCCGGGTATGAGGTGCGGGCCGAGTGCGACCTGTCCGGCGGTCTGCCCGCCTTTGATATTGTGGGCCTGCCCGACGCGGCGGTAAAGGAGGCCAGAGAACGGGTCCGCGCGGCGGTGAAGAACTGCGGCTTCACCTTCCCCGTGTCCCGCATTACGGTGAATCTTGCCCCCGCTGCCCAGCGGAAGGCGGGCACCCTGTACGACCTGCCCATTCTGGTGGGTATTCTGGCCGCGGGCGGGCAGCTCCGGTGCGACCTGTCCCGCTCGGCCTTTGTGGGGGAGCTGTCCCTGTCCGGGGAGGTGCGGCCGGTGGCGGGCATGCTGCCTATGGCCCTGGCCGCTGTCCGTGGGGGTGTGGAGGCCCTCTATGTCCCCGCTGAGAGCGCCGCCGAGGCCACCCTGGCCGGCGGCAGTATGGCGGTCTACCCGGTGGAGAGCGTCACCGCCCTCATCCGCCACCTGACCGGAGAAGAACCGCTCTCCCCCGCTCCCCCCTGGGCGCCCGGCGAGGCCCTCACCGCCGGACCGGACTTCTCCGAAGTGAAAGGCCAGGAGCATGTGAAGCGTGCGCTGGAGATTGCAGCCGCCGGAGGACACAACATCTGCATGGTGGGGCCTCCCGGTTCGGGCAAGTCCATGCTGGCCCGGCGTCTGCCCTCCATCCTGCCCGATATGACGGAATCGGAGGCTCTGGCCGCCACTGAGGTCCACTCGGTGGCCGGACTCACCACGGCGGAAGAACCCCTGCTGCTCCGCCGCCCCTTCCGCTCCCCTCACCACACCATCTCCCCCATGGGCATGGCGGGTGGCGGCTCCAATCCCCGTCCCGGTGAGATCTCCCTGGCCCACAACGGGGTACTCTTCCTGGACGAGCTGCCCGAGTTCAAGCCCGAGGTGCTGGAGGTGCTGCGCCAGCCGTTGGAGGAGGGGCAGGTCACCATCTCCCGGGCGTCCGGCACTGTGTCCTACCCCGCCCGGTTCATGCTGGTGTGCGCCATGAATCCCTGCAAGTGCGGCTGGTACGGCCATCCCTCCGGCCGGTGCCGGTGTACCGAGGCGGCGGTGGAGAAGTACCAGGGCCGGGTGTCCGGACCCCTGATGGACCGGATCGACCTCCATGTGGAGGTGCCGCCTCTGGAGTTCCACGAGCTGTCCCACGCCGCTCCCGCCGAGTCCTCGGCGGACATCCGGGCACGGGTCAACGCCGCCCGGCATATCCAGTCCGCCCGCTTCGGCCCTGACGGCCCCTCCTGCAACGCCCACATGGGCCAGCGGGAGCTGCGGGAATTCTGTAAGCTGGACAGCGCCTGCGAGGCGCTGATGAAGGGGGCCTTCCAGCGCATGGGCCTCACCGCCCGGGGCTATGACCGTATCCTCCGGGTGGGCCGCACCATCGCCGACCTGGACGGCAGCGAGGCGATCCAGGTGCCCCATCTGGCCGAGGCGCTTCAGTACCGGCCCGGGGCCTACCTTGTGAAATAACGACGTAAATATAAGGAGAACGAACAATATGGACGAGATTATCCTGATGAAGCTGGGCGAGCTGGTGCTCAAGGGCCTGAACCGCCGCAGCTTTGAAGACAAGCTCATCGCCAACGCCCAGCGCCGCCTGAAGCACTGCGGCAGCTTCAAGGTATACTCCAAGCAGTCCACCATGTACGTGGAGCCCAAGGATGACAGCTGTGACATGGACGCCGCCTGGGAGGCCATGAAGCGTCTGTTCGGCGTGGTGGGTCTGAGCCGTGCCCGGGCCTGCGCCAAGGACAAGGACGCCATGCTGGAAACCGCCAAGACCTATCTCCACGAGAAGCTGTCCACCGCCCGTACCTTCAAGGTGGAGGCCAAGCGGGCCGACAAGACCTTCCCCATGACCTCCATCGAGCTGGCCCAGTACGTGGGCGGCGAGCTCCACGACGCCTTCCCCAACCTGTCCGTTGACGTCCACAACCCGGAGCTGACCGTCCACCTGGAGGTGCGTGACTACGCCGCCTTTGTCCACGCCGACCCCGAACCCGGCGCGGGCGGCCTGCCGGTGGGCATCGGCGGTCGTGCGGTGAGCCTGCTCTCCGGCGGCATCGACTCCCCCGTGGCCTCCTGGATGATGGCCAAGCGTGGCCTGGCCCTGGACATGGTCCACTTCTTCTCCTATCCCTACACCTCCCCCGAGGCCAAGGACAAGGTCATCGAGCTGGCCCGGCTCATCACCCCCTGGTGCGGCCGTCTCACGGTCCACGTAGTGCCCTTCACCAAGATCCAGGAGGAGCTGCGCCGCTCCTGCCCCGAGGAGCTGTTCACCATCCTCATGCGCCGCTTCATGATGCGCATCGCCTGCCGGGTGGCCTACCGGGTGGGCGCTGGCGCTCTGGTCACCGGCGAGAGCCTGGGCCAGGTGGCCAGCCAGACCATGTCCGCCATGCGTATGACCGGCGCTGTGTGCGACCTGCCCATCCTCCGGCCCGTGGTGGGCATGGACAAGGAGGAGATCGTCCGCATCGCCCGGAAGATCGGTACCTTTGAGACCTCCATCCTGCCCTACGAGGACTGCTGCACCGTGTTCACTCCCCGGCATCCCCGGCTGCGTCCCCTGCCCGGTGAGATCGAGGCCGCCGAGGCCAATCTGGACATCGAGGCCCTGGTGGACGAGGCCGTGAAGAACATCGAGCGGATTCAGGTCAACCCCTGACCGCCCCTCCTGACACACATTTTATTGACCGGGACTTTCCCGGCGTTTCGGAGGTCTTTTGTTATGACGCATACCGCAGAACTCATCGCAGTGGGCACCGAGCTGCTCCTGGGCAACATCGCCAATGCCCCACGCAATTGAGGATTGCGCGGGGACCCCGTTCTGTTTTATTTTATCGCCGGGCGGAGTGAATCCGCCCACGGCTCCGGCGCACCTGCGCCGCTGTCGGTGTTGGCGATCTGGAGGTCTTTTGTTATGACGCATACCGCAGAACTCATCGCAGTGGGCACCGAGCTGCTTCTGGGCAACATCGCCAACACCGACGCCCAGATGCTCTCCAAGGGTCTGAGCGCCCTGGGCATCAACGTGTACTACCACACCGTGGTGGGCGACAATCCCCAGCGGCTGAAAGCGGCGGTGGAAATCGCCAAGAGCCGGGCGGACATCATCATCACCACCGGCGGCCTTGGCCCCACCTGCGACGACCTGACCAAGAACGTGCTGGCCGAGTGCTTTGGCAAGAAGCTTGTGTATGACGAGGAGTCCGCCGAGCGCATCCGGGACTACTTCCAGCGGCTCCATCCCGGCGGAGCCATGACGGAAAACAACCTCCAGCAGGCATACCTGCCCGAGGGCTGCACCATCTTCTCCAACGACTGGGGCACCGCCCCCGGCTGTGCCTTTGAGGCTAACGGCGTCCGGGTCATCATGCTCCCCGGTCCCCCAAACGAGTGCACCCCCATGTTTGAGCACCGTGCGGTGCCCTATCTCCAGGCTCTGGCCGACGGCGTCATCGCCTCCCGGACGCTGAAAATCTTCGGCATGGGCGAGTCGGCGGTGGAGGCCAGGCTGCGGGACCGGATGAACGCCCTCACCAACCCCACCCTGGCCCCCTACGCCAAGACCGGCGAGGTGGAGCTGCGCATCACCGCCAAGGCCGCCACCGTGGAGGAGGCCCGTGCCCTCATCGTCCCGGTGGAAAAAGAGGTCCGGGATATCTTCGGCCCCCTGGTCTACGGCGCCGACGTGGCCTCCATGGAGGAGGTTGTGCTGGGCCTGCTGAAGGAGAAGGGGCTGACCATGGGCACCGCCGAGTCCTGCACCGGCGGCCTGGTGGCCAAGCGGCTCACCGACCTGTCCGGCGCTTCCGCCGTGTTCAAGGGCGGCGTGGTGAGCTACACCAATGAGGTGAAGGCCGGGGTTCTGGGTGTCCCCCAGGAGATGCTGGACGAGTTCGGCGCTGTCAGCGCCCAGGTGGCCCAGGCCATGGCCCAGGGCGCCCGGAAGGTGCTGGGCTGCGACCTGGCCGTGTCCCTCACCGGCGTGGCCGGTCCCAATCCGGACGACCGGAACAACCCTGTGGGCCTCATCTACGTGGCCCTGGACACCCCCGAGGGTACCCGGGTCCGGGAGCTGCACCTCATCAACGGCCGTGCCCGCATCCGCACTGTGGCCGCCACCAACGCTTTCGACATGGTCCGGCGGTATCTCACCGGCCTGCCCGACCGGGATGCTTGATCACAGAACAAATGCCCGGCACACCTTGCGGTGTGCCGGGCATTTTCAGGCTCTTGGATAGGGTTCCCTCACATTGGTCAGTCCCAGAATATAGTCCACACTGGTGTGGTAAAATCCGGCCAGCTGGATCAGCACCGGAGCAGGTACATTCAGGCGGCCTAGCTCATAGTCCGAATAGGTGGTCTGGTGGAGATTGAGCATGGCTGCCAGTTCCTTCTGTTTCAGGTCGGCGTCCTCCCGCAGGGCGCGAATGCGCGCATACATATCCATCACCTCTACGGATAGTATGCTTTAAGGGATTTTCCCTTATAATAATCTGCGGCACGGAACACTTCCGTTCAGACAGGAGGGAAATTGCTGTGAGAGAGCCCTGTTTTCATGTGGCCGCCGCACTGGCCGCAGCATTGACAGCGGTCTTTGCCGTTTTTCTCTTCCTGCGCCTCTGATTTTCCCTACAGAGCCAGCTTTTTGTGGAAAACCATATCCCCTGTCTCCACCTACACGCAAAAAGCGTGCAGCCCTCTTCGCAGGAGGACTGCACGCTTTCTCTGTTGTTCGGGACGTATCAGCCGCCGAGATAGGCCTTTTTGACGCTCTCGTCCTGGAGCAGGGCGGCGCCGGTGCCGGTGGAGACCACCTTGCCGGTCTCCAGCACGTAGCCACGGTCGGCCACGGACAGGGCCATCTGGGCGTTCTGCTCCACCAGCAGGATGGTGGTGCCAGCCTTGTGGAGCTCCTTGATGATGTCGAAAATCTGGTCCACCAGGATGGGGGCCAGGCCCATGGAGGGCTCATCCAGCATCAGCAGCTTGGGCTTGGACATGAGGGCGCGGCCCATGGCCAGCATCTGCTGCTCGCCGCCGGACAGGGTGCCGGCCACCTGCTTGCGCCGCTCCTTCAGCCGGGGGAACTGGGCGTACACCCGCTCCAGGCTGTCGGGAATCTCGGCGGCGGGGCGGGTATAGCCGCCCATCTGCAGGTTCTCTTCCACGCTCATCTGAAGGAACACGGCACGGCCTTCGGGCACCTGGGCCATTCCCTTGGGGATGAGCTTGTGGGCGGGGACGCCGCCGATGTTCTCACCCTGGAAGGTGATGGAGCCGGTGTGGCTGTGGAGCAGGCCGGACACGGTCTTCAGAATGGTGGACTTGCCGGCGCCGTTGGCGCCGATGAGGGTGATGATCTCCCCCTCCTCCACGGTGAAGGAGACGCCCTTGACGGCGTGGATGGCGCCGTAATACACATTGATGTTCTCTACGTTCAGCATGGCCACGGCGTCACTCACTCCTTCCGGTGCCCAGGTAGGCCTTGATGACCTCCGGGTTGTTCTGAATCTCCTGGGGGGTGCCCTTGGCGATGACCTGGCCGAAGTTGAGCACGCAGATGCCCTCGCAGATGCCCATGACCAGGTTCATGTCGTGCTCAATGAGCAGGACGGCGATCTGGAAGGTGTCGCGGATTTTGACGATGTTGTCCATCAGCTCGGAGGTCTCGGAGGGGTTCATGCCGGCGGCGGGCTCATCCAGCAGCAGCAGGGACGGGTTGGTGGCCAGGGCACGGACGATCTCCAGCCGGCGCTGGGCGCCGTAGGGCAGGCTGCCCGCCTTGGCGTTGGCCAGATCCTGCATGTCGAAGATGCTCAGCAGCTCCAGGGCCCGCTCATGGGCCAGCTTCTCGCTCTTCCAGTAGCCGGGCAGGCGGAAGATGCTCTGCCACATGCCGCAGCCCACCTGGTTGTGCAGGCCGATCTTCACGTTGTCCTCCACGCTCAGGTTGGAGAACAGGCGGATGTTCTGGAAGGTACGGGCGATACCGGCCCGGTTGACCTGGACGGTGTTCATGTTGTGGGTGTCCACACCGTCCAGCAGCACGGTGCCTCGGGTGGGCTGGTACACCTTGGTCAGCAGGTTGAAGACGGTGGTCTTGCCCGCGCCGTTGGGGCCGATGAGCCCGGCGATCTCGGTGCGGCCGATGGCCATGTTGAAGTCATCCACGGCGGTCAGGCCGCCGAAGTCGATGCCCAGGTGCTGGGCCTCCAGGATGGGGTCCTTGTCGATGTCCCGCTCGGGGATCATGTTCTTGCTGGGCACGGGGACCAGCTTGGTCTCAGGACGAGGTGGTCTGCTCACTGTGCCGCGCCTCCCTTCTGCTCTTCCCGGTCTTTTTTGCTCAGGCGGCTCTTCAGCTGGGCGAAGAAGCCCCGGATGGCCGCGTTGTTGGTGGCGATCATGACCAGGATGAGGACGATGGCATACACCAGCATCCGGTACTTATCCAGGTTCAGGCTGCGCAGCAGCTCGGGCAGCACGGTGAGGAAGGCCGCGGCGATGATGGAGCCCCGGATGTTGCCGATGCCGCCCAGCACCACGAAGACCAGGATGAGGATGGAGGTGTTGAAGTCGAATTTCTTGGCGGTGACGGAGGAGTAGTTCATGGCGTAGAGGGTACCGGCGGCACCGGCCAGCACGGCGGAGGTGACAAAGGCCATGAGCTTGTACTTGGTGGCGCCGATGCCCACGCTCTCGGCGGCGATGCGGTTGTCACGCATGGCCATGATGGCACGGCCGGAGCGGCTGTTGACCAGGTTCAGCACCACGGTGATGGTGATGAGCACCAGGATGAAGCCGGCGGTGAAGGAGGAGATCTTGTTGATGCCGGTGGCGCCCATGGGGCCGGAGAGGATGGCCTTGCCGCCCTCGCCCAGGCCCAGAGCGGCCTCGCTCTCCAGGGAGAGGTGGAGGCCCTCCTCATCCAGGCCGATGTAGAGCACGTTGATGATGTTCTTGATGATCTCGCCGAAGGCCAGGGTGACGATGGCCAGGTAGTCGCCCCGCAGGCGCAGCACAGGCACGCCCACGATGAAGCCGGCCACACCGGCGCAGATGGCGCCCACCACCATGGAGACGGCCAGACGCAGGGCGTCGGAGGGGATGGTGTTCTGGAGGCAGGTGGCGGCGATGACGCCGGAGAAGGCGCCCACGCTCATAAAGCCGGCGTGGCCCAGGCTCAGCTCGCCGGAGATGCCCACCACCAGGTTCAGGGCCACAGCCATGACCACGTAGGCGCAGATGGGGATCAGCTGGCTCTGGAGGGAGTTGCTCAGGTTGTCTCCCGCCATGAGGATCTGGATGATAACATAGGCCGCGATGACAATGCCGTAGGTAATGGAGTTGCTGACGAGACGGCGGCGGCGGGTAGATACGGTTTTCATCTCTTCCACCTCACACTTTCTCACGGATCTGCTTGCCCAGCAGGCCGGTGGGCTTGACCAGCAGCACCACAATCAGCACCGCGAACACCACCGCGTCGGACAGCTCGGTGGAGAAGGACTTGGCAAAGATCTCGATGACGCCCAGCAGCACACCGCCCAGCAGGGCGCCGGGGATGGAGCCGATGCCGCCGAACACGGCGGCGGTAAAGGCGCGGATACCGGGCATGGAGCCGGTGGTGGGGGTCAGGGTGGGGTAGGTGGAGCACAGCAGCACACCGGCGATGGCCGCCAGGGCGGAGCCGATGGCAAAGGTGATGGAGATGGTGGTGTCCACGTTGATACCCATGAGCCGGGCAGCGTCCTTGTTCTCAGAGCAGGCCCGCATGGCCTTGCCCATCTTGCTGCGGCTGGTGAACAGGGTCAGGCCCACCATGATGATCACGCACACCAGCATATTGAAGATGGTGGTGTAGGCCACGGTGCAGCCCAGCACGGTGACGGAGCCGCCGCCGGGCAGCTTGGAGAGCATCTGGCTCAGGAAGCTGGGGAACACCTTGGTGTCGGAGCCCCACAGCAGCAGCGCCGCGTTCTGGAGGAAGTAGCTCACGCCGATGGCGGTGATGAGCACGGCCAGGGAGGCCGCCTGCCGCAGGGGCTTGTAGGCCAGGCGCTCAATGACCACGCCCAGCACGGTACACACCACAACGGCCAGCAGGATGCCCAGCAGGCCGCCGGCAATGGGGGAGTCGGTAAACGCGCTGACGGTAAAGAAGCATACGTACGCGCCCACCATGATGACGTCGCCATGGGCGAAGTTGAGCATCTTTGCGATGCCGTAGACCATGGTATAGCCCAGGGCGATGATGGCGTACACGCTGCCCAGGCCCACACCGTTGATCAGGTTCTGGAGGATGTTCAAATCCTTCACCTCTCTCTTTCTCTCTCCCGCGGCGGGTTCCGCGGGTTTTGGGGCGCATCTGAAGCGTCCACGTGTCGTGCGTGTGGATGTTTCAGATGGGCCCCATGCAGGGCAGAAAGCCCGGCGGCACATGTGCCGCCGGCCTTACCGCCCCTCACTGCTTATAATGCAGGCAGAGGGCCGCCGTATCTTCGGCAGCCCTCCGCCGGGCCCCTTTCAAACAGATTGTTCTCAGGGTGAAATTACTGGGTGACGTACACGCCGCCCTCAACCTTGACGACGACGGGGGCCTTGGAGACCTCGCCGTTGGCGGACCAGGTCATGCCGGTACCGGTCAGGCCGTCCACGCTGAAGTCGCTGCTGGTGAAGGTCTCGATGAGCTTGTCGCAGATGGTCTCGTGGTCCATGTCGGCGGTGATGCCGGCGGCGGTGCAGGCCTCATAGATGGCGTACATGCAGTCGTAGGCGTCAGCGGCGAACTGGTTGGGGGTGCCGCCGTAGGCAGCCTCGTACTCGTTCACGAAGTTGACGGTGCGCTCGTCGGTGGCCCAGGCGTTGAAGGGGGTCATCAGCATCAGGCCCTCAGCCAGGGAGGCGTCGAAGCCGTCCATGTCCAGGATGCCGTCCATACCGTCGCAGCCGAAGAAGGTGGGCTCATAGCCCATGCTCTTGGCCTGGTTCAGGATCAGGGAAGCGGGGGTGTAGTAGATGGGCATGAACACCAGGTCGGCGCCGGCTTCCTTGGCGGCGCTCAGCTGCACGGTGAAGTCGGTGTTCTTGTCATCGGGGAAGGTCTGAGAGGTCACAACCTCCAGGCCGATGGCCTCGGCCTCCTCGGCAAAGGCGTTGTAGATGCCGGTGGAGTAGGCGTCGGAGTTATTGTAGATGGCGGCAATCTTGGTGCCCAGGTTGTTGTCCTTGATGTAGTTGGCAGCGGTCTTGCCCTGGTTGGGGTCGGTGAAGCAGACCTGGAACACGTTGTCGCGGCCCTCAGTCACCTTGGTGGAGGAGGCGGAGGGGGTCAGCTGGAAGTAGCGGTCGGCGTAGGTCTCGCCCGCCACGGAGATGCAGGGGTTGGTGGTGGTGCAGCCGTAGATGATCTGGGTGCCGGAGTCCTTCAGGTTATTATAGGCGTTGACAGCCTTCTCGGTGTCGCCCTCGTCGTCCTGGAAGTCCAGGGAGAACTGGAGGCCGCCCAGAGCGTTAATCTCCTGAATGGCAATCTCAGCGCCCTGCTTGGTGGCCATGCCGTACACGGCGGCGTCGCCGGTCAGGGGGCCGATGCCGCCGATCTTGATGGTGCCGGCGGTCTCCTGGGTGCTGCCGCTGGGAGCGGGGGTGTTGTCACCGGAGGTGTCGCCGCCGGTGGAGTCGTTTCCGCAGCCGGCGAGCATGGAGAGGCACAGCGCGGAGGCCATTACGAGAGAGAGAACACGAAACTTCTTCATTTCATTTACCTCCTTTAAGGTTGTTGACAATTATAATCTTCGCCTCCGGAATTGTCAACCTCATTCTTGCACAACAGGAGGTCTTTCTGTCCTTCCCTCTCTGGGCGTTTTGTACCAATGTCTCTTTTTTCCCGCTTTCCCGGGCCGCTTTTGCCGGTCAGATAATCAGCCCGCCGTTGGGACAAAGCACCTGTCCGGTGATGAAATCCGCCCCTTCCGACGCCAAAAACAGCACACTTTCCGCCACATCCTCCGCTTTGCCGATGCGCTCCAGAGGCGTCTCCTCCCGGAGGGCGTCCAGGTCCTCGTCGGTGAGATTTTTGTTCATTTCCGTGTCGATTACCCCCGGCGCCACGCAGTTTACCGCAATTCCGGAGGGTCCCAGCTCCTTGGCCAGGGCCTTTGTCAGGCCGATGACCCCCGCCTTGGAGGCGGAGTAGGCCGCTTCGCAGGAGGCGCCCACCTGGCCCCACATGGAGGAAACGGTGATAATTTTGCCTTTTTTCCGGTGAATCATGTGGGGCAGCACCGCTTTACAGCAGTAAAATACGCTGTCCAGGTTGACGGAGAACAATTCCCGCCACTCCGCCACGGTCATATCCCCCAGCAGACCCACCCAGCTCCTGCCGGCATTGCATACCAGAATGTCAAGTTGACAAAATTTATCCAACACATTGTCAACCATAGTCCGCACCTGTTCCGGGTCGGATACGTCGGCACGCACCGCCATCGCGGTATGTCCTTCCGCCCGCAGCTCCTCCACCAGGGCAAGGGCTCTTTCCTCGCTGCTGCAGTAGTTCACCGCCACGGCATACCCCGCACGGGCCAGCCGCCGGGCCGTAGCCGCGCCAATGCCCCGGGATGCGCCGGTAATCAGCGCCGTCTTCTGTTCCATGTCCGTTCCTCCTCAGTCCTTGTTCCGCCAGGTCTCCCGCTGCAGCCAGCGGACACACAGGGGCAGCCAGGTGGCCGCCTGCTCGTCCTGCCAGCCCGGATCACCCGCCGCCTCGCTGGTGGCGGTGGCCATGGCGTGGGGGCCGTGGCCGTAGTACTGGAGCTCCAGGGGCACCCCCTGCCGCCGCAGGGCACAGGCGTAGAGCAGGGTGTTCTCCGGCGGCACGGTGCGGTCGGTGTCGGTGGCCCAGAGGAAGGTGGGCGGATTGCCCGTTGTGACGCTCTTCTCCAGGGACAGCTTTTCCAGTTCAGGGGATAGCGCCTTCTGGCCGGTGAGACGGAAAAAGCTGTCTCTGTGGGCCCACTCCCCTGCCGAGATCACCGGGTAGCTGAGGATGGCCGCATCGGGCCGCACCTCCTCCGCCGTCAGGCCCAGCTTCTCGCCGATGATGGGGTCGGCCCACAGGTTGGCCAGGCAGCCCGCCAGGTGCCCGCCGGCAGAAAAGCCGCACACCGCGATGCGGTCGGGACGGATGCCGTACTGCTCCGCATTCCGGCGGATAAAGGCCAGGGCTGCGGCAGTCTCCAGAAATGCCTGGGGCCACTGATCGGGCTCCACGCTGTAGCGCAGCACAAAGGCCTGCACCCCGCCGTGGAGGAAGTCCAGCGCCACCGGCTCCGCCTCGCTGCTGCCGGTCAGCCGGTAGCCGCCGCCGGGCAGAATCACCACACCCCAGCGCACCCCGTCCGCCAGAGCGCCGATATTCTCTCTGGCATAGGACGTCAGGGAGATCTCCGTCGCCCCCTCCGGCAGAGCAGGACAGATTTCCTCCCTGCCAAATCGCTCATATAACATAATCGCTCCTCCTTCCGCCTCAGATAGCGGCCAAACGCTTCAGTGCCTCTCAGTATAACAGGATTTTTCCCCCCTGCATACCCTGGCTCTCCCCCTGCTTTTGACCCCTTTTTTATTTTTTCAAATTTTTTTGAAAAAACAGTTGACAAATGCGTTCTTCATGAATATAATAGATTTTGCTGTTCGGACGATTAGCTCAGCTGGTACGAGCATCCGCTTGACGTGCGGGAGGTCACAGGTTCGAATCCTGTATCGTCCACCATAGCGCAAAGCCCTGAAGCCGCAAGGTTTCAGGGCTTTCGTCATTTTCACGGATTTTTACCCACGAAATGTGCCTTATCCCCATAAATTATTCGTCTATAATGGAATAATATGCAGTTCAGGAACTAAAAAACCTCAGCGCCATGCTTTAGCAGGCGCTGAGGTTTTTTTCATTTTACCCCCCGGCGGATGTCGGAGAGCTCCTTTTCGATGCTGTCTAACCGCTCTCGTAGTTGCTGACGGTCAGCGTCTATAACTTTGTATTCCTCTTCGTTAAATTCAATCCGGGTATCTGTTCGACACATTAAGTAGTCTAAAGATACACCGTATAAGTTCGCCAATTGCACCAGCGTTTCCATGGATGGTTCGCTCTTTCCGTTTTCATAGCCGGAAAGAGTTGTTTTTTTCAATTCTAGTTTATCGGCAACTTCTTTCTGTGTCAGGCCGCTTTCTTCTCTTGCCTTCTTCAATCTGCGACTGACCGCAATTTTTCTCTTCATTACATTGGTCAGTTCTTTAAATGCCTCTGATGCTGTTTTGCTTTTATCGCTTCCGATTTTATGGCCCGTTTCATAGGCATCCTTCCATGCTCCCATAAGTGCCCCTCCCTTCAAAAGCTGTTTTTTGTATTGTAACATACAGTTATTTCTCGGACAAGGAAATTTTACTCTATAAATTTCGTATTTTTTATTGACTATACGTATATCTCGTACTATAATCTTTTTTAGTTCGAGATATGCGTACTTATTTATTTTAGTACTATTTTTCCGTCCTCATGTCTCGACGTAGCAATCGACGCAACAGCTCCCGCGAGGAGATGCCAGAGCCGCCAAGGGCGGCGGCTGGCATCCACAACAGCCCCCGCCGCCAACGCCAGCGTAGCAGAGGGCAGGAAGGGCGGTAGGTTGCAGACGGCTCCGTCTGCCCGGCCCGGCACCTTTCAAGACCGAATGCCAGCGTAACAGCTGGCTGGGTGGTCGCGGTGAAGGTGCTGGAAGGCCGGATTACAACCGACCCGCACGGCCTGCCAGTCTGTAGGAAGTACCATTAGAAGTTCAGGCTTCATCCAGCGCCCTATGCGGTAGGGCGGCGGGGGCGGCTACTTGACTAAGTAACATATTTTACTCAGGAGGTGTGATGGATGTTTGGTCTTGGTTGTTCAAAGCTACTTGTCTATGAGCGCAACCATGCTACTTTAAAGAAATTCAACGACCATCATTACAAGGTTACCTTTATGCGCAGTTGCCGCCTTCCCGGCTTTGAAGAGCGCGGGGCCTGTAAGGGCAAGCGTAATTCTGTCGGCTATTCTTCAAAGCTGGATGCCAGCTTGTCCCGCACAAGGTCGCGTATTTTCGAGCTTGCTATGTGTAATCCCTGGGAGCATTTTGTTACGCTCACGCTTGCCCCGGAGAACGGGAACCGCTGTGACCTGGGCGCTTTTCAGCGCAGGCTTTCCAAGTGGTTGAACAATCTGCGCGTGCGCAACGGCTGGGATATCCGTTATCTGCTGATACCGGAACTTCATAAGGACGGGGTATCCTGGCATATGCACGGCTTTATGATGGGCCTTCCTGAATCCTGTCTGGTGCCCTTCACCCTTGACCAACATATCCCTTATGATATCCGCAACGCGCTTTTGGCAGGGCGGCAGGTTTTTAACTGGCCTGCCTATCAGGCGCGCTTTGGCTTCGTGCGAATTGACCCTATCCGTGATTTGGAAGCAACTGCAAAGTATAGTACAAAGTATATCACTAAAGACCTCTCTGAAAATATCGGCAGGCTGAACAAGAAGTTATACCTCTGTTCCCACGGTCTGAAACGTGCGCAGATTATTTATCGCGGCCAGCTTTCGAAGGAGTTCAAACCCGATTTTCATAATGATTACGTCGCTGTAAAGACGTTTCACAGCTTGGAGGATGCCATTTCTTTGTTTGTTGACGATGAACCCGCAAGCACAGCTTACGGCTTCTTTGATGAGAGCGCGGAAGCGCCTGCCCCGGTTTCCTTTTGGGGTATGTTGGAACGGCTGAAAGGCGGTGCTGAAACATGGAAGCCATGTTATCAGGCATGACGTTAGGCCAGTGGTTCCCCCTCTGGCTGGATACTTACAAAAGGGGGGTTATCCGGGATTCTTCTTTGCATCAGTTGGAGCTTTTGGCCCGGCGTATCCCGGCTGACCTTATGAAGCGTCCCCTGTCTGCAATTCTCCCCATGGACTTACAGTCTTTCTTTAATTCCTTTGCCGCGTCTGCTTCCAAATCATATGTGGACAAAATGGGGACGCTGGTTAATTCCCTGTTTGCTCAGGCGGTTGAAAATGAGCTGTGCGCAAAGAATCCCATGCGGCATGTAAAGATTCCAAAGGTGCAGGAGCAATGCAGAGAATCCTTTACCTTTGATGAATTGAAGCTCATTCTCCGCTATGCGCTCGGCTATACCCCTCTCCGTGTCTCGGTTGCCGTCATCACGTTGTTGCTTACCGGCTTACGGCGCAGCGAGTTGCTGGGGCTTAAGTGGAGTGACTTAACGGCTGATACCCTGACCGTTAACCGCTCCGTTTATCTGGAGAGTGGAAAGCCAAAGGTGGAGGAACACAGGGCAAAAACCATTTCCAGCCTGCGCACCATTCCGCTTTTGCCGGAGCTCTCCTATAAGTTACATACTTTGCCTAAGCGAAGTGAGTTTATTTTCTGCTCCCGCAACGGCACACTCTGGCACCCAAGAAATTTTTCCCGCGATTATACCACGTTCTTCCGCCATCTCCGGGAAGCAGAACCGGACGCGCGGCGGCTCTCTCCCCATTGTTGCCGCCACACTTTCGCTACCCTTTCCCTTGCTTCCGGCGCGGACATCCGAACCGTGCAGGCGCTGTTGGGCCACGCAAACATTAAAACCACCTCACGTTATACGCACCCGGACCTTGCCATGATGGCACAGGCTGTGTATAATTTACGGGACAAAGCAAACAATTGAAATATTCATGTGTCTTGTATTGTTTTGGCTGACCCTGACGCTTGACGTGCGGGAGGTCATAGGTTCGAATCCTATATCGTCCACCATACAGAAAGAGACACGACTCGGGTCGTGTCTCTTTTTTTCTGCAAGGAGGTTCTTCATGCATCAGGAGGAATTTACTCAGCTTCTGAATTTCTATCAGGGCCGGGGCGCGGCCAGCGACCAGAACGAGCTGGTTCAGCTGCTGCGGGAGACCCAGGCGCTGTACGGCGGGGTCATCCCCCAGCAGGCGCTGGAGGAGATTGCCCAGGCGCTGGGCTTCCGGGCGTCCTTTCTCCCGGCGGTGCTCAAGCGCTACCCCTCTATCAAAACCGAGTCGGTACGGCACAGCCTGACGGTGTGCCAGGGTCCCTCCTGCGGGCGGCGGCGGGAGCTGCTGGACTTTCTGTCCAGAGAGTATGGTGTGGAACCCGGTGGCGTAGCTGCGGCGGGCTTCCGGCTCCAGACCGGCGGCTGCATGAAAAATTGCGGCAAGGGCCCCTGCGTCCGGTGGGACGGCACCGTCTACACCGGCATGACCCCGGAGTCCCTCCGGGCCCTCATTGAAAAGAAATAAATAGAACGGACCCCGGATTGCCTTTCGGCAGTCCGGGGTCCGCTTTTTTAAAAGACCTTCTGCAGGAAATTGTACAGGGCCAGGTGCCAGTTCTCCCAGGAGTGGGACTGCATGGGGAACACGTCAAAGTTGGTGTTGACGCCCTCTGTCAGCCGGGGCTCCATCTCCAGCAGGGCATCGTAGTCCTGAATCTGCCCGGGGAGGGCAAAATCCAGGGTGCCGCTGGAGACATAGAGGTAGTGGATGGGGTAATCCCCAAATGCCTCGGACTGGATGGTCTCCCGGAAGTAGTCGGCGCCGGTGCGGCTGCCGCTGAAGGTGCCGAACCAGGAGAAGTAGTCCAGGCTGCCGCACATGGCGGAGTGATAGGTGGTCACCGCGCCCCGGGACAGACCCGCAAAGGCCCGGTGATCCCGGCTCTCAGTGAAGCCCTGGGCATCGCAGGAGGGGGCATAGGTAGCGTAGCGGCTCTCCACAGCGGGCATCAGGTCCTCCCGCAGCTCCTGGGCAAAGGAGTAGGTCAGCGCGTCCAGGTTGTCGGAACAGTCGTCCTCCACATAAAAGGTGGGGGTGACGATGATGAGAGGCTCAATGACCCCCTGGGCGATGAGCTGGTCCACCATGTCCTTGTTCTCGCTGTGCTCCAGGAGCCAGGCCCGCTCGTCATCGCCGGTGCCGTGGAGCAGATAGAGGATGTTGTACTGCTCCTCCGGGTCGTACCCGGCGGGCAGATAGACATAGGCGGTCTTCTCCACCTCCCGCTGGTCGGTGGCGTAGGCCCTGGTCCGGTAGGTGATCTCCTCCACCGTTCCCCCCTGCTCACAGGGCTGGGAAAACCGGTCGGGCACCGCCCAGATATCCCGTCCCACGGTCTGGGCGCTCCGGCTGGCCGCCGCATTGCCCTGCCAGAAGGCCACGCCGCCCACCAGTATCACCGCCAGAGCCGCCGCCGTCCAGATGTTCGGACGGCGGGGCGGGATCTTCTGGCGGAGCTGGAACACCGTACCGGTCACAGCGGCAATCAGGGCGACGCCTGCCTGGATAAAGAAGCCCAGGTTGAAAAGGCCCATCTCCAGATAGTTGGTGGTGATGCCCAGCATCAGCGCCGGCACGGCCACCGCCAGCAGCAGGGCGGGCAGACGGCTCTGCCAGGAGAGCAGGCACAGGAGGAGCAGCAGCACCTCAATCAGGCACAGGTTGGCCAGAGGCAGGGCGCTGCCCAGCAGGGCATAGCGCACAATATCCACCGCCGCCACCAGGGCGATAAGAACCGTGGCCAGCAGACAGACAGCCCCAGGCTCTTTCCATGTTTTTAGACGATGCTCACGCAAGGGAACGACCTCCATCAGTCCTTTGCCGCAACCGTGGTGGAGACGCCGGTGCACACCATGCTCAGCACAATCAGCACCGCGCTGGCAATCCAGGAAGCGCTCAGGCCGTTCATGTTGATTTTGGACAGCACGTCGCCAATCTCATCAAAGGCCAGCGGAATGAATACAACCACGCTGATAAGGCTCAGGACAAAGGGAATATACTCTCCGTAAGGGAAATGCTTGACCAGCAGCACCACGCCCACCACGGCAGCCACGGCCAGCAGGCCGATGATGAGGGGCGAATTCTCACGGGCGTCGGCCATGGCGTAGACCACAGCGGACGCAATCAGCACAATTACAGACACCAGTTCGGCGACAAAAAATGCGTTCTTCTTCATTTTTCCACCTCAGTCTTTCTCGCTTTCACGTTTCCATAGACCATGAAGCCGATGGCGGCCAGGTCCAGGACGGCCAGCACGGCAATCACCGCATAGGCGGCAGTCTCCCAGTAGGGGGTGACCCGCACCACATGTCCCGTGGGGGACAGGCCGTTCATGCCGGAGCTGCTGGCCACGTTGTAGAGGATGATCTTGCAGGACTCACGCATCTTCTCCACGGCGGCGGCGTCGTTGGGGGCGGCGGTCACCAGCCAGTTGTAGAAGGAGCTGCCGGAGGTGGCCCACAGGTTGCCGCCGGCGGCCAGAGCGGTCTCAATGTGCTGATAGGCGGTGTTGATGGCGATATCGGTGATGATGATGGCGGTGGAACCCCACTCGGTGCGGACGATGTCGGTCATCAGTCCGGCATAGGCGCCGGCCCAGACGCAGCCGATGCGGTTGAAAGCGCCCATGGTGCCCTTGGAGGCGCCCTCAGTGAAGGACTTCTCAAAGGCCTTCAGGTAGATCTCACGGATGGCCTGCTCATTGGAGAAGGTGCAGATGCCGGTGCGGTTGGTCTCCTGGTCGTTGAGGGCGAAGTGCTTGATGTAGCAGATGGCGCCCTTGGACTGCATGCCCATGACCTCCTCATAGGCCAGCTCACCGGCCAGGAAGCCGTCCTCAGAGTAGTACTCAAAGTTGCGGCCGGCGTAGGGGGTGCGGTGGGTGTTGACAGCGGGGGTGTAGGCGCCCTCGGTGTCGGTGCGCAGCCAGTCCTCGCCCATGGCCTCGCCCATGCGGCGGATGAGCTCACGGTTGAAGGTGGAGGCACGGACCACAGCGCCGCAGTAGCCGGTGGCGGAGGTGCCGTCCTCGGTGTACTTCCGGTTGACGCCCTGGGGGCCGTCGTTCATGGCCATGGCGGGGTAGCCGATGGAGGGAATGGGGGAACGGGCGGCACGGGTGACGATGTCGGCCATCTCCTCCATGGTCAGCTGGTTGAGGATCTTATCCCACTGCTCGTCATCGTCCAGGGGCACGCCCACCATCTTGGCGATGGTCATCTGGGAGTCCACGCCGAACTGGAACTGGGACAGGTCGCCGCCGCTGCTCTTGTAGTTGTTTACGCCGTTCATGTCGTAAATCATCTCATCGGTGGCGGTCAGGCTGTCATAGCTCTCGGGGAAGGTGTTCCAGTCGCTGCGGGTCAGGTATTCCACGTCCTGGCCGTAGTACTCCAGATCGGCGCTGTCGAAGCGGTTGGTGATCTCATTGCCGCTGTAAGACTGGTTGAGCAGCTCCTTGGCGGGGTTGTTCCAGGTGTAGGCCAGGGCGGCGTTGCCATTGTAGTCCATGCCGTCGTCCACGGTCTTGCCCTGGGCGGCCAGCACGTTGTTCAGGGCATCGTGGGCGCTGTCGCCCACGGCAAAGTAGTAGCTGCCGCTGTCCAGCACAAAGGTCTTGTCATTCTTGTAGTCATAGGAGGCAAAGTCGTACTTGTCGGCGGTGATGGTCACCGTCTCAGAAGCGCCGGGCTCCAGCACATCGGTCTTCTCAAAGCCGATGAGCTGAATGGCGGACTTCTCAATGCCACCGGCGGTGTAGGGCTGCTGGGCATAGAGCTGCACCACATCCTTGCCCGCGGCGGTGCCGGTGTTGGTCACACGGACGGTAACGGTCAGGCCGTCCTCCCCCATCTCGGCGGACACCAGCTCCTGGACAAAGGGCTTGCCGTCCTCAGCGCCGTAGCTCAGGCCGTAGCCGAAGGGATAGCACACCTCGTCGGTGTAGTTCCAGGTGTCGCCCACAAAGGCGCCGGCGGAAGAGGCGGCGTTGGTGCCCACGGGGTCCAGCACGCTGTCGGCGTAGCGGGTCTCGTAGTACCGGTAGCCCACATAGATGCCCTCGGCGTACACCACGTACTTGGTGCCCACGGCCACACCGGCGGCCTCCACATCGGCGGCGTTGGTGTAGGTGTAGTCACCGAAGTTCTGCATGGCGGGGGCGGAGAGGGAGTCGGCGGCATAGGTGTCCACCAGGCGGCCGGAGGGGTTCACCGTGCCGGCCAGAGCGCCGGCAATGGCACGTGCGCCGCTCTGGCCCACGCCGCCCACCCACAGGCAGGCATCAATGCCGTACTCCTCCTGGTCCAGCCAGCCCAGCTCCATGGCGTTGGAGCTGTTGATGAGGACGATCACCTTGTCAAACTGGCCGCTCTCCTGAATCTCCATCAGCAGGTCCTTCTCCTGCTCCTGGAGGGCCAGGTACTTGGTGCCGTCGCCAAAGTCGCCGGTGGGCATGTCGGAGCCCTCGCCGCCCACACGGGAGATGACCACCACGGCCGCGTCGTTGTAATCCTTGTAAGAATCCCGCACCGCGTCGGTGTACTCGTTGATGGGCACCTCGGCCACAAAGATGTCCTCGGGATTGGCGCCGGTATAGCCGCCGTTGCTGCGGGTATAGCCGTCCTTGCCGTCATAGCCCTTGTAGAACTCCCACAGGGTGGGGTTGACGGTAAAGCCCGCGCCCTCCAGGGCGGTGCGCAGGTCCACGGCCTTGCTCTCGTCAATGCCGCCGGCGCCGGTACCGCCCAGCACCAGGTCCACGGAGGAACGGCTGAACAGGGACAGCTTCATGCCGCTGTCCAGGGGCAGCACCTGACCCTCGTTCTTCAGGAGGACCATGCCCTCCGCCTCGATCTCCTCCACCAGCTGGTCGGCGGCGGTCTTCCACTCCTCCAGGGTCATGCCGTTGGTCTCATAGAGCTGAATGGTATCGCTGTCGTCTCCGCCCTCCAGGCGATACATCTCGCCGCCGATGGCGTTGCAGATCAGCGTCCGGTAGGACGTGGCTCCGGCTGTCACGCCGATGGACACTGCCAAGAGAATGCTGAGTACCGCGATTGCGGTCCGCTGGAGGGTTGCCCCTTTCCTCTTCATCGTTGTTCTCCTCCTGCTTTTTCATTTTGCCCAAACCCGCCGGACGTGGCGCCCCGTCCCAGCCGGGTTTCACTGTCAATAGTAATAGCAGAAAAGGAGCCGTGTGCGGGCACTTTGACAAATCCGTCAGGTTTTCTGGCAAATCCGTCGTCCGGGTCGTTCAGTTTGCAGGGACCCGGGGCACCGGAATCAGCAGGCTGACCACAAACAGATCCCCCTCGGTACCGATGTGCATGGTGCCGCCGTACTTTTCCGTGATGTACTGCACGCTGCGCAGGCCGAAGCCGTGGCGGGTCTTGTCGGCCTTGGAGGTGACGGGCAGGCCGTTGTACATCTCCGGCCTGGTGGGGCAGTAGTTCTCCACCCGGATGCACACAAAGCCGTTTTTCTCCGCCACATTCAGGGAGATGCAGCGCCGGGAGGCCGGCTCCACCGTCCGCTCGTACTCGATGGCGTTGTCCAGCAGGTTGCCGAACAGGGAGGCGATGTCCGCCGGCTGGAGGAAGGCCAGCGACTCCCCCTGGGCCATCACCGCCGCCTCGATGCCGCAGGTGCGGCACAGCAGCTGCTTTTCGGTCAGAATGGCGTCCAGGGGCTTGCAGCCCGTGTTGCTGCTGCTGGCGTACTGGGCGATGGCCGACTCGATCTCCGCCAGCTCCGCGCCGTCGCAGCGGCCGGTGGCCTTCATAAGGGTAATCTGGTGCTTCAAATCGTGGGCCTTCATATTGATAAGGTCCATGCTGCTCCGGGTGATTTCATACTGCCGCTGCTCCTGCTGGATAATCCGCTCCAGCAGCTGCCGTCCCTCCTGTTCGCTCTTCAGCGTAAGCAGGCCGAACTGCACGCACAGGCCCGCAATGCAGCAGAAAATCAGGGGCGGACGGGTGATCCACAGGGCGTCAATGCCGTAATTCTGCTGGATGGCCTGCATGGCGTAGGTAAAAATGGCCGCGGCGATGGAGATGATGTAGACATACCTGTCCTCCAGCGCGAAGCCGTCACAGCCCCGCAGCCGCCGGGCAAAGAGCCGGTAGCATATGGCGTATACGATGACCGTCACCGACACCGACAGGCAGCACCACCCCACCGTGTTGAAGTACTGGGCAAAGGGGCGGTAGATCAGGTTTTCCACGTTGTGGGCCAGGTTCTGGGTCAGCTGGGCGCCCACGCAGCAGAACAGGATATCCCGGAACCGCTCCCGGCAGCAGAACTTCCACAGCAGCAGGGACAGGAGAAAGATGGTCAGGGAGTAAAACCCCACCACATACCGGGCAATCAGGTTGGTCAGGACGATGGACGCCCCGCCGTATACCGTCACACCCAGAAGAAAGCGCAGTACAAATCCCTGCCGCCGCTTCAGCCCCCAGACGAACAGCATCTCCGCTGCCAGAATCTGGAGGATATAGCCGTGGTTTAGGGTGATCTGAAACAGGCCCTCCCCCATCATTTCAAAATCCCTCCGCTCATGTACACGGTCAGCCGGTTCCAGAAGTCGTTTTTATAGGTCCGGGCCACGGAGAAGTGCTCCCCCGCCACCGTCACCTCGCTGCCCGACGCCTGCTCCACATAGGACAGGTTGAGCAGCAGGGAGCCGCTGGCAGCGGCAAAGCCGTTGGAAAGGAAGGTGTCGGTGATGTCCCGCATAGACCCCCGCATCCGGTAGGTGTCGGCATCGGTGTGGAAATAGAGGTAGTGCTTGCTGCTCTCCACATAGCGAATCTGGGAAAACCGGACGGTCTTGATGCCGTTGGACACGGGAATATGGAAGCTCTCGTCCACCCTGATGTGGGCGATGGCCTTCTCCATCTTGATTTTGAACAGGTCGTAGGCCAGGGGCTTGATGACAAAGTCCAGGGCGGACACCTCGTAGCCACGGATGGCGTACTGGGCCATGCTGGTGAGGAAGATGAGGCACACGTTCTGGTCCACCTCCCGCAGGCGTCGGGCCGCGTCCAGTCCGTCCATGTGGGGCATGACGATATCCATAAAGATGATCTGGAAGCTGCCGTCGTACTCGTCCAGGAAGGTGGCGCCGTCGCCGAACACCTGAGCCTGGACCGGCTGGTGGGTCTCGGCCGCAAAGCGGTGCACATACTCCAGCATCTGTTTGGAAAAGATCTCCTCGTCCTCTACAATGGCAATGGAAATCATCCTGTCTCCCTCCGTCTCCCCGGCGCCGGGGTCGCTGTTTGATTTCATTATTTTATCATGCTCTCCCGGCAGATTCCAGCACCAGACCGGGCGTTTTGCCTCCGTCTGCACCTCCATCTCTCCGCTCCGGTTGAATTTTGCACGAAAATTTCTGCAAAACCTCCGCCTACCCCCGTTCTTTGTTGACACTGAGACGGAAATAGGATAAAGTAATGTCTGCTGAATTTGTGATGTTCTCTATTTCCTTGACAGGGGGGATTTCCCGCCATGTTTGACGGCGTTTTGTTTGACCTGGACGGCACGCTGTGGAACGCCACCGTCCGCATCTGCGAGGGGTGGAACCGGGCCCTGGCCCGGCACCCCGAGATCACCCGTCCGCCGGTGACCGTGCCCGAGGTGGAGGCCACCATGGGCCTGCTTCTGCCCGATATCGCCCGCAAAATTCTCCCCGACGAGCGCGAGGAGACCCGGGCCATGATGCTCAAGGAGCAGGAGGACGAGGAGTTTGACCTTCTGCGGACCCAGGGCGGCGTGCTCTACCCCGCCGTGGAGGAGACCCTTGCCGCCCTCTCCGCCCAGGCAAAGCTCTTTGTGGTGAGCAACTGCCAGGACGGATATATCCAGACCTTCTACGCCGCCCACAAGCTGGACCGGTATTTCACCGGCTTTGAGTGCGCCGGCCGCACCGGCCAGCCCAAGAGCTACAACATCGCCCTTGTGGCCCGGCAGTACGGCCTGGAGCGCCCTGTCTACGTGGGCGACACCCTGCTGGACTGCACCTCCGCTCAGGAGGCCGGCGTCCCCTTCCTCCATGCGGCCTACGGCTTCGGCGGCCCCATTGAGGGCGTGCCCGCTGTCCGCGCCTTTGCCGATATCCCCGCCGCACTGGCGGCCATGTGTCCCCCGTGACGCCGTTTTTCTTCCCTGACACTGTGATAACACAATAAAGAGGTTTGATATATGTCGAAATACGAATCCGAAATTTCCCGCCGCCGCACATTCGCCATCATCTCCCACCCCGACGCCGGTAAGACCACTCTGACCGAGAAGTTCCTCCTGTACGGAGGCGCCATCGCCCAGGCCGGCGTGGTCAAGGGCAAGAAGAACAGCCGCGCCGCCACCTCCGACTGGATGGAGATCGAGAAGCAGCGCGGTATTTCCGTCACCTCCTCGGTGATGCAGTTCCAGTATGAGGGCTTCTGCATCAACATTCTGGACACCCCCGGCCACCAGGACTTCTCCGAGGACACCTACCGCACCCTCATGGCTGCCGACTCCGCCGTGATGGTCATCGACGCCGCCAAGGGCGTGGAGGCCCAGACCCGGAAGCTGTTTAAGGTGTGCGCCATGCGGGACATCCCCATCTTCACCTTTATCAACAAGATGGACCGTGAGGCCCGGGACTCCTTCGAGCTGCTGGAAGAGCTGGAGAAGGAGCTGGGCATTGAGACCTATCCTGTCAACTGGCCCATCGGCTGCGGCAAGGACTTCAAGGGCGTGTATGACCGGGACAGCCGCAAGATCATCCACTTCACCTCCAACGGCGGCGCCAAGGCTGCCACCGCCACCGAGGTGGAGCTGGGCGACCCCAACCTGGACGACCTCATCACCCCCCAGCTCCATCAGCAGCTTACCGACGAGATCGAGCTGCTGGACGGCGCCGCCGCTGAGTTCGACCTGGACCGGGTGCGCCACGGCAAGCTGTCCCCCGTGTTCTTCGGCTCCGCCCTGACCAACTTCGGCGTGGAGCCCTTCCTGGAGCACTTCCTCCGTATGACCACCGCTCCCCTGCCCCGCACCGCCGGTGACACCCTCATCGACTCCCTGGACGACAATTTCTCCGCCTTTGTGTTCAAGATCCAGGCCAACATGAACAAGGCCCACCGGGACCGGATCGCCTTCATGCGCATCGTGTCCGGCAAGTTCGAGGCGGATAAGGAAGTCTACCACGTCCAGGGCGGCAAGAAGATCCGCCTCTCCCGTCCCCAGCAGCTGATGGCCGCCGAACGCGAGATCATCGAGGAGGCCTACGCCGGCGATATCATCGGCGTGTTCGACCCGGGCATCTTCTCCATCGGCGACACCCTGTGCGCTCCGGGGAAGAAGTTCAAGTTTGACCCCATCCCCACCTTTGCCCCCGAGCACTTCCGCCGGGTGCGCAGCCTGGACACCATGAAGCGCAAGCAGTTCCTCAAGGGTATGGAGCAGATCGCCCAGGAGGGCGCCATCCAGATCTTCAAGACCCCCTACTCCGGCATGGAGGAGGTCATTGTGGGCGTGGTGGGTACCCTTCAGTTCGACGTGCTGGAGTACCGGCTGAAGAACGAGTACAACGTGGACCTCTACATGGAGGGCCTGCCCTACGAGTACCTCCGCTGGATCGAGACCGAGGACGGCGAGCCGGTGAAGGAGGAGGACCTGATTCTGGGCGACGGCGTGAAGCTGGTGGAGGACTACAAGGGCAACCAGCTGCTCCTCTTCGCCACCCAGTGGGCCATCAACTGGACCGACGAGCGCAACAAGCAGCTCACCCTGCTGGAGTTCGGCGGCGGCTGGCAGCGATAAAAACAACAAAAACGGGACGGACACAGCTGTGTCCGTCCCGTTTTTTGCTCAGTACAGGCCGCTGTATCGGGGCATGGGGTAGTCCATCTCGTAGTTCCGGCACAGGTCCATGAAGGCGCTGGCCAGCGGGGTGATGTACTTGTCCCTGTGGCAGGCGATGCGGAACCGGCGGCTGAAGCTCAGCCCCTCCACCCGCACCGCCGTCACCAGTCCCCGCTCCAGAGGCCCCAGCACCATGCGGTAGGGCACCACCGCGATACCCAGGCCGCAGATGACCGCATTGACCAGGGCCGTGGTGCTCACCGCCTCCCAGACCGGCTGGACCGAGATGCCCGCCGCCTCCATGACCCGCTCGAACTCCTCCCGGGTGCCGCTGCCCCGCTCCCGCAGGAGAAATTTCTGGCGGCAGAACTCCTCCAGCGACAGGGTCTGGCCCTGCCGGAAGCCGCTGCTGTTGGAGCAGATGACCGTCAGGTGGTCCTCCATGTACTCCTCCGTCCGGATGGAGGTTCCCTGGGGCACGCCCTCCATCAGGGCAAGGTCCAGGGTGTTGTCCATGAGCCTGCGCTCCAGCTCACCACAGGTGGCCACCGTCACCTGCACCTCAGCACCCGGATGCCGGGCGGCAAAGGCCCTGATGTAGTGGGGCAGGAACTGGGAGCCGATGGTGATGCTGGCCCCCACCCGCAGCAGGCCAATCCGGTCCCAGTCCCGCATGGTCTTCTCCATGTCGTCAAACAGGCCGGTGATATGGCGGCCGTACTCCTGAAAGCGGCTGCCCGCCTCGGTCAGCACCAGCCGCCGCCCTATGCGGTCAAAGAGCAGGACGCCGTAATACCGCTCCAGCTCGTGAATGGCCAGGCTCACCGCCGGCTGGGTCATGTGGAGCGTCTCCGCCGCCCGGGTGGTGTTGCAGCCGCAGGCACAGACGGCCAGAAAAATCTTGATGTGCCGGATGGTCATGTCCCTCCGCCCCCTTATATCGATTTCATTATTATTCTGATTTAATAATATTATTTTTCTTATTTATTTTCAAGTCGTATAATAATGTCTGTTGAATGACGGCATCCCGCCGGATGCCAACCTATCGAAGGAGGGAGAGGCTTGAAAACAGCCCAAAACAAATACCTGACTCTGTTCCTGTCCACCTTTCAGCTGAGCGCCTTTACGTTTGGCGGCGGCTTCGTGATCATCCCCCTGATGCGGAAGAAATTTGTGGAGCAGCTCCACTGGATTGATGAGCAGGAAATGCTGGACCTGACCGCCATCGCCCAGTCCTCCCCCGGCGCCATCGCGGTCAACGCCTCCATTCTGGTGGGCTACCGGGTGGCCGGTGTGCCCGGCGCTCTTCTCACCGTCCTGGGCACCGTGCTCCCGCCCCTCATCATCATCTCCATCATCTCCTTTTTCTACGCCGCCTTCCGGGACAACATCTTTGTGAGCATGGCCATGAACGGCATGCTGGCCGGCGTGGCCGCCGTCATCTGCGACGTGGTCATCACCATGGCCAGCTCCCTCATCCGCTTCAAGCGGGTGCTGCCCATTCTGGTCCTTGTCCTCTCCTTTGTGGCGGTGCGGTTCTTTGATGCCAACATCATCCTGGTGATTCTTGTCTGCGGCTGCATCGGCGCCCTGGACACCTACTGGCGGGAAAAGGCCAGAAAGGAGCGTGGTTGACATGATCTATCTGCAGCTGCTCTGGAGCTTTATTCAGATTGGCCTGTTCAGCATCGGCGGCGGCTACGCCGCCATGCCCCTCATCCAGCACCAGGTGGTGGACCTCCACCCCTGGCTGACCATGACCCAGTTCGCTGACATCATGACCATCGCGGAGATGACCCCCGGCCCCGTGGCCATCAACTCCGCCACCTTTGTGGGCATCCAGGTGGCAGGCATCCCGGGTGCTCTGGTGGCCACCCTGGGCTGCGTGCTGCCCTCCTGCGTCATCGTCATAATTCTGGCCTACATCTACTACCGTTTCAAGGGCCTGACCATGGTGCAGGGCATCCTTTTCGGCCTCCGTCCGGCGGTGATCGCCATGATCGCCTCCGCCGGCATCTCCCTGCTCATTCTCTCCTTCTACGGCCAGCGCACTCTGCCTGCGGATCTGACCGGAATCAACCTGATCTCCGTGTTTATCTTCGCTGTCGGCCTGTTCATCCTGCGGAAGTGGAAGGTCAATCCCATCTGGGTCATGGTGGGCGCAGGCGCTGTGGGACTTTTGCTGTATCAAATCGTGTAACGGAGATGGTTCCATGATTTACTACCTGACGGCCGGCGTGCTCTGCGCCGCCGACGAGGCACAGCCCCTGGCCAGCATCCGTGGGTGCCTCTGCGGTGCCGAGAAGCAGGTCTTTGACCGGGACAACAGCCTTCTGCTCCGCACGGATATCCGCCTTCTGGGTGCGGACGCCCAGGCTGTACCCGCCAAGGAGTATGTGATGTACGGCCCGGACGGCAGCGAGCTGGCGGTGGCCAAACCCCGCTGCTCCACCGGAGACGACCCCGCAGCGGCCAGCTGGCCCGTATGCCGCATGCCCCGTGCAGACGAGGCCGTCCTGACCATGGAGGGACGGGAATACACACTGGTGATGGAAAATGTGCAGAACTACGTTCTGACGGACGCCCAGGGTCAGTGCGCGGTACGGATTATCCACAGAGGCATGACCGGCGGGTGGAAACTGGACGTGTCCCAGCCTCTCTCCCCTTCTCTTCTGTGCGGCCTGTTCATCTTCTGCCGCTACCTGGAGAAGGAAAATGAATTTGTCGTGGTCTGAGTCCGAATCAGAGGACGCCCGGCGGCAGCTTGCCGTCGGGCGTCCTGTTTTTGATGCCAGACACTTTCCTGCCTTGTAAAAATTTTACCTTTTTGGTAGAATGGCAAAAACGGCACTCTGCCGCTCATTTCTTCCGTCCAAAGGAGGCCATATTATGGTTGGCTTTACCGACAAACCCCTCAGCGGACGCAGTGAGGATATCTTTGCCGTAGGAAAGTATATCAACGGCCTGAGCAGCTTTATCCTGGAGTGTGACACCCCCATGACCGTGGCGGTTCAGGGTGACTGGGGCAGCGGCAAGACCAGCTTTATGATGCTGATTCAGGAGGCTCTGGGGGAGAAAGTCCTCCCCGTGTGGTTCAACACCTGGCAGTTCTCCCAGTTCAACCTGGGGGATCGGCTGCCCCTGCTGCTGGTATCCCGGCTGATCGACTCCCTGGGCCTGAAGGGGATTCAGACCGACTCCATCAAAAGCTCCCTGCGCACCCTGGGGGGCGTGCTGTTCCGGGTGGGCCTGTCGGCGGCCAGCACCGTCACCGGCCTGGACGTGGCGGGTGCGGCGGAGGAGGCCATGAGCTCCGGCGAGGAGGATGTGACCGAGGCCATCTCCACCCTGAAAGACCGCTTCCAGGACTGCGTGAAGAAGGCGCTGGAGGAAGCGAATAAAAAGACACAAAACTCTGATGGTCCGGAAAAGGACCGGGTGGTCTTTTTCGTGGACGACCTGGACCGTCTGGAGCCCGCACGGGCAGTTGAGCTGCTGGAGGTGCTCAAGCTCTTCCTGGACTGTGACAAGTGCGTGTTCCTTCTTGCCATCGACTACTCGGTAGTCTCCCAGGGCATCCGGCAGAAGTACGGCGAGAGTCTGGGCGTGGACAAGGGCCGCAGCTTTTTCGACAAAATCATCCAGCTGCCCTTCAAGATGCCGGTAGCCCACTACAAAATCGGGAATTTTATCCAGGCAGCCATGGAGCAGATGCACCTGTCGGTGAACGATGCAGCGCCCTACGTCTCCCTCATCCAGACCTCCATCGGCTACAATCCCCGGGGCATGAAGCGGCTGCTCAACGCCTTCCTGCTGCTCCAGCGGATCCACAGCGATGAGCAGCTGGACCAGGAGCACGAAAAACGGCTGCTCTTCGCCGTGCTCTGTCTCCAGCTGTCCTATGAGGAGGTCTACAACTTTGTGGTCCGCAGCAGCGGCCAGCTGACGCCGGAATTTTTCAACCAGCTGACCCAGCCTGCTCAGATTCTGGCGGAGCTCTCCGGTGAGGATGCGGACGATGAGACGGAGGAGGAGACCGATCCCCTGTTCCATGCGCTCTTCCAGCAGTGGGAGCTGGATGATTCCGCCAATGTTAACCGGATCGCCGATTTTATGAAGAGCTTCCGGGACGCGCTGGCCACGACCGACGGCAAGCTTACTCAGGATGACCTGAAGCTGCTGGAGAATATCCTCAATTTCTCCGCCACCACTACCGCTGAGACAGATGCCTCTCCCAGCCGCACTTTCGCCTCCAACGGCCGCACAGGCAAAGGTATCCGCTATAAGACCCAGCACGATAAAGTGGCTACCTATTACAAGATAAGTGAGCCTATCATCTCCAATCCGCCCGGCTGGAACAAGTCCAAGCTGGAGGCCTTCCGCCTCTTCGGTCAGGAGGTCCCCGTACACATATACAGCGTCATGCTTTCCCGTGTGCTGGACCTGCTCTACCAGAAAAATCCCCAGCGGTTCCGTGAAATTCATGCCAACCCCGCTGCCCATGACCTGCTCTCTCTCTTTGGTTGTAAACGTAACTCTTCCCATACTGTCCGAGTCCCAAATGCAGGAGTAGACGTAGAGGTCAACAGCTCCTGCAACGAAAAAATCATCGGGCTTCAAAAGATGATGACCGCCATGGGGTACAACCCCGACGACCTTGAGCTGAAGGTCCGGCTGGCTCACTACGTAGAATAGAACAAAAGCACAAAAAGTGCTGTCCCGATACGGGACAGCACTTTTTTCTTTTCAGGAATTATCCCCGGGCAGCGCCCACGCTGTGCCGGGCCTTCATCACGGCGGCGGCCAGAGCCGGAGCGCACACGATGGCGACAACGGCATTGAAGGTGGTGGCGGGCAGTTTGGGCACCAGAGCCGCCAGGGCGGGGCCCACCTGAAGGCCGCCCAGCAGCAGGCCGTCCCAGGCGAAGCCCTTGAACAGGTACAGCGCCGCGTACACCACCGCGCCGGTCACCGTGCCCGCCAGGTTCCAGCCGTACCGCTCACCGCGGCGGTGGCCGCTCCAGGCGATGAGACCCACTGCCAGGCCGTAGGCGCCCTTGGTGAGGAAGGTGATCCAGCACTCGGAGATGTACAGGGGGTTGGTCATATCATAGATGGCGGAACCGATGCCCGCCGCCAGGCCGCCCCCCACCGGGCCCAGGAAAATGCCCGACAGAGCACACATGATGTTGCCCAGGTGAAAAGACGTGGTGCCCACGTTCACGGGCAGGGTGATCCGCAGTGCGGAACCCACCGCCACCAGTGCGGCCATCAGACCCGCCATGACGGCAAACATCAGCTTTTCGTCCCTTGAATTTCTGGAATTGAGAATCATAACGCTTCCCTCCTGAGATTGACTTTCGTTCTCTTGTGCTGTATTATACACGCAACTGGCATCTTTAAAATATCCAGTTTTATTATTTTTTATCAGGTCAGTTTGGAGGCGATGGTATGTCCACATCCTTCTTTGTGCCCCAGGAGGGAACGCTCCCCCTCTACGAGCAGATCTACCGCCGCATGGTGGAGGAGATCCGCAGCGGCCGCCTGGCTGCCGGGGAGCGGGCCCCCTCCAAGCGGCAGCTGTGCGCCCAGCTGGGGGTGAGCCTGTCCACAGTGGAGACCGCCTACGGCATGCTGGTGGCCGAAGGGTATCTGCAATCCCAGCCCAGGAGCGGGTACCGGGTGTGCTCCCTGCTGCCCCTGGACGCCCCGGCGGCCTCGGTTCCGCAGCCTCCCGTCCCTGCACCCGTTCCGGCGGCTCCCGCCCTTAGCGACGTGTTCTCCACCGCCGCCGTGGACACCCACATCTTCCCCTCCTCGGTGTGGGCCAGCCTGACCCGTGAGGCCCTGAAGGACCCGGAGCTGCTCCAGCGGGGAGACCCTCAGGGGGATTTGCCTCTGCGGGAGGCTCTGTGCGACTTTCTCCGGTCCTGCCGGGGCGTGCGGTGCCGCAGCGAGCAGGTGGTGGTGGGCGCTGGCATGGAGTACCTGCTCAGTGTGCTCTTCCAGCTCTTTGACCCGGCTGTCCCCGTGGCCCTGGAGGAACCGGGGTATAACGCCGCCTACCGCACGCTGGAAAACCTGGGCCGCTCCGCCGTCCCCGTGCCGGTGGACAGTCAGGGCATGGTGCCCGATGCACTGGCGGCCTCAGGGGCCGGAGTGGCCTATGTGACCCCCTCCCATCAGTTCCCCACCGGCGCGGCCATGCCTGCCGGACGGCGGACCGAGCTGCTCCGCTGGGCCTACGCCGCCCCCCATCGCTATCTCATTGAGGACGACTACGACAGCGAATTCCGCTACGCCTCCCGACCCATTCCCGCCATGCAGGGCATGGACACCGGCGGCCGGGTGGTGTACACCGGCACTTTCAGCCGCACCCTGGCCCCCTCCATCCGTGCCGCCTACCTCATCCTGCCTGAGGCCCTGCTGGACGTGTACAAGGCCCGGTTTGCCCACGGCGCGTCCACGGTGTCCCGGTTTGAGCAGCAGGTGCTGTGCCGCTTCCTGTCCTCCGGGCAGTACGGGCGGCATCTGCGCCGGGCAGGCAGCCTGTACCGTGCCCGGTGCGCCGCCCTCACCGCTGCATTGAAGGACGCCTTCCCCCAGGGCCGGGTGTCGGGCGCAGGAGCGGGGCTCCACCTGCTCCTCACCCTGCCCGGCAGGGATGAAAGCGACTTGGCCGCACGGGCGGCGGCCGCCGGATACCGGGTGCGCACCCTGGGGGAGTACTGCCGGGGTACCTCTCCCCTGCCCGGTTCCCTGGTGCTGGGCTTTGCCGGACTGGATGTGGCCGCCGCTCCCAGGGCAGTGGCCGACCTGGCACGTGCCTTCGGCGGCATGTGACATTCCCGCTTCACTGCGCATAGGATACTGCGGAGGCGGGCGGATGAGAGGAGGCCGGGTGGATGGAAGAGACGGACAGAGAGAAGCTGGAGCGGCAGCTCTCAGACGCCGACGGGGCGGTGGTCTTTCTGCTGGTGCTGCTGTGTTCCCTGCTGCTCTCCCTCAGCGCCTCCCTCACCCAGCGGTGCCAGCTCCGCCTGGCCCTGGCGGGCAGGACGGAGGAGGCGGCAGCTGCGCCGTCGGTGCTGCCGGTACGGCGTTGGGCCAGCGTGCTGGCCGTGGGTTCTCTGAGCTTTTTCCTGTGCCTGGCCATTCAGGCATGGCGGGATCTGACCCCGGAGACCAGCTGCGCACAACGGCAGTCGGCCGGGCGCAACCTGTGGGCCTCCATTCTGGTGCTGGCCGCCGCAGTGGTGCGGCTGGACGACCTGGATTCCTCCGCCTCCCACACCCTTGCGGGCTGACCGGCCCTGTCAGGAGGAACATTCAATGGCATATTCAGACCTGGAGCTGCTGGCCCGCATTGTGAAATGCGAGGCGGGCGGCGAGGGACTCAACGGCATGCGGGCGGTGGCCTCGGTGGTGATGAACCGGGTCAACATTACATACGGCGAGTACGGGCGGCTCCACACCGTCCGGGAGGTGGTCTTTCAGCCCCGGCAGTTCGTCTGCGCCATGGAGACCGTCAACGGTCAGTACAACGCCCAGAACCTCTACAACATGTCCCTGGAGCAGGTCCACTGGGACGTGGCGGAGTGGGCCATGGCGGGCAACCGCCTGACCAACCTGGGTTTTGCCCTGTGGTTTTTCAACCCGTACAGCCCCGAGTGCCGTCCCTTCTTCCCCTCCCAGGTGGGAGAATTCGCGATCCGCATCGGCGACCACTGCTTCTACAACCCCACCGACGCCTACGCGGACACCTAAATCTGGAGGTCTATCCTATGGCACAGTATTATCCCGGCGCCGCCGGAGGCGGAGCCATGACCAACGCCGGCAACAGCGGCTCTCTTGTGGTGCCGCCGGAGGAGAATTTCGACACCCCCGCCATGCAGGGCTCGCTTCAGCAGTTCCTGGCGGACAATCTGGGGGAATATGTGGTGGTGGAATTTCTCATCGGCACCAACGCCATCACCCGCAAGCAGGGCGTGCTCTACGCCGTGGGCCGCAGCGTGCTCACCCTGTATGAGGAGACCAGTCAGACCTTTGTGGTCTGCGACATGTTCTCGGTGAAATTCGTCACCTTCTATCTCCCGGGTCAGCGGCCCTACCGGGTGCCGGCCACCAGCTTCGCGCCCGGCAGCATGTACACCCCCAGCCCGGCCCCCATGCCCGGTGCCCAGGTCCCCGGAACGCCTGCCATGCCCGGCATGGGCTGGACCGCCCAGTCCGACCCCACCGTTATGACCAACAGCGGCACCGCCATGGGCAGCGCCGCCTGTCCCGGGGGCTTCTGCGGCGGGTACGGCGTACCCATGTCCGGCTGAAGCACAGCCCTTTACGCAAAAACCCCCGCTGCCAAATGGCAGCGGGGATTTTTACACATTTCAGGTCCGGATTGTGGACAATCAGAACTCCTCCGGGCTGGCCGGATGTCCGCCGAAGGCCTCCACGGCCCGGGCATCGGCCTCACGCTTCTCCTCGATGGCCTCCTTGAGCAGCATATCCTTCACCTTCATCAGGCGGATGGTGTTGGATCGCTCGTTCTCGTCCAGCTTCATGGAGATATACTTGATGGCCTCCTGCATCTGGGGGATCTTCACGTACTCCAGGGCGTTGACCCGGCGGCGGGTCTTTTCGATCTCCTCAGCCAGCAGCTGGGAGGTCTTTTCGATCTGCGCCAGGCGGAGCATGTCCTGGAACACCCCCGCCAGGGCGTCCACCGCGTCGTCCAGCTCGCCGGAGGTGGCGGCGAAGCCGTAGGGGTAGATCTCTCCGGCGTCGCTGCTCTTGGTCTTGAAGTGGTACTCCGGCACGTTGACCGACATGATATTGTGGAAGGTCATGTCCAGCTCCACGCTCTGCTTGGGGTACAGCAGGGACTGCTCCAGCATCTCGGCGGACATGAGGGCGGAGGCAACGGTAAAGGACCCGTGGGCCCGCATAAGCCCATCCTCCACCTTTTTCCGCAGGGCGCGGTTCTCCCGCACCACGTCCAGGAACTGCTTCATCAGCTCGTCCCGCTTGTCCTTGAGGAGCTTATGGCCCCGCTGGGCGGTCTTGAGCCGGGTTTTCAGCCGGGTGAGCTCCATCCGGGTGGGGTTTACATTGATGGCCGGCAAGGGATTCGCCTCCTTTCAAAGTCGGATTCGCCGGTCTGCCGCTCCGTCTGCTCTGGCGGAGCGGTGCGGCGTTATTTCGCCTTCTTGGGGAGGTACTTGTCGATATACTCCGGCTTGATACGCTTGAGCTCGCTCTTGGGCAGGATGCTCAGCAGCTCCCAGCCCAGGTTCAGGGTCTCCTCGATGGAGCGGTTCTCCTCGCTGCCCTGGGCCACATACCGCTTCTCGAACTCGTCGGCGAACTTGGCGTACAGCAGGTCGGTGGGAGAGAGGGCGCTCTCACCCAGGATGGACATGAGCTCCTTCATCTCCTTGCCGGTGGAGTAGGCGGCGAAGAGCTGGTTCATGGTGCCGGAGTGGTCCTCGCGGGTCTTGCCGGCGCCGATGCCCTTGTCCTTCAGACGGCTCAGGGAGGGCAGCACGTCCACGGGGGGAATGATGCCCTTGCGGAAGAGCTCACGGGAGAGGATGATCTGACCCTCGGTGATATAGCCGGTCAGGTCGGGGATGGGGTGAGTCTTGTCGTCCTCGGGCATGGTGAGGATGGGGATCATGGTGATGGAACCGGGGCAGCCCAGACGGCGGCCGGCACGCTCGTACATGGTGGCCAGGTCGGTGTACAGGTAGCCGGGGTAGCCGCGGCGGCCCGGGACCTCCTTCTTGGCCGCGGACACCTCACGGAGGGCCTCGGCGTAGTTGGTGATGTCGGTGAGGATGACCAGCACGTGCATGCCCTTCTCAAAGGCCAGGTACTCGGCGGCGGTGAGGGCCATACGGGGCGTGGAGATACGCTCCACGGCGGGGTCGTTGGCCAGGTTGGTAAACAGCACGGTGCGGTCGATGGCGCCGGTGCGGCGGAACTCCTCCACGAAGAAGTTGGACTCCTCGAAGGTGATGCCGATGGCGGCGAACACAACGGCGAAGTTGGACGCGCCGTCCAGCACCTTGGCCTGACGGGCGATCTGGGCGGCCAGGGCGGCGTGGGGCAGGCCGGAGCCGGAGAAGATGGGCAGCTTCTGGCCACGGACCAGGGTGTTCAGACCGTCGATGGTGGAGATACCGGTCTGGATGAACTCGTTGGGGTAGTCACGGGCGGCGGGATTCATGGCCAGGCCGTTGATGTCCCGGCGCTCCTCGGCCAGAATCTCGGGGCCGCCGTCGATGGGACGGCCCATGCCGTTGAACACCCGGCCCAGCATATCGCCGGACACGGGCAGCTCCAGGGGATGGCCCAGGAAGCGGACGCTGGAGTCCTTCAGGTTGATGCCGGCGCTGGACTCAAAGAGCTGGACCACGGCGTTGTCGCCGTTGACCTCCAGCACCTTGCAGCGGCGGACGTCACCGTTGGGCAGCTGGATTTCGCCCAGCTCGTCGTAGGTGACGCCCTCCACCTTGCGCACCACCATCAGAGGGCCGTTGATCTCCTGTATGGTTTTATACTCGCGGATCATGCCTCCGCCTCCCCTCTCTCGGCCACGGCCTCAATCTCCCGCTCCATCTGGGCGGCGATGTCGGCGTAGACGGCCTGATACGTGTCGCTCTCCACGCTCTTGGCCCGGCCGATGCGCTCCCGGGACGGGATCTCAAAGAGGGCCTGCACGTCCGCACCCCGCAGGATGGCGTTCCGGCAGAGGCTGTCGTAGCGGAGGATCATGGCCAGCAGCTTCTCCTGCCGGTCGTACTCGGAGAAGCTGTCCACGTCCACAAAGGCGTTCTGCTGGAGGAAGTCCTCACGGACCATCTTGGCCGTCTCCAGGGTGAGCTGGTCGGCGGGAGACAGGGAATCCTTGCCCACCAGCTGGACGATCTCGTTCAGGCTGGCCTCCTCCTGGAGCAGGCTCATGGCCTTGTCGCGGTCGATAAGGAAGCTCTTGCCCAGGTTCTCGTCAAACCAGGGCTTCAGGGAGTCCAGGTACAAGGAGTGGGAGTTGAGCCAGTTGATGGCGGGGAAGTGACGCTTGTAGGCCAGGCTGGCGTCCAGGGCCCAGAACACCTTGACGATACGCATGGTGGCCTGGCTGACGGGCTCGGACAGGTCGCCGCCGGGAGGCGACACGGCGCCCACGGCGGTCAGGCTGCCCCGGCGCTCGCCGTCGGAGCAGATGCAGGACACGCTGCCGGCCCGCTCGTAGAACTGGGCCAGACGGCTGGACAGGTAGGCGGGGTAGCCCTCCTCGCCGGGCATCTCCTCCAGACGGCCGGACATCTCACGCAGAGCCTCGGCCCAGCGGGAGGTGGAGTCGGCGATGACGGCCACGTCGTAGCCCATGTCACGGAAGTACTCGGCGATGGTGATGCCGGTGTAGATGGACGCCTCACGGGCGGCCACGGGCATATCGGAGGTGTTGGCGATGAGCACGGTGCGCTTCATCAGGCTCTCGCCGGTGCGGGGGTCCTTCAGCTCGGGGAACTCCCGCAGCACGTCGGTCATCTCGTTGCCGCGCTCGCCGCAGCCGATGTAGATGACGATGTCCACGTCGGACCACTTGGCCAGCTGGTGCTGCACCACGGTCTTGCCCGAGCCGAAGGGGCCAGGGACAGCGGCGGTGCCGCCCTTGGCGATGGGGAACATGGTGTCGATGATACGCTGGCCGGAGCACAGGGGCACCGTGGGGGGATGCTTCTGCTTGTAGGGGCGGCCCACACGGACGGGCCACTTCTGCATCATGGTCAGCTGGTGCTTGTCGCCGTTCTCGTCCCGCAGGACGGCCACGGTGTCCAGCACGGTGAAGGAGCCGGCCTGGATGGACTCGATGGTGCCCTTCAGGCCCACGGGGACCATGATCTTGTGGAGCACCACGGCGGTCTCCTGGACGGTGCCGATGACGTCGCCGGCGGACACAACAGCGCCCGCCTCAACGGTGGGGGTGAAGTCCCACTTCTTCTCACGGCTCAGGGCGGGCACCTGCATGCCGCGCTGGATGGTGGCGCCGGAGATCTTCATGATCTCCTCCAGGGGGCGCTGGATGCCGTCGTAAATGTTCTCAATCAGGCCGGGGCCCAGCTCCACGGACAGGGGGGCGCCGGTGGTCTCCACCACAGCGCCAGGGCCCAGGCCGGAGGTCTCCTCGTAGACCTGGATGGAGGCCGAATCCCCGTTCATGGTGAGGATTTCGCCGATGAGCTTCTGCTCGCCCACCCGGACCACGTCGGCCATGTTGGCGTCGGACAGGCCCGCGGCCACCACCAGGGGGCCGGAAACCTTGACGATTTTTCCGCTCAAGTTCACTCAACCTTCTTTCAGGTTTGAATTTGAAATGGATATTCTTTCTTCATGGAAAGGGTGGCCTTGATGCCGCCGCTTGTGTCACGCCCCGCAGCCTTTCCGCCGCTGAGTGGCGGAAATAACATTCAAATCTGTGCGGAGCAGGACATGCGCCTGCGCAGCACACCGCTGCCCCTGGCCGCGGCGGCCAGGGCCACCCGCGCTGTGCGCGGGTGAGGGGGGTATCGAGGTCATTGTGCCGCCATCGGCGGCGCGGTGACCTCGTATCCAGGGGGGACTAGTCCCCCCTGGAAGAATTAGAGGATATCCGCGCCGACGGCCCGCTCCACGGCGCTCTTGATGTTGTCCATGCCGATGCCCAGGCTGCCGGACTTGCCGGGAATGAGGATAATGGCCGGAGTCAGCTCGTCTTTGTAGCGCTCAAGCTCCGCCTCCATCTCGGCGGCGTACTGCTCGGTGAGATAGACCACGGCGCAGTTGTCCTTGGCCAGCCGGTGAAGGGTGGCCTTGGCCTCCTCCACGGTCTCGGCGGGACAGACCTCCAGCCCCAGGGCCTTGAAGCCCATGACGCTCTCCCGGTCACCCAGGACGGCGATTTTCCAGTTAGACATAGCTCTCACGCAGCCTTTCCCGGATGGTATCCGCGTCCAGCCCGGCCAGACGGCCGGAGAGGATGACCCGAACGTTGGTCAGCTCGGTCTCCCGGGCGGCCAGATAGCCGATGAGGGGAGCCTCGCCGAAGGCCACGTACCGGGCGCCCGCCAGATAGGCGGTGACGGCGTCGTCGCAGAGCTTCTCGAAGTGGGTGAGCCGTCCGCCCGTAATGGCGGCGGCGCCTGCGGCGGCGGCCTCCCGCAGGGAGGACGCGGTGTAGATCTCCTCAATGGAGCCGCCGGAGGTCACGGCGGAGAGGATCCGCCCGGTGTCCACGTTGCCGCCCCGGAAGAGGACGCCCTTGAGGAACTCCGCACCCTTGCCCATGCGCAGGGTGCGCACCACGCTGCGCAGGTTGGCCGCGTCCACGGTGATGCGGACGTATCCGGCCAGGAAGGCGCTGCCCGACTTGCTGGCGATGTCGGCCATGTCGGCGTAGCAGGCCCGGTCCAGCACGAAGTCGGCCAGCTGGGGGTCGCCGGTGGTGCCCAGCACCTCCCGGGCCTCCCCGGCGGCGGACTGGAGGATGCCCGGCAGACCCCGCAGGTCGCCGGAACGGAGTTTTTCCGTCAGCTCCTCCACCTTCACCCGCCCGGCGGACACCAGCAGCCGCTCGGCGTCCGTGCCCATGGCCTCGGCCTTGAGCAGGGTCTTGATGTTGTGGTAGTCGTATTTGACCTTGAAAACCTCCAGAATCTCCGGATGAGGGGCGGAGGAGGTGAGATCCTTCAGCGTCTTGTCCCGCTCCTGGGTCAGCACCCGGTCCAGCTCATCCAGATCCACTCTGGGCATGTCGGGCCAGCCGCACTCGGTGAGGACCTTGACCGCGTCCTCCGGCGTTCTGGCCTCCAGCATGCGCTCCAGCCGCTCGCCGTTGAGGAGGTTGCGCTCCATGGACTTGATGCGGGTGGAGAGGAAGAGGTAGTCGGTGTCTTTGATTTTTGGCAAGCCGTGATTCCTCCTTTCGAGAGGAAGTGATTCCGGGCGGCTGTCCCGCCCCGGGGCAATCAGATATTAGTCGAAGAGGACCTTGGCCACCTCGCCGGAGATGTTCTCCCGCTGGAGACGGACCAGGGTTTCAAAGGTGCAGTTGGTCTCCACGTCGCCGTCGGACAGGATGATGCCGCCCTTGATGGGCCGGGTCTCCTCGGCCAGGGTGAGCATGCCGGTGCCCGCCAGGATGGCGGAGGCGCCGGTGACCACCTTGTCCAGGATGGCGCCCGCTCGGGTGTCGGTCAGGTCGTTGGGGAGACGGGGGGCCACCTTGCGGGCCAGGGCGTCGTTGGCCTTGGTGACCACGGCTTTGCCCACCCGGTTGCGGTCCTTCTGGGAGAAGATGACCTTCTCCCGGCCGGTGCGGGCGGCCTTGACGGCCAGAGCGGCGAGGAGCTCGATGTACTCCTCATCGGGAAGGGTGCACAGTTTTTCCAGCGCCATGTTGAAGGCCTCGTCCAGCACCTCCTGCTTGGCGGCCAGGACCAGCTTGCGGGATTCCATCTCCGCCATGCTCTCCAGCCGCTTCTCACGCTCGGCGGCGGCGCTTTCCCCGCGGGCCACGATGGCGGCGCTCTCCTTGTCCGCCTGCTCCCGGCTGCGCCGGGTGATCTCGTCAGCCTGGGCACGGGCAGCGGTCAGGACCTCATTGATCTCCCGCTGGGCGTCGTCCTCCATGCGCTGGGTAATCTTTTCAATTCCATTCATGGCGTTTCTCCTCAGGCAGTGAAGAAGAAGATCATCAGGAAGGAGGCCAGCAGGCACAGGATGGCGTAGAACTCCACCATCAGGGCCATCAGGATACCCTTGGAGGCCTGCTCGGGACGCTTGGCCACGATGCCGATGCCGGCGGCGGCGCAGCGGCCCTGGGCGACAGCGGTCACATAGCCGCCGATGGCCATGGGCAGGCAGGCGCCGAACACGGCGATACCGGCGCCGGTGTCCAGGGTGGGCACACCGCTGAGCAGGCCCATGTTGAAGATGGCCCAGAACCAGATAACCAGGCCGTACAGGCCCTGGGTGCCGGGGAGCAGCTGGAGAATCAGGGTCTTGGCGAACTTGCCGGGGTCCTCGGACACCACGCCGGCGGCCGCCTCACCGGCGATACCCACGCCGCGGCCGGAGCCGGCGCAGGACATACCAACCGCCAGACACGCGCCGATAAAGGCGATGCCGGTACCGATCAGGTTTTGCAGTTCCATAAGTTATTCCTCCTCAATGATATCCACATATTTTGTGTTGTAGGTCATGGGCTGGAAGGCCTGGCCGCCCTCCTCGTAGAACTTGCCGAAGAACTCCAGGTACTGGAGTCGGGCCGCGTGGACATAGGTGCCGATGATGTTGACGCCCACGTTGAACACATGGCCGATGAGGAACACCAGCACGAACAGGATGATACCGCCCACGCTCAGGCCGCCCAGGGTGCCCAGGGTGTTCATGACGCTGGCGATAACCGAGGTGGCCAGCATGAGGGCCATCAGTCGGGAGTAGCTCAGCACATCGGACAGCCAGCTGGTCACGTCGTACAGGCTGGCCACGCCGCCGAACAGCTTGCCGAAGAAGCCCCGCTTGGTGTGGCCCTGGGTGGCGATCAGGATCGCGCAGCCCACCAGAATCCACCACCAGGGCTGGCCGGCGGCCACCAGGCCGATGGAGCCGAAGAAGAGCCACCAGGGCACCACGTCCAGCAGGCCGTCAATGGGATGGCCGTCCCGGAAGCCCATATAGATGTGGATACACTGGCCGAACACCAGCTGCACCACGCCGATGACAATTGCCAGAATCAGGGTGGTCATGGGGTCGTTGATGGGGTTGACAATGATACCGTTGCTGAAGGTCTGGAGCCACTGGGGCAGCCCCTCCATGGGGATACCGAACATCTGCTCGGCCACCTTGGGGATCACGTCGCCGAAGAAGCCGCCGGTAAAGATACCGCAGATCAGGGTTGAGATACCCATATACTGGCCCAGACGGAACATATAGCCCATGGTGCCCTTGGGGTTGTACTTCCTGCTGATGACGAAGCAGACGGCCCAGATGATGATGCCGTAGGCCACGTCGGCGAACATAAAGCCGAAGAAGAACAGGAAGAACCCGAAGATCAGGGGGTTGGGGTCAATGCCCCGGTAGGCGGGCAGGGAGTACATCTCGGTGACCATGTTAATGGGGGTCATCCACTTGGGATTCTGGAGGAGAATGGGCGGCTCCTCCTCTTCCAGGGGCTCGGCGGTCTCCCAGGCGCAGGCGAATTTCAGCATCTCCGCCTCAGCCTTGGGGATACCGGGCTCACTGATCCAGCCCTCCATAAACACCACGGTGCCGTTGGTGAGCAGCCGCTCCTTGGCACTCTCCTTGCTCAGCTCGGCGGTCAGCCGGTCGGAGCACACCTGGAGATCCCGGCGGCAGTCGGCCATAGCGGCAATCTCCTCCGCCGTCTTGTCCCGGCGGACCCGGATTTCCTCCAGTTCCCCGTCAATGCGGGTGATATTCTCCGCCGCCGTGCCGTTCATATCCTTGAAGCTGACGGTGGAGAAGGACCAGGGCCGGACGGTCTCGGTGACCGTCTCGCTCTCGGCCCGGTGACACATGATAACCAGATACTGCAATTCCCGGTCGGCGCTGACGGGGAACAGCTCCGCCGAGGGGGCCGCCTGGGCCAGTGCCTGGCGGACCTCCTCCAGGTCCACCGCCGGGGGGCAGGTGTGGAAGGAGACCCGGGCGTGCTCGGTGCCGCCGGTGTTCAGGGGCAGGTCCAGGCCGGACCAGGGCACCAGGCTGGCACGCTGGCCGGTGAGCCGGTTCTCCTGGGTGTACAGCTGGGAAATCTTCTGCACCCGGGCGTTGATCTCCCCCGCGCTGTGAAGGGCGGCGTTCATGGCCGCATCGCTCAGGAATTCCTTTTCCTTGATGGTGCGGCGGTGGATGAACAGGCCCTTTTTCTCGGGCGCATACTTCTGCAGGGCTTCCAACGCACCGTTGATGGCGTTCTGCCTGGCCTTCACGTCGCTCAGGGCGGAGGTGTCCCGCTTGAGCAGGGCCATCCACTCCGGGTCGCTGAGCTCCGCCTGAGGCTCGGTGACCTCCACGCACCCGGCGTGCAGCAGCCGCTGGAGCAGCTCGTCCCGCTGGGCGGCCAGGGCGATGACCCGCAGCCGTTTCATCTTGACGATGGCCATTAGATGCTCACAACCCTTCCGACTATCAGTTCCACCGCCGCGGGCAGCCGCTCACGGGCAGCGGACCGGAGCGCATCGCAGTCGCTGCGCTTTTCCGCCAGAATTTCCTCAGTGCGGCGGGCTGCGCGGCTCTCGGCCTGGGCCATAGCCTCCTTGGCCTGAGCCTCAGCCTGGGCACGGGCCTGCTCCACCAGGGCACGCCCCGCCTTCTCCGCGTCGGACACCAATTTCTTGGCCTCAACGGCCGCGCCCGCCCGGCGGGACTGGGTGTCCTGCTCTGCCTCTGTGATCTTTTTCATCGCTTCCAGGGACATGATTTCACCGCCTTCCAGTGTGGGACCTTCAAATTAAATTCTCCCACTTATATTGTAGCATAGACGATTTTTCAAGAGATTGCAAGCATTTTTGCCCGAAACTCCCGCCTTATAAGGTTGCATTTTTGAAAAAATGTCACAATCAAATTATTTTTTATGCCTCCAAACATTTTTTCTTTCTCTTTTCCGTTACCTTTTTGCCAAAATAAAAAAGATGTGGAATACCCTAGTATTCCACATCCTTGTGAAATGATTCTTCTTATTCAGGCAGCACAGCCCAGCTGTAGGGCAGGTCGCCGGTGGGAGCCTGGTCCAGAATGACCACCAGGTCCTCTTCCGGGTTCTCCATCCCCGCCTCCCGCAGAGCGGGATAGTAGTCTGCCGGGTCGCCGCCGTCCAGCTTCACATAGAGCCGGTCGGCCGCGGCGCACAGGCCGGACAGGGTCTGGCCGCTGAGGGAGTTGCTGCCCTGCTCCAGGGTGGTCTTGTCGGTGACAATGGACAGCCTGGGTGCGTCCTCCCCGGTGCCGATGGCCTGGCGCACCTGCTGATAGAAGGCGTCCACCGTCTGGCTGAAGGTGTCCGGGTTGTACCGGTCACCGGTCAGGATGAGGGACAGGTCACCCTCTGTGGGGAAGGCGGCGTAGTCCAGAATGATCTCGTCAAAGCCCAGCTGGGTCAGCTCGCCGCACACCCCAGCCAGATAGGCCCGCACGTCGGCGTTCTCCGGAGTCATCCAGCGGATCTCACCGGGACCCCGCCAGTTGCCGATGCTGGTACGCAGGGCCAGCTGATTGTTCTCATAGGGGGCGGTGTTGTCCCGGAAGCAGGACACGTAAGCCATCGTGTCCATGGCCGAGCACAGGGTGGTCAGGTCCCCGTTGCGGGCGGCGTCGGCGGAGGATGCCCCCACGGACTGGGCGATGGTCTGGTTGGAGGTGAACCCCAGCAGGCCGTCTATCCCCTTCATGGTCAGGATGGGGGCGGCCTCATTGCCGCCGGTATAGGCCGTCAGGGCCTCGCCGCCGGTGGTGTACAGGTTCTGCACCCCGCCGCCGGCAATCAGGCTGTCGGGCAGGGACACCGCACGGGTATACACCGGGTCGGGTTCCGGCGTCTCCTCAGGCGTGGGCTCCGGCGTGGGGGTGACCACCACAAGGGGCGGCGTCTCCTCCGTGTCGTCGGGGGGCGCGGATTCCTCCTCCCGGTCCAGGAAGGGCAGGTCGAAGTAGATGCCCCCGGTGGAGGAGACCACCATATACCGCTGGAGGAAGAAAAAGGCCCCCACCAGCAGCGCCAGCACCACCGCCAGCACGGCGATGACAAATTTCAAAAACGTACGGAACTTGGACCTTCCACGGTAGGCCCCGTATCCGTAGTGATTCCTTCTTTTCATGGAAATGTCCGTCCTTTCCCGGTCAGCTCTGTTCTGCCGGTTCCATAATACCCCGCTTTGCAGGTATCATATCACATGCCGGGAAAAAAAGCACTCCCTTTTGGCCTCAGCTCTCGCCGCACTTGGTCAGAGCCTGGTCCAGCTTCTCCAGCGCGGTGAGGATCATCTCCCTGTCCTGGGGCTCCATGTTGTTGAGCACCGTGGCAAAATAGCCCGACACATCGGTCTTTGCCTTCTGCCGCAGCTCCTGGTACTTCTCTGTGGCGGTGACGTAGATCACCCGGCGGTCGCTCTCAGACCGCTCCCGACGTGCCAGCTCCAGCTTCTCCAGCCGGTCCACAATGCCCGAGACCGTGGAATTGGCGCTGCCCGTCCGCTCGGCCAGGGCACTGATGGGCATGGGCCCGTCCTCTCCCAGCACGGTCAGAACCAGCGCCTGGGGGAAGGTCAGGTTCAGGCGGCCGAAATGGCTGCGGAAATGCTGGGACATATGCTGCGTTACCCGCAGATAACTCATTAAAATATCATTGGATTCCTTCATCCGCGTCCGTTCCTTTCTTCCGGCGGACCTCCCGCCGGATACTTCGCTTCGCGCACGAAAAAAGCATACCCCCGGCCCGGTCCTTTGTCAATGAACGCGGAAAAAGGTTCATTGTTTGTTTACACATCTGTTACATTTCTTAAAGATTTCCCGCTCAAGGGGCAAAAAAGTGCCGCCATGTCCCCGGCTCACGTCCACTCCTTCCACACGTCGGGGCAGTAGCCCACCGTGGCCTGGCGGCCGTTGCGCACCACCGGGGTGCGGATGAGCTTGGGGTTCTCAAAGAGCTTCTCCAGCTTGTCCCCCTCCCCCGCCAGATAGCGGATGATGGCTGCGTCCGGGTTGTCCCAGTCCACCAGGTTCTCCAGCCCCACCGCGTTCTTTACGCTCTGGAGCTCTCCCTTGCTCATGCCGAACTTCACCAGGTCCACCGCCTGGAACTTCACCCGCCGCTCCTTGAAGTAGCGCTCCGCCTTTTTGGTGTCAAAGCACTTGGACTTTCCGAAAATCTGAATGTTCACCCTTATTCCCCTCCGATATACACAAATCTGGGGCCGGAGTACCCGTCCCGCTCCACATGCTCGCTCCACATGGCCGCCGGGCGCACCCACATGCCCCCTTCGCCGTACAGGGGCTGGTAGACCACCATCAGCTCCTCCGTCTCCGAATGGCGGGCGGTGAAATACACCCGGTATTCCCTGCCCTTGAAATGCCGGTACCGGCCGGGTCTGATCTCCTCCATTGTCTCTGCTCCTCTCTCCGGGCGCCGCCCGGACTGCTGAAAACAGGATACTTGATTTTTGCCCAAAAAGAAAGCCCCCTTTTGGGCCGCTGTCCCTGTGCTCAGGCCGGATGTGCCCGTCTATGGCGGACACACATTATATATAATGTGGCGTATGGCGTACCTTGACGGCGAAGGGGGGCGAAAAGTTTCTGTATACTTTTTCCCATCTGTGTGGTATACTAAAGCACAGGATGCTCCCCTCCGGGGTTGAGCGTATGCGATTTGGCTTTATGTGCGCCGTGCGCACCTGAGATAAGGCATAGACACGAAAATACTGCACCGGCGGCGAATGGCCGCCCCTTTTTCCGGCGAGGCAGGGCCGGAAAGAGCGGGCGGAATCGCCTTCTTTTGGTGCGCTCATGTGTCTGTTTACATCCCTTTTCACCTATTTCAAACAACACAGATTAAGGAGTGCAATAAACCTATTATGGCAGAAAAACTGAAAATCATCTCCCTTGGCGGCCTCAACGAGATCGGCAAGAACGTCACCGTCTACGAGTACGGCGGGGACATCATTGTCGTGGACGTGGGCATGGGCTTCCCCGATGACGATATGTACGGCATCGACGTTGTCATCCCCGACTTCTCCTATCTCATCAAGAACAAGGACAAGATCCGGGGCATCTTCCTGACCCACGGCCACGAGGACCACATCGGCTCCATCCCCTACCTTCTGCGGGATGTGCAGGCCCCCATCTACGCCACCCGGATGACCGCCGGACTGGTGAAGCTGAAGCTGGAGGAGCACCGGCTGCTGGACAAGACCAAGCTCATCACCTGTGAGTCCGGCGAGACCGTGAAGGCGGGCAAGTTCTCGGTGGAGTTCATCCACGTGAACCACTCCATCGCCGACGCCTGCGGCTTTGCCATCAAGTGCCCGGTGGGCGTGTGCATCCACACCGGCGACTTCAAGATCGACGCCACCCCTGTGTCCGGCGGCATGATCGACCTGGCCCGACTGGGTCAGCTGGGCAAGGAGGGCGTTCTGGCCCTGCTGGCCGACTCCACCAACGTGGAGCGTCCCGGCTTCACCAAGAGCGAGCGGAGCGTGGGCGCCTCCTTTGACGCCCTGTTCCGGGGCTGCGAGGAGCGGATCATCGTCACCACCTTCGCCTCCAACGTGGACCGGATGCAGCAGATCATCTCGGTGGCCGCCAAGTACGGCCGCAAGGTGGCTGTCACCGGTCGCAGCATGGAGAACGCCATCAAGGTCTCCACTGAGCTGGGATACATGAACATCCCCGCCGGGGTGCTGGTGGACGTGAACCACCTCAAGAGCCTGCCCAAGAACAAGGTGTGCATCATCACCACGGGCAGCCAGGGCGAGACCATGTCCGCCCTCACCCGCATGGCCTTCTCCACCCACCGCCAGGTGGACATCCAGGCCGGCGACCGGGTCATTATCTCGGCCTCCGCCATTCCCGGCAACGAGAACGCCATCGGCAGCGTCATCAACGAGCTCTACCGCAAGGGCGCCGAGGTGGTCAACGAGCGGGCCGCACCCCTCCACGTCTCCGGCCACGCCTGCCAGGACGAGCTGAAGATCATCCACGCCCTGGTCAAGCCCAAATTCTTTATCCCCGTCCACGGCGAGCAGCGGATGCTCAAGACCCACGCCAAGCTGGCCCGTGAGATGGGCATGGATCCCAACAACATCCTCATCAGCGACATCGGCAAGGTGATGGAGTTCACCCGCAACACCGCCCGCATCAACGGCACCGTGCCCGCCGGCCGTGTGTTCGTGGACGGCTACGGCGTGGGCGACGTAGGCGCTGTGGTCCTGCGGGACCGGAAGCACCTGGCCGAGGACGGCATGATTGTGGTGGTAGCCACCATGTCCGCTGAGGACGGCGCCCTCCTCTCCGGCCCGGATATCATCACCCGGGGCTTTGTGTACGTCAAGGAGTCCGAGGGCCTGATGGAGGAGCTCAAGCGGGTGGCCATGGAGGCCATCGAGGCGTGCCAGGACCAGCGTCTCAAGGACTGGTCCGCCATCAAGACCCAGATCAAGAACGATCTGTCCGCCTTCCTCTACAAAAAGACCAAGCGCAATCCCATGATCCTGCCTGTCATCATGGATGTGTAAAACAAAAAGCGGAGGCTGTCCATTGGACAGCCTCCGCTTTTTTACTCTTTTTTTCCCAGCTTGTGCTTGGTGCCGTCGGGCTCCACGATAAAGGTGTTGTCCAGCTGGGCCGTCAGGTTGGCCCGGACAGAGGCAACGTACTCCTTCCGCAGGGCGTCCCGCTCGGCGGTCTCCTCAGGGGTGAGGCCCTCGGGGGTCTTGGCCTTCTTGGCCAGCTCATTGATGCGGTCAATCTTTTCCTGTTCCATCAGAGATATCGCTCCACTTCTATTATAATTCGGCCCTTTTTGGATACTCCGCCCACGGTCTTTACCGCGGCCTTCCCCATTCCCCGGCAGGAGATCACATCCCCCTGGGCCACTGTCCGGTCCGGTTTGGTACACTCGCGGTGGTTGAGCTGCACCCGGCCGGAGGAGATGAGATCCGCCGCCTTGGACCGGGGCAGGGAAAACGCGGAGGCCGCCACCGCGTCCAGACGCAGGGTGGCCACCGTGTCGCGGATGAGCTTGACCTCCACCTTGGGGGGCGTCAGGGCGGACAGCGCCACCGGCGCCACCTTGAGCCGGGTACGCCCGGCACTCTCCAGGTGGAGGAGGAGAAAGTCCTCAATCTCCTTGAGCAGCAGGATATCGCACACGCCGGGGGACACCAGCAGGTCCCCCACCTTTTCCCGGTCCAGCCCCAGGCCCAGAATGGAGCCCAGAAAGTCCCGGTGGGTCAGCCCCGCGTCCTCGGGAAAGGTGCACCGCAGAGCGCAGATGGGAAAGTCCTCCCCGTCGGCCAGCCAGTCCTCCGGCGCCTGCCAGTCGGGGAGAAAGACGCAGATGGTCCGCTCCGCCCCCTCAAAGCCCCCGTAGAACAGGTGGGACGGGTGGCCGCTGGCGTTGATGAGCATCTCCACCGACGAGCGCTCCTGTGGGGACAAAAAGGCCGTGTGGGCGGGGATATTCCGCCGCCCGGCCAGCTCCAGCTTGTCCATGGTACGGGCCAGGAGCATCCGCTCCTCCCCGTCCCGGGCAAGCCGGGTCAGAAGTTCCGTTTTGTTCATGGTTCCTCCCTGTACGGGAATTTTACTGGTCCAGCTGGTACCGCTCCACCAGTTTGACCTCCAGGTCCAGGTACTCCCCGTTCCGGTACACCCGGAAGTTGAGGGCGTCCCCAGCCTGGAAACCCGCCTTGATGGCGTTGATGTCGTCCACGGAGGTGACACTCTGGCCGTTGCACTCGGTGATCACGTCGCCGGCGCGCATGCCCTGTTTCTCCGCGTCCGAACCGGCGGTGACGCTCTGGACGTACACGCCCACCACCAGCCCGCTGGCGGCTGCCCGCTCCTGGTCCATGGTGGAGCCCAGAATGCCCAGAGTGGGATAGCCCGGTACATGGCCGTAGGCGATGAGGTCATCCACAATGGTCTTGACGGTGTTGGTGGGGATGGCGAAGCCCAGGCCCTCCACCGAGCCGGAGTAGCTGGTCATCTTCATGTTGGTGATGCCCACCACCTGCCCCCGGTCGTTGAGCAGAGCGCCGCCCGAGTTGCCCGAGTTGAGGGCCGCAGTGGTCTGGATGAGGGTCATGGTGTTGCCGTCCACGTTCACGTCCCGGCTGATGGCGGAGATGATGCCGTCGGTCATGGTGCCCCGCAGCTCCTCACCCAGAGGATTGCCGATGGCCAGAGCCAGGTCCCCCACCTGGAGCAGGTCGGAGTCGCCGAACTCGGCCGGAGTCAGGTCGGCGGCGTCAATCTTCAGCACGGCCAGGTCGTTGGTCTGGTCGCCACCCACCAGCAGAGCCTGGTGGACACTGTCGTCGGAGAGCAGCACCTCCACCTCATAGGAGCCCTGGATCACGTGGTAGTTGGTGATGATGTACCCGTCCGCCGTCATAATCACGCCGGTGCCGGTGGCTCCGCCGCCCGTCTGGTAGGCGCGGATGCTGACGATGGCGGCGATGTTCCGGTCGTAGATCTCCTGATAGGTCAGGCCGTTCTCCGGCAGGGCGGCAATGGACAGGGTGACTCCCGTTCCGGTGGGGGCCCGCTCCAGGTCGGTGACGCCGGTCTCAGGGGAAGCGGTGGGGATGGGAATGGTGGTGTAGTTCCCGCCGCCGCTCTCTCCCGCCGTGGGCTCCTCGTCCTGGTAAAACATCCAGCTCAGGGCCAGGGTCAGGGTGGTCAGCGCCACAATGAGCACCAGGAACGCGGCGAAGATCCAGGGCGCCTTCCGGCTGCCCCGGCGCTTCTTCTCCTCCGGCTGCGGGGGCTGCTCAAAGGGAATGACCGTATAGCGGGGTGTTCCGGTCCGTCCCGGCCCGCCGCCGGCGGGAGTGTTGGTGTAGTAATCGGTGCGCATTCGGTGACCTCCCTGGATGGTTTCTCTCTCCTCACGCCAGTGTCAGCGTGAATGTGAACTCCGTCACGCCGTGGTCGCTGGTGACGGTGATGTTTTCCTTGTGGTTGTTGAGAATGGTCTTGACAATGTACAGGCCCAGGCCAACGCCGTCCCGGTCCTCACTGCGGGATTTGTCGCTCTTGTGGAAGCGGTCGAAGAGCAAAGGCAGCTCCTCGGCGGGAATGGTGTCTCCCACGTTGCGCACCGACACATAGGCCTTGCCGCCCTTGGTGGTGATGGAGATGGTGATGACCCCCTTCTCCTGGGAGAACTTGATGGCGTTGTCCAGCAGGTTGTAGCACACCTGAGTGATGCCGTCCGGGTCGCCCCACACCATAACCGGCTCCTCGGGCAGGTCGGTGGACACGTCCAGGCCGGACTGGTTGATCTTGGTCTCCAGGCTCAGCAGCACCCGGACCATCAGCTCGGAGATGTCGAACTGCTCCTGAGCGGTGACGTTCTCCGCCGACTGGAGGCGGCTCAGGTCCAGCATGCGCCGCACCAGCCGGGAGAGGCGCCGGGTCTCGGAGGAGATGGTGCGCAGGGCGTCCTGCTCCTTCTCCGGGGGAATGGTGCCGTCCAGAATGCCGTCGGCAAAGCCGGCGATGGTGGTCATGGGGGTCTTCAGCTCGTGGGAGATATTGGCCACGAACTCGCTGCGTTTGGCCTCCGACTTGGCCAGGGAGTCCGCCATGGCGTTGAAGGCCTCGGCCAGCTCTCCCACCTCGTCCTGCCGGTTGCCCACCTCGACCCGGGTCTCAAACTCCCCGTGGCCGAACTTGCGGGCGGCCTCCGCCATCTCCTTGAGGGGCTTGGTCTGGCGCAGGGAGGTCACAGAGGTGGTGATGAAGGCAAGGCAGAGCACCACAATGGCGGTAAAGAAGAAGATATTGGCGAACGCACGCCACATCTCGGTGATATTCTCCACCTCAGCCGCCACAAAGACCATGCCGGTCTGGACTCTCTGGCCCAGCAGGCCGCTTTTGTAGATGGGGCACCCGGCCACAAACCGTTTTTCCGCAAACAGCCCGTTCAGGGTGGTCATGGAGCCGTAGGAGCCGTCCCGCACCGCCTGGCTGACCATGTCGGCGGAAAGGGTCTGGCCGATGAACGCGCCCTCGGTCTGGCCGTCGGAGGAGTAGACAATTTCGCCAATCCGGTCCGGGGTGGTCTCGCAGAGAATCACGTAGGCGTCGGCCAGCTGGGCCAGATTGGAGGTGTACTGCCGGTAGGCAGAGTCGTAAATGGTGGTGGAGTAACGGGATTCCGAGAGATAGGAACCAGTAAATTCCGCGATATAGGCAGCGTTTTTCTCTATGGTGTCCTGCTTTTCCCGGACCGTGTACTGGTAGGACAGGGTAATAAATGACGCGCCCAGCAGAGCAAAGGAGATGAGGATCATCCCCGCCATCATGGCAAACTGGCGCTTATACAGGCTCTTCGTGCCGTTCTCCTCCTTTCTGAGGGCATGCCGCCCCAGGACCGGCTCTCACACCGGTCCCATGGGGGATGTTTTCTTTTTTCAGGGGCAGAGCGTCAGCCGCTGACAACCTCGAACTTATAGCCCACGCCCCAGACAGTCTTCAAACTCCACTGCTCGCTGACGCCCTCCAGCTTCTCACGCAGGCGCTTGATGTGGACGTCCACGGTGCGGGAGTCGCCGAAGTAGTCAAAGCCCCACACCTCGTCCAGCAGCTGGTTGCGGGTGAACACACGGTTGGGGGAGGCGGCCAGGTGGTAGAGAAGCTCCAGCTCCTTGGGGGGCGTATCCACCCGCTTGCCGTCCACCAGCAGCTCGTAGGAGTCCAGGTTGATGACCAGCTTGTCAAAGGAGAGCTTCTTCTCCCCGCTGCCTTCCTCCTCGGCGCCGAAGCGGCGGAGCACGGCGTGAATGCGGGCCAGCACCTCTTTCATCTCAAAGGGCTTGACGATATAGTCGTCAGCGCCCCCCTCCAGGCCGTGGACCTTGTCCTCGGTCTCACCCTTGGCGGTGAGCATGATGACAGGGGTCTTGTCGCTCTCCCGGATCTTCTTGAGCACGGACCAGCCGTCCATGACGGGCAGCATAATGTCCAGCAGCACCAGGTCGGGATGGAAGGAGCGGAACAGCTCCACACCCTTCCCGCCGTCGGGCGCCACGGCAGTCTCGTAGCCCTCTTTCTCCAGGTACAGGTGGAGCAGCTCGGCAATGTTGGCCTCGTCCTCCACGATGAGTACCTTCTGCGCCATTTCCGTACACCATCCTTCCACAGCCGGGCATGCTCCCCGGCCATATCATAGTACTATAATATTATTATAGACATTTTTCACCCTATGAGGTGAATTTTTTGTAAAGACTGGCCGTCTCAGCCCGGTTCCTGGGTGTAGGCCCGGTCGATCTGGATGACGGCGAAGCTGTTGGGGTCGGCCGACCGGATTTTCCGCTCAATCTCCCGACGGACCTCATCGTCGGTGCTCTTGACGCTGTACGGCACCACCACGTCAAAAATCAGGTTCCGGTGCCGGGGTCCGCTGGTCATGCGGAAATCGTGGATGGTCATGGCCGGGTCCACCTCCCGCACCAGCTCGGACACCATCTTTCGGGCCTTGCTGATGGTCTCGTCACCGGTGACAATGGGGTCCATGTGGATGCTGGCGTCAATGCGGTACTTGGCCTTCAGCTCCCGCTCGATGGCGTCAATCTCGTCATGGACCTCCATGATGTCCGAACCGGCGGGTACCTCAGCGTGGAGGGACATCATGGACCGGCCGGGGCCGTAGTCGTGGATGATCATGTCGTGGATGCCCACCACCTGGGGATGGGCCAGCACGGTCCGCTCAATGTCCCGCACCAGCTCCGGGTCGGGGCTCTGGCCCAGGAGGGGATTCAGGGTGTCCTTGGCGGCGCCCCAGCCCGCCCGGAGGATGAAGAGAGCCACCAGGATACCGGCCCAGGCGTCGATGTTCACGCCGGTGAACTTGCCGATGATGGCGCTGAGGAGCACGGCGGAGGTGGCCACCGCGTCGGACAGGGAGTCCGTGGCGGTGGCGGCCATGGCGGCGGAGCCGATGCGCCGGGACAGGCTGCGGTTGAAGTAGCTCATCCACAGCTTGACGCAGATGGCGGCAATCAGGATGCCGGCGGACAGCCAGGAGAACTCCACAGGCTCCGGGTGGATAATTTTTTCCACCGAGCTCTTGGCCAGCTCCAGGCCCACCAGCAGGATGACCACCGACACCGCCAGGCCGGACAGATACTCAATGCGCCCGTGGCCAAAGGGGTGGTCGTCGTCGGCCTGCTTGCCTGCCATACGAAAGCCCACCAGGGTCACCACCGACGAGCCCGCGTCGGTCAGGTTGTTGAAGGCGTCCGCCGTGATGGCGATGGAGCCGGTGATGAGGCCGGCGATCATCTTGCCCGCCGACAGCAGCAGATTGAGAAAAATGCCCACAGCACCGGACAGGGTGCCGTACCGCTGCCGCACCTGGGGGTCCTGGACGTTGCCGGCGTCCTTTACAAAGGTCTTTACCAACAGATTGATCATTATCCCACACCTCGGAACCACACACAAAAACTTTCTGCCCTAAGGACACGCCGCCATAAAAGACAAAGCGGCCTGCCGGGCAAGCCTGGCATATTATCCCACGCTGAACCGGCCCCGTCAAGAGGCCACGCCGGACAGCAGCAGCCAGACCACCAGCCCTACCTGGAGGATCAGGATGGCAGGCAGGCCGTACCGGAAGTACCAGTGTCTGGTCTTGTGGTGGAAGAAGAACATGCCCAGCACCCCGCCCAGGGCGCCCCCCAGCAGGGCCACAATGAAAAAGGTGCGCTCCCGCACCCGCCAGCCGTTCCGCTTGGCCCGGCGCTTGTCAAAGCCCATGAGGCAGAAGTCCAGCAGGCTCATCACGCCTGCCCAGCCCGCCAGCCAGGGCCAGAATCCCAGCAAAAAGTCTCTCAATTCAGTTCCTCCAGCCAAACAAATCCACCCAGGTCGCGGGCGGTGTCGTACCACATCTTCAGGTCAATGGAAAAGGTGTTGCCGTTGTCCACCACGGTGACCAGGGTGCCAGCGTCCCCCTCCTCCAGCGCGGAGAGTAGCACCCAGTGCCACTTGTCCAGGGCCTCCACTTCCCCGTTGTCCAGGTTGAGGAAGGCCACCGGGCAGTCGGACGCCAGCCCCGCCCGGATAAAGGACACGCAGCGGTCAAAACCGGGCCGTTCCTCACCGATTGGCACCTCCAGGGCATGGGGAAGCAGCCTGACGCCCCGCTCCCCGCAGAACCGGGCCACGCCGTCGGTGTACATCTCCACCCGGTTGAGCCCGTGGCTGCCCGGGGTGACATACTCCCACACCTGGTCCATATACGTCACAAAGGTCCCCTGCTCCCGTCCCTCCAGCGGACACAGCGCCGCCAGCGATGGCCGCAGGGCAGCCAGATAGGCCATCTGGACCGACGCGGTGGTGGGACCGCAGCCCGCCCGCTGCCGCCAGGGCAGACTGTACCAGTCCTGGTCGGCGCCGTGGGAGCGGGTGCCGTCCTGACGGCGTATATCCATGGCCTGGGGACGTGAGAGAGAAAGAATATGCTTCAAATGCTGTCAACCTCTGTTTCCAGTGCGGCCGTGCCGCTGTTTTTACCATTATAGCGTATTCCGGTCCAAATAGGAACCTGCACGGCCGCTTTTGAGAAAATTTCAGGCGGGGCATTCGATTCCATTCGAGGCGGGCAGCTGCCCCCTCGAGCTCCCCCGCCCTCTTTTAAGCGCCTGCTTTTTAAAAAAGGGTTTTCGACATACTAAGGCGGGGCCTCCGGTTACGGAGGCCCCGCCTTTCAGTTCAGTCTGCTGTTGTCAGGTTGGGAGAGGTCTTAGCTCTCCTCTTCCTTCTTGCGGGAGATGGCGATGGACAGACCGGCCGCGGCCATGGAGGCCATCAGAGCCAGCACGCCCAGGGTCCAGCGGTTCTCCACCTGGCCGGCCACGCTGCCGGTCTGGGGCAGGTTGCCGGTGGGGGTCTCGCCGTCGGGGATGTCGGTCTCGCCGCCCTCGCCGGGCACGTCGGGCAGGTCGGTGGTGGGAGTCTCACCGTCACCTATGTCGGTCTCGCCGCCGCCCTCACCGGGCACGTCGGGCAGGTCGGTGGTGGGGGTATCGCCGTCGTCGATGTCGGTCTCGTCGGCCACATAGTACACGTTGACGGTCTTGTTGCCGTTCAGAGTACCGGTGACAGCATCGCCCTCGGTGCCGTCGTAGGTGTAGCCGTCGATGGTGATGGCGGCCTGCTCGCTCACGTCATACCGGCTGCCCTCGATGTGGCTGGGGCTGGTGTAGCTGGCGGCAATCTTGCTGCCGTCGGCACGGTCCAGGTAGTTGACGGTGACGTGATAGTACATGTAGCTGGGGTTGTAGGGCTCCTCGTAGTCGTAGTGGACCTCCACCACGTTCTTGGAGGAGTCGTCGCTGATGGTGACGTAGGTCACCACGCCGTCCTCGTAGTCGGCGGGACGCATGGCGTTGACCCAGTCCTCACCCTCGGTGTAGCCCAGGTACTGGGCGACCAGCTCCTGCGTGAGGGCGGTGCCGTAGGGGGCCTTGCCGGTGACGTTCAGGCCCTCGGCGGGAGCGATCTCCTGGTTGGTGTAGTCGTCGAAGTACTTGACGGTGAAGTCGTACTCATCGGCGGTGTAGTACACGTTGATGATAACGGTCTGGGTGCCGGAGATGGTGCCGGTCAGGCTGTCGGCGTCGATACGGGTGTACATCTGGTGGGCATCGTCGAAGGCGGCCACATCAGCGGTCACGTCGTAGGCATCGTTCTCCTTGTAGGCCTTGATCTCCATGTCCAGAGGCTTGAGCACGTTGTACTTGCCGTCATCGTCCTTGGTGCCGTCGGTCAGCAGGTAGTTGATGTTGACGTAGGCGGCGGACTTGAGGCCGTAGGTGTAGGTGATGGTGATGGTCTGCACCTTGTCGCTGTTGATGGCGGCGTTGCCGGCCTGGTCAAAGGTCACGCTGTCGGCGGCCTCAGTGTTGACCGTCCAGCCCACCAGCTTGAAGTCCTGAGGAATCTTGTCGGCGCTCAGGGGGGCGGCGGTGCTGTCGGAGTCCACATCGTACTTGTTGGTGCTGGTCTCCATGGTCACGCCGCTCTCCTGGCTCACGTGGTTGACCACCACGGTGTAGTCGGAGCGCTCCCACTGAGCGGTATAGGTGGCGCCGCCGGTGACGGTCGCAGCCACCTCGGGCTTCCAGCCGGCGAACTCCCAGGTGTCCTCACCGGTGGTCTCGCCCTGGAAGGCGGGAGTGGTGTCACCGTAGTGGAGGCCGGAGTAGTTCTGCTCGGTAAAGGTGCCGTGGTCGCCGGGCTTGTAGGTCACGGTGTAGTCGATGTAGGAGAAGCTGCCGTAAATCTTCACGTTCTCAGCGGGCATGCTGGTCAGGGTCTTGTCCCAGCCGCTGAAGCTCATGCCGGCGGGAGCGGTGGGAGCGGACCGCATGGTGATGGCATCGCCGTAGTAGTGGGTCTCCACCTCGCCGTACTGCTTGCCGTCCACATAGTAGGTGACGGTGTAGGGGGTCAGCTTGGTCTTAATGGTGACGGTGGTGTCCTTGCTCAGGTTGGTCAGGTCCACCTGGCTGAGGGGGTGGTCCTCACCGTTGACGGACACGGAAGCCAGCTCATAGCCGGTGTTCAGGGTCCAGTTGACGGTGACATTGCTGCCCTTCTCATAGGTGCCCTGGCCGGTGGTGGAGGCCACGCCCTCATCGCCGGTGACGGTGACGACGTACTCATAACGGTCATAGACCAGGGTGATGGTCTGGCCGGCGCTGCCGTCCAGCTTGATGGACTCGTCGCTGGCAGCGGCGTTGAAGGCGTAGTGCTTGCCCTCATAGTCGGGCTTCGCCTCCACATTGGCGGCGTAGACCACATCGCTGTGGGTGCCGGTGGCGGGCACATCCAGGTAGCCGTCCTGAGTGACAGTCCCGGCGTCGCCGGTGAAGGTGCGGTAGACGTGCTTGATGGTGTAGTTCACGGAGCCGAAGGTCTCCCGCTCATAGCGGAAGATGAGGGTGGCGTTGTCGCCGTAGGTCAGCTCGCCGGTGGTCTTGAAGCTCTCATCAGCCAGCTTGTAGCCCTCGCCGTAGGTTTCGGGGGCGTTCCAGCCCTGGATGCCGGGACGGACATACTCGGTCTCCAGCGCGGTAACGGTGTCGGTCAGCTCATAGCCTCCGCCGTTGTGGGAGGTGTACAGCTCATACTTGACGGTGAACTTGGGCATTTCCTTCCACTGGGCAACATAGGTCACGTCGCCGGAGACGGTGTCCTCCACCTCGGGAGACCAGCCGTCAAACACCCAACCCTCCGCGCCGGTGATGGTACCGGCAAATTCAGGCGTGGGGTCACCGGCATAGAGGCCGGAGGTGATCTGATGCTTGAAGGTGCCGCACTTGCCGGGATCATAGGTCACGGTGTAGGTGGGCAGAGGCTCGTAAGTACGGATGATGGTCAGGCCGCCCTCGGGCAGGGTGCCGGTGTAGCCGGCGCCGAGCTCAGCGGTATTGTCGCCCACGAACTGATAGCGCACGCCGTTGGCGGTAATCTCATAGATGCTGTCAGCCGCGCTCACATCGTAGGGCTGACCCGCCAGGCCGGAATCGCTGATGGCGGTCTGGAGGTCATTGCCGTTCCGGTCGTGGAACAGGACGGTGGCGGTGGACTCGCCGTTGGGAACATAGGTCACATAGGCGGTCACATCGCCGGCGCCGAAGGTGCCGCTGACGTAGGAGGAGAGCTCGGCGCTGTAAGTGTAACCGGCGGGAGCATCGGGAATCTCGACGGAGTACTTGTCGCCGATGTGGTAGACCGTCTCCTCGGTGTAGTCCACAAAGCCCTCATGGGTGGTGTTGTCCATGAACACATACTTCACATGGAGCTTATAGTCGATGGGCTTGGTGGTGACAACCACGCTGTGGGCGGCGTCCAGGCCGTTGAAGGAGATGGTGCCCACGGCGGAAGAGGGGTCGCCGTCCACGGTGACGCTGGCCACTTCATAGCCGGGGTTAGCGGACCAGCTGACGGTCACGTCCTTACCGGCATTGTAAACGGCAGTCTCGGGGGTGATGGTGCCGTTTTCGTCAATTTCGGTGGACACGGTGTAGCGGTCGCGGACGTAGGTGATGACGATCTGCTTGGTCTGACCCTTGTCCAGAGTGATGTCCTCGGAGCGGCTGTACTCGGTATAGGTGTACACGCCGGTGTCAGGCTTGGCGGTGATGCTGTCCGCGTCAATGATATCGCCGTGCTTGCCCTCGATGGGGCCGTCGGTGACAGTCTTTTCGGCGTCGGCGGCCATCTCACCGTCGGTGCGGACGTAGTACTGATGTACCACCTCGTACTGGGCGGTGCTGGTCACGCTGCGCTCATACCGCAGGGTGATGACGGTGCTCAGACCGTCGGTCTGGGTGTCGGTGGCCTCGGCGTTCAGGGTGTAGGTCTGGCCGTTGCCCTCCCAGGTCTGCTTTTCAGAGGCCACATAGTCCTTGTAGTCGCCATAGGTCAGGGACTTGAGGGTGACAGGCTCAGTGTTGTCCTTATTGTAACCCTCGTTGTCGGTGTTGGTGTAGAAATTGGCCTGCACGGTGTAGTAGGGCAGAGCCTTCCAGGAGCCGGTGAAGGTCACGTTGCCGGTGACGGTGAACTGGCCGCCAGACACAGTGGTGTCATCGGTGGTCCAGCCGGAGAACTCGTAACCGGGCAGAGAGGGGGCGGCCTCCACGTCAACCGGGGTACCCTCGGGATAGGTCTGAGTGGTGGGCACGGTGGGCGCGCCTTCGGGCACATCGCCGGTGTACGCATAGCTCACGGTGTAGGAGTTCTGGAGCTTGTAGTAACGCACCAGGGTATGCTCGCCGGTGGTGGCGTTAATATTGGCCACGTTGTCGGTGTAGTCCTGGCCGTCCAGCTCGCTGCTCACATAGAACCAGGTCTGGTTGGTGCCCTGAGGCACGCTCTGAGCAGGCAGGTTCACCTCAAAGACGGGCTGTCCGTCCTCAAGCCAGTCGGTAATGGTGGTGATGGTGCGGTCAGCGGGCATGACAGCGATGGTCTCACCGGTCTCAACGTCCCGGTACTCCACGGTCATGGTGCCCACCTCATAGCTGGCCTTGGGCAGGGGGAAGTCGGCGTTGATGGGGCCGTTCTCGCTGTTGCTGACCTTGTACTGAAGCTCGGCGTCGCCGTTGAGGGGCACACCGGTATGTACGCCGGCGGTCTTGGCGCTGTCCTTCAGCTTGACGGTGTAGGTCAGGGTGACGGTGTCATGGTCCCCATCCAGCTGGGTCTTGTCGGGGTACCAGGTGATCAGGCTGTCGCTCTCTTCCAGGACGCCGTCGGTAATGCCGGACGCCTTGGTGCTGCCCTTCACCACGGAGAAATCGGAGCCCATGGGGTCCCAGATCATGGCGGTGATGTCGGTGGAGATGTCCTCCATGGCCTCGCCCAGCTCGGTGTCGCTGTTGGCCAGCAGGGCGTGGTCAGCATCGGTGGCCAGGTTGTTGAAGCTGTCGCTGGAGAAGGTGAAGCCCACAGTGTAGATGATGCCGTCTTTGTTCTTGAAGTTGTTGGCGGTACGGTTGGGATAGCCGTCGTCGGAGTCGCCGTCAGCCACAACCACCAGCACCTGGCGGGCGGAGCTGCTCTTGAACTGGTCAACGCCCAGCGCCACGCCGGCAGACAAGTCGGTGCCGCCCACAGCAGTCAGCTGGTCCAGCTGCGCTTCTGTAATCACCTTGGCGCTGGCGCGCTTGTCAACGCCGTTTTTGTATCCCTCAGAGGAGAATACCACGAACTTGGCGGTGAGCTTGCCGCCCAGCTGCTCTCTCAGGGTGCCCACCATGTTCTTGACGGCGGAGACGGCGATTTTCAGGCGGGACTGAGCCTTGCCGCTCTGCACCATGCTGCAGGGCTCGCCGCCGGAGGCACGGTCATGGTTGTGCTCCACTTTGCCGCAGGCATAGCAGCTGCTGCTGTGGGTGTGCTCTGCCTTTGTGCAGGTCAGGTAATAATAAGAACCCCAGCTCAAGCTGCAGTCTGTGCCGAGCTTATGTACCCAAACGAGGCCCCAATTCTCCCAATGGTCAGGATGATTCTGTCGGGTACACTTAGTATAGCAGTCATCCCCGTGTCTGTGCTCCTCCAGGCCGCAGTTATAACCGCAGTCGGCGGAGTGGCGGTGCTCCTCGGCGCACCAGGCCATGGAGCCGGACACGTCCAGGACAAAGGTAACCTCAAGGGGCTGCTGTTCAATCTTGATGTCATTGACCTTGGTCGACAGGGTGACTTCCCACTCGTCGGCGGCAACACGCTGGGCGTTCTTGGTCAGAACCACCTTGGCGTTGCTCTCGCTGGTCTCAGCGCCGTTCACATCATAATACTTGCTGCCGGGGGTCAGGGTGTCATCCCCCGCGGCCAGCACGCTCATGGGCAGCAGGCCCACGACCATAGCCGCGGTGAGCAGGGATGCCAGAAATCTCTTGGTCTTTTTTGCCAACATTTTCATTCTCCTTTCGGTGAGAATGGAAGTGCGGCGGCCGGACGGGCGTGGCGGAGCGGACTCCGCTTTAGCCTCCTGGCTTTGCGTCCCGGTTTTTCAGCCGGTTTGCCATTTGTCGGTTCCATAGTACGTTCCCCGCCTTCTTTCCCGAAAGCGGGCCGGGGATTTTCCCCATTTTGGTTTGCGTTTCTTCCTTTGCTGCTGGGTTTGCCGGGTTTGCGCCTTATCTTCTTCTGTTTTCCTCCCCGCTTTCTCCTTCTTGGTTGTCTCCTGTACTGAGGACACTGTCTATCAGTTTAATCAACTCCAGCGCACTGCGAAAGGTCTCCTGCTTGCGGCCATCGGTCCACGCAACAGTGCCCTGCCAGGTCGCGTTCTGGGTATTGCGGATCTGCACCAAAAAAGTCTCTCCGCTGTTTGTCTTCATCGCATGCACGCTCCTTCGCATTACCTCTCCTGTACTAACATAGCTTATTATACACAGCCCCGGTTACATTTCGGTCACATCTTGTTTTTTTCTTCTCCCGCATTACTATTTTTTATACCATTTTTCTTTTTCGGTTTTCGGAACTTCTTGCCCTTACAAACTGCATTTTTCCGGATTAATCTATGAAAAGCGCGGCGGCAGTCCCTTCGGACTGCCGCCGCGCTCACATTAACTTACTTTTTCAAAAGTAGAAGAGCTGCTCAGGCGTTTTTCCGGCTCTTGCGGAAGAGAATCAGAGCCAGTCCGGCCGCCGCCACGGAGGCGGTCAGGGCCATGACGCTCAGGGCCACGCGGGCCATGGAGACCTGGGCCTGAGTACCGGTCTGGGGCAGGCTGCCGGTAGGCGTCTCGCCGTCGGGGATATCGGTCTCGCTGCCGTCGCCGGTGCTGCCGGTATCGCCGGTATCGGGCAGGTCAGTGGTGGGAGTCTCACCGTCGCCGATGTCGGTCTCGCCGCCGCCCTCACCGGGCACGTCGGGCAGGTCGGTGGTGGGGGTATCGCCGTCGTCGATGTCGGTCTCGTCGGCCACATAGTACACGTTGACGGTCTTGTTTCCGTTCAGGGTACCGGTGACAGCATCGCCCTCGGTGCCGTCGTAGGTGTAGCCGTCGATGGTGATGGCGGCCTGCTCGCTCACGTCATAGGCGCTGCCCTCGATGTGGCTGGGGCTGGTGTAGCTGGTGGCAATCTTGCTGCCGTCAGCACGGTCCAGATAGTTGACGGTGACGTGATAGTACATGTAGCTGGGGCCGGGATCGATGGGGCCGGTGCCGCCGTCCTCGGTCCACTTGGCGGTATAGGTGGCGCTGGCGGTGACGGTGGCGGGCCACTCGGTCACCTTGTTGCCGCTCTCATCATACCAGCCGGCGAAGGTGTAGCCGCTGTTGGCGGCGGTGGCGGGACGCTCGGGGAAGGCCGCGCCCTCGGTGTAGCTGCCGGTCACATCGGCGGTGCCGCCGTTGATGGTGCCGCCGGCCTCGGTCTTGAAGGTGATGGTGTAGGTGTTGGGCTGGGTGCCGTCCTTGGTCCAGATGCCGGTCAGATACACCTCATAGGGAGGCATGACGAATTTGCCGTCGCGGATGGTAACCACGTCGCTGCCCCAGCCGGAGAAGGTGTAGCCCTCAACGGTGGGCACATCAGCCACGGTCACCTCGGTGTCCGCGGTGTAGGAAGCGCTGGCGGGAAGGGTGACGCCCTCGGGAACGTCGCCTACCCACACATAGTGGACATCGTAGGTCTCAGGGTCGGGATCGGTGCCGCCGTCCTTGGCAAACTGGGCGTACAGGCTCATGCTGGCGGTCATGGTGATCTCGTCGCCGGCCTTGTAGGTAGTGCCGGTGCCGTAGGGCTCGGTGTTCCAGCCGGCGAAGGTGTAGCCGGGCATGCTGGGCGCCTCGCTGATGACAACGGCGACCTCGCCGCTCTCATAGGACTTGGAATCGAAGGTAACGAAGGTGTTGTTGTCCTTATAGTAGTACTGCAGGATGTAGTTCTCCACAGCGGGCTCCTCGGGCTGCCACACGGCGTAGAGGCTCTGGCTGGCGGTCATGGTCAGCTTGTCGCCGGCCTTGTAGGTGGTGCCGGTGCCGTAGGGCTCGGTGTTCCAGCCCACCAGGGTGTAGCCGGGCATGGTGGGAGCGCCGCTGATGATGGTGGCGGTCTCGCCGTCGTTATACACCTCGGAGGCAAAGGTGACGAAGGTGTTGTTCACCTTGTAGTAGTACTGGAGCACATGGGTCTGGACAGCGGGCTCAGACTCCTTCCACACGGCGTAGAGGGTCACATCGCTGCCCTCAGCGGGGATGGCAAAGGTCTCGTCCGGCACGGTGGTGTACTTGTTGGTGGACCAGCCCACGAAGTCATAGCCCTCGCGGGTCAGACCGGCGCCGCTCTTGGGCTCAAAGGTCTGGCCGGCCATGTAGCCCTTCTCGTCGGTCACGGTGCCCTCGCCGCCGTTGGCGTCATAGGTCACGTAGTAGAGCTGCACCTCGTCCAGGATCTTGCCGTCCAGGTGCCAGACGTACTCGCCGCTGTCCACATAGTCGTCGGCGCCGTCGGCCACCAGGAGCTTGTACCACTCCACGTCGGCCAGGTTCAGCCAGCTGTTGGCCGCAAAGCGCTCAATGTTCTCCAGGGAAACGCTGGAGCCATACTGGGCGTAGTAGTTCTCACCGGCCACCACTTCGGAGGCCTTGGGCAGCTTCATCTGGATCTTGCCCACGGTGAAGTAGCCGTGGTCATTGGGGGTACCCTGGCCGTCCTTGGCGTCCACGTACACATAGACGTCCTGGAGGACCAGCTCGGGCTCGGTGGGCTCACCGGAGCCGGAGTCTTTCAGCTGGATCTCATAGAAGCCGCTTGCAGCCTTCTCATAGAACAGGGCCTGAAGCTCTTCGCCGCTGAAGTGCAGGGTCTTCTGGGTGCAGCCGTTGTCCAGATACAGCTCCAGAGCGGTCATATCCTGGGGATGCTTCTCCTCCAGAGCGCTTACGGTGGTCCAGTAGATGTCAGGCGCCCAGTTCCACTCCATGTTACGGGAGCAGTCCTCAAAGAACAGAGTAGCGCCGTGAATGTCGTCATAGGTGTACTCGGTCTCGTTCTTGACCATATCCTTCAGCGCGCTGGCTGTAATATGGTACTCAAACGTCAAAATTCCATCGTAGGTTCCGTTGGGGGTGTCCACGGCGGCCAGGGCCCCGACGGACAGGGCGCTTACCACCATACAGAACACCATAAGAAGGGCCAGCGCCTTCTTGCTCATTCTTGCCAACATGCTCATTCTCCTTCCTCGCGTTGCGCAGGCAGTTGTAAGTATGCGGCAACCGGACGGGCATGGCGGCGTTTCCCTCCGCTTTAGCCTCCTGGCTTTGCGTCCCGGCCTTTCAGCCGGTTTGCCCTTTTCCCGCCGGACGGTACGGTGGATTCCTTTCCCTTTTCTGTCGGAAAAGGCCGTCTCGTCCAGCGCTGACCCTACTCTACCACGGTACGGTTACATTTTGGGTTATATTTTGAAAAAGTATATTTTTTTCATTTCTCTTTTTCCGTCCGGTTCCATTTGTGCAGGCGGCCGTTTTTTTACGAAAAAATTCCTGATAAAATGGAAAAAAGACTCTTCCAGCCTTTTCAATCCTGTGCTATAATAGGAATAACCTTGATTCTGTCCATCTCATTTTGCCCGAAATAATCCGGATGAAAGCAGGTGCCTGTCATGAGCGATTCCGCTGGTATCAAAAACGTAAAAGTCACCATGTTGGGCGGTTTTTCCATCGCTGTGAACGGCCATGTGCTGACAGACGAGGCAAATCGTTCCCAAAAGCTGTGGAACGTGCTCTCCTATCTGCTGGTTCACCGGGACCGGAACGTGCCCCAGAGTGAATTTATCGAGCAGTTCTGGCCGGGTGAGAACAGCGCCAACCCGGTCAACGCCCTCAAGACCCTGCTCTATCGGGTGCGGGCCATGCTGGAGCCTCTGTTCGGCTCGGACATCGAGCCCATCCTCTCCCGCCGGGGCTCCTACTCCTGGAATCCGGACATTGTCTGCACCCTGGACGTGGACGAATTCGAGGCCCTGTGCCACAAGGCCAACGACGGCCGTCTGTCCGACGAGAGCCGCCTGACCCTCTACCGCCAGGCCGAACAGCTCTACCGGGGCGACTTCCTGCCCAAGCTGGAGGGTTCCCTGTGGATCATCCCCTACTCGGTGGAGTACCACAACCTCTACCTCCAGATGATCAAGGATTACGCCGCTCTGCTGGAGAAAAAGGAGCTCTTTGAGGAGATGACCACGGTCTGTACCCGGGCCAGCCAGCTGGACTCCCTGGACGAGACCCTGCACATCCTCATTGTCCGCTCCCTGCTGCGCCAGGGCAATGATTCCGCCGCTCTGGCCCACTACGAGTCGGCCACCGACCTGCTCTACCGCAATCTGGGCGTGCGTCCCTCCCAGGAGCTGCGGGAGCTGTACAACGAGATTATGAGCGTGGAGAAGTCTCTGGAGACCGATCTGGAGACCATCCAGGACGACCTAAGGGAGGCCGCCGCCCGTCCCGGCGCCTTTGTCTGCGAGTACGGCTTCTTCCGTGAGGCCTACCGGCTGGAGGCCCGCAGGGCCGCCCGCAGCGGCACCTCGGTCCACATCGCCCTCATCACCGTCTCCCTGCCCGACGGCGGCATGCCGCCCCTGAGCGTGCTGGCCGCCACCATGGACCAGCTCCAGGAGGTGCTCACCGGCAGTCTCCGCCGTGGCGACGTGGTGTCCAAATACTCGGGCGCCCAGTTCGTGGTCATGCTGCCCGCCGCCAATTTCGAGAACAGCACCATGGTCATGGAGCGGGTGGTGTCCTCCTTCTACCGCCAGCACCGGCGCAATTTCCTCAAGCTCTCCTATAAAATCCGGGCGCTGGACTGATTCCCCATCACATATCGATTTATATTTCCAGGTACATCTGCTATGAAAAGACATTCCAAAGGCGCCGTGATTGCGGCTGCCGCGGCCGTTGTGCTGCTGATTGCGGCAGCGGCCCTGTTTATCTGGGGCAGCCAGCCCCAGTATGAGATCGAGGTGCCCTCCACGGCGCCCGTTACCTCTTTCACCCCCTCGCCGGAGCCCACCCCTACGGACTCCGAAACCCCGTCCCCCACCCCCACCCCGCTCACTTATAAAGAAGTGCTGGAGGAGCCCGAGGACGGACTTCCCACCGACAAGGTCTTTGTCACCGACACCCGCAAGAACTACCAGAGCGGCGACCTGCGGCTCATCATCCCCAAGCTGGATGTGGATGAATCCATTCTCAACGGCGTGGATGAGCAGACCCTGCTCCAGGGCGAGGGTCTGTATGACTACGCCCAGCTTCCCGGCGAAGGCCGTTCCAACACCTCCATCGCCGGACACCGCAACTGGATCCGAAACGGCAAAATCACCCTGGACCAGCCCTTCTCCTTCCTGGACACCCTGGTGGAAGGAGATTACCTCTATCTGGTATACGGAGAGAACATCTACCAGTACCTCTTTGAGTACCAGGAGGTGGTGGAGCCCGACGACTGGGGCCCCATCTACAAGACCGACCATTCCTGCGTCACCCTGACCACCTGCACCCCTGTGGGCGTCTCCGACCACCGGCTGATTGTCCGGGGCGCCCTTGTGGATATCATCCCCCTGTCTGACGACTATGCTTATCCCGCCAATGCGGAAGAGGAGGCTTCTATCAATTCATGAAAATCAAGTCCATGAAAAAGTCCACCCGGATCATCTGCGCCCTGCTGGCCATCGTGCTGGTGGTGGGCGTGGCGCTCCCCCTGCTGGCCCAGGCCGGCGTCATCCCCCAGCGTGAGACCGTCCAGAGCGGCGTCACCGTCTACAAGAACAGCAAGGCCACCGTGGACGCGTCCAACCTGGCCCTGGGCTTTGTGTCGGTGGCCTACACCGGCGGCAAGGATGTGCGCATCAAGGTGCAGATCACCAAGACCGGCGGCACCACCTACACCTACAACCTGAACAACAAGGGCACCGCCGAGACCTTCCCCCTCACCGAGGGCGACGGCAAGTACACCGTGAAGGTGTACGAGAACACCACCGGCACCAAGTACGCCCAGGCCTACTCCTGCCCCCTGACCCTGAAGCTGACCAGCGAGTTCTCCCCCTTCCTCTACGCCAACCAGTACGTCAACTTCAGCGATGACTCCAAGGTGGTGGCCAAGGCCGCCGAGCTGACCAAGGGTCTCACCACCGACCTGGACAAGGTCACCGAGATCTACCACTACGTCATCAACAATATCACCTATGACTACCAGCTGGCCGCCACCGTGGCCTCCGGCTACCTGCCCGATGTGGACGCGGTCCTGACCAGCGGCAAGGGCATCTGTTTTGACTATGCCGCCGTTATGGCCTCCATGCTCCGCAGCCAGAACATCCCCTGCAAGCTGATTGTGGGCTATGCCGGTACCGTGTACCACGCCTGGATCAACGTCTATATCGACGGCGTGGGCTGGGTGGACCACCTGATCTACTTCAACGGTGAGGACTGGTCCATGATGGACCCCACCTTTGTCTCCAACGGCAAGAACAACCCCGCCGTCCTCAAGTACGTGGGCGACGGCACCAATTACACCGAGAAATACGCCTATTAATCGCTCTGCCCTGGGCCAGCGCTTTTGCGCGGGTTCAGGGCATGTGCGCCATTCTGTCCTTCTCAGGCGGCAAGGCCGCCTGACCCATGATTACCCGGAGGTGTTGTCCTATGGCAAAGGAACGGAGTAACCCGCCGCTCAGCGCCGACGCGCTGTCTGTGTTCTGCTATCAGCTCTCCCTGATGATGCACGCCGGTATCGGCTCCGAGGAGGGCGTGGAGGTGCTGGCCGAGGACGCGGCCGACCCCAGAAGCAAGGCTCTGCTGGAGTCTCTCCACGCCGCCCTGCTGGACGGCGCTCCCCTGTCCGAGGCGCTCCGCGCCAGCGGCGCTTTCCCGGGGTATATGGTGCGCATGGTGGAGATCGGTCAGGCCGCCGGACGGCTGGACCAGGTCCTCTCTGCCCTGGCCGCCTACTACCGCCGTGAATCCGAGACCGCGTCTGCCATCCGCCGTGCCGTGCTCTACCCCGCCGTTATGGCCGTTCTGGTGGCGGCGGTGTTCCTGGTGCTCATGACCCGGGTGCTCCCCGTGTTCCAGCAGGTGTTCCAGCAGCTGGGCCTGACCCTCTCCCCCGCCGCCCAGGCCCTGATGACCGCGGGCACCGCCGGGCAGTATGTGGGCGGCGTGCTGGTGGTCCTGCTGGCCATTGGCGCAGTTGTCCTGCTGGTGCTCTCCCGCCGTCAGGGCGCCGGAGCGCAGTCGGTGGAAGCCCGCCTGCTGGGCAAGGGCAAGGCCGCCCAGGCCGTGGACCGGAGCCGTTTCTCCTCCGCCATGGCCCTGATGCTCTCCAGCGGCCTGCCCCTGGACGAGGCCATGGAGCGCACCGTCCACCTGCTGGAGGGCTCCGCCCTCGCCCCCGCCCTGAAGGACTGCCAGAGCCGCATGGAGCAGGGCGAGGACTTCTATAAGGCCGTCACCGCCTGCGGACTGCTGGACGGCCTCCAGGCCGGACTGCTGGGCGCCGGATTCCGCTCCGGCGTGCCCGAGCAGGCCATGGAGGAGCTGGCCTCCCGCTGCCGTGAGGAGGCCGATGAGCGGCTGTCCTCCCTGCTGTCCCGGCTGGAATTCGCCCTGGTGCTGCTGCTGTGCATCGCCGTGGGCCTGGTGCTGCTGTCGGTCATGTTGCCCCTGCTGGGCGTGCTGACCGCCATCGGCTGATCTATCTGTTTGAAAGGAGGTCTCCGCCATGGGCGGTAAACGCGCCTCATTTGTGCGGCTGGTGCTACCTGCTGCCGTGTTCCTCATCGCCCTGGCCGGTGCCGCGCTGCTCTTTACCAGGGTCATCAGCGTCCGCACCGACGCGGAGGTCCTGGCCCTGGCCGAAGAGGGCGTCCGCCGTGCGGCGGTGGAGTGCTACGCCCTGGAGGGCTTCTATCCCAGAACCCTGGACTATCTCGTGGAACACTACGGCGTCACCGCCGGTGACGACCGCTATGTCATCTCCTACCAGTATGTGGCCTCCAACCTGATGCCCGATATCACGGTGCTGGCCCTGGGGGAGTAAGCCTTTTCACAGAATCCTTGTAAGGGGGTGTCCCCATGAAAACCCATTCCGGCGGCACCGGGCTGCGGCGGGTGGTCATCGTGTGCCTGGCGGCGCTCTTCGCCCTGCTGGCCATGGGCGTGACCCTGATGGGCACGGGCGTGTACCGCTCCGTGGCCGACGACGCCGACACCAACTCCACCCAGCGCATCGCCCTGTCCTATGTGGTCAACCAGATCCGCCGGTCAGACGCCGGTGGCGTGGCCGTCGGGACCTTCGGCGGCGGGGACGCCCTGCGCCTTACCGAGACCGGCGAGGACGGCAGTACATATGTCACGCTGATCTACTGCTTTGAAGGCTCCCTCATGGAGCTGTACATGGAGGAGGGCACCGGCCTGGCCCCCGAGGACGGCATGGAGCTGCTGGAGCTGTCCTCCCTGGACCTGTCCGTCAGCGAAAATGGCGGGCTGGACATCACCGCCTCTGACGGGGCGCACCAGTGGTCGGTCACCCTGTACCCCCGCACCGGCGTGGAGGAGGTGGGTGAGCTGTGAAGGAATCGGGCAGCCGTTTTTCCCTCTTCCTCATGGAGCTGGTGATTGACCTGTTCCTCTTTGTGCTGTGCGCGGCGGTGTGTGTGGGCCTGCTGCTCCACGCCCGGAGCATGAGCCTGGAGAGCACCCGGCTCACCCAGGCGGTATATCTGGCCCAGAGCACCGCGGAAGCCCTCCGGGCCGGAGACGCCCTGCCGGAAGCCCCTGACGGATACCGGTGTGAGGTCAGCCAGACCGAGGGCAGCGGTCTCTCCACCGCTGAAATTGAGATTTTCTGGGGCGATACGTCCCTCTATACCCTGGAGACCAGCTGGATTTCCGCTCTGAGCGGTGAGGAGGTGGCGCAGCCGTGAAAAAATCTCCGCCTCCCATCGGCATCGGCGTGGTGTCCATCATGACCGTGCTGCTGGTGCTCACGTTGTCGGTGTTCTCCGCCCTCACCCTCACCTCAGCACGGGCCGACCTGTCCCTGTCCCAGACCAACGCCGACACGGTGTCCGCCTACTACGCCGCAGACGCCCAGGCCGCTGCGCTGTACGCCCAGTTTGCCGCCGGGACCGACGACGAGCTGGAGACCGATATTCCCATGACCGACACCCAGTCCCTCCACCTCCACCTGGTGCAGGGAGAGGACGGGGTGGAAATTCTCGCCTGGCAGACCGTCCCCGTGGAGGACGACGGCGGGGACGGGGACCATCTCCCCGTCTTTGACGGCACGCTGCCGGAATAGGAAGGGATTTGCCATGACTTTAGTTGAGATTCTCACCCATGCGGTGGAGCGGGGCGCTTCCGACATTCTGCTCATCCCCGGCCTGCCCGCCGCCTACAAGATCAGCGGCGTCATCACCCGCGAGGGAGACCGCCTCCTCCCCGACGCCCTGGAAGCCCTGGTGCGGGAGGCCTACGCCCTGTCCGGCAACCGCTCCATGGACCGGCTGGAGCGCACCGGCGACGACGACTTCTCCTTTGCCGTGCCCCATCTCTCCCGCTTCCGTGTCAACGCCCTGCGGCAGAGAGGCTCCCTGGGTCTGGTCATCCGGGTGGTGTCCTTCGCCCTGCCCGACCGGACAGCCCTGGGCATCCCCGACAGCGTGATGAGCTTTGCCTCCTGCTCCCGTGGCCTGGTACTCTTCACCGGCCCGGCCGGCAGCGGAAAGACCACCACTCTGGCCTGCATCGTGGACGCCATCAATTCCACCCGCAACCTCCACGTCATCACCATCGAGGACCCCATCGAGTACCTCCACCACCACAAGATGAGCGTGGTCACCCAGCGTGAGCTGGCCACCGACACCACCAGCTATGACGCCGCCCTCCGGGCTGCCCTCCGTGAGGCCCCCGACGTGATTCTGGTGGGCGAGATGCGGGACGCGGAGACCATCAAGGCCGCCGTCACCGCCGCCGAGACCGGCCACCTGGTCATCTCCACCCTCCACACTCTGGGCGCGTCCAACACCATCGACCGGATTGTGGACTCCTTCCCCCCGGAACAGCAGCAGCAGATCCGCACCCAGCTGGCCCTGGTCATTGAGGGCGTGGTGTCCCAGCAGCTGGTGCCCGCCAAGGACGGCTCCCTCATTCCCGCCTTTGAGGTGATGACCGTCACCCCCGCCGTGCGCAATATGATCCGGGAGTCCAAGGCCCACCAGCTGGACAACGTGATCTCCTCTTCCGCCGCCGACGGCATGATCTCCATGGACCAGAGCCTGCTTCAGCTGGTGAAGGCAGGCCGCATCGGGGCGGACGCCGCCCTGGGCCACTGCGTCAACAGCGAGTGGCTGCGCAAGCGCCTGGCACTCAACGCTTAATCAAGGGAGGTTTGATACATGTCCTTTTCCAATCTGAACAGCCCCAGCGCGGCCCTGCGGGTATGTGTGGACCAGTCGGACAACGGCCGAATCTCCGGCAAGGTGTACAGCCAGCGCCTCACCCGTCCCATGGCCTTCTCCGACATGGGCAGCCTGATTCTCCGCCTGGACGAGGTACTGGAAAAGCAGAACTTCCCCCAGGCCTTCCAGCACTCCCGCTCCTTCCGGGAGCACGAGAGCAACGTTCCCGCCTCCGCCGACCCCAGCGAGGGTATCCCCCTGGAGGAGGTGGAGCAGGCCTCCGGCGCGCTGGCCACCTTCACCCTGTATGTCATGTCCCGGCGCAACGCCTCCTGGCAGGGCTGGGTGGACTGGATGGACGGCTCCCCCAGGCAGCAGTTCGCCAGCGCCCTGGAGCTTATCCGCCTTGCTGAGGATCGCTTTCTCTGAGGTCTTTCCCGCTTGATTCCCACGCCCTGCCGCGCTTGTCCGCGGCAGGGCGTTTTTCGTCCGGAGACAAAACGGCAGGAAACCATTTCCCGCTGCCGGATATTTCCCGTTTCAACTTGTATCTTTCCCCTATCTTTGTTATAATGAAAAGTAATTTTCTATCCAATTTCGGGGGCACACCCATGAAGTACAGACAATGGAATTTACGCGCACCGTCTCCCGCGGCCCAGGCGGCCATGGAGGCGGATGGGGTTCCCCCGCTGGCGGCCTCGGTGCTCTGCGCCCGTGGTCTGGACACCGTGGAGAAGGCCAAGGACTTCCTCCGCTCCGACGAGGACCTGCTGTGGGACCCCTTTCTCATGAAGGACATGGACCGGGCAGTGAGCCGCATCGCCGCCGCCCTGGACCAAAACGAACACATCGCCGTGTACGGCGACTACGACGTGGACGGCATCACCTCCACTTGCCTGCTCACCGACTACCTGCGCAGCCGGGGCGCAAAGGTCACCCCCTACATCCCCGACCGGATGGAGGAGGGCTACGGCCTGAGCTGCTCCGCCGTCTCCGCCCTCCACGCCAAGGGCGTGAGCCTGATTATCACCGTGGACTGCGGCATCACCGCCGTGGCCGAGGCGGAGTTTGCCGCCTCCCTGGGCATTGATGTGGTCATCACCGACCACCACGAGTGCAAGGACCGCATCCCCACCGCCGCCGCTGTGGTGGACCCCCACCGCAGGGACTGCGGCTATCCCTTCAAGCATCTGGCGGGGGTAGGCGTGGCCCTCAAGCTGGTGCTGGCACTGGGGGACAAGACGGAGGAATCCGCCCTGCTCCGCCGGTATGCCGACCTGGCCGCCGTGGGCACGGTGGCTGACGTGATGCAGGTGGTGGGAGAAAACCGGACCATCATCCGCATGGGCCTTGCCGCGTTGAAAAACACGGTACGGCCCGGCCTGCGGGCCCTGCTCCATGAGGCCGGACTCACCGAGCGTCCCCTCACCTCCGTGTCCATCGGGTACACCCTGGCGCCCCGGATCAACGCCTCCGGGCGGATGGGCTGCGCCGGACTGGCCGCCGAGCTGCTTTTGACCTCCGATCCGGCACGGGGCGAGGCCCTGGCACGGGAGCTGTGCGCCCTCAACCGGGAGCGTCAGGCCGTGGAGCTGGACATCTATGAGGAGTGCGTGGCCATGGCCGACGCCATGCGCCCCGAGGACCGGCCCGCTCTGGTTCTGGCCCGTGAGGGCTGGCATCAGGGCGTGGTGGGCATTGTGGCCTCCCGGCTCAGCGAGAAGTACTCCTGCCCCACCTTTATGATCTGCCTTCAGGACGGCAAGGGCAAGGGCTCCTGCCGGTCCTTCGGCGGCTTCAACCTGTTCGCCGCCCTGGAGCAGTGCCGTGACCTGCTGGAGGGCTTCGGCGGCCATGAGCTGGCCGCCGGGTTCACCATTCTGGAAGAGCACATTCCCGCCTTCCGTGAGAGGATGCTGGAGTTGGTCCGCTCCTCCACCGGCGGCGCGGCCATGGAGGCCGCCCTGGAGGTGGACGCCGAGGCCGACCCCGCCCTGCTGACCCAGGAGGGGGTGCTGTCCCTGGACCTGCTGGAGCCCTACGGCACCGGCAATCCCAAGCCTGTCTTTTCCATGTCGGGCTGCACGGTCACCAACGCCTCCGAGGTGGGCGGCGGACGGCATCTGAAGCTGAAGGTGACCAAGGGCGGCCGCAGCTTTGACGCCATCTTTTTCTCCGTCTCTCTGGCGGAGGCAGGCCTGGCCCCCGGCGACCGGGTGGACCTGGCCTTCTCCCCCCAGATCAACGAATTCCGGGGCTGGCGGTCGGTGCAGCTCCAGCTCATCGACCTGCGCCCCGCCCTCACCCGTGCCCAGGCCGAGCGTGCCCTCTACGAGAAGCTCCGCTCCGGCGCCAACCTCACCCCCCAGGAGGCCGCCGCCCTCACCCCCACCCGGGAGGAGTTCGCGGCTGTGTGGCGGTACCTGAAAAACCGCAGCTCCGCCGGAAGGCTGGAGGAGACGGCAGGCCGCCTCTCCCGGAACATCGCCCGCTCCTTCGGCCTGCGGGAGACCTTCATGCGCACCATGGTGTGCCTGGAGGTGCTGGACGAGCGGGGTCTCATCCGGGTGGAGCACTCCACCGACCACCTCTGCATCGACCTGAAGCCCACAGAGGGCAAGGTTAATCTGGAGGAGTCATACATCATGCGCCGTCTGCGCAAACTGACCGAAGGGGCCTGATGCCCCCTTCCCAACCCCCGCGACATTTTCGGAGGTGATTTTATGGACCCCATCCTGGAGCGCTACCAGGCGCTGGAGGACAAGATCAAAGCCTATAACCCGTCCCTTGACACAAAGCGGCTCTTCGATGCGTTCACCTATGCGGACAACGCCCACTCCAGCCAGCTGCGCAAGGACGGCTCCCCCTATATCACCCACCCTCTGGCGGTGGCGGAGATTGTGGCCGACCTGGAGCTGGACACCGACTCCATCATCGCCGCCCTGCTCCACGACACCATTGAGGACACCGGCGCCACCCATGAGGACATCGCCAAGCGGTTCGGCCCCACGGTGGCCAACCTGGTGGAGGGCGTCACCAAGCTGACCCGTGTGCAGTACACCTCAAAAGAAGAGGAGCAGATGGAGAATCTGCGCAAGATGCTCATGGCCATGGCCAAGGACATCCGGGTGATTCTCATCAAAATCTGCGACCGGCTCCACAACATGCGCACCATGGAGTACCAGTCCCCCAGGAAGCAGAAGGAAAAGGCCCTGGAGACCATGGAGATCTACGCTCCCATCGCCCACCGGCTGGGCATGCAGCGCATCAAGTGGGAGCTGGAGGATACCTCTCTCAAGTACCTGGACCCCATCGGCTACCAGGAGATTGCCGACGAGCTGGCCGCCCGCTCCTCCGCCCACGAGGAGTTCATGGCCTCCATCCAGAAGAAGATTGAGGACCGGCTGGCCGAGGAGGGCATCAAGTGCACGGTGTACGGCCGTGTGAAGCACATCTACTCCATCTACCGGAAGATGTACGCCCAGAACAAGACCCTGGACGAAATTTTTGATCTTTATGCCTTCCGGGTCATTGTGGACGACATCTCAGAGTGCTACAATGTGCTGGGCTGCATCCACGACCTGTTCCGCCCGGTGCTGGGTCGGTTCAAGGACTATATCGGCACCCCCAAGCCCAACGGCTACCAGTCCCTCCACACCACCGTCATCGGCCGGGAGGGCATCCCCTTCGAGGTGCAGATCCGCACCCAGGAGATGCACAACACCGCCGAGTACGGCATCGCCGCCCACTGGAAGTACAAGCAGGGCATGGCCAACGAGAAGCTGGGTACCGAGGAGGCCTTCGAGTGGGTGCGCAAGCTGCTGGAAAACCAGCAGGACACTGACGCCGAGGAGTTTGTCCGTACCCTGAAGGTGGATATGTTTGCTGACGAGGTGTTCGTGTTCACCCCCCGGGGCGACGTGATCAACCTGCCCGCCGGCGCCACCCCCATCGACTTTGCCTACTCCATCCACTCCGCCGTTGGCAACAAGATGACCGGCGCCAAGGTCAACGGCCGCATGGTTCCCTTCGACACCCCCCTGAAAAACGGCGACATTGTGGAGGTCATCACCTCCAAGTCCGCCCACGGCCCCAGCCGTGACTGGATGAACATCTGCAAGTCCAACGAGGCCCGCAACAAGATCCGCCAGTGGTTCAAGAAGGAGAAGCGGGAGGAGAACATCGCCACCGGCCGCGCCTCCTTTGAGGCCGAGCTGAAGCGGGCGGGCATCACCCTGGCCCAGATCACTGCCGAGGACGCCCTCCCCTTCATTCTGAAAAAGGTGCGCTTCAACTCCCTGGATGAGCTGTACGCCGCCATCGGCTACGGCGGCATGACCGCCGCCAAGTCGGTGGTGCGCATCAAGGACGAGCTGACCCGGCTGGGCCGGGTCAAGGAGGAGAAGGCGGCCGCCGAGCGGGCCGCCAGCGAGGTGGTCTACCCCGCCTCTCCCGCTCCCGCACCCGGTCAGGTCAAGACCCCCCGCAAGTCGGAGTCCGGCATTGTGGTGGAGGGCCTGGACAACTGCCTGGTCAAGTTCGCCAAGTGCTGCACCCCCGTGCCCGGCGACCCGGTCGTCGGCTTTATCACCCGCGGCTTCGGCGTGTCGGTCCACCGGGCCGACTGTCCCAACGCCGCCCCCGAAAAGCGCCGCCCCGAGGAGGCCGGACGCTGGGTCAACGTGGCCTGGGTGGGCGGCGAGCAGGCTGCCTACCAGACCTCCCTGGAGATCTCCGCCAAGGACCGGGACTGCCTGGCCATGGACGTGACCATGGCCCTGTCCTCCGCCAAGGTGAAGGTGGACTCTTTCTCCGCCCGGGCCATGCCCGACGGCTACGCCGCTGTGTCCATCGTCCTGGAGGTCAAGGACCGGGACGAGCTCAACAACGTCATCAACAAGCTGGGGCAGATCTCCGGCGTGTACCAGGTCAAACGTGTATCCGGTTGACCCCTTTCCCGTCTCAGGAGGCTGGAATATGACTACAATAGAGATTGCCGCCCTGGAGGAAACCCTGTCCTCCGCCTTTCAGGGCGGAGAGCTGCGCCGGCGGGAGCTGCGCCTCACCGCCGAGGAGGCGGAATACCTGGCCCTGCACTGGGAGGGTGTCCGCCTCACCCCGCTTTCCCCTTCCGGGGACAAGACGTGGTATCTTGTGGAGCTGAATGTCCTGCCCGCCTGACCCCCACCCTCTGATCCATTTTTGTTAAAAGGAAGTAATTCGACATGAGTCAACAGCCCTTTGTCCCCCTGCTGCTGGGGGCAGACATCAACGTGTACAGCATGGCCCGTGCCTTCCATGAGGCCTACGGCGTCAAGACCGTGGCCTACGGCATGTATCCCTCCGGCCCCTGCTACGGCAGCGATATCATCGACTACCGGGTGTGCCAGCACAACGACGAGCCTGAAGTGGTGCTGAAGAACGTCACCGAGGTGGCCAAAGAGTTCCCCGACAAGAAGGTCATCGTGCTGGGCTGCGGTGACAACTACCTGACCTCCATCGCGGTCAACCTGCCCAAGTTCCCCGAGAACGTGGTGGCGCCCTACATTGACCCGGCCCTGATGGAGACTCTGATCCACAAGGAGCGGTTCTACCAGCTCTGCGACCAGTACGGCATCGACCACCCCGCCACCTATGTCTACCACAAGGGAGAGGGCCACGACTTTACCCTGCCCTTCTCCGGCCCCTTCGTGGTCAAGCCCGCTGAGAGCGCCACCTACTGGGACCACCCCTTCGACACCCAGAAGAAGGCCTATGTGCTCCAGACCCGGGAAGAGGTGGACCAGGTCATCGACGATATCTACAACCACGGCTATGAGGACTCCCTCATCATCCAGGACTTCATCCCCGGCGACGACTCCTTCATGCGGGTGGTCACCAACTACTCCGGCGAGGACGGCAAGGTGCAGCTCATGTGCGTGGGCCACGTGCTGCTGGAGGAGCACACCCGCCACGGCATCGGCAACCACGCAGTCATCATCACCGAGGAGGCCCCCGAGCTGTGCGAGAAGCTGCGCGCCTTCCTGGAGGACATCAAGTTCACCGGCTTCTCCAATTTTGACGTAAAGTACGACCAGCGGGACGGAAAGTTCAAGGTCTTTGAGATCAACTGCCGTCAGGGCCGCAGCAACTACTATGTCACCGGCGCCGGCCACAACCTGGCCAAGTACCTGGTGGAGGACCGGATTTTCCACCGTCCCGCCCCCCTGACCGTCACCAAGAACCGCCACCTGTGGCGGGTCATCCCGGCCAAGGTGGCCTATGACTACATTCCCAGCAAGTACCACCAGGAGATGAAGGCCCTCACCGCCGCCGGCGCCTGGGTCAATCCCCTCTTCTACAAGGCGGACCGGAACCTGATCCACAAGCTGCGTATCATCCGGGACCAGTGGCGGTACAAGGAGCGGTATGCCAGCTCCATGGAGAAGGCCAACTGAGAGGATTTACCATATGAACGAAGCAAAACTCGGCATCCTCGGCGGCATGGGACCCCAGGCCACCCAGGATTTCTACCAGCGCATCCTGGACCGGACCGATGCGGCCTGCGACCAGGAGCACCTGCCCACCGTCATCCTCAGCGACACCCGCATGCCCGACCGCACCTCCGCCATCCTGGGCGGGGACGCGGAGGGCTGCTACCGCCGCCTCCTCCAGGACGCCAAGACCCTGGAGCAGGTGGGCTGCACCGCCATCGCCATCCCCTGCAACACCTCCCACTTCTTTGCCGACCGGCTCCAGGGTGAGCTGTCCATCCCCATCATCCACATGGTGCGTGAGACGGTGAAGGTGCTCTCCTCCGACCCGGGCGTCCACAAGGTGGGCATCCTGGCCACCGACGGCACTGTCCGCACCGGCGTGTACCAGCGGGAGTGCGAGGCCCAGGGTCTCACCGCCTTCTCTCCCCCTCCCGAGGTGCAGAAGGTGGTCATGAGCATCATCTACGACGAGATCAAGAAGGGCGAGAAGGGCAGCCGGGAGAAGTTCGCCGTTATGGACCGCTGCCTCCGTGAGGCCGGGTGCGACGCGGCCATCCTGGGCTGCACCGAGCTGTCGGTCTACCGCACCTACCACCCTCTGCCCGAGTTCTACGTGGACGCCATGGACATCCTGGCTGAGCGGTGCATCACCTACTGCGGCTACAAGCTGCGCATGGTGTGACAGACCATCCCCGATACATCTTTTACCGCCCCGCTGGCACCCAGCGGGGCTATTTCCTCTCTGGAGGTGTTTTCCTTGTCCCGTCCCCACTTTCCTCTGGGCGATTACTACCAGCTGCTGCTGAAAAACGGCCTGCTCTCTGACAGCGCCCCCCTCCACGCCGACCTGACCCGGGAAGTGCGGCTGGTGTCCTGCGACTCCCAGACCGTGGTGCCCGGCACCCTGTTCATCTGTAAGGGCGCTGCCTTCAAGCCCCAATACCTGCTGGACGCGGCGGAAAAGGGCGCTTTTGTGTACGTCAGCGAGCGCCGCTGGCCGGAATGTGCCCTGCCCTGCATCCTGGTGTCCGACATCCGCCGCTCCATGGCCCTGCTGGCCGACCGGGCCTGGAACCACCCCTCCGGACGGCTCCATATCACCGGCATCACCGGCACCAAGGGCAAGACCACCACGGCCTATTTCCTCAAGTCCATGCTGGACGAGTGGCGGCGGAGCCAGGGCAAGCGTGAGAGCGCCATTCTCTCCACCATGATCACCGATGACGGCGTGGAGCGCCGTCCGGCCAAGCTGACCACCCCGGAACCTCTGGACCTGCAGCGGCACCTGTGGAACGCTGCGGAGTGCGGCGCTGAATACCTGACCATGGAGGTGTCCAGCCAGGCCCTCAAGTACCACCGCACCGGTGGTGTGGAATTTTCCGTGGGCGTGTTTTTGAACATCGGGGAAGATCACATCAGCCCGGTGGAACACCCGGATTTTGAGGATTATTTCGCCTCTAAGCTGATGATTTTCCGTCAAAGCGCCGCCGCCTGCGTGAATCTGGACAGCGATTTTGCCGAACGAATCCTGACCGCCGCAGAGAGTTGCAGCAAAATATACACATTTTCCACCAAGTTTTCCACAGCCGATATCTACGCCAGTGAGATCCGCCGGGACGGGGACGCCACCCGCTTCCTGGTGCGCACCCCCCGGTACACCCGGGAGCTGTCCATGGGCCTGCCCGGCTCCTTCAACGTGGAGAACGCCCTGGCTGCCGTGGCGGCGGCCGAGGCCTTGGGTGTGCCCGAGTCCGCCGTGGCCGCCGGTCTGGCGGAAGCCACCGTGCCCGGCCGGATGGAGACCTTCAACACCCCCGACGGCAAGCTGACCGTCATTGTGGACTACGCCCACAACGGCATGAGCCTGGAGGCGCTGCTGTCCTCCGTCCGGCGGGAGTTCCCCGGACGGCAGCTGACCGTTCTCTTCGGCTGCACCGGCGGCAAGGGACTGGACCGCCGGGAGGGCATGGGCCAGGCGGCAGGCCGCTGGGCCGACCGGATCATCCTCACCGAGGACGACCCCGGCCCCGAGGAGGTGCCCGACATCTGCGCCGACATCGGCGGGTACATCGCCCCCTTCGGCAAGACCTGGACCGTCATCCCGGACCGGGAGGAGGCGGTGGAGCGGGCCATTCTGGAGGCCCACACCCCCGCCGTAGTGGTGCTGGCCGGCAAGGGCGCGGAGCAGCAGCAGAAGCGAAAAAACGGCCCCGAGCCCTGTGTGCCCGACTCCCTGCTGGCCCGACGGGCCCTCAAGCACTATGACCCCTGAGCTGGACGCGGCCTTTGCCGCCTGCGGCGCGGCGGCCTGGGGTGGCCTTACCTGGTCGGATGCCCTTCCACATCTTACCCCTCAGGCTGTGGAAAAAACGCTGACCCTCTGTCCCACGCCTGGGGCGGTGCTGGTGGCCGCCTTCCCCTACTACGCCGGAGACACACCCGGCAACCTGTCCCTCTATGCCCGGGGGCGGGATTACCACCTGGTTTTGACCGAAAAACTGAATACGGTATGCGATGTTCTGCGTCAGAAATACCTTTCGTATTCGTTTTTGCCCGGTGCGGACAACTCTCCCCTGCCGGAGCGGCAGCTGGCCTGGGCCTGCGGCATGGGCCTGCGGGGACAAAACGGCCTGCTCATCCTGCCCCCCTGGGGGTCCTATGTATTCCTGGGCACCATTCTCACCGACTGCCCGCTGGAGTTTTCCACATCCGAGCCTTCCAATGTGTGTATCTCCTGCGGAAAATGCGCCGCCGCCTGTCCCGGCGGCGCGCTGGACGGAGCGGGTTTCCAACTCTCCCGCTGCCTGTCGGACATCTCCCAGAAGAAAGGGGAGCTGTCCCCGGAGGAAAATGCCCTGCTGTCCGCCCAGGAGTGCCTGTGGGGCTGCGACCTGTGCCAGCGGGTGTGCCCCTACAACGCCCATCCGGCCATCACCCCCATCTCCGACTTCCGGGAGGATTTGATTTCCTCCCTCATCCCCGCCGACCTGGAGGGTCTGACCAACCGCACCTTTCGGGAGAAGTACGGCGACCGGGCCTTTGCCTGGCGGGGTCCCGCCGTGCTGCGGCGGAATCTGGCCCTGAAAGAGAACACATAACAGCAGCGGAGCGCCTGAATCTGGGGCGCTCCGCTGTTTTTTGCGCTGCCGCTGTATCAGCGGACCTTTTTCCGGCTATACTGAACTGTAACAAGGCGGCAGGTCCTGCCTGCCGCCCAGCCTGAAGAAAGCGGTGGAATTGATATGCAGGTACGTGACCTGATGAGCAGCAGCGTGGTGTCCATTGCGCCTGGAGAGTCGGCGGCCCTGGCGGCCCGGCTTCTGGCCCGGCACAACATCGGCTCTTTGCCAGTGTGCGGGACCGACGGACGGCTCCGGGGTATTGTCACCGACCGGGACATTGTGCTCCGGTGCGTGGCGGCGGAGGAGGACCCGGCCAGCACCCCGGTACGTGAGATTATGTCCCGCAACTGCGCGGTGGTCTCCCCGGAGGACGACGCCCGGGAGGCCTCCCGGATGATGGCGGCCGCCCAGGTGCGGCGGCTGCCCGTCACCGACGGGGACAAGGTGGTGGGCATGGTCTCCCTGGGAGACCTGGCCCTGAGCCAGGCCTACAACATGGAGGCCAGCCAGGCCCTGGCCGACATCTCGGACAACATCAAGCGGCTGTAAAAAAGCGCGTGGACGGTATTCGTCCACGCGCTTTTTGTCTTTACTGGTCCCACAGGGTCTCCGCATTCCAGCCGTCCTCTGTAATATCGGAGATTTTGACCAGGGGCTGGGTGTACTGCCGGTCCGTCTTATCAAAAAATATCGCCGAGACGGTGAAGCCGCTGGAAATCTCCTCATCGGTACAGATCATGGACAGGGTGTAGGCCGAGCTGTCCTCCAGCTGAGACGAGGGGTGACCGCGGGCCGCCCCGCCGGGGCAGGTAATCTGAAAGCGCACCCACATCCCGGCAGCGCTCTGAGCCGGAAGCAAATTCAGCTTCAGGGCTCTCGTACCATACTCCGTGGTCTCGAGGGTGAAGTCCACATCGGAGACCAGGGGCAGGGTTGGGTCCATCTCTATCCGTCCATCCTGGAGCCCGATCGACTGCTCCAATCGGCTGATCCGGCCGTCCTGCGTGCTCAACTGGCTGCCCAGGGCGTCCGTCTGCTCCTTCTGCTGCTGGAGTGCGGCCTCCTGGCTGCTCACCTGCGACTCCAAACTCCAGATCCTGGACCGAAGTCCGCCCAGAAGGCCCTCCTGCTCCTCCAGCTTCTCATTCAGCCGGAACAGCACCACGCCCTGGACGCACACCGCCGCAGCCAGCACCACGCACAGCGCCTTCCACCACCGGCCATTCCGCCGGGGCGGTTGGTCTTTTTCCAGCGGGTTCTCCGCCGCTTCCTCCGGAGGCTGCTCCCCTGATTCCTCCGGCTCCTCCCGGGATGTCCCCTCCACCTGAAGCAGGTCGTGGAGATTCACCTCAAAGAGACGGGAGAGGGCGATGAGCTTGTCCACCTCGGGCACCGCGCCGTCGGCCTCCCACTTGCTGATGGCCTGACGGGATACCCCTAGCTTTTCTCCCAGGCCCTCCTGAGAGAGCCCGGCATCGTGACGCAGTGTCTGAATTTTCTGTCCCAGCGTCATGGCGTTCACTTCCTTTCATGGCCACATTCTAGCATCAAGGCCTGTTTTCCGCAATCAAGCCGCCCTTACGCTCTGTCAACCACTGGTTGCGGCCGGAAAAAACAGCGCCCCCGCGCCCATGGACGCGGGGGAACCGGCTATCCCGTCCGGCAGACGGGCGTTATTTCTTCTCAGGTGTGGCCAGAAGCCGGCCAGTGAGCGGGGGCAGCTCCAGGGTGAGGACGCCCTCCTCCGCCTCCAGGTTCTGGCCGCCCAGCAGGTCCACAGCGGTTCCCTTCCAGGGGAGGGTCACGGTCTGGGGCTCCTGTCCGGCGTTGACGGCGCACAGGACCGTCTCCCCGTCCAGGCTGCGGGTGAAGGCCAGCACACGGCCGGCCGCCTCCACGTACTCGATATCGCCCCGGCGCAGAGCCTTGCGGGTCTTGCGGGCGGCGCCCAGAGCGGTGAACAGGCGCACCAGCTCCTGGTCCTCGTGGCCCCAGGGGAAGGTACGGCGGTTGAAGGGGTCTTCAAAGCCCTCCATGCCCGCCTCGTCCCCGTAGTACACGGTGGGCGCACCGGGGAAGGCAAAGAGCACCATGGCGCCCAGCGCCAGCCGTGCCTTGCCGTGGGAGCGGTCGTGGTCGTTGAGCCGGGCGTGGGCACGCCAGTCCCGGCTCTGGCCCCGCTGCTCGCTCTTCTCCCCCAGCAGGGTGAGGACACGCATGGTGTCGTGGGTGCCCAGGGTGTTCATGGCCGAGTGCCAGGCAAACTCCGGGTAATTCTCCCGCAGGGTCTCCATGGAATTGCGGAAGCGCTCCGCGCCGCCACCCAGCAGGTAGTCCACCAGAGCGGTGCGGAAGGGATAATTCATCAGGCCGTCGCAGTGGCCGCCCAGGATGTGCTTGCGGCGGACGCTGTAGGCAATCTTGTTGGACCCGTCCTCCCACACCTCGCCGATGATGACCGCGTCGGGCTTCTCGGCACGGACAGCGTCGTGGATGGCGGCCACCACACGGTCGGGCAGCTCGTCGGCTACGTCCAGCCGCCAGCCGTCCGCTCCGGCCCGCAGCCAGGAGCGGATGATGCCGTTTTCACCGGTGATGTACTCCAGCCAGGCACGGCTGTTCTTGTTGGTGGTGGGCAGGGAGTAGATGCCCCACCAGGAGGTGTACTGGCTGGGCCAGTGCTGGAAGCAGAACCAGTCGTAGTAGGGGGACTGGGGACCCTGGCAGGCGCCGGCGTTGGGATAGGACCCGTCGCCGTTGAAGTACTTGCTGACAAAGGCGGTGTGGTTGAACACGCCGTCCAGCATAATCCGCATGCCCATGGCGTGGGCCTCCGCACACAGGGCGGAGAACTCCTCCTTGGTGCCCAGCATGGGGTCCACCTTCTCGTAGTCGCCCACGCCGTACCGGTGATTCTCCGGGCCCTCAAAGATGGGACAGAGGTAAATGGTCTCCACTCCCAGGTCCCGCAGATAGGGCAGCTTGGAGCGGATACCCGCCAGGCTGCCGCCGAAGAAGTCCCGGTTGCGGATCTCTCCGTTGTGGTCGGGGCGGTACTCCGGCTCCTCCTCCCAGCTCTGGTGGACCCAGCGGCCGCCCACCATACCGGCGGAATTGGGCACGCTCAGGCGGCAGAACCGGTCGGGGAAAATCTGATAGGCCATGCCCTCGCCGAACCAGCGGGGCACCTTGTCGTTTTCGTCGTAGACGGTGAGCTGATATTCCTGAGACTCTCTGCCCGACTTGCCGTCCAGCCGCTCCAGGCGGAAGGAGTACCAGATAAGGCCCATGTAGCCGTCGGTGTTGATGGAGCCGGTGAACATGTCCCGCTCGCCGTCCAGGCCGGTCCACAACATGGGCACCTCAATGCGCTTGTTGTCCCAGGACTCCAGCCGGGCGGTGAGCACGCCTCGGGAATAGCCCTCGCTGCGGAGAGGGCGGAGGGTGAAGGTGACCTCGGTGCCGCCGGGGACGGCGCCGTAGGGGGTTTTGAATCTCAGGTCCTTTGAGTCATAAGTCTGTGCATCTATCAATGGAAATCATCCTTACTGGATTCAGAATTGCAGCGTCTTAAAGCCCCAGCTCCTGGTTGATGAGGATCACCTCGGCGTAGGGGATGCCGTTGGGCTTCTTCCACAGCACGGTGAGGGCACGGCAGATGCGCTCGGGGCTGTTGCAGTTGTAGCACCGGTCGCCCTTCTCGGCACAGGGGGTCTTGCGCTTGAGGCGCTGGGCGTTCTTGGGGGCGGCGATGTTCCGGGCCCGCCAGAGGGCCTGGTCGTAGTCGGGGGCGATCTTGTTCACGCCCACCAGCAGATAGAGCGCCTCATGGCCGCAGATGGTGCCCACCACCCGGTTGCCGGTGCCGTCGATGTTGACAATCTCGCCGGTCTCGGCCAGGCCGTTGACCGAGCTGATATACACCTGGGCCTTGGCGGCGTCCTGGGCGGTGCCGCCCAGCCAGTGCCAGTGGACTGTATTGTGGGAGGGCAGCAGCTTGTCGAGGCCCATCTGCTGGGCGGTCATGCTTCCGCCGATGCCGATGGTCTTGCCGTCCAGCTTGCCGTCCAGATAGCGGGCGGCCTCCTCGGCGGTCTCAAAATAGCTGGTGGCAAAGCCGTTGTCCTCCAGATTCCTGCGCAGTTTTTCGATATCTGCCATATGTAACGCTCCTCTCTCTATTTTATGCGTCCGGGACGGGGCCCGGAACGCGCACGCTCCTTACAATTCGTTCTGCCGGTACTCCCGGAAGCCGTCTCCCAGCACCTCATGGGCGTCGCACACGATGATGAAGGCCGAGGGGTCCAGCTCCTTGACCATCTTCTTGATGGACACAATCTGCCGCTGCTTAAAGGCGCACATGAGCACCTTCTTCTCCGCGCCGGAGTAGGCGCCCTGGCCCTGGAGAATGGTGACGCCCCGGTCCAGGTCGTTGACCAGAGTATCGGCAATCTCCTTGAAGCGGTCGCTGATGATATAGGCCACCTTGGCGCTGTCCAGGCCGTAGAGCATCCGGTCCATGACGATACCGGCGATATACAGGGCCACCACGCCGTAGAGGGCGCTGTACACGCTGCCGAAGGCGATGGCGCTGGCCACGATGACCACCATATCGGTGGCGATGAGCAGCTTGCCCATGGGCAGCCAGGTGATTTTCAGCTTGAGCAGACGGGCGATGAGGTCGGTGCCGCCGGTGGTGGCGCCCTGCTGGAACACCATGCCCAGGGAAGCGCCCATAAGCACGCCGCCGAAGACGCAGGCCAGCATGGAGTCCATGGGCTCAAAGGTCCAGATGCTGTTGACGATGTCGATGAACACGGAGGACACCGCCATGGCGTACAGGGAGGACAGCAGCAGGTGTCCTCCCAGCAGCCGCCAGCCCAGGATGAACAGGGGGATATTGAGGATGATGACCACTGTGCCGATGGGGGCCCAGGGCAGAATGGCATTGATGATCTGGCCCACGCCGGTGATGCCGCCGAAGGCGATGTCGTTGGGCACGTAGAACCAGTTGAAGCCCACGGCGTAGATGGCCGAGGCCAGGGTGATCATAAAATAGGACCATACCAGGTTGAACGCTTTGGATTTTGGTTTCATACATACCTCTCACGGGCGCCGGGATGCTGTCCGCGCCCGGCTGGGTTGATGCCGTCTTGTTTCCCGGCTCAGAGCAGGCTCATCTGCTCCTCGCCCCGGTCCTCTCCCTTCAGGAGGGCGCCGGCCACGGGCAGGCTGCGGGCCCGGTAGCGGGCGGTGTTGACAATGGGGCTGCCCTCCACCGGCTCCACACGGTCCACGGAATACTTGGGCTTGAGGGTCATCACGTTGACGCCCTGGGTGGTACGGGTGGCCTTTGGGGCAAGCAGGGCGGTGTGGAAGATGAGGCAGCGGCCCTCGGTGGAAATCACCGCCAGCTCCAGGTCCTCACGCAGCAGCAGAGCGGCGGCCAGGGGGGACTTGTCGGAGTAGGCGCCGGTCAGCTTCCGTCGGCGGGTCTGGGTCTGGTAGGCGGACAGCTCCACACGGGCGGCCTTGCCGTTGCGGAAGAAGAAGAGCAGGTTGCCCGAGTAGTCCCCGGGGACGCAGGCCCACACCACGCTCTCCCCCGCCTCCATCTCCAGCTTGGTGGGCAGATAGTCGCCCAGCACGGAGGCCTTGGCGTCGTCGAAGTCGCTCATGCGGGTCTTGTAGCACTGCTGCCTGTCGGTAAAGACCAGCAACTCGTCCCGGTTGGTGCACTCCCACTGGAGCCACGCCCCGTCCCCCTCCTTGTACTTCTGCTCGCTGTTCATGCGCAGAGAGGCAGGGGTGATCTTCTTGAAGTATCCCTCACGGGAGAGGAAAGCGGTGACCGGGTAGTCGGGGATCTCCTCCTCCGGCTCGGGCTCGGACAGGCGCTGGTGCTCGTAGATGATCTCGGTGCGGCGGGGCTGGGCGTACTTCTTCTTCACGGCGCCCAGCTCGGCGATGATGATCTTCTTGATGCGGCCCGGGTTGCTGACAATATCCTGGAGGTCGGCGATCTCCTCCTCCAGTGTAGAGGTTTCCTCAATCCGCTTGAGGATATACTCCTTGTTGATGTTGCGCAGCTTGATGTCGGCCACGTACTCGGCCTGAATATTGTCGATGCCGAAGCCGATCATCAGGTTGGGCACCACCTCGGCGTCCTCCTCGGTCTCCCGGATGATCTTGATGGCCCGGTCGATGTCCAGCAGGATTTTCTTCAGGCCCTTGAGGAGGTGCAGCTTCTCCTGCTTCTTCTTCATGACGAAGTAGGTCCGCCGGCGCACGCCCTCCATCCGCCAGGCCGTCCACTCCTCCAGAATCTCCCGTACGCCCATGACACGGGGCATGCCGGCGATGAGGATGTTGAAGTTGCAGGCAAAAGAGTCCATCAGAGGGGTGGCACGGAACAGCTTCTGCATCAGCTTGTCCGGGTCGGTGCCCCGCTTCAGGTCGATGGTCAGCTTCAGGCCGGTCAGGTCGGTCTCGTCCCGCATGTCGGCGATTTCCTTCACCTTGCCCGCCTTGATGAGCTCGGCCACCTTGTCCATGATGGCCTCCACGGTGGTGGAGTAGGGAATCTCGTAGATTTCGATGAGGTTCTCGCTCTTCAGGTAGCGCCACCGGGCCCGGACCTTGAAGGAGCCCCGGCCGGTGTTGTAGATCTGGGCAATCTCGGCGGCGTCATAGAGCAGCTCGCCGCCGGTGGGGAAATCGGGGGCCTTGAGCACCGCTGTCAGGTCACAGTCGGGGTGCTTCAGGTACTCCACCGTGGCGTCGCACACCTCGGCCAGGTTGAAGCCGCACAGGTTGGAGGCCATGCCCACGGCGATGCCCTGGTTGGCGCTTACCAGCACGTTGGGGAAGGTGGTGGGCAGCAGGGTGGGTTCCTGCATGGTGCCGTCGTAGTTGTCCACAAAGTCCACGGTGTCCTGGTCGATGTCCCGGAACAGCTCGGCGCAGATGCCGTCCAGCCGCACCTCGGTGTAACGGCTGGCAGCCCAGGCCATGTCACGGGAATAGACCTTACCGAAGTTGCCCTTGGAGTCCACCAGGGGGTGGAGCAATGCCCCGTAGCCCCGGGAGAGACGGACCATGGTGTCGTAGATGGCAGCGTCGCCGTGGGGGTTGAGCTTCATGGTCTGTCCCACCACGTTGGCGCTCTTGGTGCGGGCGCCGCCCAGCAGCTTCATCTGGTACATGGTGTACAGCAGCTTCCGGTGGCTGGGCTTGAAGCCGTCAATCTCCGGGATGGCCCGGGAGACGATGACGCTCATGGCGTAGGGCATGTAGTTGATCTCCAGCGTCTCGGTGATGGGCTGCTCCAGCACCTCGGGCCGCAGGCCCATGACGTTGGGGTTATTTTTGTGCTTCGCCCCCTCCTCGGGGGCCTTTTTCTTTGCCATTGAGTTCCGTCCTTTTCAGAGGATTGTTTATGATATATCCGCCAGCTCCAGGTATTTATACCCGTTTTCCGCAATATGGTCCTTTCTGCCCTGGAGATTGTCTCCCAGCAGCAGGTCGAAGACCTGGGCGGTGCGCTCCACGTCCTCGGGCATGACCTTGATCAGGCGCCGGGTCTCCGGATTCATGGTGGTGAGCCACATCATGTCCGGCTCGTTCTCACCCAGACCCTTGGACCGCTGGACGGTGAACTTTTTCCCCTCCAGAGAGGCCAAAATGTCGTTCTTCTCCTTGTCGGAGTAGGCAAACCAGGTCTTTTCCTTGCAGTTGATCTCGTAGAGGGGGGACTCGGCGATATACACATACCCCCGCTGGATGAGGGTGGGGGTGAGGCGGTAGAGCATGGTCAGAATCAGAGTGCGGATCTGGAAGCCGTCCACGTCGGCATCGGTACAGATGACCACCTTGTTCCACCGCAGGTTCATCAGGTCAAAGGTGGCCATGTCCTTGGCGTGCTTGTCGTTGACCTCCACGCCGCAGCCCAGCACCTTCAAGAGGTCGGTGATGATCTCGCTCTTGAAAATCTTGGCGTAGTCAGCCTTGAGGCAGTTGAGAATCTTGCCCCGGACGGGCATGATGCCCTGGAATTCGGCGTCCCGGCTCAGCTTGACCGCGCCCATAGCGGAGTCGCCCTCCACGATGTAGAGCTCCCGGCGCTCGGTGTCCTTGGTGCGGCAGTCCACAAACTTCTGCACCCGGTTGGAGATGTCCATGCTGCCGGTCAGCTTCTTCTTGATGTTAAGGCGGGCCTTCTCCGCGTTCTCTCTGGCCCGCTTGTTGATGAGCACCTGCTCGCCAATCTTCTGGGCGTCAAAGGGGTTCTCGATGAAGTAGACCTCCATCTGGCTCTTGAGGAACTCGGTCATGGCCTCCTGGACGAACTTGTTGTTGATGGCCTTTTTGGTCTGATTCTCGTAGGAGGTCTGGGTGGAGAAGTTGTTGCTCACCAGGATGAGGCAGTCCTGGATGTCGTTCCAGGTGATCTTGCTCTCGCTCTTCTGGTACTTGCCCTGGGCCTTCAGGTAGCCGTCAATGGCGGAGACAAAGGCGGAGCGCATGGCCTTCTCCGGGCTGCCGCCGTGCTCCAGCCAGGAGGAGTTGTGGTAGTGCTCGATGATCTGCACCGCGTTGGAGAAGCAGAAGGACACGCTCAGCTTCACCTTGTACTCCGGCTTGTCCTCCCGGTCCCGGCCCTTGCGCTCGGTCTGCCAGAACACGGGCTGGGTCAGGGGGTTCTCCCCCGCCAGCTCCTTCACATAGTCCTCAATGCCGTTGTCGTACTTGAACTCGGTGGCCTCGAACTTGCTGCCCACCTGGTTGCGGAACCGGAAGGTGACCCCCGCGTTGACCACGGCCTGACGCTTCATCACGTCCAGGTAGTACTCCACCGGGATGCTGATGTCGGTAAAGACCTCCAGGTCGGGCTTCCAGCGGAATTTGGAGCCGGTCTTTTTGCCGGTGTATGGCTCCTTTTTCAGGCCGCCGATGTTCTCGCCCTTCTCAAAGTGGAGGGTGTACTCAAAGCCGTCCCGGTGGATGACTGCGTCGAAATACTCGCTGGCGTACTGGGTGGCGCAGGAGCCCAGACCATTGAGGCCCAGGGAGTACTCGTAGTTGTCGCCGTCGTTGTTGTTGTACTTGCCGCCGGCGTACAGCTCGCAGAACACCAGCTCCCAGTTGTACTTCTGCTCCTTCTCGTTCCAGTCCACGGGGCAGCCCCGGCCGAAGTCCTCCACCTCGATGGACTTGTCCTCGTACCGGGTGACAGTGATGACGCTGCCGTGGCCCTCACGGGCCTCGTCGATGGCGTTGGACAAAATTTCAAATACGGCGTGTTCGCAGCCCTCCAGCCCGTCGGAGCCGAAGATAACAGCCGGGCGCTTGCGCACCCGGTCGGCGCCCTTGAGGGCGGAAATGGACTCGTTGCCGTAGGTTTTGCTGGCTTTGGCCATTGCTTTCTCCTCGCATTACACAGTTTTACATTGTATTATTTTATCTCCAATTTGCCCCTCCTGTCAAGGAAAGGGCGGCGGCGGGTGAGGATGGAAAAGAGCCGGGACCGTCCCTTTTGAGAGACGGCCCCGGCTGCTTTTGCTCATCCGGCGGGAGGAGCTCTTGTCTCCCCCTGCGCCGGACGGGACAGGGCTGGTTTTTCTGCGGGCGGGGCGGCTTTTGCCACCGTTCCCGGCACATCCTTCCCTTTTCGCCTTTCGCCGTGGGGCAGGGGTCCGCCCGATTGGGCGGGCCCTGCCGGGCACCGGCTTAAAAAGAGAGGAGGTGCGCTATGCCTTGTCCGAGTGTAGTATGTGCCGTCCGCCGCCGGACATGTATGGTTTTTTCTGGTATAAAGCCTGTCATATTTGTCCAGAATGAAAATACACTGTACCAGTACTTCACCATACGGAAAGGAGGCCGGTCCCATGGCTGAATCCGCCAGGACCCTGCCGTTTTGCAAAAAACACCCCTCACCCCAGGACGAAGAGCGAGATGAGCTACTGGAGGGACTCGCCCGCACCCGCACCCTCATCGCCCAGGCCTATTCCGGCTTCAACTCGGCCCGGGACCCGGACCTCATCGAATCCTATGTGTTTGAAATCAACGCCCTCCAGGCCCGCTATTCCTACCTGCTCCGCCGGGTCAAGGAGATGGACGGCGCACCGCTGAGAAGATAGGGGCATCCTGCCCCGCCGCCCGGGTTCCGGCAGACTTTGCGCAGAGGTGAACGCTGTGGAATCCCTGGTGAATATGCTCCCCTGGCTTCTGGGCGGTCTGGTGCTGGTGGTGGCCATGGCCGCCCTGGGAAAGCCCATCAAGAGCCTGCTGCGGCTGCTGGGCCGTACCGGCGTAGGGCTGGCCGTCCTGTGGCTGTTCGGTAAGATAGGTGGTCTCATCGGCGTGACCCTTGGGGTCAACCTCTTCAACGCCCTGGTGCTGGGCGTACTGGGCGCACCCGGCTTCGGGCTGCTGCTCATGCTCTCCTGGGCCTTACGGTAAGGTCGGATTTTACGGCGTTTTGACAAAATGAGCGGCCGTTCACAAATTTGTAAAATTATTATGGTATACTTGCCCCGATTTTAACGGAAGCAGGTGTACCACCCCCATGAAACGCAAAATTCTCGCCTCTCTGTGCGCCCTGAGCCTGGCGCTGTGCCTGACCCCCATGGCCTGGGCCTCTGATTATAGTGACGTAAAGGACACTGCTTGGTATGCCGAAGCGGTGCAGACCGTGACGGACAAGGGCCTGATGAACGGCACCAATTCCACCTCTTTTGCCCCCAACGCCTACGTGACCCGTGCCACTGTCATCACGGTGCTGTGGCGGATGGAGGGCTGTCCCGAACCCACCAGCCAGACCGGCTTCCCCGACGTGGCGGCTGGCAGCTGGTGCGACAAGGCCACCCGCTGGGCCAGAGAGACCCAGATTGCCGACGGATACAGCGACGGCACCTTCGGCGCAAACGACCTGGTGACCCGGGAGCAGCTGGCTCTGTTCCTCAGCCGCTATACCTATTATAAGGGCCACGTTCTGGCCGAGGGCGTCCTCAGCCTCTACCCCGACGGGGACAAGGTGTCCAAGTGGGCGGTGGACGGCATGAAGCACGCCGTGGGCGCCGGACTCATCACCGGCACCAGCGCCGGCACCCTCAGCCCCCTGGGCTACACCACCCGAGCCGAGCTGGCCGTCATCCTGGTGCGCATGCTCACCCCCGCCGCCGGATAAACGCCATCGCAAATTTAAAAGCCTGCCTGCTGAACGGAGTTTTTCAGCAGGCAGGCTTTTTTTCACGAACCAACGGCATAAACAAAACGGACAGCTGTTTTCACAGCTGTCCGTTTTATTCTGGAGCGGGTGACGAGGCTCGAACTCGCTACCTCCACCTTGGCAAGGTGGCGCTCTACCAGATGAGCTACACCCGCAAGCGACAGATGTTATTATAACGGCTCATGCTCCATCTGTCAACTGTTTTTTTCATTTTTTCTGATTTTATTTTTCCTTGCCCAAAACGCCCACGGACATCAGGGTTTCCCCCTCGCCGGAAGGGGTGGGAATCTCCGAGGGAACCGGCACCTCTGAGGGGACCGGGATGTCAGAGGGCAGGACGGTCTCCTCCGATGGGGGCTGGATGCCGCAGCTGGGGAAGTCCTCCCGGTTCCACTGGTAGCCCTGGGCCGCCAGCTCCGCGTCCTGGAGGGCAAAGCCGTCCACCCGGGTGGCGTCCACATGGCGGCTCTCGCCGTCGGCCAGGGTGACAATGTTCCAGTACCAGGGCGCGCCGTCCAGGGTGCCGGACACCACGGTGCACTCAATGCCCGTGTACTGGCACAGCAGCTGGTAGGCCAGGGCCATGCCCTCGCTGTCCGCACGGCCGTCCACCAGGGCGGCGTAGGCGGTGTTTGCCTTATGCCCCTCGCTGTCCCGCAGGCTGTACTGGGCGGTGCTCCGCAGCAGGTCAAAGAGGGTCCTGATTCCCGCCTGGTCGGCCTTTACCTCCAGGTGGGCGGCGGCGCTACTGAGCTGGGACACCAGCTTTTCCTTTTTCTTCTGGAGCAGCTCCGGGTCCTCCGGGTAGCTGAGCTGAATCTCCACAATCCGCACGCCGCCGGGCGCGGTCTCCTCCCCCTCGGGCAGGCCGGGGTAGATGGACACCGTCACCTCCGGCATGCCAAGAGCGGCCTCGGGAGTGTCGTAGTAGGCCTGACGGACCAGCTCCTGGATAAACTCCTCGTCCTCGTTGAAGTAGGTCACCCGGAGCACCGCCTCCGCGCCGAAGGTGCGCAGGGTGTCCCGCAGTTCCTCCCGGATGGCGCTGGTGCCGGTGACCGAGACGATGCTGTTCACCTGGTCCTGGGTGCGGCGGTAGCTGATGTACACGCTCACCTCATAGTAGGAGACAATATAGGAGGTCTGGGGCTTGATATAGCTGACGGCGTAGGCCCCCAGAGGGTACTCCTGAACCGCGTAGAGACAGGCGGCGTCCACGTCGGCCTCCACATCGCTCTGGGTGGGGGTGTAGTTGGACAGGTGGACCACGCCGTAGGACATGCCCTGGTCCACAAAGTAGATGACCGCGTCCTCCAGCTGCTGGTAGTTCTCGGCGGTGATCACGTCGCCGTCGGAGGTCGGGCCGTCCTCGTGGGGCTGGACCACGGTGTAGTTGTGGTCCAGCATGGAGGCGCAGCCGCCCAGCCCCAGCGTCAGCGCCAGGGCCAGTATGGCAGTCAGGACACGCTTCACGGCTCAGGCCTCCCTTCTCTTCTCAGATGCCGCTCAGTGGAGCAGCTGGTTTTCTCCGTCCACCGACTCCATGGTGGTGCCGGTGCTGAAGTAGTAGGACAGAATCTCGGCGGCAATGCCCGCCAGGTCGGTACCGCTGCCGCCGTGCTCCACCACCACAGAGATGGCGATATCCGGGTCGTCGTAGGGCGCGAAGCAGACCAGCACGGCGTTGGACTCGCTGTCCACCTGGCCTACCTGGGCGGTACCCGTCTTGGCGCCCACCTCCACGGGCAGGTCGGCGAAGGCGTTCTTGACGCTGCCCTCGTTGGCCATCAGGTACATGCCGTACTTGACGGCCTCCAGGTTCTTCTCGTCGATGTCCACGCTGTCCAGCAGCTGGGGCTCATACTCGTAGACAACCTCAGAGAAGTCGCTGGACTTGACGCTCTGGAGGATGTGGGTGGAGTACCGGTCGCCGCCGTTAACCAGGGTGGCGATATAGTTGGCCAGCTGGAGGGGGGTGGCCTGGGTGTTGCCCTGGCCGATGGAGGCGGACAGCAGGTCGCCGCCGTACCAGGTCATGCCCAGGGCCTCGCTGGTCTCGGGACCGGCCACCCGGCCGCTGTATCCGCCCAGCTCAAAACCGGTGGGTTCTCCCAGGCCAAACATGGAGGCGTACTCGCCGATGAGGTCGATGCCCAACCGGTCGCCCAGGGTGAAGAAATAGATGTTGCAGGAGTCCTTGATGGCGTGGGCCATGTCCTCCATGCCGTGCTTTCCGCCGTACTGGAGGTAGTACCAGCAGGCGGGGTGGTAGTCGCCGTAGGGGTACTTCTCCCCCGCCGGGTACTGGAACCGGCCTGTGTCCTCAATCTTCTCGGTAGGGGTCACCAGCCCCTCCTGGAGGGCAGCGGTGCCCACAATCATCTTGAAGGTGGAACCGGGAGAGTAGAGGCCGTAGATGGCCCGGTTGTTGAAGGGCTTGAGGGGGTTGTTCAGGGCCTCGTTGTATGCGGCGGTGTCGCTGTAAATGGTAGTCAGGTCGTAGGTGGGGTAGGAGGCCATGGCCAGCACGCCGCCGGTCATGTCGGTCACCACCACGGCGCCGCCCTCGGTGTACTCCGACTCCAGGCTCTCAATGCCGTTGGCCAGGGCCCGCTCGGCCACCTCCTGGAGGCGGATATCAATGGTCAGACTCACGTTGCCGCCCGGCTCGGGTTCCAGAGTCTCGCCGGTCTCGCTGTCAGTGAGCCAGTACTGGGAGACAATCTTGCCGTTGGTGTTGGTGTTGATGGCCCGCTGTCCGGCAGTGCCCTTCAGGTAGGACTCAAAGGCCTTCTCCACGCCGTCCTTGCCCACGGTGTCGTCCATCTGGTAGCCGTCAATGTTCTTGTAGTACTCCCAGTCGTCGGAATACATCTTGCCCACACGGCCCAGCAGATGGGCGGCGTAGGTGGTGTTGTACTGCCGGACGGTGGTGGGCTCGATGGTGACGCCCACCAGCCCCTCCTCCTTCACCCGGGAGATGAAGTCGATGTCCACGTCCTGGGCGAACACGTAGGAGGTGCGCACAATATCAAGAGAACGCATGCGCAGCTCGCACAGCACGCCCACCAGTGCCCGGCCGTCCTCGGGAGAGACGCTGTCGTCCACCTTGTAGAACTCCCGCATCTTGGCCAGCAGGATGTCCGGCCCCTGCTCTGCCGCCTCGGTCCACTTCATCTGCTCCAGGAACTTCTCGTACCGGGCCTGTCCCGTCTCGGTGAGGGTATCGGTATAGGTGAAGGGCTCAGTCATGGAGATGGGCAGCACCTCGTCGGTCCACTCCACCCCCTCCTCCCGGCAGATATCCAGCAGGGAGAGCAGGATGGGGTTGCGTTTGGACTCCTCGCCCATGAGGGAGGTGTCCAGGGTGACCTGGTAGACGGTCTTGTTGGACACCAGCACACGGCCGTACCGGTCCAGAATCTGGCCACGTGCGGCCTCCACGGTCTCGGTCTGGGTGATGTTGCGGACGGATTTCTCCCGGTAGTCGGCGCCGTGGACAATCTGGAGATTGTGGAGCACGGCGGTAAAAATTCCGATGATGAGCACCAGGATCAGGGTGATGACCCGGAGGCGGGCGCGGAACTGTCTGGCTTCCAAGGGGTACCTCCTTACAGGCTGCCCGGGGCATGGGTGCGCCGGGGATTAGAACAGGGTTGCGAACTGGGTCCGGCTCCAGACCCAGTGGAAAATGGCGTAAATGAGTGGGACAAAGACAATGGAGAATAGGAACTCAGGGACAGCCACCCGCAGCAGGGCGGCCAGGTCGGCCACCTGGAACAGCAGCCGCCATCCCACCCGGAAGAGTTCAATGAGGAAGAGCCCGGCGGCGGAGCAGAGCACGCAGCCCACCAGGTTCTGCCGCACCAGGTACTGGGCGGTGATGCCCGCTCCGGCGCCCAGCAGGGTGAGGGAGAGGGTCATGGCGCCGTTGGTGCCGTATACCGCGTCGCAGATTACGCCCACGGCCAGGCCGAAGCCGGCACCCGACGCGCCCCCCTCCAGCACGGCCACCGTGATGGCAGCCAGGGGCAGCAGGGTGGGCGACACGCCGAAGATGGAGATGCGGCTGAGGACGTAGGTCTCCAGAAACCACACGGGCAGGAGGGCCAGGCCGTAGATAAGCCATTTTGTGAGAAAATCCCGCTGTGTCATCTGCCCGCCCCCTTACTCCACAATGTCAAAGTCGGTGATGACAAACACCTGCTGCAGGTTGTTCAGGTCGGCGGAGGGGGTGATGATGGCGTACCGGGTCATGCCCGAGTCGTCGGTATGGACGGTGTCCACGGTCCCCACCAGCAGCCCCGCCGGGTACACGCCGCCCCGGCCGGAGGTGAGCACCTCGTCCCCGGACACCAGGTCGGTGTTCTCGGGCAGGTAGCTCAGCTTCAGCTTGCCCTCTCCCATGAGGGCAAAGTCGCCCTCCAGGATGGCGGCGGTGTCGGTGCGGGCCAGGATGCCGCCCATCTCGGTGTCGGTGTCGATGATGGTGGTGACGGTGGCCCAGTTGAGCCCCACCGTGGTGACCACGCCCACCAGATTGCCGTACTGGTCGATGACGCAGTCCTCGGCGGCAATGCCCATGTTCTCACCCTTGCTGATGGTGAAGGTGGAGTACCAGTTGGTGGACTCCACGGCGGTAACAGTGGCCGACTCCAGGGTCAGCTCCTTCCGCTGCTCCCGCAGACCCAGCAGGCTGCGCAGCCGCTCGTTCTCCCGGCTGTCGGCCTCGGCCTGGCGGACCTGTTCCTCCATCTCAGCGATCTGGATTTTCAGCTGCTCGTTCTCCTCCACCAGCTGGTCGTACTGGAAGGCGTAGTCGTACACGCCCTCCACCCAGCCCACAAAGCTGTTGATGCCGTTGCGCACGGGCGTGGTGACAAAGCCCACAGCGCTGGCGATGGGGTTGGCCGTGCCGCCCAGAAGGACGGAGGTCACCAGCGTAATGAGGGCCAGCAGCACCGCAATAATGAGAATGAGCACGCCGTTATGGCGGAAAAAGTCTTTCAAAGCAACCTCCACACCCGCCAGAGCGGGTCTTTCCAGCAGTTATGTCCTCAGATGGGGTGCGTTACCCCTGGGCGGCCAGCTTGAGGCAGTCCACCCCGAAGCGGGCGAGCATGCCGCTCAGGCGGCACACCGGCAGGCCCATCACGTTGTAGTAGTCGCCGCTGATGCCCTGGATGAGCAGGGCGCCGTAGCCCTGGATGCCGTAGGCGCCAGCCTTGTCCATGGGCTCTCCGGTGGAAATATAGTCCTCAATCTCCCGCTCGCTCAGCTCACGGAAGGTGACGTCGGTGACCTCATGGGCGGTCTGTTTCTCTCCGCCACGGCAGACGGTGACGCCGGTGTACACCTGATGGCGCACGCCGGAGAGGGCGGAGAGCATCTTGAAGGCGTCCAGCTCGTCGGCGGGCTTGCCCAGTACGGCCCCCTCCAGGGCCACCACCGTGTCGGCGGCGATGACGATGGCGTCCTTCCCCACCTTTCCGGCCACAGCGGCCGCCTTCTCGGCGGACAGACGGCGGACCAGCTCCTCGGGGGGCAGGCCGTGGAAGGCGCTCTCGTCCACATTGGGGGAGATGGTCTCAAAATCCTGAATGCCCATCCGCTCCAGCAGCTCTTTCCGCCGGGGGGACTGGGACGCGAGAATAATCTTCATGTTCTGATACTCCTTTTTACTTTCCCGTGGAGCCGAAGCCGCCCTGGCCCCGCTCGGTCTCGTCCAGGCTGTCGCACACCTCCAGCTGGGCCTGGACCACCGGCATCACCGCCAGCTGGGCGATGCGGTCGCCGGGGGCGACGGTGTAGGCCGTGTCGGACAGGTTGGTCAGGCCCACCCGGATCTCTCCCCGGTAGTCGCTGTCAATGACGCCCACGCCGTTGGAGAGGGTGATGCCGTGCTTGATGCCCAGGCCGGAGCGGGCGAACACCAGGGCCACATACTCCGCGGAGGGCAGGGCGATGGCGATGCCGGTGGGGATGGACACCAGGGCTCTGGGCTCCACTGTCACCGGCTCGTCCACACAGGCGCACAGGTCCATGGCGGCCGCACCGGCGCTGGCGTAAAAGGGTGCGGGAATTTCCTTCCCGATTTTCGGGGATACATACTTGATTTTCAGGTTCATATTGCCTCCGGAGGGCTGCTGCCCTCATGTTTTGATGTGTGTATTATACCCGGACAGTGGTTTCCCTTTACTCCACATCCCGGTAGTACAGGCCCCTGGTGTACTCGCCAGGGGTCCAGTCACCTGTCCCACGGTACCGCTCAGCCACCCGGGCGCACTCGTCGGGGGTCTCGGTGGTGAACATGAGCCGCTGGGCCCACAGGCCGATGCGCTGGTAGTCCCCCTGCCGGTCGGCCAGGAACAGCTTTTGGCAGTTGAGAATCTCGTTGCGGCAGCCCGGCGCCTTCACCACCGGGAACTGCTTGCCCTTCCGGTCGGTGAGCAGGTTCTCATTGTGGCAGTTGCAGCGGCCGGAGCGGTTCTTGATGACGCAGCTCTCCATGATCATCAGGGGCAGGCGGCCGTAGGTGATGAGCTCGGTGTCCATGGGCTTGGAGATGTCCCGCACCTGGGCCAGCTTCAGCTCAAAGGACAGGGTGGACGACACCAGGCCCATCTTTTTGAGCTCCTTGAGGGCCTGGGCGTTGTACACCTCCAGTCCGTAGTCGCCCCGGAGGGTGAAGCCCAGCTCTTTGGCGATGGGCAGCATGCCCAGATTGCCCACCAGGGCGTCGGTGACCCCCAGCTCCCTGGCCTTCTCCAGCTGCTTGACCAGCTCGTCCCGCTCCCGGTCCCAGGCCACACGGGGCAGGGTGACGGCCACCCGGCCCTTGGCCAGCTCCACGGTCTCCGGGTGGGCGTACAGCTCACCGACGGGCACATAGACCAGGGTGGGGTCCTGCTCCATCAGAGCGGCGGTGACCTGCTCGGCCTTGAGGACAGACACGGTCAGCTCGGGGGCCTCCTTCCGGTTGTTGTACCGGGCGCCGGGGTGGAACTCCCCGCTGCGCCGCTGGGGCAGAGCGGTGCGCTGGCGGGACAGGTCCTCCAGCACCTCACGCCGCATGGCGTTGAGGGCGGACAGGGGCAGGGACAGCCCGTCCTCCACCAGGGCGCGCACCTTGTCGCAGCGGTAGGGGGTGCCGCCGGTCTTGGAGAGCTGCTCCTCCACCTGCTCGGTGGTGATGGCACGGGTGCGGGCGGCCTCGGGTACGGGGCCCTTGACGGTGGCCACCCGGCCGCTGCTGTCCTCCACGCCCACCTGGGCAGGCTCGCCGGGACGGACCATGGCGTAGAAGGTGACGGGCACACGGGGATTCTCCCGCTGGTACATGGCCCGTGCCTGGGCAAAGAGCTCCTTGGGCTCCTTGGTCTCCTCCCGGACGCCGAACATGTTGGGCCCCTGCTTGTCCAGGTAGAACCCGTCGGTAAAGCCCTGGCGGGAGAAGGCGGCGGTGAGCTGCTCAATCTCCTCGGCCGTGGGCTCCCGGTTCTCCTTGATGGCCTTGGCGTAGATGGAGATGACCACCGCCACGTACTCAGGCCGCTTCATGCGGCCCTCAATCTTCAGGCAGGCCACGCCCATCCGCTTGAGCTCCTGGATGTGACCGGCCATGGACATGTCCTTGAGGGACAGGGGGTTGCCGTCGGCCTTGCCGTTCCAGCCGTACTTCAGGCGGCAGGGCTGGGCGCACAGACCACGGTTGCCCGACCGTCCGCCAATCATGGAGGACATGAAGCACTGGCCGGAGTAGCACATGCACAGGGCGCCGTGGCCGAAGACCTCAATCTCAATGGGGGAGTTCTGGCAGATGTAGGCGATCTGGTCCCGGGACAGCTCACGGGAGAGCACCACACGGGTCATGCCCAGGTCGGCGCACAGCTTGACGCCGTCCAGGTTGTGGACGGTCATCTGGGTGGAGGCGTGGACGGGCAGGTCGGGTGAGGCCTGCCGCAGCACCCGCAGCATGCCCAGGTCCTGGACCAGCACGGCGTCCACGCCGATCTCTCCGGCCTCGGCGGCCAGCCGGGCGCCCTCGGGCATCTCCCGGTCGGTGAGCAGGGTGTTGAGGGTGAGGTACACCTTCACCCCTCTCAGATGGCAGTAAGAAACCGCCGCCGCAAATTCCTCCCGGGAGAAATTCTTCGCGTTGCGGCGGGCGTTGAAGTCACCGTATCCCATGTAGACCGCGTCTGCGCCGGCCTGTACGGCGGCGGTCACTGCCTCCATGGACCCGGCAGGTGCCAGCAGTTCCAGCATAGCGTCCTCCTTGTCTGTTCTTTTGTGTACAAATGAAAAGGGCCGCCGGTCCGCCGGAATCACTCCGCCGGAGGGCGGCCCCCTCTGCGTTCATTACTTCTTCTGGTTCTGGAGCTTGAAAATCTCCCGCTTGGCCTCGGACAGCTCCATCTTCAGCTTGGTGGCCTCCTCCAGGTACTCCTTGAGCTGGCGGCGCAGGTTCTCGCTGGCCTCCACCTCTTTGAAGTACTCGTCGGCGATGTTGACGGCGGTGAGCACCGCGCCGTCCACCAGGGAGACCCGGGCGCCGCTGAGCACCTGCTTCATCTGGGCGTCCACATGCTGCGCCACCTTCTCCACATAGCCCTCTTCCTCGGTGGCCACAAGGGTATATTCCTGTCCGGCGATGGTGACTGTGACGCGGTTTTTCATGGCGACTCCTCCCTGCCCCGGACGTTTTTCCATCCTCCGGGGAAATCTCTGCTGTATTTCCGGCCTGGCCGGAGCAATCATATTTTTATAGATTTTATTATACTGCCTGCGGAGCAAAACCACAAGCCTTGAAAGGCGGCCTCTTACGCCGCGAATTCCGCTAAGGGAATCAGCTCTCCGCCCCAATTTACAATAAAATCAACTTCAATATCACAATTGGCGCAGTACGTCTCAAGTACGGTTTTCAGCGGTATAAAGGACCACGCGGGTTCCACCGGCTCTTCCCGGGCCAGGCTGTCATAGAGCTCCGGAATGGGCCTGCACTCCTCCAGAAGATCTCCATCGTATATCTCTTCCGTTGATGTTACGGTCAGGGCGTTCTCACCGTGTTCCAGCACGATTTTAAATCTGGTCCTCAATGCGCCGTATTCCACGCTTTTCTGCGCTGCCGAATACTCGCCGAACGACCACAGGTCCGCATCTACAATATACACTTCCCGGGTATCTCCCAGGGAATAGGAACCCCACACGGAAAAGGTCGGAAGGATAAAATAATTGGGATAGCCTTGCCAATAGTAATCCATGATTGCGTCAAACAGGGTGGCGTATGGGGCTTCCATATCGTATAGAAGTGAGGAAGGCTTTGGGAAATACACTTCATCGGGTGCGCTGCTGGGCTGAACCGGAGAAGGAGACGCCGGTATAGCCGTTTCTGTGGCCGGCGGCGTGGACGTGGGCACGATATCACTGCCGCATCCGGACAGCGAAACAAGCAATATCAGAAGGGAGACTGCGCAAAATATCACCATTTTTCTCTCAGGTGCATCAACGGTGCGCCCCATCTTCTCTCATCCTTTCAGGATATCCCTTGTGCCACTCCTTACCACTGTTTTGGAAACAGAGATTTTTCTCTCCGCTGTTCCCGGCGCTGTCAGCCGTTTTGTAAAAAATTGTATCATTCTGCCCGGCAAACAGGCTGTGATGTCCTCTGTTTGCCGGGCACTATTATAGCATATACACAGGTTTTTTTGAATGAATTATTTATAAATTTTCCTGCTTCTCCGTCTTTCTTCCTGGGTTGTTTTTTACATCCGCTCCAGGATGCCCCGGATGACCCCGGCATGGGCCTCCTCATCTCCGGCCAGCTCCAGATAGAGCTCCCGGAGGGCGCTGTCTCCCGTGCGCCCGGCGGCGGTACGGTAGGCCTCCGCCCCCTTCCGCTCAGCCCAGTACCGCCTGCGCAAAAGAGCCATCCAGCCCTCCTTGGTCAGCTCCGGCTCCGCCGGAGGCCAGAACTTCACCCCGGACAGCAGGAAATAGGCCGCCGACAGCCGTCCGGCGTGGCGCCGCTCATCGGCTGCCACCCCCATCAGCGCCCGTCCGTTCCCGCCGGGTATCCGCCGGGCCAGGGTCTGGTAGGTCCGCCAGTCGGACAGCTCGTCGGCAATAAAGGCCTGGAGCACCGCTCCGTCCCCGCCGGACTGCTCCGCCGGAATGGGGACCAGCTCCGTCCTTTTTTCCTCTGCGGGCTGGACGGCTGCCTGCTCCATCTCCTCCTCCGAGTAAAGGGTAAAGGGGCAGTCGGGCCGGTCCTCCGGCATCACCCGCCGCCAAACCCGCTCAAATACCTCCCGGTCCGCCCCGCACTGGCCCGGTCCCAGGTTATTCTGCTCGCTCATAGACCGCTCCTCCTGTTATTTCAGCGTTTTCAGACCATACTATGCACAGGAAAGTAAAATTGCGACCCATTGAACTCTTGTTTTCCTAGCTAAATAGTGGTATAACTATATCCAGACTTGTCCAAACACTCTACTAAAGGAGTCAACATATATGTTGGAAATTCGCGATCTCCGCTATGAGGTGGATGACGGCGACCGTACCCTGGGCATTCTCCAGGGCATCAGCCTCACCATCCCTGAGCACAAATTTATCGTGGTCACCGGCCCCAACGGCGGCGGCAAGACCACCCTGGCCAAGGCCATCATGGGCATTGTGGAGCCCACCGGCGGCCAGATCCTCTGGAACGGCCAGGACGTGACCCATATGAGCATCACCGACCGTGCCCGGCTGGGCATCAGCTACGGCTTCCAGCAGCCCCCTCGTTTCAAGGGTCTGCGGGTGCGGGACCTGCTGTCCATGGCCGCCGGCAACGACAAGCTGACCCGGGACGAGGCCTGCCAGTATCTCACCCGTGTGGGCCTGTGCGCCAAGGACTACATCGACCGCGAGGTGGACACCTCCCTCTCCGGCGGCGAGGTCAAGCGCATTGAGATCGCCACCATTCTGGCCCGGAAGTCCGGCCTGATGATCTTCGACGAGCCCGAGGCCGGCATTGACCTGTGGTCCTTCGCCCGGCTGACCGAGACCTTCCGGGACATCCACGACCGCCGGGACGCCACCCTCATCGTCATCTCCCACCAGGAGCGGATCATCGACCTGGCCGACGAGATCATCATGGTCTCCGGCGGCAAGATTGTCAAGCAGGGCCCCAAGGACCAGATTTTCCCCGAAATTCTGGCCAACACCATCTCCGGATGCAGCTATCTCACTGAGGGGGTGAAGGCATGAACCAGGTAGATATTCAGCTCCTGCGTGAAATCGCAGACCTGGAGCGCACCCCCCAGGGGGCCTACAACATCCGCAAGAACGGCCAGCTGGAGAGCCGCTCCAACTCGGCCAACATCACCATTGAGTCCAAGAGCGACAAGCCGGGCATCGACATCCACATCGCCCCCGGCACCAAGCACGAGTCCGTCCACATCCCGGTCATCGTCACCCAGACTGGCCTGAAGGACCTGGTGTACAACGATTTTTATATCGGCGAGGACTGCGACGTGGACATTGTGGCCGGCTGCGGCATCCACAATTCCGGCTGCGAGACCGCTGAGCACGACGGCATCCACACCTTCTACGTGGGCAAGAACGCCCGGGTGCGGTACGTGGAGAAGCACTACGGCGAGGGCGAGGGCACCGGTCAGCGCATCCTCAACCCCCAGACCGTGGTCTATCTGGAGGAGGGCGCCTTCATCCAGCTGGACACCACCCAGATCAAGGGCGTGGACTCCACCAAGCGTGAGACCAAGATTGTGGTGGGTCCCCATGCCGAGGCGGTGGTCAACGAGAAGCTGCTCACCCACGGCAGCCAGACCGCCGAGAGCGACATGGAGATCATCCTGGACGGCGAGGACGCCAGCGGCCGGGTTATCTCCCGCTCGGTGGCTCAGGACAGCTCCCAGCAGGTGTTCTATCCCCGCATGACGGGCAACGCCAAGTGCTTCGGCCATGTCCAGTGCGACTCCATCATCATGGGCGACGCCAAAATCTCCTCCATCCCCGCCATCTCCGCCAACCATGTGGACGCCCAGCTGGTCCACGAGGCGGCCATCGGCCGTATCGCCGGTGACCAGATCACCAAGCTGATGACCCTGGGCCTCACCGAGGAGGAGGCGGAGGAGCGCATCCTCAACGGCTTCCTCCACTAATCTCGTATATACAAAGGGGTCCCGGCGACAAGCCGGGACCCTTTTTTCTGTCTCTATTTGTCTCCCTGCTTCAGGGCCAGCTGACCGCCGCAGCGGCAGCGGTACCTCTCCGGGTGGAGCACCACGCTGGACGCCCTGGCCCGGACAAACTCCGCCCCGCAGCGGGTGCACACCAGCACGTACCGGGCCGGTTTCTGCTCAGGCAGGCCCATGGCCTCCCAGGTGCCGGTGCGGGAGATGTGGTAGCCCCACCGGGCGTTCATTCTGGCGGCGTAGCTCTTCCACCGCTCCCCGTGGTTGCGGCAGCCCCGGCAGGTGTGGAGCACCTCGTGGGCCAGCACCTCCGCCACCGCCTCCTCCCCCGCCGCCAGCAGACGGGCGGAGATTTCGATGATATATCCGCCCGATACCGGACGGCAGCAGCCCAGTCTGGCCACCGCACGGGTGTTGAGCCGGACATGGGGGTCGATGCTCTCGGACACGGGAATTCCCGCCGCCCTGGCCTGGGCAATCACCCGGACCAACAGGGTATCCACCTGATGTCCCTCCATGTCCGTTCCCCCTCCGTCAGAATTTTGGTTCTCATTATACCACGCCCCATGCCCCGGGAAAAGGCCCTTGCTTTTCTCTTGCCGGGCTGGTATAATCAATGTTGCCAAAGGGCGGTATCTTTATTCCGTCTTACTTGTGCACAGTGTTGAGGAGAAGCGCAGGGTGGCTGAAGGCCGCTTTGCGCCCTTTTTGTCGGATTGGGGGACGCGGAATGGACGCACCGGCGCTGTTTGACCTGCTGGCCGACGGGCCGGTGATTGCCGCCGTCAAGGACGGAGACGGGCTGTCCGCCGCCCTGGAGAGCAGCGTGCCGGTGATTTTCCTCCTCTATGGTGACATCCTCACCGTGGGGGAAGCCGCCGCCCGGTGCCACGCCGCAGGAAAAGCGGTGTTCGTCCACCTGGACCTGGTGGAGGGGCTTGCCCAGAAGGAGATTGCCGTGGACTTCATCGCCCGGAGCACGGAGGCCAACGGAATTATCTCCACCCGTCCCGCCCTCACCCGACGGGCCAGAGAGCTGGGTCTGCTGGCGGTACAGCGGATTTTCCTGCTGGACTCCATGGCTCTGCGCAATGTGGAGCGCCACTTCTCCCCCGACGCCGCCGACCTCATCGAGGTTCTGCCGGGGCTGATGCCCAAAATCATCCGTAAAATCTGCACCTCCACCGGCAAACCGGTCATCGCAGGCGGTCTCATCTCCGACAAGGAGGACGTGACCGGCGCTCTGGGCGCCGGGGCCATAGCGGTCTCCAGCACCAACCCGGCGGTGTGGAATATGTAATGTTCTGAACTGAATATCACCCGTTGTTTCATGAGATTGAGAGCGAAACAGGGCCTGTCCCCGGCTGGGGGGCGGCTTTGTCTCGCTCTTTTTTGTTTTGTCAGGAGGGATTTCTTTGTACGACGTCATTATCATCGGCTGCGGCATCACCGGCGCAGCGGCGGCCTTCCATCTGTCCCGTTATAAGCTGCGCATCTGCGTGCTGGAGGGGGCCAACGACGTGTCCTGCGGCACCACCAAGGCCAACTCCGCCATTCTCCACGCCGGGTATGACCCGGAGCCGGGCACCCTGATGGCCAGGCTCAACGTGCGGGGCGCGGATCTGGCGGCTCAGCTGTGCGGGGCGCTGGATGTGCCCTACCGCCGGTGCGGCTCCTTTGTGGCCGCCTTCACCGAGGGGGATGAGCAGACTCTGCAGGTCCTGCTCCGACGGGGCCAGGCCAACGGCGTGTCCGGGCTGGAGATTCTCACCGGGGAAGAAGCCCGCAGCCTGGAGCCCAACCTGTCCCCTGAAGTGCGGGCTGTGCTCCACGCCCCCACCGCCGCCATCTGCTCCCCCTGGGAGTACTGCCTGGCTCTGGCGGAGACGGCGGTGGTCAACGGCGCCCACCTGAAGCTGGAACACGCCGTCACCGGCCTGGAGCGGATGGAGCAAGGCTGGCGGGTCCACACCACCCAGGGTGACGTGGAGGGCCGGTTCGTCCTCAACGCCGCCGGTCTGGGGGCTCAGGCCGTCCACGAGATGGCCGCGCCCCGTGACTTTGTGCTCCGTCCCTCCCGGGGCCAGTACTACCTGCTGGACAAGAGCGAGGGGGACCGGGTTGGTAAGGTCATCTTCCAGTGCCCCGGCCCTCTGGGCAAGGGTGTGCTGGTGACCCCCACCGTCCACGGCAATCTGATGGCCGGTCCCAACGCCGAGCCGGTGGAGGGGGACGACACCGCCACCACCGCCGCCGGGCTGGACTTTGTCCGCCGTACCGCCGCCCGCTCGGTGCCATCGGTGGCCTTCGGTGCGGTGATCCGCACCTTCGCCGGGGTGCGCTCCGCCACCGACCGGGGCGATTTCATTATCCGGGAGGCGGCACCCGGGTTCTTTGACCTGGCGGGCATCTGCTCCCCCGGTCTCACCGCCGCCCCCGCCATCGCCGAGTACGCCGCCGGGCTGCTCTCTGACGCCGGGCTGAAACTGGAGGAAAAGCCGGACTTCGTCTGTTCCCGGAAGCACATCCGCTTCAAGGAGCTTCCTCCGGCGGAGAAAGCGGCCCTGGTGGCCGCACATCCGGCGTATGGCCGCATTGTGTGCCGGTGCGAGACGGTCACCGAGGGGGAGATTCTGGACTGCTTCCGCTGTCCCATCCCGCCCCGCTCTCTGGACGGGGTCAAGCGCCGGGTGGGGGCCGGACTGGGCCGGTGTCAGGGCGGCTTCTGCGGCCCCCGGGTGGCCGAGCTGCTGGACCGGGAACTGGGTCTGGGCGGCAGAAAGCTGCTGCAGGAGAACGCCGGCAGCTGGCTGCTGGCCGAGGAGACGAAGGGAGGTCACAGCCATGTATGATCTGATTGTCATCGGCGGCGGACCCGCCGGTCTGGCAGCTGCCTGCGCCGCCTGGGAGAAGGGCTTGCGGTCCATCCTGCTGGTAGAGCGGGACAGGGAGCTGGGCGGCATCCTGAACCAGTGCATCCACAGCGGCTTTGGTCTCCAGTATTTCAAAGAGGAGCTGACCGGCCCGGAGTACGCCGGGCGGTTTATCGAAATGCTCTCGGACACCGGCGTGGAGGTTCGCCTTGAGACCATGGCTCTGGAGATTGCCCCCGGCCCTGTGGTCCACATGGTGGGCCCCGGTGGATACGCTGTGGAAGAGGCCAAATCGGTGGTGCTGGCCATGGGCTGCCGGGAGCGGACCCGTGGGGCCATCGCCATCCCGGGCACCCGTCCCGCCGGTGTACTCACCGCCGGTGCCGCCCAGCGCTATGTGAACATGGAAGGCTGGCTGCCCGGCAAGCGGGTGGTCATCCTGGGCAGCGGGGACATCGGCCTCATCATGGCCCGACGTATGACCCTGGAGGGGGCGGAGGTACTGGCCTGTGTGGAGGTCATGCCCTACTCGGGCGGCCTGAACCGGAACATCGTCCAGTGCCTGGAGGACTTCAACATTCCCCTCTACCTGTCCCACACGGTGACCGACATCAAGGGCAGGGACCGGGTAGAGCAGGTGGTGGTGTCCCAGGTGGATGAGCACCGCCGCCCCATCCCGGGCACTGAGATGGTCTTTGACTGCGATACCCTGCTGCTGTCGGTGGGCCTCATTCCGGAGAACGAGCTGACCCGGCAGGCTGGCATTGAGATGGACCGCCGCACCGGCGGCGCGGTGGTGGAGGAGAACATGGAGACCTCTATGCCCGGTGTGTTCGCCTGCGGCAACGCGGCCCATGTCCACGATCTGGTGGACTTTGTCACCGCCGAGAGCGCCCGTGCCGGTGAGGCCGCAGCCGAGTATGTGCTGTCCGGCGGCGCCCCAGCCGGGGAAATTCTGACCATTACCCCCGGCGACGGGGTCAACTACACGGTTCCCCAGAGGCTGCGGCCGGACCGGGCGAAAAACGGCTGCGGGGTATTCTTCCGGGTGGGCCGGATTTTTAATGACAGCCGGATTGTGGTGTCCTCCGACGGGCAGGATCTGGCTTCCTTCCCCCGGCGGCACATGGCCCCCGGTGAGATGGAGCGCATCACCCTCTCCCCCGCCCTGCTATCCCAGGCCGGGGAAACTCTGACCATATCCGTCCAGGAGGTGACCAGGACATGAAACATTTAATCTGTATCGTGTGCCCCAGGGGCTGCCGCCTGGCGGTGGATGAGGAGCAGGATTACGCCGTCACAGGAAACGGCTGTCCAAGAGGGGCGGAGTATGGTAGAATAGAGCTGACCAACCCCACCCGGGTGGTCACCTCCACGGTGCGCTGCGTGGGCGGCGTCCACCCCCGCTGTCCCGTCAAGACCGACAAGCCCATCCCCAAGGCGCTGGTACGGGCGGCTGCGTCGGCGCTGGACGGCGTAACCCTGACCGCACCGGCGGAGCTGGGCCAGGTGGTGCTGACCGACGTGTGCGGCACCGGAGCCAGCTTCATTACCACCCGGGCCATCTGAAAGACCACCAACTTGACAGGAGGCATCGCCATGGGCAAGTATATTCTGGCGCTGGACCAGGGTACCACCAGCTCCCGCGCCATCCTCTTTGACAGCGAGCAGAACATTGTGGGCATCTCCCAGAAGGAATTCACCCAGTTCTACCCCCGTGAGGGCTGGGTGGAGCACGACGCCATGGAGATCTGGTCCTCCCAGTACGCGGTGATGATGGAGGTCATCGCCCAGTCGGGGGTGTCTCCGGAGGATGTGGCGGCCATCGGCATCACCAACCAGCGGGAGACCACCATTCTGTGGGACAGGACCACCGGTCGGCCCATCCACAACGCCATTGTGTGGCAGTGCCGCCGGACGGCGGAGATTGTGGACCAGCTCATTGCCGACGGCCTGGGGGACCACATCCGGTCCGTCACCGGTCTCATCCCCGACGCCTACTTCTCGGGCACCAAAATCAAGTGGATTCTGGACCATGTGGAGGGGGCCAGGGAGAAGGCCAGGCGGGGCGAAATTCTCTTCGGCACGGTGGACAGCTGGCTGCTGTGGAAGCTGACCGGCGGGGCGGTCCACGCCACCGATGTGACCAACGCCTCCCGCACCATGCTCTTTGACATCCGCCGTCTGGACTGGGACGACACCCTGCTTCAGGCTCTGGACATTCCCCGTGCCATGCTGCCCCAGGTCCGCTCCTCCAGCGAGATCTACGGCTACGCCGACATCCAGGGCATCCGGGTGCCCATTGCGGGTATGGCAGGCGACCAGCAGGCCGCCCTTTTCGGCCAGACCTGCTTCAACCCCGGCGACGCCAAGAACACCTACGGCACCGGCTGCTTCCTGCTGATGAACACCGGCTCCACCCCCTGCGAGAGCAAGAACGGCCTGCTCACCACCATTGCCATCGGCCTGGACGGGGGCGTGCAGTACGCCCTGGAGGGCTCGGTGTTTGTGGGCGGCGCGGTGATCCAGTGGCTGCGGGACGAGATGCGCTTCTTCACCGAGAGCCGGGATGCGGAGTACTACGCCCAGAAGGTGCCCGACAACGGCGGCGTGTATCTGGTGCCCGCCTTCACCGGTCTGGGCGCCCCCTACTGGGACATGTACGCCCGTGGGGCCATCGTGGGCCTGACCCGGGGCACCCGGCGGGAGCACATCATCCGGGCGGCTCAGGAGTCCATCGCCTACCAGGTGGCCGACCTGGTGCGGGCCATGGAGGCGGACACCGGCGTACCCCTGACCCAGCTGAAGGCGGACGGCGGCGCCAGCCGTGACCGGTTCCTCATGCAGTTCCAGGCGGACATTCTGGACCGGCAGGTCCGCAGGCCCATGATCCGGGAGACCACCGCTCTGGGCGCGGCCTATCTGGCCGGTCTGGCCACCGGGGTGTGGAAGGACAGGGAGGAGATCACCCACCTCTGGGCCTGCGACACCACCTACACCCCCGATATGGCTCCCGAACGCCGCTCCGCCCTCATGGAGGATTGGCACCGTGCGGTGGGCCGCAGCCGTGGCTGGGCGGGCGGCAGCGTGTGACCGCCCGGGGCCTTACTTTTCTTCGTCAGGCCCGTCCTTCATAACGACTCTCAGGATACAAAGCCCCATGGCCAGCACGGGAAAGAGTACCCGCAGCGACAGGAAGCCTGTGGGTCCAAAGTCGATATTTGCATCCAGCACCAGTCCCACAAACCACGCCGCCAGAGTTACCGTGGCGGAAACCACATATACCGTCTTTTTCCCTTTCATCATGAACGCCACGCACAGAGCCAGCAGTATAATGGCCAGAACCAGCAGGACGACAAATACAAATCCACCCATCTTCTAAAACCTCCCGTGTCATAATGTTTGATTAGAGCTACATTATATCATAATTGAGCCTGTCGAAAAACTTTTTCGGCAGGCTCAATCTTCCTTACTCCGGTAAGAAAAACATTTATTTTCTCCCAGACACCGGACTTTACCCCGGGCGTCTGCGCCATTTTTCCCTTGTTCTCCCCTGTCTTTTGGTGTAAAATGGAAAAGACAAGCAACAGGAGGCGGATGGCCGATGCGCGAAATTGATACATATTCCTACCGCTGCGGCGTGATGGACTGCTTTTGTGAGATGGTGTGGGCAGGGGTGAAGAATCTGGCCCTGAGCCACCCGGTGGACAGCCGGGCGGAGTGGGAGGAATTAGGCCCCTTTGCCGCCAAAATCGCGGGGCAGTACGGGGTGAAGTGTTATCCCGAGGAGGAACCCCTGGTTACCGACCTCTTTCCCGTTTCGGCCACCCGCGGGAAGTACCTCTACCTCTTCTACCGGGCGGACCATGTGCTGGGGGAGTACCTGCGGCTCAAGGAGCGGAAGGCGTCCATGGTGGCCGAGCGGGCCTACTTCGGCGGCAACCGGACCCAGATCGCCCGGGAGTACGGCCGCCTGCTCTCCTACTCCCCGGAGACTGTCCGGTCCCTGCTGGCGGCTAATTCCGACCGTGAGCGGGTATAATCCCGGTAAAGCGGGCACTTATTTCTGTTGACAAGTATTCATGCGGATGTTATCATAAGCAATGATCTTCTCTATGCACGACCTGAACTCACATTTTTGTAAGTCATCGTCTGCTCACTGGATGGATGACAAGCGAAAATGTGGGTTTTCTTTTGCGCAGAGATCAAATTTTTTGAGGAGGTACCAGCATGTATCAGGGTACTGTAAAGTGGTTCAATGAGACCAAGGGCTTCGGCTTCATCTCCAACGACGACGGCAGCGGCGACGTGTTCGTCCACTTCTCCGCCATCCTGGTGGACGGCTTCAAGACCCTCGCCGAGGGCCAGAAGGTGTCCTACGACACCGAGCCCGATCCCAAGGACGCCGGCAAGCTCCGCGCTGTCAACGTCCGTCCTCTCTAAGGATATACGGATGTAACCCGCCGCGCACTGCGCGGCGGGCGCAGCCTGTCGAAAAAGTATTTTCGACAGGCTGTTGCATTTTTTCAAGCTTTTTTAAAGCTTGAAAAAATGGTTTGATTGCACGCGAAAGACAACCCTGACGGTTTTCTTTCACACTATCTTTCCCTCCGAAACCTTAAGCCGCAGGGTTTATCGACAGTCTTAACCCGCCGCGCAGTGCGCGGCGGGTTTTCTTTTCCCGTGCCGTCACCCCCGGGGCCGGGCGGACATATGCTGTACCGTGGGGCGGAGGCGGCGCCGCCGTCCCCGCTCCGCCAAAACTGCTTTGGGGGATACTCATATGTGCAATTGTTCCAACCGCCGCCGCTGCTGTTGCTGCGGCTGCGGCTGCTCCTGCGGGAGCGGCGGAGCCGTCACCCTTCCCTCCTTCCCCGACCGTCCCGTGTGGGACTCCGCCCCCTCCGGGGACAGCTTCCCGGTCTACGTGGCCATGCCGGCCTATATGACCCGTGGCTCCGCCAACATGCAGGTCTCCGTGGAGATGGACTCCGACTCCTCCTGCTCCTGCAGCCGGGGCTGAACGCCCCCGCCGCCTTCCGGCGGCGTACTTATCCCTGTATCCCCCAGACCGCCCCGGCTCACGCCGGGGCGATTTTTTATCCCTGGACATGAAAAAAGTGGGACATTCCGAAGAACGTCCCACTTTTCCTCGCTGTATTCCGGTCAGCCGCCCTGCTTCTCCAGGCGGGACAGGACCAGAGCTGCCTGCTCCCGGGTCAGAGCCGTCCGGGGTGCCGTGCCGTCAAACATCCCGCTGGCCTTGGCCGCCTTCCAGGCCTCCTCCGCCCAGTCGCTGACGGGCTGTGCCGCCTGCTCCGCCTGCCATGCCTCCATGGCGGTGCGGAACATCTGGTTGAACATTTCCTGGGTCATCTCCGCTTCCCCTCCCTTCATCTCTCTGGATACGTCGGCCCGGAACTGGTCCATGCTTTTGCCGTGCTTGGGGAACCAGTGGCCCACGTCGGCGTGGTTGGAGGCGATGCCCAGAGCGCAGCCCTCCGCGTGGTCCACCACGACCCCGGGCGCCAGCGGGTCCAGCCCGTACCGGGCGCAGAGCATGGCGGTCAGCTCCACCGCATTGCGGTACACCGCTGCAAAATAGGCGGCGTTTTTCTCCGGGTCGTAGCCCACCATGGTGCCGCCCTGGTAGGTATGGCCGGCGGGCTCCAGAATCTCAAAGCTGATGTGGGTGTTGTTGGCGGAGACGCCGCCCCCCTTGGGTGTGCCCGCATGCCAGCCCCGCCAGTTCCAGGGCAGGGTCTGGATGACCCGGTCCCTGCACACAAAGGCGTGGGCGCAGGCCTCCACCCCCGGCTGGTTCCAGTTTTTCAGGAATACCTCCGGGTCGGGCTGGGCCACGCCGGTGGAGTGGACCATGACACCCTTGGGGGTGATGGTTCGCCCCGCTTTCCAGCAGTCGCTGACGGTGAGAATGCGTTCGGTCAGATTCATGTGCTTCCCTCCCCTCCAGAATATGCCGTCCCACCCCGCTGTGTGGCATGTCCCCGTACACCGGGCGGAAAATCGGGGGCTTGCAGGCGCTTCCGGCCTGCATTATAATACTGCGTAGGGTACAAATTATTTCCGCCCAGAGGGCGGGCCACAGGGAGGTCAACATGGAGAAACGGCATTTTGCGTCCATCGGGGAGGATATTTCCTTGCTGGGCTATGGCTGCATGCGCTTTCCCACCCGCAAAAGCGACGGTATGATCGCCGTCCGGGAGAGCCGGCGGCTGCTGGAGCGGGCCCATGAGGCGGGGGTCAACTACTTCGACACCGCCTGGAACTACCACAAGGGGGAGAGCGAGCCCTTCCTGGGTCAGATTCTCTCCAAGTGGGATCGAAAGAGCTTTCACCTGGCCACCAAGCTGCCCACCTGGCTGGCCAAGTCCCCCTCCGACGCGGAGGATATCTTCACCCGCCAGCTCAAGCGCTGCCGGGTGGACTACTTTGATTTCTACCTGGCCCACAGCATCACCGCCGAGCACTACGCCACCTTCCAGGCCTCGGGGGCCTATCAGGTGCTCTCCCACGAGAAGGCCAAGGGCCGCATCCGCCGTCTGGGCTTCTCCTTCCACGACCGGCCCGAGCTGCTGGAGAAGATTCTGGACGACCACCAGTGGGATTTTGTCCAGCTCCAGCTCAACTATTTGGACTGGGATTTGCAGGACGCCAAGCGCCAGTATGAGATTGTCACGGATCGTGGCCTGCCCGTCATCGTCATGGAGCCGGTGCGGGGCGGCGCCCTGGCCAGCCTGACCCCCGACGCCCGCTCCGTACTGGAGCAGGCCGCGCCGGGTAAGAGCGCCGCCTCCTGGGCCCTTCGGTACGCCGCCTCCCTGCCGGGGGTGATGACCGTGCTGTCCGGCATGTCGGCCATGGAGCAGGTGGAGGACAATATCGCCACCATGTCCCCCTTCCAGCCCCTTACGGAGGAGGATCGGGCCGTACTGGCCAGAGCGGTGGAGGTCTACCGCTCCGCCGGCACCATCCCCTGCACCGGCTGCCGGTACTGCACCGACTGCCCCAAGCATGTGGACATCCCCCGCATCTTCGCCATCTACAACCAGTTCTGCGTGGACGGCAAGAAGAGCTCCTTTGACAACACCTGGGACCTGATTCCCGAGTCCATGCGGCCCGACCAGTGCGTCCGCTGCGGCCAGTGCGTGGACCGCTGCCCCCAGCACATCGCCATCCCCGACCGGATTGCGGAGGTGGCCGCTGCCGCCGCCGAGGCCGCAAAGGGCTGAGGCTTTCCACCCTCCGGACTTATTTTGTAGACAAAAAGCAGGATGCCCGGTGCACTGTGTGCACCGGGCATCCTGCTTTTGATTTGGAAGAGAGAGAGGAATAGAAGAGGGAGAAATGAAAAACTCGCATTCTTTATATAGAAACACGACCAACCGTGTTGTCTCTGGTCCGCCACAACAGCCCGAGGCGGTATCGGTGGTGTTCCTTTGCTGTGACTATAAGATACCACGGCTGCGGCGGCAATTTTTGGACGGATTTTAAATAAGATATGAAGATTATGTAAACACCACCAATTTGTTATTCTTCCTTCTCCATGAAAAGTGACATTTGTCTTGACTGCCCCCAGGCGGTCGTTTATACTGAAAAAGTCGGAGGTCAAGCGGCCTCCCCGGGGCCCAGAAGGGCCCCCCTTACAGCGTTTTTTCCTCTTCCCGGCCCAGCGCGCGGCAGAGCGCCGCGTAAGATGTCAGAAGACATGCCCCACTGTGGGTATGTCTTTTTTTGTTGCTTTGAACCGGATATTCTTTCCTCAGGAGGATATTTATGACCCTTCAGGACTTTTTCCGCGCAAATCCCAAAGCTGCCCTGGCCTTTTCCGGCGGTACGGACTCGGCCTATCTCCTCTGGGCGGCCAGTCAGTGGGCCCAGGACGTGAAGGCCTACTACGTCCACTCCCCCTTCCAGCCCGTCTTTGAGCTTGCCGACGCCAAACGGCTGGCGGAGGAGCTGCACATGCCTATGACCGTGCTGGAGGCTGACATACTCTCCGTGCCCGGCGCGGCGGCCAACGGCCCCGACCGGTGCTACCACTGCAAGACAGCCCTGTTCACCCTCTTGAAGAACGCAGCCCTGGCGGACGGGTACACCCTCCTCATCGACGGCACCAACGCCTCGGACGACGCCGGGGACCGGCCCGGTATGCGTGCGCTGAAGGAGCTGGCCGTCCGCTCTCCCCTGCGGGAGTGCGGCGTCACCAAGACAGAGGTGCGGCAGCGGTCCAGGGAAGCCGGGCTCTTCACCTGGGACAAGCCGGCCTATGCCTGTCTGGCCACCCGGGTACCCACGGGCACAGCCATCACGCCGGAGGCCCTGACAGCGGTGGAAGGTGCGGAAAAGGCCCTGGCCGCTCTGGGCTACCGGGATTTCCGGGTGCGGCTCTTCCACGGTGCGGCCAAGCTGGAGCTGACAGAACACGACCTCATGAGAGCGGCGGGTGAGCGTGAGGCGGTGAAAGCCGCCCTCTCCCCCTGGTTCAAGACCGTACTGCTGGACTGCAATACACGGACGGGAGGCTGACGAATATGGACAACAAGCGGGATATTCTCTCTCTGCTCCGGTCGGTGGCGGCTGGGGAGGCCACCCCGGAAGACGCCCTGCTGGAGCTGAAGCTGTCCCCCTTTGAGGATTTGGGCTACGCCAAGGTGGACTATCACCGCTCGGTGCGCCAGGGCAACGCGGAGGTCATCTACGGCGCAGGTAAGACGCCGGAGCAGATCTCCGGCATTGTGGCCGCCATGCACAACCGGGGCTGCGGCAACATTCTCATCACCCGCATCGGCCTGGAGGCGGCGGAGTTTGTGAGCCGGACGGCGGAGCTGGACTACCACGCCGACGCCAGGCTGGCGGTGGCCTGGCCCCGGACGGACACCCCCTCCCTGGGCCACATCGTGGTGGCCACCGGGGGCACCAGCGACCTGCCGGTGGCCGAGGAGGCCGCCCTCACCGCCGAGGCCATGGGCAACCGTGTCACCCGTCTGTACGACGTGGGCGTGGCTGGGCTCCACCGGCTGCTGTCCAAGCTGGACGTGCTCATGTCCGCCCGGTGCGTGGTGGCAGTCGCCGGCATGGAGGGCGCTCTGGCCAGCGTGGTGGGCGGTCTGGTGAACTGCCCGGTCATCGCCGTGCCCACCAGCGTGGGGTACGGGGCCTCCTTCCACGGCCTGTCCGCCCTGCTGTCCATGCTCAACTCCTGCGCCTCCGGCTCCGCCGTGGTCAACATCGACAACGGCTTTGGCGCCGGGTATCTGGCCAGCATGATCAATCAGATGGAGGGCCTGCCCTCCCAAGAACAACACAAGGAGGCTTCCCAGCCGTGAAGATTCTGTACCTGGAGTGCAATATGGGCGCCGCGGGCGACATGCTCATGTCCGCTCTCTACGAGCTGCTGCCCGACAAGGCGGCCTTTGTCAGCACCATGAATTCCCTTGGCCTGCCCGGGGTCACCCTGACCCCCCTGTCCGCCAAGACCTGCGGCATTGCAGGCACCCGGATGGAGGTGACCGTAGGCGGTGAGGAGGAGGAGTCCCATGACGTGCCCATGGCCGCCGCTGAGGGGCATATCCACGTCCATCCCCATGAGCATCACGAGCGCAGCTATGAGCACCACTGCCACCCGGAGAATCCCCACTGTCCCGGCCACGACCATTGCCATGAGCACCATCACGAGCATGAGCATGGCCATCACCACCATCACCATGCCTCTCCCGGCCATATCGCTTCTCTCATCGGCGGCCTGCCCCTGCCTGGGGAGATAAAGATCCATGCTCAGGCGGTGTACGACGCCATCGCCGCTGCCGAGGCCAAGGCCCACGGCTGCCCGGTGGAGGAGGTGCATTTCCACGAGGTGGGCGCCCTGGACGCGGTGGCCGACGTGGTGGGCGTGTGCTATGCCATGTATCTGCTCGCTCCCGACAAAATTGTGGCCTCTCCGGTCCACGTGGGCAGCGGCTTTGTCCGGTGCGCCCACGGAGTGGTGCCGGTACCCGCCCCCGCCACCGCCTTCCTGCTGGAGGGCGTGCCCTCCTACGGCGGCGAGGTGAAGGGCGAGCTGTGCACCCCCACCGGCGCCGCTCTGGTGGCCCACTTTGCCAGGGAGTTCGGCCCCATGCCCGTCATGACCACCCGTGGCGTTGGCTACGGCGTGGGCAAGAAGGAGTTTGAACGGGCCAACTGCGTCCGGGCCTTCTGGGGCGAGACGGCGGACGCCGCCAACGGCGAGATTGCCGAGCTGGTGTGCAACGTGGACGACATGACCCCCGAGGCCCTGTCCTACGCCTGCACCCGTCTGCTGGAGGAGGGGGCGCTGGACGTGTACGCCACTCCCGGCGTGATGAAGAAAGGCCGTCCCGGCCATGTGATTACGGTGCTGTGCGACCCGGCCCGTGAGGATCAGCTGGCCAGGGCTGTGCTCCGTGAGACGGCCACCAACGGCCTGCGTGCCCGGCGGTGGAATAAGTACTTCCTCACCCCTGGTCGGGAGACGGTGGAGACCCCCTTCGGCCCCATCCGTATCAAGACGGCTCAGGGCTGGGACATTGCCCACCGCAAGCCGGAGTATGACGACGTGGCCGCTGCGGCCCACCGGGCAGGAGTTCCCTTCGCCCAGGTGTGGGAGGCGGCCCTGATTGCAGCAAAAAAGGAGGAATCTTCCCATGAATGAGGCTCTCTGGAACAAATGCGCGGAATTTCACGGCCACAAATGCCCCGGTCTGGCCACCGGCTTCCGGGTGGCCACCGAGGCCATGGCAAAGCTGGGTCTGGACGGCCCCGAGGCTGACGAGGAGCTGGTATGCGTCACCGAGAACGACTCCTGCGCCGTGGACGCGGTGCAGGTCATCACCGGCTGCACCATGGGCAAGGGCAATCTCATTTACCGGGGCACCGGAAAGATGGTGTTTACCTTCTACTGCCGCAAGAGCGGCAGAGGGCTGCGGGTGGCGGTAAAGCCCGGTGACCGCAGTATGGACCGGCCTGCCCGGCAGAACTGGCTGCTCACCGCCCCGGTGGAGGAGGTGCTCTCCTTCTCCGAGCCCACCCGTCCCGTGCCCGAGAAGGCACGCATCTTCGGCAACGTGACCTGCGCCCAGTGCGGTGAGACGGTCCCCGAGCACAAAGCCCGGCTCCACCAGGGTGAGCTGCTCTGTCTGGACTGCTTCCAGCCCTACGACAGAGGCTGGTAAAGCCATTTTTAGCAGGCCATTTTCCTCCAACCCCATATAAAGGAGTTTTTCCATGAAAAAGCAAATCCGTCTCCCCTCTCTGCTGCTCTCCCTGCTGCTTCTGGCCGGATGCGCCGCCGCGCCCACCGGCTCCTCCCCCGCTCCGTCCGTTTCTCCGGAGCAGACCGCCGGAACAGGCGATACCCGCACCATCACCGACGCTGCCGGGCGGCAGGTGGAGATTCCCGGGACCGTGTCCTCTGTTGTGTGTGTGGGTGTGTGCACCCTGCGGTACACCACCTATCTCCAGGCCCAGGACCTGGTGGTGGGCGTGGAGAGCGACGAAGTGGGCGTGCCCATCACCAAGCCCTTCAGCTACTTCAATCAGGACCTGTTCGCCTCCCTGCCCGTCACCGGCAACAACGGCGAGACCTATGACGAGGAGATTCTGAAGGTCAATCCCGACGTGATCATCGCCAACACCGACGCCGACAGCGCCCAGGCCCTCCAGGACAGGACGGGTATCCCGGTTGTAGTGGTGCCCCTCAACGAGGGCATGTTTGACGACAACGTGTTCCAGATTCTCTCCATCCTGGGGGAGGTCTACCACAAAGAGGACCGGGCCGAGGAACTGGCGGACTACCTGAAGGGCATCCAGTCCGACCTGGCGGAGCGCACCGCCGGAGTGGCCGACGAGGACAAGCCAACGGTGTACGTCTCCGGCGTGTCCTTCAAGGGCTCCCACGGCTTCGAGGGCACCGAGGCGGGATATGCCCCCCTGGCGGCCCTCAATGGAGTAAATCTGGCGGACACCACCGGCCAGAGCGGCGCCTTCAGCCTGGACCCGGAGCAGGTGCTCACCTGGGACCCGGACGTGATTTTTGTGGACTTTAACGGCCTGTCCCTCATCAATGAGGACTACGCCTCCAACCCGGATTTCTACAACAGCCTCACCGCCGTGCAGGAGGGCCGGGTATACAGCCAGATCTCCTTCCGGTACAGCGCCACCAACACCGAGCTGGCTCTGGCCGACGCCTACTACATGGGCAAGGTGCTCTATCCGGAGGAATTTGCCGACGTGGACATGGCCGCCAAGTTTGACGAGATTTTTGAGACCATGTTGGGAGTGGAGGACGCCTACGCCCAGTATCAGGCCGCAGGCTACGAATTCAAGGAGATGACCCTGGGTGGCTAAGGGCGCGGACGCAGTGCGCCTGAGCGCGCCGGAGGCCTACTCCCGCCACCGGGCCAGGAATATCGGCGTCCTGCTGGCTCTGTGCGGGGTACTGCTCCTGGCGGCCCTGCTGTCTCTCCGTGCCGGGTCCTACAATACGCCGGTGCTGGAGCTCATCAAGGGCATCGCAGGCAAGGCGGAGGACAACAGCATCAACATCGTGGTGCGCAACATGCGCCTGCCCCGCATCTGCACCGCCATTCTGGGCGGCGCCGGGCTGGGCGTGGCCGGTGTGGTGCTCCAGTCGGTGCTGCGCAACCCCCTGGCCTCCTCCAGCACCCTGGGCATCTCCCAGGGCGCCGGCTTCGGCGCCGCCTTCGCCATTATCGTACTGGGCGCCGGACTCCAGGCCGGGGGCGGCGTCACCTTCTCCAACCCGGCCCTCATCGGCCTGTGCGCCTTTGGCGGCAGCATTGCCGTGTCGGTGCTCATTCTGGCCCTGTCCCGCCTGCGGCAGATCACCCCCGAAGCCATGGTGCTCTCCGGCGTGGCCCTCAGCTCCCTGTTCTCCGGGGCCACCACGCTCCTGCAGTACTTTGCCGACGAGGTGCAGCTCACCTCCCTGGTGTTCTGGACCTTCGGCGACCTGGGCCGCACCGGCTGGGATGAGGTGGGCATCATGGCGGCGGTGGTGGCCGCCGCAGGGCTCTATTTCTTCTTCAACCGCTGGAACTACAACGCCCTGGAGAGCGGCGAACAGACCGCCGTCAGCCTGGGCGTCAACGTGAGCCGCCTGCGCATTGTCAACGTGCTCATCTGCTCGGTGGTGGCGGCGGTGGTGGTGTCCTATGTGGGCATCATCAACTTCATCGGCCTGGTGGCCCCCCACATTGTCCGCCGTTTCCTGGGCAATAATTACTGCTATCTCATCCCCGGCTCCGCCCTCATGGGGGCCGTACTGCTGCTGCTGGGGGATCTGGTGGCCCGGAACGTGGTGGCCCCGGTGGTGCTGCCCATCGGCGCCATCACCTCCTTCCTGGGGGCGCCGTTGTTCCTCTACCTGCTGTTCAAAGGACGGAACCGCTCATGATGACTGTGGAACATCTGAATTTCTCCTACCGCTGCGGCCGGCAAATTCTCCACGACGTGTCCTTTGAGGCCCGCAGCGGAGAGTGTCTGGCCATTCTGGGCAACAACGGCGCAGGCAAAAGCACCCTTCTCAAGTGCTTCAGCCATATTTTAAAGCCCCAGTCCGGCTCGGTACGGGTGGACGGGGCCGAGCTGCTCACCATGTCCCACGGGGAGATGGCCCGGAATGTGGCCTTTGTGGCCCAGAATCCCCCGGCCAGCCACCTGACCGTGTACGACATGCTGCTGCTGGGCCGCAAGCCCTACATGAAGTGGGGAGCCACGGCGGAGGACTACCGCCTGGTGGACGAGATGCTGTCTGCCCTGGGCCTGGAGGACATGGCCGTCCGGCCCATGGACCGGCTGTCCGGCGGCGAACAGCAAAAGATTATGCTGGCCCGTGCCCTGGTGCAGCAGCCCAAGGTGCTGCTGCTGGACGAGCCCACCAGCAACCTGGACCTGCACAACCAGTACGAGGTGCTCTCCCTGGTGCAGAAGCTGTGCCGGGAGCGGAACATCGCCGCTGTCATGGTCATCCACGACCTGAACCTGGCCCTGCGGTACTGCGACCGCTTTCTACTGCTCCACAACGGCGGCGTCCACGCCTTCGGGGACGCATCGGTAGTCAGCGAGGAGAACATCCGGGACGTATACAACGTCAACGCCCGGGTGTGCCGGGTGGACGGTATTCCTGTGGTGGTTCCTGTGTGCTGAATATGCAAACATGCCCCTGCGCCCATGGGCGCAGGGGCATGTTTTGTCTTGTCAGTTCCGGCGTCTGCCCAGGAAACGGAGCAGATAGAGGAACAGGTTGATGAAGTCCAGATAGAGCTGGAGAGCGGCAAAGACCGAGGCTTTTGCGGCCATCTCGGGGTCGTGGCCGTAGTAGGCGTGGAGGTCCTTGATCTTCTGGGTGTCGTAGGCGGTGAAGCCCAGGAAGATGGCGATGCCGATGAGACAGTAGATCCGGTCCAGGGCCTGGAGGCCGGGGATAAACATGGAGATGAGGCCAAAGACCACCAGGAAGATGAGTCCGCCCATCAGCACGGTGCGGATGCGGGACAGGTCGGCCTTGGTGGCGTAGCCGAAGGCGGCCATTGCGCCGAAGTACAGGGCGGTGACGCCGAACACCAGCACCAGGCTGGCCACGTCAAAGAGGATGAAATAGACCGAGAAGGTCACGCCGGTGAGGGCGGCGTAGGCGAAGAAGAGGAACCGGGCCGCCGGTACGGACAGGCTGTGAATACGGGCGGAGAGCACCAGCACCACCGCAATCTGGGCGATGAGCAAGCCGATATAGGTGAAGGAGTTGAACAGGAGCCGGAAGCTGAAGCCGGTGATAAACCCGGCGATGGCCACGCCGAAGGTGACGGCCAGACCGGCGAACATCCAGAGGAAGGTGCGGGCGGTGTAGCGGCCCACGGTCTCCACCATGCCGTAGCTGCCGTACCCCTCCTGGGTATAGTAGTTGTTTTCGTACACGGACAATTCTCCTTTCCCCGTGAAAAAATTCCTCCGGCGCCGCCGGAGAGCACGGGATTCTGCCGTTAGTATACACGGTTTCCCGGTAAAAGAAAAGTGTCATTGGAGGGAATCTGTCCCCATCAGACGCCGAACCGGGTGATGAGGGCCAGCAGCACTACGGCTACGCCTGCCAGACGGACGGCCAGCTTCATTCTGGGGTGCTGGAGCCGCTCAGGCCACACCGGGTGGATGGCAAAGAGCAGCCCGTAAAGGGCCCAGGCAGCGTTGGTGAACAGCCCTATTTTGGTCACGGTGGAGCAGACAAAGCCGATTGCCAGAATGATGATGCCCAGAGTCAGCTGGTTTTTAAAGTTTAATTTTCCCATTTTTGCTCTCCTTTTGGATAAAAACGGCCTTTTCCCACCCTCTTTATATCATATTTATGTCCGTATGGCAATGGTGCCGCTGTTTTCTCCATTTTGCCCCGTTGACTTTCTCGATATTCGAGTTATAATGAAGGTGAAGAAAACTCGATAATCGAGAAAGGAGGGAGCCGCCATGCCGCGGGAGAAATTCAAGACCCTCACCGAGCAGATGTTTTACATTCTGCTCTGCCTGCGTCGGGAACGCCGGGGGGCGGACATTCTGGAGGCGGTGCGGGTTCTCACTGAGGGCCGGGTGACCATCGGCTCAGGCACCCTGTACGACCTGCTGGAGCAGTTCCTGGCGGCGGGGGTGATTCAGGAGACCGAGTCGGCCGGGCGCCGCCGCAGCTACCTCATTACGGACAAGGGCCGGGAGATGCTGGACCGGGAATACCGGCGTCTCCGGAGTCAGGCAGAGGACTATGACCGTGTTTTGAGAGAGGAGGCACAGGAATGAGCAAAACCAGACGCTGCCTTGCAAATTTCTCCTTTTACGACCAGCGCGGGATTGAGAAGAAGCTGGAGCAGATGGCCGCCCAGGGCTGGATGATTGAGCAGCCCGGCGGACTGCTCTGGACCTACCGGAAAATCCGGCCCCGGCAGCTGCGGTTTGCGGTGACCTACTTCCCCAGCGCCTCGGAGTTTGACCCCCACCCCAGCCAGCGGCAGCTGATGAAGGAGGACTTCTGTACCCAGGACGGCTGGAAGCTGGCGGCCCGTTGGGACGCCATGCAGATTTTTTACACCGACCAGACGGACGCCGTGCCCATCGACACCGACCCGGTGACCCAGGTGGAGACCATCCACCGCACCATGTCCAAGCGGATACTCACCGCTCAGCTCCTGTCGCTGGCCCTCTACCTGTTCGTTCTGGTATACCAGCTCCGTCAGCTGTGGCGGAACCCGGTGGATTACCTGTCCACTCCGTGCTATCTGTTCTCCCTCCCCTTTTGGATGCTGCTGGTGGTATTCCCCCTCTATGAGCTGATCTACTACTTTCTCTGGCACCGGCGGGCAAAGAAGGCCGCTGAACAGGGTATTTTTCTGCCCGTCCACACCAATCGGCCGTTGGGCTGGTGCCTGCTGGCTGTGGCCATTCTGCTCCTGATTCTCTCCCAGACCGGCTCTGTCCGCAAGTTTTTGTTCCTGGCGGTGTGGCTGGCGGTCATCCTGGCGATGGGCCTGCTGGGCCGCTGCCTGTCCAGATGGCTGAAAAAGCGGGGCGTCTCCCGCCGGGTCAATCAGGCAGTCACCATGGGCTGTATTCTGCTGCTGACCGTGGTGGGGCTGGCCGGTATCACCGCCGGCATTCTCACCGGCCTGCTCTCCTTTGGCGACGGCCATCAGCCGGTGGGCAGCTACCAGTGGGGCAATCTTACCCGGGACATCTACGACGACCCCATGCCCCTGACGGTGGGGGACCTGGTGGAGACAGACACCCAGTACTCCAAGGAGGCCCACTGTCAGGAGACCTTCCTTCTCTCCCGGTGCGAGTATGACCAGCGGCCTCTCTTCAACCAGGAGGAGCGGGACTATCAGCTCAGCTACACCGTCACCGACGTCAAGCTGCCCTTCCTCTATGATTTCATCCGCCAGAGCCTGCTGGAAGAGCGTCAGGACGAGGTCATCGACGACTATGTGTTTGTGGAGCACTACGAGCCCGTTGACGCCGCTCCCTGGGGCGCTCAGGCGGCCTACCAGGTCTACCGGGACGACGGCTTCCGGGATACCTACCTCATCTGCTGGGAGAGCCGCATGGTGGAGATTACCTTTTACTGGACCCCCACCCCGGAGCAGCTCCGCACCGCCGGTGAGATTCTGGGCGGCTGACGAACCTCCTTGCAGGGGATATCTGACTTGTGCTATGCTTATACCATCTTTTTTAGGAGTGTGACTCTGATGAAGTTGAAGGGCCGACAGATTGCCCTACTGATAGTGTGTCTCCTCTTAGCTTGTGCGCTCCTGCTGGGCCTGCTTTTTTCGGGCGGCTGTATCGGTGTGTCCGCCGGCCGGCTGGAGGAGGATTTGAGGGCCTCCCAACGGATTGACGCCAGCTGGACCACCACAGGCAGCGTCTCTGACGATATGGCCGCCTTCCTCTCCTATCCCGCCGACCAGTCCGACCACACCTTCTCCCTCTATGTCAACCGTCCCGGATTTTCCTTCGGATATTTTTTCCGTGCCGGCGGCAGCCTCAGCGGCGTGGAACAGTATATTCTGGAGTATACCATTGAGGGCTGTTCTGAGCGGGCATTTTTCTCTATGAACGCCCAAAACACTGTGCGGCTGGAGGTGGACGACGGCCAAAATGGCCAGGTCATTGCACTTGAGCTTGGGCAGCCCTTCGCCATTGTCCTGCCCGCTGATGCCGGAAGTGTCACATTTTATGATGCCGATGACAACCCAGTTGCGGTTATGAAGCAATCAATGTAATTGTGTCTCCTTCAAAAACAGGTCTGCCAGCTGGCAGACCTGTTTTTTCAATCAAATTACGGACTCGCTGCGTATCCAATCCGCGTTCTGACCCGTTGGAGGCGGTCGCCCGCCGAACAGGTCGCCGTTTCCCTTCTTCCGGAAAAACAAAAACACCTGAAACCTTTCGGTTTCAGGTGTTTTTGTGGTGGAGACAACAGAACTCGAATCTGTGACCTTCCGCGTGTGAGGCGGACGCTCTACCAGCTGAGCTATGCCTCCATATCTGGTATGTCCGGTCATGCCCCGTAAAGGGGTTGGTGACCCGGACGGGAATCGAACCCGTGTTACCGCCGTGAAAGGGCGGTGTCTTAGCCGCTTGACCACCGGGCCGTCTGCACAGGATGGGGAACCCATCCTGTTAGATTTTTATGGTAGCGGCACCTGGATTCGAACCGGGGACACTGCGGGTATGAACCGCATGCTCTAGCCAACTGAGCTATGCCGCCATGTGACCCCGTCGAACAGGGCAGGATTTATTATATCCGACAGTCTCCCATTTGTCAACGCTTTTTTCAAATTTTTTTGAAAAACTTTTTTGGTCCCCGATCAGTCGATTTTATACCCCACGCCCCACACGGTTTTGATGAACCGGGGGTTGCGTCCCGGCTCCCCCATCTTCTCCCGCAGGCGGCGGATGTGGACCATGACGGTGTTGTTCCGGTCCAGGTACTTCTCCCCCCACACGCTCTCAAACAGCTTCTCGGCGGAGATGACCTGTCCCCGGTTCTCGCAGAGCATCCACAGGATGTCAAACTCCAGGGGGGTCAGATTCAGGGGCTTGTCGTACAGGGTACACTCGTGGGTGGAGCGGTTGATGACCAGGCCGTTGAAGTCGATGATATCCCCCACGGGCCGGTCATTCTCGTTGTAGTGGGTGTAGCGCCGCAGCTGGGCCTTCACCCGGGCCACCAGCTCCAGAGGGTTGAAGGGCTTGGTCATGTAGTCGTCGGCACCGATGGTCAGGCCGGTGATCTTGTCCATGTCCTCGGTGCGGGCAGTGAGCATAAGGACGGGAAAGTGGTGCTCCCGGCGGATCTCCCCGCAGAGGGTAAAGCCGGAGATATCGGGCAGCATCACGTCCAGGATGGCCAGGTCCAGCCGCTCCCGGTTCACCCACTGGAGGGCGTCGGCGCCGGTGCCGCACTTGAACACGGTGAACCCCTCGCTCTTGAGGTAGACCTCCACCAGGTCGGCAATCTCGGGCTCGTCGTCCACCACCAGAATATTGGCCTTCATCGCTGGCTCCCTCCTTTTTCTAAGATTATATCCGCCGGTCACGACCCAAGTCAAGACCGGCGGATATTCGTAAGGAAATGTTCAGATTCTGCTCAGAAAATCCAGCGGATAAGGCCGGAGAGGAGAAAGGCCACCACAGCGGGCATGAAATTCTCCCAGCGCATGGGCTTTTCGGTGAGGGCCTTCACCAGCAGCACCACACCGGCCACGGCCAGCGCCCAGGGGGCCAGGGACAGAATAATCATCACCGGCACGCTGAGGATGGCCAGAACCAGGTACAGCACCACAATGGCCGCGGCGCAGCCCACAATCAGAGTAACCATAAGAGTGCCTCCTTTGTCTTGTTGGGGAGATTGTACCACCGCAATCTTAAATCCCCCATGGAGGAAGGATTAAAAAGGATAAAAACGGGGCGCCGGGAAACCCGGCGCCCCTGAGGCTGCACGTATCTTATTTGAAGTACTCCGCGCCGCTCTCAAAGAGGGGCTGGTGCTTGTCGCCGGGGATGTTGCGGGCGACCCAGGGGCCGCGGCGCTCGCTGTGGCCCATCTTGCCGAACACACGGCCGTCGGGGGAGAAGATGCCCTCCACCGCCTCCATGGAGCCGTTGGGGTTGACGGTGATGTCCATGGAGGGCACACCGGCGGCGTCCACGTACTGGGTGGCCACCTGACCCTTGGCGATGAGGTCCTTCAGCAGGCCCTCGGGAGCCACAAAGCGGCCCTCGCCGTGGGACACGGGGATGGCGTGGAGGTCGCCCACCTGGCTCTTGAGCATCCAGGGGGAGTTGACGCTGGCCACCCGGGTGGTGACATAGCGGCTCTGATGGCGGCCGATGAGGTTATAGGTCAGGGTGGGGCAGGTGTCGTCCATGGGGCGGATCTCGCCGTAGGGCACCAGGCCCAGCTTGATGAGGGCCTGGAAGCCGTTGCAGATGCCCAGCATCAGGCCGTCACGGTGCTTGAGCAGGTCGTGGACGGCGTCGGTGATGGGGCCGCTGCGGAAGAAGGAGGCGATGAACTTGCCGGAGCCGTCGGGCTCGTCGCCGCCGGAGAAGCCGCCGGGCACCACGATCATCTGGCTGCGGCGGATGGCCGCCTCCAGGGCCTGGGCGGACTCACGGAGCTGAGCGGTGCCGCCGTTGCGCACCACCAGAATCTCCGGCTCAATGCCGGCCCGCAGGCAGGCGGCGGCGGTGTCGTACTCGCAGTTGGTGCCGGGGAAGACGGGGATGACGGCCCGGGGACGGGCGGTCTTGTGGGCGCAGACGGCGGGAGAACGGCCGGTCCAGGAGATGGGCTCCACCTTGCCGGAGGTGCCGGCACGGGTGGGATAGACCTCCTCCAGCACGCCCTCATTGATGGCACGCAGCTGGTCCACGGTGGCAGACTCGCCGCCCAGGAAGATGTTGGCGGAGTCGGTGGTGTGTCCCACCAGCATGCCGCCGGGCACCGGGCCGTCGCACTCGGCCAGGATGGCGCCGCACATGCCGGTGTAGAACAGGCTGCTCTCGGCGGAAGGCTCGGCGGTGAAGCCGACCCGGTTGCCGAAGGACATCTTCATGATGCCCTCGGCCAGGCCGCCGCTGCCCACGGCCCAGGCGGAGCACACCTTACCCGCCTGGCACAGCTCATGGAAGTTCTCCCAGGTCTTTTTGAGGCTGCCGTAGTCGTTGTAGCTGACACTCTGGAACAGATAGACCGGGTGTCCACCGGCCTTGAACTCGGGGGAAATCACCTCTCCGGCCTTGGCGGGAGCGATGGCGAAGGACACCAGGGTGGGGGGCACGTCCAGGTCCAGGAAGGAGCCGGACATGGAGTCCTTGCCGCCGATGGCGGCCACGCCCAGCTCCAGCTGGGCACGCAGGGCGCCCAGCAGGGCCTGGAAGGGCTTGCCCCAGCGCTCCGGGTCGGTGCGCAGCTTCTCAAAGTACTCCTGGAAGGAGAAATAGGCCTTTCTGTAATCACAGCCGGAGGCCACCAGACGGGCCAGGGACTCCACCACGGAGGCCTGGGCGCCGCCGAAGGGGTCGCGGGCCATACGGTCGGGGTCAAAGCCCCAGGCCATGACGGAGCAGGTGTCGGTCTCGTGGCCGGGGCCCACGGGCAGCAGGGCGGCCATGGCCTGGGCGGGGCTGGTCTGGGCCGCGCCGCCGAAGGGCATGAGCACGCTGCCCGCGCCGATGGAGCCGTCGAACCGCTCGCCCAGACCGCGCTGGGTGGCCATCTTGAGCTCAGCGGCCAGCTGGGTCAGGCGGGAGGGGTGCAGCTCGGTCTCGTGGGTCTTGCGGGCGGGGACGGTGACGGTGATGTGCTTGTCCGCGCCGTTGGAGGACAGGAAGGCCCGGGACAGGTTGGCCACGGTCTGGCCGTTCCAGGTCATGACCATGCGGGGGTCCTCGGTGACGGTGGCCACCTGATAGGCCTCCAGGTTCTCGCTCTCAGCGGCGGCGATGAAGGCGGCGGCATCCTGGGGGGCCACCACCACGGCCATACGCTCCTGGCTCTCGGAGATGGCCAGCTCGGTGCCGTCCAGGCCGTCGTACTTCTTGCGCACCGCGTCCAGGCTGATGGACAGGCCGTCGGCCAGCTCGCCGATGGCCACGCTGACGCCGCCGGCGCCGAAGTCGTTGCAGCGCTTGATGAGACGGGTCACCTCACCCCGGCGGAAGAGCCGCTGGATCTTCCGCTCCTCGGGGGCGTTGCCCTTCTGGACCTCGGAGGCCATGGTGTCCAGGCTCTCCAGGTTGTGGCTCTTGGAGGAGCCGGTGGCGCCGCCGATGCCGTCACGGCCGGTACGGCCGCCCAGCAGGATGACCACATCGCCGGGAGCGGGGCACTCACGCACCACATGCTCCGCCGGGGCGGCGGCCACCACGGCGCCCAGCTCCAGGTGCTTGGCCACGTAGCCGGGGTGGTAGATCTCGGACACCTGGCCGGTGGCCAGGCCGATCTGGTTGCCGTAGGAGGAGTAGCCGGCGGCGGCGGTCTGGGCGATCTTGCGCTGGGACAGCTTGCCGCTCAGGGTCTGGTCCAGGGGGGTGCGGGGGTCGCCGCAGCCGGTGACGCGCATGGCCTGGTACACATAGGCACGGCCGGACAGGGGGTCACGGATGGCGCCGCCGATGCAGGTGGCCGCGCCGCCGAAGGGCTCAATCTCGGTGGGGTGGTTGTGGGTCTCGTTCTTGAACATGAGCAGCCAGTCCTGCTCCTCTCCGTCCACGGTGGCGGTGACGTGGACCGAGCAGGCGTTGATCTCCTCGCTCTCGTCCAGACCGGTGAGCACGCCCCGCTTCTTGAGCACCTTGGCACCCAGGGTGGCCATGTCCATCAGGGTCTGGGGGCGGACGGCGGCCTTTTCGGGGCCGTAGACCTCCTCACGGGCGGCCAGGTACTCCTGATAGGCCTGGGCCACCTCGTCGTCCAGAATCTCGGCCTTGTCGATGTGGGTGCCGAAGGTAGTGTGGCGGCAGTGGTCGGACCAGTAGGTGTCCACCACCCGCAGCTCGGTGACGGTGGGGTCACGCTTCTCCTCGTCCCGGAAATAGGCCTGCATAAACTTCAGGTCGTTCAGGTCCATGGCCAGGCCGTGCTCCCCCAGCATGGCGCTGAGGGCGGTGTCGTCCATGGCGATGAAGCCGTCAATGGTCTTGACGGCGGGGGGTGCGGGGTACTCCTGGGCCAGGGTGGCGGGCTTCTCCATGGCGGCCTCACGGCACTCCACCGGGTTGATGAGGTAGCCCTTGATCCGCTTCATGTCGCCCTCGGTCAGCTCGCCCATGAGGACGTACACCTTGGCGCAGGCCACCCGGGGACGCTCGCCGCCGGTGAGCAGCTGGATGCACTGCTGAGCCGAGTCGGCCCGCTGGTCGTACTGGCCGGGCAGGGCCTCCACCGCCAGAATGGTGCACACGCCGCCGGGCGCGGGCATGTCCTCCTCATAAAAGGCGTCGCACTGGGGCTCGGAGAACACCGTGTCCCGGGCAGCCTGCCAGGCGGCCTGGTCCAGCCCGTCCACGTCGTACCGGTTGAGAATCCGCAGTCCGGTGAGGGCGGAAATGCCCAGCTGCTCCCGCAGCTCCCGCATCACGCCCATGGCCTCCACGTCAAATCCGGGCCGCTTCTCCACATAGCAGCGGAAGACCTGTTCCATCTTCATTCCTCCAACAAATCAATTCTCTCTGGTTCTCTGTGTATCTTCAATGCCCGCCGGGGCAGTGAATCCGTCAATCAGCCGCTTCCCATCTCCCAGTCCGTCAGGCCGTAGAATACGTTCTGCTGGGTGGGAGACAGGCCGGTCAGGCTGCCCCAGTGGGTGAGCACCGACCAGTTTTTAAAGCAGATGGGGGTAAAGGGCGCCGTCTCCGCCAGATGGGTGTACAGCGCGGAGGCTGCGGCCTCCCGCTGTCCCTCCCCTGCCGCCCGGAAGGCGGTCAGCAGGGTCTGGGCGTCGGCGTCGCTGTATTTGCCGTAGTTCAGGGCCCCGTCGGGGGCAATGAGGGCGGTCAGGTCAAAGTCGCCGGTGAGCTTGACCTCCCCCAGGTACAGGTCAAACTCCCCCGCCGTCAGGGCGGCCACATAGTCCTCCCAGGGCAGCTTTTCCAGCTCCACCGTAATGCCCAGCTTGCCCAGCCCCTGGGCCAGGTACTCGGCGGCGGAGACCTTGTAGGTGTTGTCCGTGTTGACGATAAAGCGCAGGCTCAGGTTCTGCCAGCCGTTGGTGCGCAGACCGTCGGCTCCCAGGCTCCACCCGGCCTCCTCCAGCAGCTGTTCCGCCGTCTGGGGCGCGTACTCCAGGGTTCCGGCCAGGGTCTCGTCATACAGGGGGCTTGCGGGCGACACGGGCAGCGCCGCCGCCTGTGCGTGCTGGGACAGAATGGACTTGGTCACCGCCGTGCGCTCATAGCCGTAGGACAGGGCCTTGCGCAAGTCCTGGTCGGCGCAGGGGCCGGAGGCGGTGTTGTAGCCTATGTAGAGCATCACCGACGTGGCGTAGTCCCACACCTCGTAGGTGCCCGAGTAGCCCAGGGCGTTGGAGCCGGTGATGTCCACGGTGACCAGGGAGATCTCCTGGGTGTCAAAGGCGTGGATCATACCGTCGGCTTCCCGTACGTTGTAGAGGGGGATGCGCTCCAGAGGCACCTTCTCCCCCTTCCACCAGCCAGTTCTGGCCTCCAGGGCCAGGCTGTCCCCCTCGCCGGTGAGGACGTAGGGGCCTGTGCCCAGAGGCGTGCCGCCGGTCTCCTTGACGATGGGGACGTCCAGCAGGGCGGGCAGGGCGCCGTTGGGGGCGGACAGGGTGATGGTCACCGTGTTCCCCTCACCCGCCGTTATGCCGGTGACGCCGGTAAAGCGTCCGGCGTAGGGGGAATTTTCCCCCATGGCCAGCTGGAGGGAGTACACCACGTCGGAGGCGGTCAGCAGGCTGCCGTCGGAGAAGGTGACGCCCTCCCGCAGGGTAAAGGTCCAGATAAGCCCGGTCTCGTCGGTCTGTGCGGAGGCGCACAGCACCGGCGACGGGGTAAAGCTCTGGTCCAGCTCGTAGAGTCCCTCGTACATCAGGGGGGCCAGGGTCAGGTTGGTCCGGTTGCCGCCGGTGATGGGGTGAAAGGACTGGTCCCCGTAGCAGGGCAGCACAAACTCCCGCTGCTCGGTCTGGGGCTGCTGGGCCGTCTGGGTGGGGGCGGGGGTGGTGGGGACGGGGGTCTCCTCCGCCGTCTCCGGGGCGCAGGCGGCGCAGCTGAGCAGCAGCACCCCGCTCAGCAGCAGGGCAGGCAGGCACTTTTTCATCGCTTCCCCCATTCCAGGGCGATGGCCGCCCCCTGGCTCCCCCGCTCTCCCTTTGTGAAGCGGTGGGACCAGTACTTGTCGTGGAGGCAGAACGTGCAGTCGGGGGACACGGCGATGTGGTCCTCGGTCAGCCCCTGCCGGAGGAGCCGGAAGGTGTTGATGCCCTTCAAATCCACCCGGAACTTGCCGCCGGGATGGGCCTCGATGAACTTGAGCGCTCCGGCGCCCAGGGCGGAGGTCATGGCGTTGGGCACGTCCTCGCCGGTCTCAAAGCAGCAGCGGGAGATGCCGGGGCCGATGGCGGCCCGGATGTCCTCGCTGCGGCAGCCGTACAGGTCCCGCATTTTCTCGCAGGCCCGCTCCACAATGCCGTTGGCGGTACCCCGCCATCCGGCGTGGACGGCGGCCACCACCCGGCGCACCGGGTCGTGGAGCAGGATGGGCAGGCAGTCGGCGGAGAACACCACCAGGCACAGGCCGGGCACGTCGGTGATGAGGCCGTCGGCCTCATAGTCCGGCTTCCGCTCCAGGCCGGAGCCGGCGTCGGCGGCGGTGCACACCCGCACGGTGTCCCCGTGGACCTGGTTGGAGAACACCACCTTGTCCACATCCGCGCCGATGGCGGTGCAGAAGCGGCGGTAATTCTCCTCCACGGCCTGCCGGGCGTCGCCCCGGTTCACCCCCAGGTTGAGGGAGGCGTAGATGCCCTGGGACACGCCGCCCAGCCGGGTGGAGAAGCCGTGGACCACGCCGGGGCCCATGTCGGCACCCTGGCCGAAGGTGACGCCGTTTACCGTTTTCTCTGTAAACTCCATACATTCCCCTTTAAAAGAAAAGTGAAAAATGAAAAGAAAACCAAAAGGCAGTCCCGGAGGGAGGAAAATCTCCTCCCTCCGGAGGTTGTCAGCCCTTATTACGTTTCACTTTCCATTTTTCACTGCTGCCGGGCGCTGCCCGGTGTATTGTTTATTTGGAACTTCCCAACAGAGTTACTGCTCGTCGGGGTGGTACTCCTTGCAGGTGCACTTTTTCAAGGCGCGGGCGCTTCCTGCGGGAAGCGCGGGTATTACGGCCGCGCCTTCCGGGGGGCACCAGTTCCCCCCGGAGGCCCCCCTCCGCTCTCCGAGGGGGATTTTTCTCCGGTGCGGAGGTTGCCCAACCGCCTTACTGCTCGTCAGGGTGGTACTCCTTGCAGGTGCACTTCTTCCACTTCAGGCCGCTGCCGCAGGGGCAGGGGTCGTTGCGGCCGATTCTGACCACCTTCTTGGAGGGCTGCTTCTTCACGGTGCCGTCGTCGGCGCCGCTCTCGCCGGTGACCTTGGCCACCCGCTCACGCTTGACCTCGCCGCCCACCTTGACACGGGCCAGGAACAGACGGCGCACCGTCTCCTCCTGAATGGCGGCGATCATGTTCTCAAACATCTCGTAGCCTTCCCGCTTGTACTCCACAACGGGGTCGTGCTGGCCGTAGCCCCGCAGGCCGATGCCCTGGCGCAGCTCGGTCATGGCGTCGATCTCGTCCATCCAGTACTCGTCCACCACCCGGAGCATGACCACACGCTCCAGCTCGCGCATGAGGGGCTCGCCCAGCTCCTGCTCCTTGCGGGCGTAGAGCTCACGGGCCTTGCCGGCCACCAGCTCCACCAGCTGGTCGGCGTTGTAGCTCTCCAGCTCCTTGTCGGTGAGCTTGAGCTCCTCGGGGTGGAGGAACACGCCCCGGAAGGGGGCCACAGCCTCGCGGAACTGCTCGGCGTCCATGTGCTTCTGCTCGCCCATGTGGCCGTGGATGGCGTTGGACACCACGGTGGTCATCATGTTCTGGACAGCCTCCTTGAGGTTGTCGCCGTCCAGCACCTTGCGGCGCTGCTCGTAGATGACCTTACGCTGGGTGTTCATGACGTCGTCGTACTCCAGCACCGTCTTACGGGTCTGGAAGTTCTTGGACTCCACCCGCTTCTGGGCGGACTCGATGGCGTTGGTGAGCATCTTCTGCTCAATGGGGGTATCCTCGTCCACGCCCAGGGTCTCCATCATGCTCATCACCCGCTCGGAGCCGAACAGGCGCATGATATCGTCCTCCAGGGACAGGTAGAAGCGGCTCTCGCCGGGGTCGCCCTGACGGCCGGCACGGCCGCGGAGCTGGTTGTCGATACGGCGGGACTCGTGGCGCTCGGTGCCCAGGATGAACAGGCCGCCGGCAGCACGGACCTTCTCAGCCTCGCCCTTGATGGCCTCCTTGTACTTGGCCTCGGCCTCGGCGAACATCTTGCGGGCGTTGAGGATCTCCTCGTTGTCGGTCTCGGCGAAGCCGGTGGACTCGGCGATGAGCTCGTCGGACAGACCGGCCTTGCGCAGGTCGTTCTTAGCCAGGAACTCGGCGTTGCCGCCCAGCATGATATCGGTACCACGGCCGGCCATGTTGGTGGCCACGGTGACGGCGCCCAGCTTACCGGCCTGGGCCACGATCTCAGCTTCCTTCTCGTGGAACTTGGCGTTCAGGACGTTGTGCTTGATGCCCTTGCGGCGGAGCATCTCGCTGAGCTCCTCGGACTTCTCGATGGACACGGTGCCCACCAGCACGGGCTGGCCCTTGGCGTGGCACTCCTCGATCTGCTTGACCACGGCCCGGAGCTTGCCGGCCTCTGTCTTGTAGACCACGTCGTGGTGGTCGATACGGGCCAGGGGCTTGTTGGTGGGGATCTCCACGATGTCCAGCTCGTAGATGGTGTTGAACTCGTCCTCCTCGGTCATGGCGGTACCGGTCATGCCGGAGAGCTTGTCGTAGAGACGGAAGTAGTTCTGGAAGGTAATGGTAGCCAGAGTCTTGGACTCACGGGCCACCTGGACCTTCTCCTTGGCCTCGATGGCCTGGTGCAGGCCCTCGGAGTACCGGCGGCCGTACATCAGACGGCCGGTGAACTCGTCGACGATGATGACCTCGCCGTCCTTGACCACGTAGTCCTTGTCACGGCGCATCAGGCCCCAGGCGCGGATGGCCTGGTTGATGTGGTGGGACAGGGTGGTGTTCTCGGGGTCGGCCAGGTTCTCGATGTTGAAGGCCTTCTCCGCCTTCTCGATGCCCCGGGCGGTGAGGGTGACGGTGCGGGCCTTCTCGTCCACCACGTAGTCGGCGTCCAGGTTGGGGTCCTCTTCCTCCTTCTCGTCCACGCTGGCCACCTTCTTGGGCTTGAGGCGGGAGACGAAGGAGTCCACAATCTGGTACAGCTGGGTGGACTGGTCGCCCTGACCGGAGATGATCAGGGGGGTACGGGCCTCGTCGATGAGGATGGAGTCCACCTCGTCCACGATGGCGAAGGCGTGGCCACGCTGGACCATCTCCTGCTTGTAGATGGCCATATTGTCACGCAGGTAGTCGAAGCCGAACTCGTTGTTGGTGCCGTAGGTGATGTCGGCGGCGTAGGAGGCGTGGCGCTGGGCGGGGGACACCTCGTGGATGACCAGGCCCACGGTCAGGCCCAGGAAGCGGTAGAGCTTGCCCATCCACTCGCTGTCGCGCTTGGCCAGGTAGTCGTTGACCGTGACGATGTGGACGCCCTCGCCGGTGAGGGCGTTGAGGTAGGCGGGCAGGGTGGCCACCAGGGTCTTGCCTTCGCCGGTCTTCATCTCGGCGATACGGCCCTGGTGCAGGATGATGCCGCCGATGAGCTGCACCCGGTAGGGACGCATGCCCAGCACACGCCAGGAGGCCTCCCGGCAGACGGCAAAGGCCTCGGGCAGGATATCATCGGTGGTCTCGCCGTTTTTCAGGCGGGCCTTGAACTCATCGGTCTTGGCCCGGAGCTCCTCGTCGGTCAGGGCCTTGTAGGGCTCCTCCAGGGCCTCAATCTTCTTTACAAGGGGCTCGATCTCCTTGAGCTTCCGCTGGGAGCTGGTGCCGAAGATCTTCTTGAGCAGGTTACCCATTTCTCGTTCACCTTTCTTCCGTGCATTGGCAACGGCCCGGGCCACATGGCTCCCGGCCGGAATTTCCTAAGTTAGCAGTATACCATAAACCACCTCAATAAAAAAGTAGAAATTATGAACAAACCAGCGGGAGGAAAAAGTCTTTTTGTCGCCCAGGGGCAGGTATTTCCACTGAAAAAATGTCGATATGGAAATTCTGACCGGTGCAGGCCTGCTTGTCAGTCGATGAGTACGCAGGCGGTATAGGTCAGGGTTCTGGGGCCGTAGCAGTACTCCATGCCCGACTGCTCGCACACCCGGGAGACAAAGAGCCCGTAGGCCTCCATGGAGGGGATGGCCCGGTCGGGGAAGCGGCAGGGCGCGTCGGGATAGGTGCAGGTCTTGCAGATGGTGCAGGCGCCGGAGGACATGGGCAGGCAGTTGGGCCAGATGGCACGCAGCCGCTCCACCAGACAGCCAAACCGCTCCTTGTGTACCCTGTCCAGCGCCTGCATGGCGTCCACATCGAAGTCGTCCTCCATGTCCGCGGTGGACTGGACCAGGATGCCCCGGCGGTACTTCTTCACCCGTGCGGCAGCCTCCTCCAGGGTGCCGCAGGCAGGCGGACAGGTCCAGCACCGGCCATACATATGGCACCGGCCGTCGGCGCACATCTCCCGCACCTCGGGCAGGAACTCCAGGGCCTCCATGCGTACCGCCCCGCCATGGGAAAAGCCGTAGTTCAGGGCCAGGGCCACAATCTCCTGTGTTGTCAAGGTGTTCTCCCCCTCTTTCCCCCTCCGGCACGGAGCGGGTGTTTTCCCCAGTATAGCACCCCGGTGTGGAAAATGGACAGAGAAAATCCCGTTTTCTGTTATTTTCATCCCGCCGTCCGGCCAATTCTCCGCCGTGTTTTCCCTTTTCCCATTTACGCCGCTTTTCTTTGGTGGTACAATATAGTCTGTATTTGTATTCGCATTTTCGCCGGAAAAGGAGCTGCTATGAAACGCCGTATTCTCTCTCTTGCCGCCGGACTTCTGCTGGTGCTCTCGGCCTGCGCCCCGGCCGGCCCCCAGTCCTCTGAGGAACTGATTTACCCCACGTCACACCCCTCGTCCACCCCCTCCCCCACGGAGACCCAGCCTGTGGAGACTCTGCCCCCGGTGTCCGCCACCCCCGCGCCCACTGAGACCCAGCCCGTGGAGACCCCCCAGGCCGCTGCGCCGGTGTGGGGCGTCCAGGAGAGCGAGTGCTCCCAGAACGACGACGAGGACAAGGACGTCATGCTGGTCCAGGGCAAGTTTTCCCTGCCGCTGATTGAGAACGCCGAGGGCGTGGCCGCCTACGAGGCCATCAACCAGTGGTATCTGAACCTGTCCGCCGGTCTGCGGAGCGACACCCTGGCCAACGCCGGTCAGGCCGACGCGGACTATGCCCTGTCCAAGTCCATGGGCTATGCCTTTACCTACTACACCGACGAGGAGTCCTATGAGATTACCCATGAGACCGACCGGATGGTGAGCATCCTGCGCACCCACTACGGCCACACCGGCGGCACCTACCCCACCCTGCTCTACATGGCCGACCACTTCGACCTGACCACCGGAGAGGTGCTCACCTTTGACGACCTCTTCACCGACCCGGACGCCGCCGCCTCCATCGCCCTGCAGGAGGTGCTCCGCCAGGCCGCCCAGGGGGACGCCAACGGCACCACCTACGACACCGCCCTGGCCGAGAGCCTGTTCAACCGGGAAAACTTCTACCTCACCGCCGACGCGGTGGTCTTCTTCTATCAGCCCCAGGACCTGGCCCCCAACGCCGCCGGTGCCCCCACCTTCCCGGTGGATCGGAGCCTGTTCGGGGACCTGCTGGCCGACTGGGCGTGACAAACTCTGACAATTTGGTGATACTATGCGCGAGTGCAACGTAAAGGAAAACGATATCTGCCGCCTCATCATTGAGGGATACACCGCCGAAGGCGCGGGCGTGGCCCGTCTGGACGGGATTGTGGTCTTTGTCCAGGGGGGCGTCCGGGGCGAGGAGTGCGATGTACGCATCGAGAAGGTGGGCCGCACCAACCTGTTTGGCCGGGTGGTGCGGGTGTTCCAGCCCTCCCCCGCCCGTATCATGCCCCAGTGCATCCACTACACCAAGTGCGGCGGCTGCCAGTTCCGCCAGATGAACTACGCCGAGGAGCTGGAGGCCAAGCGCATCCGGGTGGAGGACTGCCTGCAGCGCATCGCCGGTCTGGATGTGACGGTGCCCGTCATCCACGGGGCCAAGGACACCCGCCGGTACCGCAACAAGGTCCAGTTCCCGGTCCAGCCCGGTCCGGAGGGTCCCCGGGTGGGCTTCTACCGCCAGCGGACCCATCAGGTCATCTCGGTGGAGGACTGCCTCCTCCAGCCGGAGACTGCAGCCCGGCTCCGGGCCGCCGCTGTGTCCTGGATGCAGTGGCACAACATCTCCGCCTATGATGAAAAGACCGGCCGGGGACTGGTGCGCCATGTGTACGTCCGGGTGAACCGGGCCGGACAGTCCCTGGTCTGCCTGCTGGTCAACGGCAAGTCGGTGCCCCAGGAGGACGCCCTGGTCCAGGCCCTGCGGAACGTGGAGCCCGGACTGGTGGGCGTGGTGCTGGGCGTAAACGAGAAGAAGAACAACGTCATTCTGGGCGACTCCTACCGCACCCTCTGGGGCCAGGACTGGCTGGAGGACACCCTGTGCGGCTTTACCTTCCGGCTGTCCGTGCCCTCCTTCTACCAGGTCAACGCCAACCAGGCCGAGGTGCTCTACGGCCGTGCTCTGGACTTCGCCGGTCTCACCGGCAGGGAGACCGTGCTGGACCTGTACTGCGGCATCGGCACCATCAGTCTGGTGATGGCCAGGCAGGCGGGCAAGGTGTTCGGCGCCGAGGTGGTGCCCCAGGCCGTGGAGGACGCCAGGGAAAACGCCCTGCGCAACGGGGTGAACAACGCCGAGTTCCTTTGCGGCGACGCGGGCGAGGCCGCCCGTGCCCTGGCCGCACGGGGCGTGAAGCCCGACGTGGTGTGCGTGGACCCGCCCCGAAAGGGCCTGGCCGAGGACGTGGTGGACACCATTGTCTCCATGGCCCCCGAGCGGGTGGTGTACGTCTCCTGCGACCCGGCCACCCTGGCCCGGGACGTGAAGCGCTTTGTCTCCCTGGGCTATGTGCTCCGCAAGGCCGAGGCGGTGGACATGTTCCCCCGCACCGCCCATGTGGAGAGCGTGGTTCTGCTGACCAGAGCATTATGATTTTTCTTGAAACTGCCCGGCTGACGCTCCGCACCGTAACACCGGAGGACGCCGCCGCCATTCACGGCTGGCGCTCTGACCCCCGCTGCGCCCGGTATCAGCGGGGGCAGGTCACGGAATACGGGGAGATTTCCGCTCTTATGGCGGAACACAGGGCCGACGTGCTCTCTGTGGACGCCCCCTTTATGGCCGTAATGGCCCTCAGGAGCACCGGCGAGCCGGTGGGTGAGATTGTGGTGATGCCCCAGGACGGCGCCATCTCCCTGGGCTTTACCGTCTCACCCCTGCACCAGCGGCAGGGCTACGCCTTTGAGGCCCTGACTGCCCTTATGGAGCTGCTTCACGCCCGGTTCCCCCAGTGGGAATTTCTCTGCTTCACCGACCCGGAAAACACCCCCAGCATGGCGCTGCTGACCAGGCTGGGCTGCCGTGACCTGGGCTATGTGCCCGCCATGGACTCCCGGGTGTTCGGGAAGTGGGTCACCGGGCAGACGGAAGCGGAAATTGCCCGGGCGGCGGGTGCGCTGCCCGGATCACCGGAGGAATCATGAACTGCAAGATAGCCATTTGTGACGATTCATCGGCGGACCGGCAGTACCTGTCCACCCTGGCGGACCGGTGGGCTGCCGACCGGGGCCATATGATTCAGACCGCCTTTTTCTCCTCCGCTGAGGAATTTCTCTTTCACTACGCCGAGGAGAAGGACTACGATATCCTGCTTCTGGACATTGAGATGGGGGCCATGGACGGCGTGACCATGGCCCGAACCCTGCGCCGGGACAACGAGACGGTTCAGATCATCTTTGTCACCGGCTACTCCGACTACATCGCCGAGGGCTACGACGTGGCCGCCCTCCACTATCTGATGAAGCCCGTCCGGGAGGACAAGCTGTTCTCCGTGCTGGACCGGGCGGCGGAAAAGCTCTCCCGGAACGAAACCGTGCTCAACTTCGAGGTAGGCGGCGAGATGGTGCGGGTTCCCATCTATCAGATCCGGTATGCCGCCGTGTCGGGCAACTATGTGACCATCCATGCCGCCGGTGAGGTCACCGTAAAAATGACCCTGGGGGAGTTGGAGGGGCAGCTGGACCGCCGTTTTTACCGGGCGGGCCGGTCGGTCATCGTGAACCTGACCATGATCAGCCGGGTCACCAAAACCGAGATCCTGCTCAGCGACGGCACCGCCGTCCCCCTGCCCAGGGGCGCCTACGAGGGCGTAAACCGGGCCATTATCAATCTGAGGTGAGCGGGCATGGGACTCTTTTCCAGGCGGATTGACCGGCAGATTTCCTCCTACCAGCAGGAGCTGGTGGACCAGGACCTGACCACGGTGGACACGGTCATCAAGACCGGCAACCCCATGGCGGACGCCATTCTCAATTCCAAAATCTCCCTGGCCCGGTCCAAAAACATCCAGGTGGTGGCGGACGCCTGCATCCCGGTGAAACTGAAATCGTCAGAGATTGACCTGTGCTGCATCCTGGGCAACCTCTTTGACAACGCCATTGAGGCCAGCCTCCAGCTGCCCGAGGAACGGCGGCTCATCCGGGTGTACATGGACATGAAGAACACCCAGCTCTACATCTCCTTCACCAATTTCACCGCCGGGAAGAAGCTGAGCAAGGTGGGAAAGCTCTTCCGCACCACCAAGGGCGAGGGCCACGGCTTCGGGCTGGTGCGCATCGACGCCATTGTGGAGCGGCTGGGTGGGTACATCAGCCGCAACAGTGAGGACGGCGCCTTTACCACCGAGATTCTGCTTCCCCAGGCGTGAGCTTTGCAATTCGTCCCCCCAGCATAACGATTCGTCCCCAGAATATTCTGGGGACGATTTTTTTGGTAGGATGGTACCAGAGGTGACCAAGAATGGAAGAAAAGAAGAAATCGCCCTACAACATGTGGCAGAACACCGGCTTTATGCTCTCCGCCGCCTGGCGCAGCTGCCCCAGCGTGATTTTCCTGTGCATCGCGCTGGCGGTGGTCACCGCCGCCCAGACCGTGGCCGAGCTGCTCATCGCCCCTGCGGTAATCGCCAAGGTAGAAGAATCCGCGCCGCTGGAGTCCCTGCTTCTCACCATCGCCGGGTTCTCCCTGCTTCTGCTGCTCCTGTCCGGCCTGAAGCGGTATCTGGACACCAACACCCTGTTCGGTAGGGTCAATATCCGCCTGAAGTTGGCCCGCCAGCTGGGCCTGAAAGCTTCCCGGACCTCCTATCCCAATCTGATGGACACCAAGTTCACCGATCTGGAGTACAAGGCCATGGAGGCCTGCGACTGCAATGACGCCGCAGCCGAACACATCTGGACCACCTGGACGACCATCCTCACCAATCTGCTGGGCTTTGCCGCTTATCTGGCCATTCTCTCCGGCCTGCATCCCCTTCTGTTCTGCGTCATCGCCGTCACCGCCGCGGTGGGGTATTTTGTGGACAAGAAAATCAGCGGCTGGGGCTACCGGCACCGGGAGGAGGCCGCCAAGCCCATCAAGGAGATGGGCTATATCCGCCAGACTGCCGCCGGACGCGCCCACGCCAAGGATATCCGCATGTTCGGCCTGGGGCCCTGGATGAATGAGGTATGGCGCAAATCCATGTCCCTGTTCCGGGCCTTTCTCCGCAAGCGGGAGTCGGTGTACCTGTGGATCAACCTGACCGACCTGCTGCTGACCTTAATCCGCAACGGCGCGGCCTACGCCTACCTCCTGTGGCTCACCCTGACCACCGGCATGAGCGCGGCGGAATTTCTGCTCTACTTCACCGCCGCCAGCGGCTTCACCCAGTGGGTCACCGGTATTCTGGACATGTTCAACCAGCTCCACCGGGAGAGCCTGGACCTCTCCACGGTGCGGGAATATCTGGAGTACCCGGAGCTGTTCCGGTTTGAGGACGGAGAACCTCTGCCCAAGGACCTGTCCACCCCCTGTGAAATCAAGCTGGAAAACGTGTCCTTCCGGTACCCCAAGGCGGAGAAGGACACCCTTCACCACATCAATCTGACCATTCATCCCGGGGAAAAGCTGGCCATCGTGGGCCTCAACGGCGCCGGCAAGACCACCCTGGTGCGGCTGGTCTGCGGCTTTCTGGACCCCACCGAGGGCCGGGTACTCCTCAACGGGGAGGACATCCGCCGCTATGACCGCCGGGCCTACTATGAGCTGTTCTCCGCCGTGTTCCAGGACTTCTCCGTGCTGGAGGCCAGCGTGGCGGAAAACGTGGCCCAGCGGGTGGAGGGCATTGACACCGACCGGGTCATGGCCTGCCTGGACCAGGCCGGTCTGACGGAAAAGGTCATGTCCCTGCCCAAGGGGGTGGCCACCGCCATCGGCCGCCAGGTCTTTGAGGACGGCGTGGAGCTGTCCGGCGGCCAGACCCAGCGGCTAATGCTGGCCAGGGCTTTATATAAGGACGGGCCCATCCTGGTGCTGGACGAGCCCACCGCCGCCCTGGACCCCATCGCCGAGGAGGACATTTATCGGAAGTACAGCGGGATGACCGGAGGCAAGACCTCCCTGTTCATCTCCCACCGGCTGGCCTCCACCCGGTTCTGCGACCGCATCCTGTTCCTGGAGCAGGGGCGCATTGCCGAGGAGGGGACCCATAATGAGCTGCTCGCCCGTGGGGGCGGCTACGCCAAGCTCTTTGACGTACAGAGCCAGTATTACAGGGAAGGGGGCGAACACCATGGAGAATAAGGAGAAAAAGCTGGGCTACAGTGTAGCCTGGAAATTCAATCTGCGGGCGTGGGGCATCTGGTGGAAGCTCTGTCCCCAGGCATTTGTCTCTCTCCTGCTCTCCTCCGTGGTCAAGGCAGTCACGCCCTATGTGACCATTTTCCTGTCCGCCCGCATCATCGACGAGCTGTCAGGAGCGCGCAGGCCGGACCAGCTGCTCCGGTGGGTGGTCCTCACCCTGGCCTGCACGGCGGCGTGCGCCCTGCTCCAGGGCGTGCTCACCCGCTGGTCCAACTACGCAAAGGGCTGCGCCGGCCAACTGGACGACCAGCTCTATATGGACAAAATGGTGGCGCTGGACTACGCCGACGTGGACCGGCAGGCGGTGTTCGACCTGTACGCCCAGATCCGGCAGAATGAAAACTGGGCCGGCTGGGGCATCCCCAAGACCATCTCCTTTTTTGAGTCCTTTGTCACGGCAGTGGTACAGATTCTGGGCGGCGTGGGCCTGTCGGTCAGCCTGTTTCTCTCCCCCATCCCCGCAGGCAGCGGCCTTGCCTTCCTCAACCATCCCCTCTCCGCCGCTGCCATTCTGGGCCTGATGCTGCTGGCCGCCGTGATCTCTCCCCTGTGCGCCAACCGGGCCAGCCGCTACTGGACCGACTACGCCGCAACGGTGCGCCAGACCAACCGCATTCTGGGCTTTTACCCTCTGTTGGGTATGCAGCGGTCCCGGGCGGCAGACGTGCGCATCTACAAGCAATATGAGAATGTCTGCGAGCCCTATCTGGACCAAAGCAACGACTTTGTCCCCGGCTCCTACATCAGCCGCCTGGCAAGAGGCCCTATGGGGCTGCTCAACGCCCTGTCCCAGTGCGTGACCGTAGTGCTCACAGCCCTGGTGTACGCCTTTGTGTGCCTGAAGGCCTGGGCAGGCGCCTTCGGCGTGGGCTACATCACCCAGTATGTGGGGGCCATCACCCAGCTGTTCCGGGGCCTGTCCGCCCTGCTGGAGACCATGGGCCAAATCCGGGCCAACGGAACATTCCTGCAGCTCAATTTTGAGTATCTGGACCTTCCCAACCGGATGTACCAGGGCAGCCTGACCACCGAGAAGCGCGCCGACCGGAAATACGAGGTGGAGTTCCGGGATGTATCCTTCCGCTACCCGGACACCGACCAGTGGGCCCTGCGCCACGTCAACATCAAGTTCCGGGTGGGCAGCCGCCTGGCCGTGGTGGGCCGGAACGGCAGCGGCAAGACCACCTTCATCAAGCTGCTCTGCCGCCTGTACGACCCCACTGAGGGAGAAATCCTGCTCAACGGCATCGACATCCGCAAGTACCGCTATGACGACTATATACGCATCTTCTCCGTGGTCTTTCAGGACTTCAAGCTGCTGGCCCTGCCTCTGGGCGAAAACGTGGCGGGCGCAGCGGAGTACGACCGGACTCGGGCGGAGAAGTGCCTGAAGGACGCCGGGTTCGGTGACCGGCTCTCCGCCATGCCCCAGGGGCTGGACACCTGGCTCTACAAGGACCTGACAGAGGACGGCGTGGATATCTCCGGCGGCGAGGCCCAGAAGCTCGCCATCGCCCGTGCGCTGTACAAGGACGCCCCCTTCCTCATTCTGGACGAACCCACCGCCGCTCTGGACCCCATCGCCGAGGCGGAGATTTATTCCAGGCTCAACGACATTGTGGAGGACAGGACCGCCGTCTACATCAGCCACCGGCTGTCCTCCTGCAAGTTCTGCGACGAGATCGCCGTGTTTGAGGGCGGTCAGATTGTCCAGCAGGGCAGCCACGACGCCCTGCTCTCAGAGGAAAACGGCACCTATTCCACCTTGTGGCACGCCCAGGCTCAGTACTATAATGAGTAAAACCCAAGGAGGAAACCAGATGATAGAACAGATTCAGGACAGAGAAGAAAAGGCACGCATCGCCCGCAGGGTGCTGGAGTCTCTGCCCGAGTGGTTCGGCATTGCGGAATCCCGGGAGGAATACATCCGGGAGAGCGTGGACCAGCCCTTTTTCGCCTGCTATGCGGACGGGCAGGCGGCAGGCTTTCTCTGCCTGAAGGAGACGGGCAAGGCCACCGCAGAGCTGGCGGTGATGGGCGTTATGCCCGCCTTCCACCGGCATGGCCTGGGGCGTGCCCTCTTTGACCGGGCCAAAGTGTATGCACAGGCCCGGGGCTACTCCTTTCTCCAGGTCAAGACCGTGCAGATGGGCCGGTATGAGATCTACGACCGCACCAACAAGTTCTATCTCAGCCTGGGCTTTCAGGAGTTTGAGGTATTCCCCACCCTGTGGGATGCCCACAACCCCTGCCAGGTGTACGTCATGGCCATCGGGAACACATCTGCAAACTAAAACCGGGCGGTATGCCGAACTTCGGCATACCGCCCGGTTTTTCGTCTGTCAGGCCGCTGTCCGCTGTCCGCCTGCCGCCGGGATGTACTCACGTCGGCTGCTGCGCAGCGCAGTGGGGAACTTGCGCAGTCTCCCCAGGTCTGTGTTCCGCTGCATGGCCGCCGAGCAGGCCATTGCCCGCTCCAGCGCCCGCCCATTGGGCTGCGCTCCCACGGTGAGCCCCACCCCCAGCCCGGAGGCCGCCAGAAATATGGTCTGAGCTTTCATGCGCATCCCCCTCCCCACCGGATAGTCCCCCATCTTGTGAGAGACAGGATACGCCTTTTTTCTCTCTTTTACCTTTCAAAAAAGATGCAATCCCTTTCCCGTTTCTCCGCAGGCGGTGTTTTGTAAAAATCGGCGGCAGAACGGGGAAAAATTCGGGGAAACTATTCTGGTATTGGGGGTTGATATCTGATATACTTTGAGACGTATGAGCATCTCAATTTTGCTCGGGAGGCGGCCGCTTTCCGGGCTGTTTGGCAGGAGTGTGGACATGGGCGCACAGATGGAAGGAATCAGCAGGGCGGGGCGCTGCCCCCTGGAGAAGCGGGGCTGCGGCGGCTGCCCCATGCTCTCTCTGCCCTACGAGGAGCAGCTGAAGCGGAAGCAGGCCAAATTGGAGGAGCTGCTGGGGAAATTCGGCCCGGTGGCCCCCATTCTGGGCATGGAGCACCCCTGGCACTACCGCAACAAGGTCATCTCCTCCTTTGCCTGGGGGCCGGGCAAAAACCTGGTCAGCGGCATCTACGCCCAGGGCACCCACCGTGTGGTGCCGGTGGAGCAGTGCCTTCTGCACCGGGAGGTGCTGGACCAGGCGGTGGCAGCCGTGCGGCAGGCCGCCCGGGAATTCCGGTACCAGCCCTTTGACGAAAACAGACGTACCGGCCTTATCCGCCATGTGCTCTGCCGCCACAGCCTGAGCACCGGCGAGGTGCTGGCCGTACTGGTGACCGCGTCGCCGGTGCTGCCCGGCGCCCGTGCCTTTGCCGCCCGGGTGAAGGAGCTGTGCCCCGCCATCGTCACCCTGGCCCAGAACGTCAACCCCAGACCGGGCAGCGCCGTGCTGGGAGACAGGGAGAAAATCCTCTACGGCAGGGGGTACATTGAGGACGTGCTCTGCGGCGTGAAGTTCCGCATCGCCCCCTCCAGCTTCTACCAGATTAACCCGGTACAGACCGAGGTTCTCTACTCCACCGCCATCTCTGCCGCCCGGCTCACCGGAAAGGAGCGGGTGCTGGACGCCTACTGCGGTGTGGGCACCATCGGCCTGTCCGCCGCCGCTCACGCGGGCAGCGTGGTGGGCGTGGAGCTCAACCGCAGCGCCGCCGCCTGCGCCGTGGACAACGCCAAGGCCAACAACATCCGCAACGCCCGTTTCCGCTGCGGGGACGCCGCCGCCTTCCTGGACGGCATGGCCGCCCGTGGGGAGCAGCTGGATGTGGTGTTCCTGGACCCGCCCCGTGCGGGCAGCACCCCCGTTTTTCTGGACGCCCTGTGCCGGGTGTCCCCCGCTCGGGCGGTGTACATCTCCTGCAACCCGGAGACCCAGCGCCGTGACCTGGAATATCTGGCCGCGCGGGGCTGGCGGGCAGAGTCCATCCAGGGGGTGGACATGTTCCCCCACACGGAGCACATCGAGACGGTAGCTGTCCTCACCCGGCGGCGTTGACGGCATTTAAGGGGAAGGAGAAGCGCTATGACAGAGTGTGAACCCGGACGAAAAAAGGGAAAGCGGCGCGTTGTCATCGCCGTTTTTGTTGTGCTGGTCCTTGTTCTGGCGGCAGCGGCCCTGCTGTGGGTATGTTCTCCGCTGTATATCGACCCCTACCGTGGGACGGTGCAGTCCGACGAGCCCTCCCTTGCCCTGGAGGACGTCCTGACCGGAGAGCAGGCCCGGGAGGACCTGGACTACCTGATGACCTGCCTGCGGGAGCGCCATCCGGCCTGGCTGGACGGCTCGGGCAAGGATGCCGTGGCAGAGGAGGCCTATCAGCAGGCCCGCTCCTCCATCGGGGATGAGATCTCCGTGCTGGAGTTTTACCGTCTGGCGGCCGGGGTGGCCGCCTCCCTGCGGGACGCGCACACCACCGTGTCCTGGCGGCCCGACCCTGATGTACCCTATTACTATATTGACACCGGCGTTACCATCGCCCAGTTAGGCCTTCCTCTGACCATCAACGGCGTGCCCAGCGATGAGGTCCTGGCGGCCTACAAGGCCATCTCCTCCTTTGAGCTGGACGAATACGTTGAGCACAATTTCTGGACCTACGGCATCAACTATGACCCTGTGCTCCGCACCTGCGGCGTGGACACCTCGGACGGGGTGGACATGACCTTCCGGACCGAAACCGGGGTGCAGACCATCCATTTCGACTTTGCCCCGCTGGAGAGCTCGGGAGGCTACCCAAAGCCCGACTACATCATGGATGCCCGGAACAATCTGGCCGTCTTCACCCTGACCTCCTGCGTCTACGATGAGGAGTACTGCTCCACGGTGGCCGCCTTCTTCCGGCGGGTGGACTCCTTGGGCATTGAGAACGTGATTGTGGACCTTAGGGGCAACACCGGCGGAAACTCCCTGGTAGCCAACGAATTTCTCCGCTATCTGGACGTGGACCAGTACCGCGCCTGGGACTGCGCGGTGCGGTACGGCTGGTATCTGAAGTGGTACAGGGACCAGGTCTATGTCAACGACCGGGCGGAGCCCACCTTTGACGGGTCTCTCTATGTGCTGACCGACCTGAATACGTTCAGCTCCGGCATGGACTTTGCCATGCTGGTGGCGGACAATGACCTGGGCACCCTGGTGGGGGAGCCCTGCGGCAATCTGCCCGACAGCTACGGCGACCTTCTCCGGTTCCTGCTGCCCAACTCCAGGCTGCGCTTCAATGTCTCCTACAAAAAGTGGTGCCGCATCGACCAGGAGAAGGCCGGGGAGCCCATCACGCCCGATGTGCTCTGTCCCTCGGAGGACGCCCTGAACCGGGCCTATGAGCTGATCCAAGGCGAGGCCTGAGGGCCGTTTTGTATCATATTTTGACATCTATTTCGTCCCCGTCCTCAGTCGGCGGGGTTTCAGGAGGTATTTTTATGCCCAATCAGGAATCCGTACTCTGGTACTGCCCCGATCCCGTCCTCTTCTCCGCCGCCCGGAAGGCCTTTGCCATCCAGGGCGTCCGTGTGCGCCCCGTGTCCCCCGAGCAGATGGGGGAGACGGTGGGCCATCTCTTCGGCCTGAAGGGCTTTGCCGCCCGTGAGGAGAGTGAGGCTGTCCCCGCCGCCCCGGCGGAGCCCGCGCTGGTGCTCTCCGGCTTCTCCCGCCAGCGGCTGGACGCCCTGCTCTCCGCCATGAAGCGTGCCGGCGTGCCCTTCATCGCCCACAAGGCCATGCTCACCCCCACCAATGTCAGCTGGACCTTTGCCCAGCTGTGCGAGGAGCTCTCCCGGGAGCACCAGGCCGTCACCGGCGGCGGCGCGGCCCACAGCGGACAGTAAAAATTTTTTTGCGCTCCGGACAACTTTTTCCCTCCGTTCCCCGTCCAATGTCTGTATCCCGTTTCCGGAGCGTCCAAACCCATTTGAATATGAATGAGGGACTCTCTTTGGATTACGATCGTCTTTTGAATCTGTCCATGGAAATGGGCTACCGCCTGCTGGAAAGCGGCGCGGAGATCTACCGGGTGGAAGAGTCCATCCAGCGTCTGCTCCAGGCCTACGGCCTCACCACCGGTGAGGTGTTCGCCATTCCCAACTGCATCATCGCCAGCCTGGTGACCCCTGAGGGTCAGGTGCTCACCCGGGTGCGGCGGATGCCCAGCCACGGCACCGACATCTACCAGCTGGAGCGGTGCAATGACCTGTGCCGCCATCTGTGCGCCGAGGTCCCCCCCATGGACGAGGCAGAGAAGCGGATGGCCGACCTGCTCGTCTCCCGGCAGTACTACTCCTTCCCCGCCCAGCTGGTGGCCTACTTTGTGGGCGCGGCCGCCTTTGTGCCCTTTTACGGCGGCACCTGGCGGGACGCCATCTGCGGCGGTCTGTGCGGCCTGGCCATCGGACTGTGTCTCACCTTCCTGTCCCACCTGGGCACCAACCTGTTTTTCAAGACCGTGGCCGGCGGCACTGTCTCCGGTCTGCTGGCTCTGGCTCTTCGGTTGGTTGGCTTCGGTCAGAACGTTGACTTCATCACCATCGGCGCGCTGATGATTCTGGTGCCCGGCGTGCTGTTCACCAACGCCATGCGGGACATTATGGCCGGCGACATGGTGGCGGGCATCTCCAAGACCGCCGAGGCTCTGCTCATCGGCATGGCCATCGCCCTGGGCACCGGCGTGTCCCTGTGGCTGGCCCGGCTCATGTGGGGAGGTGCGGTGTGATGGAGATCTTTCAGACCTACCTGCTGCCCTGCATCTTCGCCTTTGTGGCCTGTATCGGCTTTTCCATCCTGTTCAACATCCACGGCCTGGGTATCCTCATCTGCGCCGTGGGCGGCGGACTGGGCTGGCTGGTCTATCTGGTCACCGCCCCCATGTTCCACAGCGACCTGCTCCAGTCCTTCGCGGCGGCGGTGTTCATCTCCGCCTACTCGGAGGTCATGGCCCGCATCCGCAAGTGCCCGGTGACGGCCTACCTGCTGGTGGCCTTCTTCCCCCTGGTGCCCGGCGGCGGCATCTACTACGCCATGGAGCACGCCATCAACGGCGAGACCGACCTCTTCCTGGATGTGCTCTTCCACACCCTGGGGCTGGCCGGTTCCCTGGCGGTGGGCGTGCTGCTGGTGTCCTCTCTCGTGCGGCTCATCAACAGCTATGTCTACCGGCGCCGGAAGATGAAGGGAGCGTGACAGCATGGAACAGCGATACGATGTGGTGCTCTTTGATGCGGACAACACCCTCTTCGACTTTGACGCCGCCGAGGCCCAGGCTCTGGACCTGACCCTGGCGGAGTACGGCTATCCGGTGGACGACAAGTCCCGGAACTGCTATCTGGCGGTGAACCGGGACCTGTGGGCCCGGTTTGACCGGGGCGAGGTGAAGCGGGAATGGCTGGTGGTGGAGCGGTTTGCCGCCCTTCAGCGGGCTCTGGGCGGACATCACGACCCGGCGGAGATGAACACCTTCTACCTCGCCCGGCTGGCCGAAGCGGGCTGCCTGCTGCCCGGCGCGGAGGCGCTGTGCCGGGCTCTGGTCCCCACATGCACCCTGGCCATCGTCACCAACGGCGTGGCCTCCGCCCAGCGGGGCCGGTTTGACCGCTCCCCCCTGAAGGAGCTGATTCCCTGGCTCTTCATCTCGGAAGAGGTGGGGTATCAGAAGCCCCAGCGCCAGTTCTTCGACGCGGTGCTGTCCGCCATGTCCCTGCCCCAGTCCGCCCGGATTGTGGTGGTGGGCGACAGCCTGACCGCCGACATTCTGGGCGCCGTCAACGCCGGTCTGGACTCCATCTGGTACAACCCCAACGGTCTGCCCGGCAGGCCGGACATTGTCCCCACCTTTGAGGCCCGCTCCTTTGACCAGGTTCTCCACCTGATTGTGGGCGGTGTCTGACCGCTTTCCACCCATTTCCACGCCACAAAAGAGAAAGAAACAGAGGAGCTCTTTGCCATGTCTTCCGAGTACCGTGCCCCCACCCGTTCTCATTCCCATTCCTCCCACCACCGCTACCGCCGCCGTCGCCGGGGTCCCTCCGGCCTGATGATTCTGCTGATCGCGGCTGCGGTCTTCATTGTGATTGTCCTGATCGTGTCCTTCCTGGGCCAGAAGCCCGAGTCCCAGGGGGGTGTGACCCAGCCCTTGGACACCCCCGCACCCACCGAGACGGTCTCCCCCTCCCCCAGCGACACCCTTCCGCCCACCTCCACTCCGTCGGAGACCGCTCCGGCTGAGACCGAGCAGGGCAGCGGCGAGGCCATCGTGCCCCCCACCATCCCCGCCACGCCCTCCGACAGCGCCGCTCCCTCCGACAGCGCCGCTCCCTCCGGCTCCTACGACTTCACCCAGCCCGCCCCCGAGACGGCCGCGGTGGACGACAGCTGGTTTGACGACGTGGTCTTTATGGGCGACTCCCGCACCGACGGCCTGCGGCTGTACGGCGGCATCCCCGGCGCCGACTTCATCGAGTCTACCGGCATCACCGTCTTTGACGTGGGCACCAAGCAGAGCATCCGCATTGACGGCCAGAAGTACACCATGATGCAGGCCCTGGGCCTGAAGCAGTACGGCAAGGTGTACGTCATGCTGGGCGTCAACGAGCTGGGCTACTTCAACGACCAGGCCTTTGCCGACGCCTATTCCCAGATGGTGGACGATATCCGGGCCATCCAGCCCAATGCGGTCATCTACCTGCAGAATCTGGTGTCGGTGAATCCCGAAAAATGTAAGGCCAATAATCAGCCTTACTACGTGACAAACGAGAAGATTGCGGTGTATAATGACATCATCGCGGATATTGCCGAGGAAAAGCATGCCGTGCTGGTGGACGTCAACGCCGCGCTGGTGGACGAGACCGGCATTCTCCCCGCGGAGGGCACCACCGACGGCGTCCACTTCACCAAGGACTATTACGTAAAATGGTACGACTACCTGAAAATCCACACCGTGGACCCTGATCTCTACTGGGCGGGTCAGACGGCAGTCGCCGAGGAAGGAGCCTAATTGCGATGAAACATTCTCTCAGCAAGCTGATGATCCTGGCGGCGGCGCTGTGCCTGCTGCTGGGCGCCTGTTCCTCTCCCGCCGAGAGCGGAACCACTGCCTTTGACCCGGAGACCGCCACCCAGGCGGTGCTGGACTCCGGCGCCTTCTCCGTGGAGCTGACCGAGCTGGACGCCGCCATGCTCTATGACTTCTCCGGCTACGGGCTGGACGACTCCACCCTCACCGCCTCCAAGGCTTACTCCGCCTCCGGCTTTGCCGAGCAGGTGTCTGTGACGGTGTGGAAGGACGAGGCCTCCGCCCAGGCCGCCGTGGACATGTTCAAGACCTACCTGGAGGACATGGCCGCCACCTATAAGGACTACGCCCCCGCCGAGGTGCCCAAGCTGGAAAACGCCGTGCTGGAGCAGCGGGGCACCAGCGTGCTGCTGGCCGTGGCCAACGACGCCGACGCCGTCAAGACCGCCGTGGCGGGTCTTAAGTAAGTCTTTTCCTTAAAACTATATTTTCCGAAAACTTTTCACCCCCGCATCCCGTCTAATGAACAGAGAGACGGGATGCGGGGGCTGTGCGCAAAGGAGCGATTTTTCCGCCTTGAAGTCACGGGACCCGGACATCCGCCGGCTGCTCGCCGACTATATCGTCTCACACCAGGAGGATTTTTACCGCCTGGCTTTCAGCTATGTCAAAAATCGGGACGCGGCGCTGGATGTGGTCCAGGAGAGCATTGTCAAAGCCCTCTCCAAGGCGGATACCCTGCGGGAACCGGCCTATCTCAAGACCTGGTTCTACCGGATTCTCCTCAACGAGAGCATGAACCACTTCCGCCGGACCAGCCGTATCCTGCCGCTGGAGGAGCTGGAGCAGCAGAGCGCCCCGGCCGGCTGTGACCCCGGTGAGCGGCTGGACCTGTACGACGCCATCGACCGGCTGGCCCCCAGGGAACAGGCGGTCATCAAGCTGCGGTTCTTCGAGGACATGAAGCTGGAGGAGATTGCCCAAGCCACCGACGCCAACCTGAACACGGTAAAATCCAGGCTGTACAAGGCGCTCAGGAAGCTGCGGGACATGACAGGGGAGGATTTGCGCGATGAATGAGAAATTCCAGGAGGCGAAGAACCGCTATCAGTCGGTGGAGATTCCCCCGGAGCTGGATTTTGTGGTGGCCTCCGCCCTGCGTGAAGGAGAGCGGAGGCGCCGCCGTCTGCGCTGGCAGGGCAGAACCCTGGCCTCCCTGGCCGCCTGCTGCGCCAGCTTCGTGCTGCTGGTCAACGCCAGCCCCGCCTTTGCCAGCGCGGTGTACCAGGTGCCCGTGCTGGGGGACCTGGCCCGTGTGGTGACCGTCACGGAGTACTCCATTGCCGACGAGGAGCGTCTCATCGACGTGCGCCTGCCCGCCGTGGAGGACACGGGCAACACCGACCTGGAGCAGCGCATCAACACCGAGATTCAGACCCGTATCGACGCGGTTCTGGAAGAGGCTGAGGCCCGGGCGGCCGAGACCAAGGAGGCCTTTGTGGCCACCGGCGGCGACCCGGACGAGTTTATGCCGGTGATCATCAGCGTGGACTACGAGGTAAAGTGCCAGAACGACCAGTATCTGTCCTTTGTCATCTCCAAGACCGAGACCAAGGCCAGCGCATACACCGAGTTTTTCTGCTACAACATCGACCTGGAGACCGGAAAAGAGCTGACTCTCCAGGACATGCTGGGTCCGGACTACAAGGAGATTGCCAACCAGGTCATCCGGGAGGAGATTGACCGCCGGAGCCAGGACCCGGACAACGTGTACTTCGACGGCACCGACGGCATTGAGGGCTTCCAGTCCATCACCGCCGACCAGCGGTTCTATATCAATGAAAACGGCAACCCGGTGGTCATCTTTGAGAAGTACGAGATTGCCCCCGGCTATATGGGCCAGCAGGAATTTGAAATTCCGGTGCCCCAGGCATAACCTAAAAAGGCCCTCTGCGGAATACATTCCGCAGAGGGCCTTTTGTCTGTCCTTTAGTCAGTCATCTGCCGTTTTTTCCGTGGTCCAGGCGGTAGGCCATGCACTGGTAGCTCACCTGCTGGGCCATCCACAGTCCGCCCACCAACAGGATCCATCCCGGCTGGGCCACGCCGCCCACAGCCAGCAGGATCAGCAGCAGCATGGCCAGCGGGAACAGAATGCTCATCACCCGGAAGGAGAAGTAGCCGCACTGGCCGATCTGCTGCCGCTCCGCCTCGTCACAGCTGTTGTACCAGTCCTTCTGGAACCCGGTGTCAAAGATATTGCCTCGCTTCTCCGGGTGGATGACCTTGGCGGCCTTGATGATCACCGCCTGCGCGGTGGTGGTCCACACCAGCTGCACCACGGTGCAGGAGAGGAGCAGCAGGCTATCCCCGCCGGACATCAGCTCCAGCACGCTCATGGCCAGGGCAATGAACAGCCACACCATGGACGCCCCGGAGAAGATCAGCGCCAGACACAGCCGCCGGTCGGCCTCCCGGAATGCGGCGTCCTCCGCCTCGGCCTGAGGCAGCAGCGCCTTGCCCCGGAGGTAACAGACAGTACAGGCCACCAGCAGCACATATCCGGGGACGAACCACCACGTCCCCAGCGCTGTCAGGGCCCCGGCCAGATCCGCCGCAGACTCCGGCAGATTTTCCCCTGCCATGGCCGCGAAAAAGCCCGCCGCAGCTCCTAATGCGGCACACACCACTATAAATATGGCAAAGCGAATATACACTGCCGCCCCTTTTCGCTCCTTCTTCATGCTTCCCCGTCCTCCTCTGTAAGATAGAATACCTGCTCCACTGTGGTGCCGAACACCTTTGCAATCCGCAACGCCAGGGTGATGGAGGGGTTGTAGTCTCCCCGCTCAATAAGGCTGATGGTCTGGCGGGAGGCCCCCACCAACGCCCCAAGCTCCTGCTGATTGAGTCCCTTTGCCGCCCGCAGCTCTTTCAGTCGGTTTTCCAGCGGCATATCTGCGCCCCCTTCTTGACAAGTATTTACGTCAATATGACAACTATCATTGTCATACGCAGTGTATCATTGACAAGAATAGTTGTCAAGAGTGCGGCCACATTTTTATCCGGTCCCGGGCCGGGAAAAAAAGATCGGGCCGCCCTGCTGGGCGGCCCGATTCGGGGCGTTACCGCTGATATTCAAATTCCAGGTTGTACATGGACACGGTGTCCCCGTCCTCAATGCCCATCTCCTCCAGCCGCTGGAACAGGCCGGACTCCCGGAGCATCTTGTCAAACCAGTTGCGGGACTCGTAGTCGCCGAAGTTGACGTTGGACATGAGGCGCTGGAGCCAGGGGCCCTCCACAATCCACAGGTCGTCTTCGTGGGTAATCTCCAGAGGCTGGGACATATCCACCTGGGGCGGACGCTCCACAAAGGTGGGCTCGTACACCGTGATGGGGGGCAGGTCCTGCAGCGCCCAGGCGGCGGCATACACCAGGTCCCGGACGCCCTTCTGGGCGGCGGCGGAGATCTCATAGAAGGTCATGCCCTTGGCCTCCACGTGGGCCTTGAGCTTGTCCACCAGGGTGCGGTCAAAGGCGATGTCGGTCTTGTTGGCGGCCACAATCATGGGACGGCTGGCCAGCTGGGGGCTGTACTCAGCCAGCTCCCTGTTGATGGTCTCGAAGTCCTCCACCGGGTCCCGGCCCTCGCAACCGGACACATCCACCACGTGGATGAGCAGGCGGCAGCGGTCGATGTGGCGCAGGAAGTCGTGGCCCAGACCGGCGCCCTCGCTGGCACCCTCGATGATGCCGGGGATGTCGGCCATGACGAAGGAGGTGCCCTCCTCCACGTACACCACGCCCAGGTTGGGGTAGAGGGTGGTAAAGTGGTAGTTGGCGATTTTGGGGTTGGCCTTGCTCACCACGCTGAGCAGGGTGGATTTGCCCACGTTGGGGAAGCCCACCAGGCCCACGTCGGCCAGCAGCTTCAGCTCCAGCACCACCTCACGGGTGACGCCGGGCAGACCGGCCTTGGCAAACCGGGGCACCTGCCGGGTGGGGGTGGCGAAGTGCTGGTTGCCCCAGCCGCCCTTGCCGCCCCGGGCCAGCACAAAGGGCTCGTCCCCGGACATGTCGCAGATAATCTCACCGGTCTCTCCGTCCTTCACCACGGTGCCCACAGGCACCTTGATGATGAGGTCGGCGCCGTCCTTGCCGGTACAGCGCTTGCCCTGGCCGTCCTGGCCGTTCTCGGCCACGTATTTGCGCTTGTAGCGGAAATCCATCAGGGTGGACAGGTGGCGGTCGGTCTTGAGGATGACGTCGCCGCCCTGGCCGCCGTCGCCGCCGTCGGGTCCGCCGGCGGCCACGTACTTCTCCCGGTGGAAGGCCACCGCGCCGTTGCCGCCGTTGCCGGAGCGGACGGTGATACGGGCGGTATCAATAAAATTCGGCATTTGGTACCTCCTTTCAGAAAGAAAGAGCCCCGAACGGGGTCCCGTCCGAGGCTCTTAGTATACCCATATAGAACGGTTACTGGGCGATCTCCACGATGGAGACCTGCTTGCGGTCCTTGCCCAGCCGCTCGAACTTCACGACGCCGCTCTTGAGGGCGAACAGGGTGTCATCGCTGCCCTTACCCACGTTGACGCCGGGGTGGATGTGGGTGCCGCGCTGACGGACCAGGATGTTGCCGGCCAGAACGAACTGACCGTCGGCCCGCTTCACGCCCAGGCGCTTGGACTCGGAGTCACGGCCGTTACGGGTGGAGCCCACGCCCTTCTTGTGGGCGAAGAACTGAATACCAATCTTCAGCATGTGTCGTACACCTCCAGACAGTGTGCAGATTAATGTCGGGGCGGAGAGGACTTACTCCTCCTCCACCACGATAATGTTTTCGGGATACTCGCCGTGGAGCTCGGTGAGGTAGACCATGAGGGCGGTCAGAAGGGTCTGACAGGTGCTCTCATTCTCCTCGCCCAGCCCGCCGGGGAGGCGGAGGGTGATGGCCGCGTCCCGCTCTCTCACCTTCACGCTGGCCTCCAGCCCAAGCACGTCGTTGACGGCGCACTCGGTGAGGCGGACGGCGCTGGTGACGGCGGCGCAGACGATATCATGCCCCTCGTCGGCGTAACCGCTGTGGCCCTTTACGGTAAAACCATCAATGCGGTCGCCGGTCATCCGGAATGATGCGGTAATCATTACACGGAGATCTTGCCGATGGTCACCTTGGTGTAGGGCTGACGGTGACCCTGCTTACGGCTGTAACCCTTCTTGGGGTTGTACTTGAAGACGATGACCTTCTTGCCCTTGCCGTTCTTCACGACGCTGGCGTCCACCTTGGCGCCGGCCACCACGGGGGTGCCCACGGTGATCTTGTCGCCGTCGATGACGGCCAGGACCTTGTCAAAGGTGACGGTCTCGCCGGACTCCACGGGCAGCTTCTCGATGAAGAGGGTATCGCCCTCGGTCACCTTGAACTGCTTGCCGCCGGTCTCGATAATTGCGTGCATTCTGTTTCACTCCTTCATTACGGGCTCGCTGTTGCAGGCGGAGCGAATGCTCACTTGCGACCTGTTCAAAGCGGCTAAGATAGTATATCAGCCAAAAAGCCCAAAGTCAAGGGATTTTGCAGCTCTTTTCAGGAAAAATGTTTCCCTATCCCTCCTCTGGCCCATAAGGGCGCGCTGCGGCCGGTTGCCCTGCGCGCTGTTCTATGCTATACTTTATCTGGAAGATATATTAATAGAGGTTTTAGGGAGGCGAACATATGAAGCGCGTATCATGGCCATTGATTCTGGCCGCCGTTGTGCTCCTTGCCTGGGGCGCTTCGGACTTCTATCACTATGCGGTTACCGGCCAAGCAGTGCTGCAGTATTATGAAGGGGCGCAGCTTGTCAGAAGTTTGGTGAACTACAGCCTTGTGCAGGGCCTGATAAAGGTGGTTCTGGGCCTGTTGGTTATTGTCGTCTCCTGTTTTGCCGGAAAAAAGAAGGCATAACCGCCCTCCCACCTCAAAAATGAATTGCTTATCTAAGTGGGGCCGTTTCCTTTACACAGGAAACGGCCCCACTTTTTCCTCAAATCAGTTGGAAAGACCGGGAGTAGGTTCGGTCAGACGTCCGGTGTACCAGCCGGTAACGCCGTTTTTCTTCACCAGAGCCCCCCGGGAGGTGCGCCGTACCACGGACACCCGCTCCCCCGCTGTCACGGGCAGACGGTAGTCGGTGGAGTCCTCGCAGCGGGTGAGGCCGTCCTTCTCCCAGATGTAGTCGGTGAGAATGTCAATCTCCCGGCCGGTGGTCAGGTGGCGGCAGCGGCAGAACTCCTCCCCCCGCTCCAGCACGGTGATCAGGTTGTCCCGGCCCCAGCGGATGTTCACCGAGCCGACGCTGGCCTCCTGGCTGTCCAGAGCCTGGGCGGTGGGCAGCCGGTCCAGCCCCACCCAGGACACCATGCCGCTCCGGTCCAGCTCCACCAGGTTCAGCTGGCCGTCCTCCTTGATGGAGGTACCGCCGTCAATGCTGATGATCCGCTTTTCCCGGTCCACAATGGGGTTGAAGCAGGGGATATCCGGCCGGTACAGGGTGGTGGGCCAGTGTCCCACCACGCACCAGCGGTCCAGCCGGTTGTCCTGGCCCAGGAAATTGTCGTTTTTCATGCACCGCCAGGCCTCCATGTCCTCGATGCCCTGGGCGGAGGGCACGCCTCCGTGGACAAAGAGCATCTCGGGGGTCCGGATGGCGGTGGGCAGGCTGCGGATAAAGTCCATTTCCGCCCGGAAGGGCTCGGCAATGGCGGCACGGAGCCTGGGCTGGTCCAGGCAGTCCTCCAGGGTCAGGCCCAGGGACATGCCCATCTCCACCAGCACGCTGCGGTCCTTGAAAAAGCGGAAATAGTGGTCGTAAAATTCCCGGTCCAGCTCGTCCCGGCCGTCCAGGAACCCGGGCACCAGGTCGTCGCAGTTGCCGCAGATGATGTGCACCCGGTACCGGCGCTTCAACTCCATGACGTACCGCAGGGCTTCCAGGCCGCCCGCCCGCTTCTCCACAATATCCCCCAGCACAAAGAGGGTATCCGCCGTGCCGAAGCCAACCCGCTTCAGTGCCCGCTTCAGCAGGTCTCCCGCGCCGTGAATGTCGCTGACGGCAAAAATCCGCCCTGTCTTGGGCAGCGCCATATCCACAACCTTCGCTTTGATGAGCACTGCCTCACCCCCCAATCTCTCAAGTATCCACTATTCTACCACAGCTCCCGGCAAAAAACCACCGCCGGAGGGAAAATCCTCCGGCGGCGGTATCCAGATTCTTTATTTGAGGGCAGCCCAGTCCCGGCGGAGGAACAGCCAGGTGATGACGGGCACCAGGGCGGCGCCGATGAAGGACATGACCACGGCGGCAATCACGTTGGCCTCGCCGGTCAGGCCCTGGGACACGCCCACCAGGAAGGACAGGACGTAGCAGGCGCACATCAGCAGGTAACCCGCCTTCCGCTGGGCAAAGAGCAGCACGCACAGCCCAGCCAGGGCCACCACCGCGATGACGACGGACAGCATGCGGCCATAGAAGGCGTTCATAATGGTGGTGGCGGCGCAGAGAACCAGCGCCACCCAGAGCCAGATTTTTGTACCCTTGTTCATGTTGAAATAACTCCTTTTTGTTGTTTTCCCGGTTGAATATACCGGGTCAGGTCAGTTTTTCCTGTCGTAGATGCAGTGGACGCCCTTGTGCTGCTGCATGCCGCCCAGACAGGCCTTGTTGCAGCGCACGCAGCGGTGCAGCTCCTTGAGCCGCCCCTCCCGCACCTTCTGGGGCCACTGGGGGTCGGCGATGAGCTGGCGGCTCATGGCGGCCAGCTGAATCCGCCCGGAGGCGAGCTGCTCCTCCACAAAATCCGGGTCGGTCAGGCTGCCCACGCCGCACAGAGGCAGGGCGGTGTACTGCCGCACCTGGTCGCAGTACGGGAGAAAACAGCCCTCAGCGGAGAAATACGGGTGGTTTCTGGGCGGAATGGTGTCGGTGAGCTTGGCGTGGTTGGCCTGGGTCACGTGGAAGCTGTCCGCTCCCGCTCGCTCCAGCAGGCTGACAAAGGTGGGCAGCTCCTCCACCAGCACACCGGCATTGCCGTAGTGGGGGTTCTCCTGCCGGACCGGCAGCTTGTAGTCAATGGCCATGCCGGGGGCCGCCTTCCGCACGGCGGTCACCGCCTCCACGGCAAATCTGGCCCGGTTCTGGGGGCTGCCGCCGTACCGGTCGGTGCGGTGGTTCATCAGCGCGGAGGAGAAGCTGCCGCACATCCGGTCCCCGTGGACCTGGACCATGTCGAACCCGGCCTCCGCCGCACGGACCGCCGCCGGACCGAAGGAGGCGGCAATCTCCGCCACCTTGTCGGCGGACATCTCGGTCACCAGTTTGGAGGCCTGCTGGTTGAGCAGGGGACGCAGGTCCTCCATGGAGATGCGCCTGGTGAGGATACCGGGCACATACTTGAGCATGGCCTTGAAGTCGCTGTCCGACTGGTGGAGTTGGGCGCAGATAAGGCAGCCCTGCTCGTGGACCAGGCGGCACAGGGCCTGGTAGTGGGCAAAGCCCTTGCGGCTGTAGAGGGACATGGGGCCGTGACGGCCCACGGGCACGTCGCCGATGATGACCATGGCGCAGCCGCCGGCGGCAATGGCCCTGATTTTCTCCCGGTACTCCTCCTCGGAGAGGCCCAGGGTGGTGGGGGCAAAGACGATGCGGTTTTTCAGCGTCAGCCCCCCGATGGTGATGGGTTGGAACATGGTCTCGTACATTTTGGTTTCCTCCATGGATACGCCGGGCACTGTCCCGGCCTGTGGGTCAGGCTTGGCTTTCCTTTCCCTCGCCGGGAATGGTCAGGCCGCCGCCGCCCCGGCTGGCAGACAGCGCCGCCATCAGGGACATGAGCTGCTCCCGCTGCTCCGGGGTGAGCACAGCCGTCACTTCCTGGTCCCAGCGGTAGAACAGCTCCCGGCTCTCCCGAGCCGCCGTCTCCCCCTTGGGGGTGAGCCGCAGCACGTGGGCCCGCTTGTCCCTGGGGTTGGGCTCCTGGACCAGGAAGCCCCCCTCCGCCAGCTTGGTGATGGACCGGGCGGTGTGGCCGTTGTCCATCTTCAGGGTCTGGGCCAGCTCCTTGGGGCTGCACCCCGGATGCCGGGCCACGTAGGTGACAAAATAGAGCAGGCCGGGGGTCAGGCCCATCTCCTCCAGCTTCTCGCCGCAGTAGTTGGAAAAGTCCTTTCGCAGGACGGATACGTGATATGCCAGTGACTGCATCATGTGGTCGTCCTCCTTTGCTTGACTTGGTCAAGTATATTCCGGTTATATGACTTTGTCAAGTAATTTTTATCTGGTATTTTTGCCCTGGAAATAGGTGCAAAAAGTCGCACGGCGAATTTTTCGCCGTGCGACTTTGAATCTCTGTTTTTACATGGTGGCGGCCAGGGCCACCCAGCCGTTCTTCTCCCAGCGGCGGATGATCTTCATGCCCCGGCTCTCAATGGCGGCCTGGACCTCGGCGGAACGGGTGTCAATGATACCCGAGCAGAGGAACACGCCGTCCTCGGCCAGCAGGCCGGGCACCTGGGCGGACAGGGGGATGATCACGTCGGCCACAATGTTGGCCAGCACCAGGTTCCACTTCCGCTCCGCCAGCTCGGCGCACAGGGCCCTGTCGCAGAGCACATTGCCCGCCCGGACGGTATAGATGTCCTTGCCAATGCCGTTCATCTCGGCGTTCTCATAGGCCACGCCCACCGCCTTGGGGTCGATGTCCACGCCGAAGGCGTACTTGGCGCCCAGGCACAGGGCGGCGATGGACAGAATGCCGCTGCCGCAGCCCAGGTCCAGCACCTGGTCCCCGTCCTTCACGAACTCCTCCACGCCGCCCAGGCACAGCTGGGTGGAGGCGTGGGTGCCGGTGCCGAAGATGAGGCCGGGATTCAGGTACAGGGCGGTGCGGCCGTCGGGGATGGCCGTCTCCCCCTTCTCCCACTCGGGGACAATGTACAGCCGCTCACCCACGGTGAGGGGCTTGTAGTACTGCTTCCAGTTGTTGGCCCAGTCCTCCTCACGCAGCCCGGCGGTGCGCACGGCCAGCGTGCCCATCTTGTCGCCGCAGCGCTCCCGGAGCGCGGGCAGGCCCTCGGTGATGCGGTCCAGCTTCCCGTGGCCGTGGGTGTCGTCGGTGACGTAGAACTTCACCCGGGCCACACCCTTCATCCGCTCCATCAGGTCCTCGTCCACATAGTCCCAGTACTGCTTATTCTGTTCCAGGAAGGTCTGGAACTCGGCCTCGTCCTCCAGCACCAGGCCGCCCAGGTCAAAGGCGGTCAGGTAGGCGGCCAGGTCGTCCATGCCCGCGTCGGTGGTGTCCACGGACACCTCCAGCCATCTGTCATCCATCTATATTCGCTCCTTTTCTTCCCGGCGGCGTCCGCCGGGTATAAATCATCGCCGGACAAGCCCATTTTCTCAGAAATCCCCCGGGATTGCAAGAGAAATAAGGCCTGTCCGGCGCATGTGTGCTTTAATTGTTTCTTGTTACCGCTTGGAGCCCAGGAAGAAGAGGGCCAGCGTACCCGGGCCGGAGTGGGCGCCGATGACGGGGCCCACATAGTTGATGACGACCTCTTTCACGCCGAAGCGCTTCTTCACGTCGGCAGCCACCTTCTCCGCGTCGGCCAGGCAGTCGCCGTGGCTGATGAACACCACCTGCTCGGCCGGATCGGTGACGGTCTCCTCCATGTGGTCCACCACAGCGGTGAGGGAGGCCCCTCTGCCTCTGGCCTTGCCCATGTTGATGAGGTGGCCCTCGTCGTCCACGTGGAGCACGGGCTTGATGTGGAGCATGGAGCCCACCACGGCGGTGGCGGCGGAGATGCGGCCGCCCCGCTTGAGGAAGTGGAGGTCGTCCACTGTGAACCAGTGGCACAGCTTCAGCTTGTTTTCCTCAGTCCAGTCCCGCACCTCCTCAATGGTGGCGCCGGCCTGCTTCTTCTTGGCGGCCAGATACACCAGCAGGCCCTGGCCCATAGAGGCGCAGAGAGTGTCCACGGTGAAAATCTTCCGCTCCGGGAATTTTTCCTTCAGCTCGTTGACAGCGATGACAGAGGACTGATAGGTGGCGGACAGGCCGGAGGAGAAGGCCAGCACCAGCACGTCCTTGCCGCTCTCCAGCAGGGGCTCCAGGGCGGAGGTATAGTCGGCCACGTTCACCGCGGCGGTGGTGGCCATCTCGCCGGAGCGCAGCATGGCGTAAAAGTCCTTGGGGTCCATGTCCCGGTTGTCGGGGTAGTTGTGGTAGGTCTGTCCCTTCACGGTGAAGGACAGGGGCAGCACCTCAACCCCCAGCTCCTTTACCATGCCGTCGGTCAGGTCGGCGGAAGAGTCGGTGACAATCACATATTCGCTCATTGGCTGTATACCTCCTGCAATGATACAGAGCATATATTCCGCTCTGTATTTACTTTTTGCTCTTTTCCTTGCCCTTGACCTCCCGATCGGTCTGGGGATACTTCATCTGGATGATGTCCAGCACCCGCTGGCAGGCCAGCTTGTCGGCGTAGCTCCGCAGGGCCAGGCCCAGGGCCAGAGCGGGCAGCCGGTCTTCGGTCAGGTTCTCGTCCAGGCTCTCCGCTGTCTCGGTGAGGGCCCGGTCCAGCTCCCGGCAGAAGTACTCATAGAGGCCCTTGGTGTCCTTCTCGGGGAAGGCCACACCGGCACCGATGAGACGGCTGGCGTCCCGCACCGAGAGCACCTGCTTGAGGGCACAGATGGCGGTCAGGTAGGCCAGGTGGGTCCGGTTGTACCGCTTGCCCTCCGCCCGGGGGAGCATGCCGTCCTTGATATAGTTGTTCACCATGGCGGAAGTCAGACTGTCCTCGTCGCCAAAGTGGATGAGCTGACGGGGCATATAGGAGATGATCTGGTCCATGTACAGACCGATATCGGGGAACGCGTCCCACTCCTGGGGCCGCTCCTCTGCCAGGCGCCGCTTCAGTTCTTCTATTTCTTCCATGTGCGGTCCTCCCCTGCTTGCTTATCGTTTCGAAAACGACATGACAGCATATTAAAACCAAGGTTACGTGAATTCTCCGTCATTGTATCACATACCTTCTGTCAAAGTAAAGGGCAAAAGTGTCTGAAAATCCCGCTTTTGCGTCGCATAACACAATTATGTCTGTTTTGTTGTCCACACCGCCGGTCTTGTGGATGCCCGTGTTCCATGGTATAATTCTTACAGTATATCCTGTTGCAGAAGCCGCTTTATTTTCTGTCGCCGGGAGGGATACGTCATGTTATTGGAACTGTTGGGATGGACGGAGCTCACCAGCACCTACTCCTTGGAGGAGCAGACCCATGTCCGCACCGCCCTGGCGGGACTAGGCATCCGCTACAAGCTCAAAACCATCAACCGCACCAGCCCCAGCGCCATCTCCCCCAGCCGCCGGGCGTACACCGGCACCTATGGGGAGAATCGGGCCCTGTCCTATGAGTATATGTTCTATGTAAAGCGGCGTGACCTGGACGCCGCCCGGGGCGCGCTGCGCATCGGCAGATAATCCGCCGTCACTAAGAGACTGTCCGCACAGCCTGGTTGGCTGTGCGGACAGTCTTTTTTGCCGCAAAATTGCCCCTTCCCAAAATGTTGAAAAAACGCATTGACAAATACATAACAATCTGCTACATTACTAGTCGACCGTTCGTCTATAAACTTATGGACCAGGAATCTGAAGGAGGAACACATAAAAATGAAGCACATGCGCACTTTATTGGCGGGCGCGCTGACCGCCGCCATGCTGCTGAGCGGCTGTACCGCCCAGCCGGACGCCTCTGCCCAGCCCAGCGGCAGCACCACGCCCGCTCCCAGCGAGACCGGCTCCGCCGCCATCTTTACCCCCGGCACCTATGAGGGCACCGGCAAGGGCTACGGCGGCGACATCAAGGTCTCCGTCACCGTGGACGAGACTTCCATCACCGATATCGAGGTTGTGGAGCAGACCGAGACCGAGGGCGTGGGCGGCGCAGCCCTGCCCACCCTGGTGGACAAGGTGCTCAGCGCCCAGAGCGTGAACATCGACGGCGTCAGCGGTGCCACCTACACCAGCGACGGCTTCCTGACCGCCGTGCGTGAGGCCATCACCGCCTCCGGCGCCGACCCGGACGCCCTGGGCCAGGGCCAGACCGGCGGCGATGAGGCCAAGGAGACCGTGACCATGAGCACCGACGTGGTGGTGGTGGGCGCCGGCGGCGCCGGCCTGGCCGCCGCCCTGACCGCCGCTCAGAACGGCGCCGACGTGGTGGTGCTGGAGAAGATGGCCATGGTGGGCGGTGCGTCCTCCATGGCTGGCGGCGGCACCAACGCCACCGGCAGCCAGTGGCAGCAGTCCTACGGCATCGAGGACAGCCCCGAGGCCTATTTCATGGACATCATGGAGAACGGCCACTTCTTCAGCGACGCCCGCACCCTCTGGCTGTACGCCAACACCCAGGGCGCGGCCTTCGACTGGCTGGTGGCCGAGGACGGCGCTGCTCTGCCCTATGTGAACAGCCAGCCCTCCCCCTCCGCTGAGCACTCCTACGGCCGTACCTTCTCCCCCGAGGGCGGCGGCGCCGGTGTGGTGAGCGCCCTTCAGCAGAAGGTGACCGATCTGGGCGTGGAGATCCTGCTGGAGACCCCCGCTCAGGAGCTGATGGTCACCGACGGCACCGTCACCGGCGTGAAGGCCCTGGCCGCCGACGGCACCCCCTATGAGATCACCGCCAACAGCGTCATCCTGGCCACCGGCGGCTACGGTGCCAACACCGACATGCTGCCCGAGACCGTCACCAGCCTGCCCTACGCCGGCGCTGTGTCCGCCACCGGCGACGGCCTGAACATGGCCACTGCCATCGGCGCCGACGCCATCAACCTGGACAAGGTGAACATCCAGCCCCACAGCATCATCCTGCCCGACGGCCGCGGCCAGCACACCTTCCAGGGCTGCCTGGCCATGTACAACAAGACCGGCTCCATCCTGGTGTCCGACCAGGGCGTCCGCTTTGTCAACGAGCAGGGCAGCGCCAACGACATCAAGGCCGGCATGGAGCAGAACGAGCACTCCTACCTGATCATGGACGCGGCCTCCTTTGAGACCTACGCCCAGACCTGCATCGCCTCCCACAACTTCACCCAGGAGCAGCTGGACCAGTGGCTGGAGGCCAACGGCACCTCCAACCCCGTGTTTGCCCACGCCGACAACCTGGAGGACCTGGCCGCCATTGTGGGCATCCCCTCCGGCGCCCTGACCGAGACTGTGGAGCGGTACAACGGCTTTGTCTCTGCCGGTGAGGACACCGATTTCGGCCGCAAGGTCAGCACCGCCATGGGCGACGGCCCCTACTACGCCGTGGAGATGAACCTGCGCTACTACGCCACCCTGGGCGGCCTGCACATCAACGACAACATGCAGGTGCTGGACACCGACGGACAGCCCATCCAGGGCCTGTATGCCGCCGGTGAGGTGGTCGGCGGCGTCGTGGGCGACATCTACGCCCCCGGTTCCCTCTTCGGCTGGGCTATGACCAGCGGCCACAACGCCGGTCTTGCCGTCACCGGCAACACCGTGTTTGAGGGCTGATTTTCTCCTCCCAAAGCGCCCCGGAGCAATCTGTTCCGGGGCGCTTTCCCTCTCTTTCCCTCTGTCATTGACACCCGGCCAAACCCGTGTTAACCTAGTGTGACCCACCAGACAACAGACAGAGGAGGTCTGCCCCTTGGACCGCAGTACGGACAAGAAAACCCGCATCCTCCAGGCCGCCGCCGAACTTTTCTCCCATAACGGCTACTCGGGCACCGGTATCGCCGAAATCGTCGCTGCCTGCAGCATCCCGAAGGGCTCCTTTTACTACTATTTCCCCGGCGGCAAGGAGCAGCTGGCCGCTGAGGTCATCCGCTTCGCCTATGACCAGATGGCCGCGGGCATTCACGCCCACATTTTCTCGGTCTCCGACGACGCGCTGACGGTTTTCCGCGCCATGCTGGAGCGGCTGGCGTCCCTGTTTAGCCGGGAGCACCGCTTTGAGTCCCTGGTCATCACCTTCATGGGACTGGAGTCGGTCTATATCAGCGAGGAGGTGGCCTGCCAGGCCCGTCAGGTCTACCAGGAATGGCAGCAGCTGTACCGGGACAAGCTGATGGCCTGCGGATACTCCCCCGCACTGGCCGAGCGGTGCAGCCTGGTGCTCTTCACTCTGGTACACGGCGCGCTGATCTCCTGCTGGATCAAGCAGGACGCCGGAGATCTGCTCCGGATGCGGGATCAGCTCTCCGACCTGCTGCCCCCGCCCGACTGCCGGACGGAACATCCCTGATATCATGCCAAGCCCCGCCTGCCGCAGATACGGCAGGCGGGGCTTTTTCCCAGAAGGGTGAATTTGGGAAAAACCGTATTTCCCTCCTCTTTTCTCCTTATTATATAATATGTAAATTCCCGCTGTTTTTACTTTCTCTCCCCGGAATGGGCGGATGGCATGGCAGGAGCGGCCAACGTGTGGTATACTATTCCCTGCCCGCCCTCGGGGCGTGGCATGTCTGCTTTTATATTTTTAATAGCAAAGGAGTCTTAGCTATGGCACATACCCTTCCCACCCGCAGTCAGGTGGACCCGGCCAACACCTGGGCCATCACCGACCTGTACCCCAGCGATCAGGCCTGGCGTGAGGCCTGCGAGAACGTCCGCGGCCTGGTCCGTGATCTGGCCGCATACCGTGGCCGTCTGGGCGAGAGCGCCGCTACCCTGCTGGCCTTCCTCCGCCTTCAGGACGAGATCGACCTCCAGGGCGACCGGATGATCTCCTACGCCTTCCGCAAGAGCGACGAGGACACCCGCAATCCCGTGTATCAGGAGATGAGCGCCCAGGCCCAGAACTTCCTGGTGGAGCTGAGCCAGGCCCTCTCCTTCCAGACCCCCGAGCTGCTGGCCATTGAGGACGCCACCCTGGAGTCCTTCTATGAACAGGAGCCCGCTCTGGCCCACTACCGGCTGATGCTCAAGCGCATCCGCAGCAGGAAGGACCACACCCTCTCCCCCGACTGCGAGGCTCTGCTGGCCTCCGCCGAGCGGATGGGTCAGGCCCCCGACGACATCTTCTCCCTCCTCAACGACGCCGACATGACCTACCCCGACGCCACCGACAGCAAGGGCGAGACCCACCCCGTCACCCACGGCAACTATGTCGCTCTGCTCCAGTCCGCCGACCGGACCCTGCGTCAGTCCGCCTTCCAGTCCCTCTACAGCGTGTACGGCCAGTTCCGCAACACCTGCGCCGCCATTCTGGGCGCCCAGATGAAGCAGCTGCAGTTCTTTGCCGACGCCAGGCGCTATCCCTCCGCGCTCCACGCCGCCCTGGCCGAGACCGAGGTGGACCCCCAGATCTACCACAACCTGATCCAGACCGTCCACGACAATCTGGACGCCATGCACCGCTATGTTCGCCTGCGCAAGAAGCTGCTGGGTGTGGACAAGCTCCACTACTACGACCTCTACACCCCCATTGTGGCCGACGAGGACGCCAGCATTCCCTTCGAGCAGGCCAAGGACATGGCCCGTGAGGCCCTGAAGCCTCTGGGCGAGGACTACCTGAAGATCCTCAACGAGGGCTTTGACAACCGCTGGATCGACGTCTACGAGAACCAGGGCAAGCGCTCCGGGGCCTACTCCGCCGGTGTGTACGGCGTGCACCCCTACGTGCTGCTCAACTACACCGACACCCTGGACGACGTGTTCACCCTGGTCCACGAGATGGGCCACGCCCTCCACTCCTACCTGTCCAACCACACCCAGAGCGTCACCTACGCCGGGTACAAGATTTTCGTGGCCGAGGTGGCCTCCACCTGCAACGAGGCCCTGCTGATGCAGCACCTGCTGAGCAAGACCACCGAGCCCAAGTGCCGGGCCTACCTCATCAACCACTTCCTGGAGCAGTTCCGGGGCACCCTCTACCGTCAGACCATGTTCGCCGAGTTCGAGCTGTGGTGCAGCGAGCAGACCCGCAAGGGCCAGCCTCTCACCGCCGAGTCCCTGAACGAGAAGTACGCCGAGCTCAACCGCCTCTACTATGGCGAGGACATTGAGCCCGATCCGGAGATCGCTCTGGAGTGGGCCCGCATCCCCCACTTCTATTACAACTTCTATGTCTACCAGTACGCCACCGGCTTCACCTCCGCCATCGCCCTGTCCCAGCGCATCCTGAAAGAGGGCCGTCCGGCGGTGGAGGACTACCTCCGTTTCCTCAGCGGCGGCTGTTCTGCCGACCCTGTGTCCCTGCTGAAGGGCGCCGGAGTGGACATCTCCTCCCCCGCACCCATTGTTGACGCTTTGAAACTTTTTGACACCCTTATTGGGGAAATGGAACAGCTTATGCAGTCGTAATGCGGACATTATTCCGCCATACAGAGATATTTCTTCCGAGTCCGAGATAATAAAAAACCGTGATTCCCCCACCCCTCTTGCTACTTTTTTTGCAAATATTGCGGTTCCTCTTGATTATCCGGTGTTTTTTTGATAGAATATACAAGCTTTCATTAGCACGGTGCAGCGACTCGGCGGAGGACTTCTCCGATTCGCTGCATCGACTGTGAAGGGCAGTTCCGAATCAGACAGGAAAGGAAGACGGAAAGATGCAAAAGAAAAAGCTGCTGTCCCTCCTGCTCGCAGGCGCCACTGTTCTCTCTCTCGCTGCCTGCGGCCAGCAGACCGTGACCACCAATCCCTCTGCAAGCAACTCCCCCGCACCCTCTGAGAGCCAGCCTGCCGGTGAGACGGCCACCAAGCCCACCGAGCCCACTGGCCAGCTGGTCATCGGCACCACCACCGACCTGGAGAACGACTTCTACGACACCAGCTTCAATAACAACGCCACCAACTACAAGCTGTACGACCTGATCCACGGCTACGGCACCGTCACCTCCGACATGGAGGGCGAGTGGATCTTCGATCCCACCGTCGTGGCCAGCCACGAGGAAGTGGAGAACGAGGACGGCACCAAGACCTACACCGTGACCATCAACGAGGGCCTGGTGTGGAGCGATGGTACCCCCATCACCGCCAAGAACTATGTTTTCCAGCTGCTGCTGGAGAGCAGCCCCGAGATGAACGCCGTTGACGGCTATCCCAGCCAGGCCGGCTATCCTCTGGTGGGCTATCAGGAGTACTTCAACGGTGAGACCGACAAGTTCGCCGGCGTCCACCTGGTGGATGACATGACCTACTCCGTCACTGTCAGCGCCGCTGAGCTGCCCTACCACTACGACATCACCTACGCTTCCGCCGCTCCCCGTCCCATGCACGTCATTGCCCCCAACTGCGACGTGGTGGACACTCCCGAGGGCGCTATGATCACTGGTGATTTCACCTCCGATCTGCTCATCAAGACCATCAACGATCCCACTACCGGCTATCGTTACAACCCCACCGTCACCTGCGGCCCCTACCTGTTCCAGTCCTATGACATCTCCAGCCGTCAGGGCGTCATCGTGGTTAACCCCAGCTACGCCGGCGACTACCGCGGCGTGAAGCCCCTGATCGAGAAGATCGTCATCAAGACCGTCAAGAACGACACCATGATCAACGAGCTGGCTTCCGGTTCCGTTGACCTGCTGTTCCAGTGCTCCGGCGCCGACACCATCAACGCCGGTCTGGATCTGGTCGAGGACGGCAAGGCTCTGGACAACACCTTCTACCGTAACGGCTACGGCAAGGTGCAGTTCGACTGCAGCAAGTTCCCCACCGACTCCGAGAACGTCCGTAAGGCCATTGCCTACTGCCTGGACCGCAACCAGTTCGCCTATCAGTACAGCGGCGGCTACGCCTCCGTGGTGCACGCCTACTACGGCATGGCCCAGTGGGAGTACCAGCAGTCCAAGGACTGGATCGACAAGAACCTGAACACCTATGAGAAGAACATCGACGCGGCCAAGCTGCTCCTGGAGGAGGACGGCTGGACTCTGAACGCCGACGGCTCCGCCTACTCCGGCACCGGCACCCGTTACAAGGACGTCAACGGCGAGCTGAAGCCCCTGGTCATCCAGTGGTGCAACACCAGCGGCAACCCCGTGTCCGAGCTGCTGGCCACCATGCTGCCCGAGGCCATGGCTGAGGCCGGTATGGAGCTGAAGGCTACCACCACCGACTTCCCCACCATGCTGTCCGGCATCAACCACACCGGTGAGACCTACAACATGTACAACCTGGCCACCGGCTTCGCTCTGGCCAGCTCCCCCTGGTACTACTACTCCACCGATCCCGTGTGGATGCAGGGTGGTTACAACAGCAACTGGATCGCCGACGAGGAGCTGGCTGCCGCCGCTGAGGCTCTGAAGCCCATCCCCTACGACGACACCGAGACCTGGCTGACCGCCTGGCAGAACTTCATCGCGGTTTGGAACGACAAGCTGCCCGATATCCCCCTGTATTCCGACGAGTATTACGATTTCTACTCCACGAAGCTCCATGACTGGACCTCCACCTCCGTTTGGGAGTGGTCCCGCGCCGTCCTGGATGCCTGGGTAGAGGCCTAAGCCGAATATCCGGCGGAACCCCGCAGGTTTTGCGCGGGTTCCGCCGGTTTTCCGGTATTTGGGCATTCCCGGGGAAATGCAGCATAACCCCTTTTCATGCCGCATTTCCCTGGGAATGGACACAATACAGACAAGCCATATCCCACGGTAGACGGGAACCCCTATCCCATAAATTTGAAACGGAGGAAAGGTGAATGGGAAAAGGAAGGTATTTACTGAAACGATTGGTGTATATCGTTTTTGTATTCTTTATCATTTCCATCCTGATGTTCGCAATCTATAAGGCCATGCCGGGTGACCCGGTGGAGATCATGCTGGGCGACAGCAAGACCACCATGAAGCCCGACGCCTATCAGGCCCTGTACGACAAGACGGTAATCAGTCTGGGTCTGGACAAGCCCCTGCCGGTCCAGTACGTGGTCTGGATGGGCAACATGCTCACCGGCAACTTCGGCTACTCCACCCAGTACAAGCAGGCAGTCATCAACATCATTGGCGCCCCCATGGCCAACACGGTGCTGCTCAACGTGCTGACCATGGTCGTGGTGTTCGCCATCGCCATCCCGCTGGGTATTGTAACCGCAGTGCGGAAAAACGGCATCTTTGACAAGTCGGTTCAGGTGCTCACAATCGTGGGCTACAGTCTGCCCCAGTTCATCGTCGCCCTGCTGGCCATCTTCCTGCTGGCCGTCAAGTTCCCCATATTCCCCATCAGCGGCGTACAAAGCGCCGGATTGAACGCAACAGGCTTGGAATGGTTCCTGGACAGGGCATGGCATATGGTCCTGCCTGTGCTGGTCATGGCCGTGTCCGGTATCGGCGGCATCACCCGCTATGTCCGCGCCGCCATGATCGACGTGCTGCGCATGGACTATATCAAGACCGCCCGTGCCAAGGGCCTGCGTGAAAAGGTGGTTGTGTATATCCACGCCTTCCGCAACGCCCTGATTCCCATCGTGACCATCACCACCTGGTGGGTCATCGGCCTGTTCGGCGGCTCCATCGTCATTGAGAGCGTGTTCCTGTGGCCCGGCCTTGGCAAGATGCTCATCGACGGCCTGCTCCAGCGTGACTTCGCTGTGGTACTCACCATGCAGATGTTCTACGTGGTGCTGTCCCTGGCCGGCAACGTGATCATGGACGTCGCCTACACCATCGTGGATCCCCGCGTCCGACTCGAGAACTAAAGGAGGGAAGACAATGCGAAATCAAAAGAAAAACCGCCGTTCCACCGCTTCCATGGCGGCTCAGCGCATGGTGATGGGCAGTCTCCCTCAGGAGGAGGACGAGGTCCTTCAGAGCCCCATGCAGATGGTGCTCCACTCCTTTGTCCGGGACAAGATCGCCATGGTGGGCGTCATTCTGTTCGTTTTCATTTTCCTGTGCTGCGTTATCCTGCCCTACTTCTTCCCCATTGACCTGTACTATCAGGACGTGACCCAGTCCAACGTGGCCCCCGGCTTCGGCATGCTCACCGTGCCCAACGGCCTCCAGGGCAACGCCCAGGACATGTCCGTGGGCAGCTCCTTCTCCGTGGGTGTGGATAAGGACGGCAACGTCTACGAGTGGGGTACCTTCCCCAACGAGAAGCTGAAGAACATCCCCAGCTCCAGCGAGACCGGCAAGCTGGTGCAGATCTCCGCCGGTCTGGACCATGTGGTGGCCGTAAATGAGGACGGCCAGATCTTCACCTGGGGCAACGACCGTATGGGTCTGAGCAACATCCCCATGGAGCTGCGCACCGGCGGCAACGACATCAAGCAGATTCTGGCCGGCCACCAGATTTCTCTGGCCCTGACCGAAGACGGCAAGATGTACAACTGGGGCAGCGATTATCTGCTGCGCATCACCTACCCCGAGGGTGTCCAGGGCAACATCGACAAGTTCGCCGCCAGCACCAACATCGTCATGGTGCTGACCAAGGACGGCGAGGTTGTGCCCCTGACCACCAAGACCTCCGCCTACACCAACATCCCCGAGGAGATCCAGGGCAACGTCATTGACCTGGCCATCACCGACGAGAGCGCCGCAGCCGTCACCTCCGACGGCCGGGTGTACACCTGGGGCAACAACATCAAGAAGTCCCTCAACGTGCCCGAGGAGATTCAGGGCCAGGTGACCGCCATCTCCGCCGGCCGCTATCACTACACCGCCATCCTCCAGGACGGCAGCGTGGTCAGCTGGGGCGACAACACCCACGGCCAGGCCTCCGCTCCCTCCAGCGCCACCTCCGTGGCATCCGTGGATGCCGGCTACTACGCCAACTACGCCATCCAGGAGGACGGCAGCGTGGTGTCCTGGGGCCTGAAGGGCTACCTGATGGGTACCGACGCCTTCGGCCGTGACCTGTTCCGCCGTATTCTGGTGGGCGGCCGTATGACCATGACCGTGGGCGCCATCTCCGTCATCATCTCCACCATCATCGGCATCATTGTGGGCGGCGTGTCCGGCTACAAGGGCGGCAAGGTGGACAACCTGCTCATGCGTCTGACCGAGATCGTCTCCTCCATCCCCTTCCTTCCCTTCTGTATCATCCTGTCGTCCATTCTGGGCAACAGCATCAGCGAAACCCAGCGTATCATCCTGATCATGTGTATCCTGGGCCTGCTGTCCTGGCCCGGTATCGCCCGTCTGGTCCGCGGCAGCGTGCTGGCCGAGCGTGAGCAGGAGTTCGTCACCGCCGCCAAGTCCCTTGGCGTCAAGGAGACCGGCATCATCTTCCGCCACATCCTGCCCAACATCATCACTGTTATCATCGTCAACGCCACCCTGAACTTCGCCACCTGCATGCTGACCGAGTCCTCCCTGTCCTTCATCGGCTTCGGCGTCAACGAGCCCAACGCCACCTGGGGCAACATGCTCACCGGTGCGCAGAACGGCCAGGTTATCGAGAACTACTGGTGGCGCTGGGTGTTCCCGGCCCTGATGCTGGGTATCTGCACCATCAGCATCAACTGCATCGGCGACGGCCTGCGGGACGCCATCGATCCCAAGTCGAAAGAGAGGTGAACCGGATATGAGTCTGCTCGAAGTCAAAAACCTGCACACCTTCTTCAAAACCAAGAAGGGCATTGTAAAGGCCGTCAACGACGTGACCTACAGCCTGGAGGCCGGCAAGACCCTGGGCATCGTGGGCGAGTCCGGTTCCGGTAAGAGCGTTTCCGCCATGAGCATCATCCGTCTGCTGGACGGCAACGGCTATATCGAGAGCGGCAGCATTACCTTTGACGGCCAGGACATTCTGGCCGCCTCCGACAAGGACCTGCACCATATCCGCGGCAACGAAATTTCTGTTATCTTCCAGGAGCCCATGACCTCCCTCAACCCGGTGTTCACCGTGGAGCGCCAGATCGGCGAGGTCCTGATGCTCCACCAGCACATGAGCAAGAAGGAGGCCCACGCAAAGGCCGCCTCCCTGCTTGCCGACGTTAAGATCCCCAACCCGGAGCGGGTGGCCAAGCAGTACCCCTTCCAGCTCTCCGGCGGTATGCGCCAGCGCGTCATGATCGCCATGGCCCTGGCCTGCCGGCCCAAGCTGCTCATCGCCGATGAGCCCACCACCGCTCTGGACGTGACCATCCAGGCCCAGATCCTCAAGCTGATGAACGAGCTCAAGCAGCAGACCGGCTCTTCCATCCTGTTCATCACCCACGACCTGGGCGTCATCCATGAGATGGCCGACGAGGTGGCCGTTATGTACTGCGGCCAGATTGTGGAGAAGGCCGACGCCTACACCATCTTCCACAAGGGCGTCCACTCCCACCCCTACACCGAGGGCCTGATGACCTCCATCCCCCGGCTCAACACCCCCAAGGGTAAGCGGCTGGAGGCCATTCCCGGCGCGGTGCCCAACCCGCTGTACCTGCCCCAGGGCTGCAAGTTCGCCCCCCGGTGTAAGTACTGCACCGAGAAGTGCAAGCAGGCCGAGCCCGAGCTGGTGGAGGTCGCGCCCAATCATTTGGTCCGGTGTTTCTACCCGGAGACTGCGGGGAGGACAGAACATGGAGAATGAGAAGAAGGTACTGCTGACCGTCCGGGACGTGAAGCAGTATTTCCCGGTGAAAAAGACCAAGCTGAGAGAGAAGCAGCGCTACGTCCGCGCCAACGACGGCATCTCCCTGGACATCTATGCCGGTGAGACCCTGGGTCTGGTGGGCGAGTCCGGCTGCGGCAAGTCCACTCTGGGCCGCACCCTGCTGCAGCTCTATCCTCAGACCCACGGCGATGTCATCTACCACAAGGACGGCAAGGACATCGACCTGAAGAAGCTGTCCAAGGAGGAGATGCGGGTGCTGCGCAAGGACCTGCAGCTCATCTTCCAGGACCCCTACTCCTCTCTGAACCCCCGTATGACGGTGGGTCAGATCATCGGTGAGGGCCTGGTGTCCCACGGCGTGTTCAAGCGTGGCGACCCCGCCATGCGGGACTATATCTTCAAGGTCATGGAGGACTGCGGTCTGGCCACCTATATGTTCGGCCGCTATCCCCACCAGTTCTCCGGCGGCCAGCGGCAGCGTATCGGCATCGCCCGCAGCCTGGCCCTCAACCCCGCCTTCGTGGTGTGTGACGAGGCCGTCTCCGCTCTGGACGTGTCCATCCAGTCCCAGATCCTCAACCTGCTGTCCGACCTGAAGGAGAAGCAGAACCTGACCTACCTCTTCATCACCCACGACCTGAGCGTGGTGAAGTATATCAGCGACCGCATCGGCGTTATGTACCTGGGCAACATGGTGGAGCTGGCCCCCACGGAGGAGCTCTTCGCCAACACCCTGCACCCCTACACCGAGGCCCTGCTCTCCGCCATCCCCGTGGTGGACGAGGAGGACAAGCGGGAGCGCATCCTGCTGGAGGGCGACATCCCCAGCCCCGTCAATCCCCCCTCCGGCTGTAAGTTCCACACCCGCTGCCGTTACTGCCAGCAGAAGTGTAAGGAGGAGGTCCCCGAGTGGACCGATGTGGGCAACAACCACTATGTGGCCTGCCACTTCCCCCTGCACAAAAAGGAAGGCTGATTTCCCATGCTCTTCGGGAAAAAGATTAACCGCGTCCTGAACGTCAAGGAGGCGGAAGAGCGGTTTGAGAAGGAGCGGGAAGAGCTGCCCCTGGAGAAAAAGGACCGGCTGGCCATGATTCTGGCCGCACTGATTGTGTTTATCCCGGTGCTCATCGGCGTCATCGCCGTCTTTCTTCTGGTGCTCTACCTGTTTTTCTTCCGATTCCTCTGATTCAAAAGGCCGGGTCCCTGAGTGGGACCCGGCCTTTCTGCGTCAGTTTCCTTCCCGGCACAGCTTCTCCCACTGCTCCAGCAGACCCGGGTACTCCTCCCGGTTCTCCTCCAGCAGCCGCCGGATGCCGTCCGCCGCTGTGGCGCCGAAGTCGTCATAGGCGGCGTTCTGGCTGGGGATGATGAAGCGCAGATGCTCCATCGTGCAGTTGGGCGCGGCGTCAAAGCGGGCGGCCTGGTCCCTGGCCTGTTTGAGATATTCCTCCGCCTGTGCCGCATCCCCCATGTCCATGCTGGAGAAGGCGCACAGCGCCAGGAGCATGACGCTGACCTTATCCAGATAGGAGGTCTTGCCCGGCTTCTTCAGCCCCTCCTGGAACTGGAGCAGCAGCTGGGTGAAGGCAAGGGCATCCCCCGCTCTGCCCAGGCGGAGACAGGCGTTGGTATAGCCGATGGCGAACCGGACCAGCTGGCTGTCGGCGTCCAGCAGCGCTTTGGACAGGTAGGTCAGGGCCTCCTCGCTGGTGGCCTCGTCCATGGCCAGCTCGTTTCCGATCGCCACGTTGTTGATACCCGCTGTGTTGTTCTCCTTCAGCAGGGCGATCCCCTTCTCCCGCTCCCCCTGGCTCAGGTAGGCTGCCGCAATGTCGTTGCGGATGGAGATTTCCCCGATTTCCGGGTCCCGGTTCTGGTCCAGCAGGCCCAGGCTCCGCCGGAACAGCGCCCGGCAGCGCTGGAGCATCTGGCCGTCCCCCAGCTCTATACCTGCCACCTGATAGAGCTGGGCGCACTCATACACCACCCGGAAGCTGTTGGGGTACTTCTGCAGGGCCTGCTCGCCTTCCCGAAACGCCTCATCGTAGTACTTGCTCATGCGCAGGTTCTTGAGCCGCTCCAGCCGGTCCTCCAGGGCCATGCTCTGCTGCTCATACCCCAGAAGCACATCCACGCTGGTCTCAAAAAACTCCGCCAGCTCCATCATCAGAGATACGTCCGGGACACAGCTGCCCGTCTCCCATTTGGACACCGTCCCCACCGTAATCCCCATGGCCTCGGCCAGCTGCTCCTGGGTCAGTCCCCGCTCTTTTCTCAGCATGCGGATGTTCTCCGCCAGACACACTTTCATGTGCTCACTCCTTTCTTGTTTGTGCCCTCAGTATAGCGCCCTTTTTCTCCGGATTGAAGGTAGTATTTTTCTTGTTGCGATGGAAAAATATTTCCTATCAGGAAAATTGGCATGGGTGCAGACGGCCTGGAGCAGCAAAAACCGGTTGTGCTTTTCCCCTGTGCTTGCTATAATTTATCCACCGCGCAGCCCAAATCTGTGTAAAATTCTTCAGAAAGGGGTGCTCTCCATGCCCACCCACGACCAGATCCGCGCCTGTTTTGCCGGCGACCGCTTTGCCACTGAGACAGCCGGTGTGATCATCGACGCCGCCGAGCCCGGACGTGCCGTCTGCTCCATGCCCATCCGCCCCATCCACCTCAACGCAAACTCCGTCCCCATGGGGGGCGCCATCTTCACCCTGGCGGACTTTACCTTTGCCGTGGCCGCCAACGGCCACAGCGAGCGCATCACCGTCACCCAGCAGGTGTCCATCACCTTTCTCTCCCCCTCCCGGGGAAAGACCCTGATTGCGGAGGCCAGATGTCTGAAGGCAGGCCGCACCACCTGCCTCTACGCCGTGGACGTCACCGACGACCTGGGCGCTCAGATAGCCCATCTCACCGTCAACGGCTACACTGTGGACAAGCCCCCCAAGCAGAACTGACCGCACTGACAGGAAAAGCGCCGCCCCGATAGGGGCGGTGCTTTTTTATTCTGTCTATTGACAAAATGGACTTTGAAGCATATGATTAACAAAGTTAATTATATTGCAAAGGAGAACCGCTATGGAGTGGACAGACATGGTTCACTATCAGCAGCAGATGCAAAAAATCATGCGTTCTCTGCTGCCTGAGCGCAAATCCGCGCTGACGGTCAGCGAATGTGAGCTTTTGGCGCATCTGTACCTGCGTCCCGAGCAGAACACCCCCGTTCTGCTCAGCCAGGGAACCGGAATGAAAAAGGAAGCGGTGAGCCGCTGCCTGAAGGCGCTTTATGAGAAAAACTGCATATCCAAGCAGCGGAATGCCACCGATGAGCGGAGCTACCAGCTGTTCATCACCGAGGTGGGCCTTGCGGAATTGAAACAGGGATATGAGAGCATTTTGCAGCCCTTTTATGACCTGTGGCGGAGCGCCGGCAAGGATTTTGAGATGTTTATGTACTACGCGGATAAGCTTGCCGCGCATATGGAGAAAGGGCATGAAAACAACGAACATGAAATTTTATGACGCGCTGCAGCTGGACCCTGCCATCCTCAAGCGCAAAATCGCCGCCTGCGGCACCAGGCAGGAAAAGCTGTATTACTGGACGGCCATTGCCGTCCGCTCCGCACTGATTGTGGCCTTTGCCATCGTATTTATAAGTCTGCTGGCCGCTGTGTTCGGCTCGGACAACACCCCCTTGGCCGTGGCCCTGTTCTGCATCATGCTGGGCATCCGGTTTGTCAATTTTGAGTACTGCATCGGGGACTCCCTCTTAACTCTGGCGGCCGCACTGGCCATTCTGGTCCTGGTGCCCTGCGCAGCGGCAGTGGTTCCGCCGGTTTTCCTGATTCCGCTCCACTTTGCCAGCTTCTTCGCCCTTCTCTACATGACCACCCAGCGGCCTGAGATGGGAAACGGCGGTCTGTACAGCTTTGCGTACATCTATCTTACGGGCAATCCCGTCACCGGCGAGGCTCTGATGCGCCGCGGTCTCCTGGCGCTGGTGGGCTATCTGCTCTGCGGCGCAATCCTGTTTGCCAAGCACCGCCATCAGCACCGCGAGGTCCGGTTCCATCATGTGGTGCGGAAATTTGACCTGTCCCAACCTGTCTGCCTGTGGCAGCTGCGCATGGCCCTGGGTGTCAGCCTGGTCCTGACGGCCGGACAGGTCTTCGGCGTGGAGCGGTTTATGTGGATGGGCTTTGCCTGTGCCTCCCTGCTGTCGGAATACCCCTATTCCGGCAATACGTTCACCCGTTTCTGGCAGAGAATCGCCGGAGCTGTGGCGGGTTCCTGTATCTTTTTTGTCCTGTATGTAATCACACCGGAATCCCTGCGTCCGCTGCTGGGGCCTCTGGGCGGATTGTGCCTGGGCTTCTGCACGGACTACCGGTACAAGACGGCCATGAACTGCCTGGGTGCGCTGATGCTGGGCGCCGGGATATACGGAATCCAGGGCGCTGTGGTTCTGCGCATTGCGGACACCCTTCTGGGCGTAACCTTCAGTCTGGCCTTTGCGGCCCTCTTCCACCGCCTGGTGGCCATCCGGCTTCTGCCTGCTGCCAAGGCGGAGCAGCCCCTTTAATGTCAAATACAAAAGGAGCGCACCGCCTGACAGCGGTGCGCTCCTTTTTTGCTACGGCAGTCAGTGCCGAAGCTCTCCCCTGTTCACCGGGACAGCTTACTCCTCGTCCCCAAACTCAAACTCGTCCTTGTTCCTCTCCTTGAAGATGCCGAACACAGCCTGCAGCGTCTCTTCATCCTCAACGCCCAGGAAGGTATCCTCCTCGCTGTCCAGGTCGGTGTCGTCCAGCTGAAGGATGACTACCTCTCCGTCTCCGTCCTCCGGCAGCAGGACGACGTACTTCTCCCCTTCATATTCGACCAAATCCAGGAACTCAAACCGGACCTCGTCTCCGTTCTCGTCGTTGAGTGTAATGATGTTGCTGAGATTCTCGTCCATATGCTGTTTTCCTCCTTTTGAATCAGATTTTAAGCCGGGGATAAAAACAGGCGCACCGTTTTAAGCGGTGCGCCTGTTTATTTGGATGCTGTTGCTATGCGCCCTTAGCGGGGGGACTTGATGGCGGCCTGTGCGGGTCTGTATCCATAGAGAGCGCGAAGCAAGACCATCATTGTTTCTACTATTATAATATAGGAGCCAGCCATAAAACAATAGGCATTTTTCGTTTGGAGGTCATCACTTTGTGATGGCTTTTTTTATTTCTCCACGATGCCAACAGCCTAACCAGAAACGAGGTGAGAATAGTGAACACGCAAATCATCGCTATCGCCAACCAGAAAGGCGGCGTTGGCAAGACAACCACCTGCGCGAACCTGGGGATCGGGCTGGCGCAGGTCGGAAAGAAAGTGCTGCTGATCGACGGGGACCCGCAAAGCAGCCTGACCATCAGCCTGGGCCACCCCCAGCCGGACAAGCTGCCCTTTACCCTGTCCGACGCGATGGGCCGTATTCTGATGGACGAACCGCTGCGCCCTGGCGAGGGTATTCTGCACCACCCGGAGGGCGTTGATCTGATGCCCGCAGACATCCAGCTCTCCGGCATGGAGGTCTCCCTGGTGAACGCCATGAGCCGT
>NZ_AAXG02000004.1 GCF_000169255.2 Pseudoflavonifractor capillosus ATCC 29799
GGCTCCAAAAGTTCAAATCCAGAACTCTCATCCAGCCGCTCACCGCTCTCGCAGCGAACTTTTGTATGATATCATGTCGAGCTCGTTTTGTCAAGAGGTTTTTTCATTTTCTTTTTTCGAGCCGTCAGGCTGATTTCAAGAAAACTTTCGGCCTCTTCAAGGGGTGTTCCCCGCGAGCGCTTAGATAATATACCAGATAAAATCCGGCTTGTCAACAGTTTTTCCGCTTTTTCTTTTCACTTTTCTCAATTTTCTCCTCTCCAACAATATCTGCCCACTGGGCAAGTGTTCGCGCACTATATCTAGGTGCTTTTTACACGCGCTTTCCCCGTATTTTACCAACCACCAGGAGAAGAAGCGGGAACCCAAAGCCAAACGCCAGATTACCGGCAGTGAGAATCCCGTCGGCAAAGCGCTCCACGGCAAATGCGTCCTGAAAGAGGAATACACTGCCCGCCAGCGTCACCGCCGCCACAGGCACTGCGGCAGACTGGGCCCGCTTCAGGCCAAAGAGCACCTTGGACACGGCACAGGCGGAGAGTACCAGCATGCCAATCAGCATCAGGTCGGAGAGCACCCACAGGGCCATGACCACAGACTCCACCCGCTGAAAGGCTCCCTGTACCCCTATTCCCTTGACCATGACAAAGAAGGGCTGCTCCACCCGTGAGATAAGGTCAGGCCCCAGACATCCCAGGGCCACCAGCAGCAGCACGGACAGCAGCAGGCACAGCCACACCGTCCACCGGAAGGCTCTGGAGCGGTCCTTGTCCTGCCGTTTCAGCCGTCCGGCCAGGAATGCCCCCGGGACGGCATACCCCAACAGGGACAGCACAGGCACCACGGCGGCACCTGCGGCAGGCAGGTCCTCAATCCAGATGGGGAGCAGATTCTCCGGCTCCATCTGAAAGGCGGCCAGCAGCAGCACGATGCCCAGGGTGACGGCCAGGATGGCGTGGAACACCTCCCCTGCCCGACCGAAGGCGGCCAGCTTGCCCCTGGCCATCCAGAGGGCCACCGCCAGCAGGACAATAATATAAAAGATAACCGGCCGGTTGCGGTAGCCGGTGATGAGAAAGCGCTGTCCGCACATGCGCACGGTGACGCTGAGCTGGAGCAGTCCCCACAGCAGGCACAGGGCCAGCGCCAACTTTCCCCCGACTTTGCCAAGCACCAGAGGACAGGCCTCGGCCAGACCGGTGCCGGGCGGCAGGGGTGAAAGCAGCTGAAACAGCACCCAGCACAGAGCCAGGGCAATGGGCAGGGCCAGCAGGGGCGAGAGCCACCCGGCCTCCCCCGCCGCCTGGGCGACGCCGCCGGGCAGCACCCGGATGGCCGGGGACAGCAGAGCGGCAAAGATAACGGCCAGCAGCTGGCGCATGGTGATGGGTGTCTCAGGCAATGTGCTTCACCTCTATTTGATATCGTAGCCCCGCCGGATACTGGCGGTGACCTCCACCCGGATGGGCAGAGCGGAAAAGGCCTCCCCCCACTGGTCCTGGAGAACGGCCCAGCGCCAGGGGGCGGACATGCCCGCCTTGCGGCACAGGTCCAGACAGTCGGCGTCCAGGGTCTGGAACAGGGTGAGGGCGGCCACAATCCGCTCCCGCTCGGTCTGGGCAAGGGCAGTCTCCAGGGCCTTCTGCTCCTCCGGGCTGTGCTCCAGGTCCAGATTCTCCGACCCCTGGGCTACGCTGGCGTCCACGGCGCACTGCACCGTCAGGCCGGTGAGGGTGCCCTTTTCAAAGACAGGGCTGATTTTGGTCTGGGCCCCCACCACCCGCAGCGCCGCTGTACCCTCCTTCGTGGGGCACTCCACCACGTCCGCCTCCACCCGGCCCAGCAGCAGGTTTATCCCCAGAGCCGCATCCCTCTCCGCAAAACCGATGAGAGCGCTGTCCTTCAGCAGGGCGTAGCCGTCGGCAGCCAGGTCGTAGTCCCCCTCTTTCCCCGTCAGGGTGAGGGCGGGGGCGAAGGTGGCCCCGCACCGGGCCGTGTCGGAGAGCAGCTCCCGCACCGTGCGGGGCATGGAGGCGGCCATCAGCCCGGCGTCCCCCGCCATGGACTCCAGCCGCTCCGAAGCCGAGGTGCCAGATTCCGACAGAGCGGTGATGGCGTCGGAGGCGTTCCCACCCCGCACCACATAGAACTCGGTGTCCAGCCGCATTTCAATGTCCCTCTCCACGTAGCCCAGAGCCTCCTCCAGTCCGGCGGCGGCCAGGTCCTCACCGGAGAGCAGCTGACCCACGTGGCCGTAGAAGATATAGGCGCTGCCCCGGGACTGCATGGCCAGGCAGGCGGCGCTGACGGTCCCCGCACTGTGGGAGTAGACCACGGCAGGCTGTTCCCCGCCGCTCTGCTCGGCGGAGGCGGCGGTGACCATGACCCCCTCCTCCGCCCTGTCCACCCCCAGGGTGCGCATGAGCACCATGTTCTCCAGCTCCCGCCCCTCGGGCAGCCAGCTCTGGCCGCCGCAGCCGGTGAGGGAGAGGCACAGCACAGCCAGGGTCATTACAGCAAAAGCCCGTCTCACGCCTGATTCCTCCTGTTTTTGGTGTGAAGCCCCTCCTGCCGCAGCTTGACCCAGGGCAGGGGCAGACGGAACACGCCGTCCAGCCCGGACTGACCTCCGGCAGAGAACGGGGTGAGGTAGGCCACGCCGAAGCTCTCCAGCCGGGCCAGGCGCAGGATGAGCACCGCCGCGCCCACCACCACGCCGAAGAGTCCCGCCCAGCCCGCCAGCACGGCCAGCAGGAAGCGCCACAGCCGCAGGGCGGCGGCAAACTCCTGGCTGGGCATGGTGTACCCGGCGATACCGGCGGCAGCCACCACGATGAGCACCGCCGGAGAGACGATTTTGGCCTCCACGGCGGCGGTACCCACCACCAGGCCGCCGATGATGGACACGGTCTGGCCGATGGAGGGGGGCAGCCGCAGCCCGGCCTCCTGGAGAATCTCAAAGGCCACCAGCATGAGGAGCACCTCAAACACGGTGGTAAAGGGCACATCCCGCTTGGCGGCGATGATGGACAGGGCCAGCCGGGTGGGGATCATCTCCTGATGGAAGTTGACCATGGCGATATACACGGCGGTCAGCAACAGGGTCCCGAAGATGCACAGGCACCGCAGCAGGGTGAGGACGCTGGCGGTCATCCAGTTGTTGGACTTGTCCTGTGGGGCCCGGAGGAACTCCCCCGCCGTACCGGGACAGAGGTAGCCCAACGGCAGCCCCTCCACCAGGATGCCCACCCGCCCCTGGGCCAGCCCGGCACAGAAGCGGTCAGGCCGCTCGGTGTAGAGCACCAGTGGGAAGGCGGTGGAGGTCTCATCCACGATATACTCCTCCAGATTGCCGGTGGAGAGCAGGGCGTCGATATCGATGGCGGCCACCCGCTCCTCCACCCGCCGTACCAGGTCCGGGTCGGCGATATTGTCCAGCCACAGGATGTCCACCGGGGTGAGGGACTGCCGCCCTACGATTTTTTCCCTGATTTTCAGCTCGGGGGCCCGGAGATGGCGGCGCACCAGGCTGGTGTTGCTGCGCAGGTTCTCCACAAAGGCGTCCCGGGCGCCCTTGATGGAGGGCTCGTTGTCCGGGGCGCTGACCCCACGCTTGTCCTCGGTGGCCATATAGAAGGAGAGGACGGCGGGGGCGCCGGGGAAAAAGAGGATGAGGTTGCCGTTGATGATGTCCAGGGCGGCCTGGTCGGCGGTGGTGCGCTGCTCTACCATCAAATTGTAGAGGGCGCCGCCGGCCATCTTCCGCCAGGCCTCCTCCGGCGGGGCGTCCCGCAGGGTGCTGTCCTGGGCCAGGGGGCGGAGAATGTACTCGCTGGCCCGCTCCAGCTTCACCATGCCCCCGATGTAGCACATGGTCACGTGCTTTTCCGGGTCCCCGGCCAGGTCGGCCTCCCGGACGGCAAAGTCCACGCAGTCGGCAAACACCCTCCGCAGGGTGTCCACGGTCAGGGAGCCGTCCACCCTGGGCTCCTGCCTGGGATGGGGCGGAATTCCGTCTGTCTGGGGTCCGAACAGCTTCATGGATGGATTCCTCCTCTCCTGTCTCCCGTTCAGTATGTCCCCGGCGGCGGCGGATATGCGCTGCCCGTGTTCTTTTTGTTGCCTTTTTGGTAAGGCGTGGTTATAATATGGTGGAAATCAAAATTGATATACAAAATGAGAGGCTTTTTACTATGGAATTTAAAGCGAACGAGGGCAAGAGCGTCACCATCCAGGCCATGGGCAAGACCTGGGCCCGCCACGCCATCCAGACCCATTTTGTCCAGGTGGGCGAGAGCTACCTGGACCTGATTGAGAAGTATGTGCTGCCCGTCTATCAGCCCGGTGACATCCTGTCCTCCAGCGAGAAGGTCATCGCCATGTGCCAGAAGCGGGTGGTCACCGAGGACGAGGTAAAGCCCGGCTTCTGGGCCAAGGTCCTCAGCCGCTTTGTGCACCAGACCTCCGCCGGTCCCGGCATGGGTCTGCCCGTGAAGATGCAGTTCGCCATCAATGTCTGCGGCCTGCCCAAGGTGCTCTGGGCCGCCTTCCGCGCCGCCATCGACAAGCTGCGGGGCGTACACGGCACCTTCTACAACATCCTGGGCACCGAGGTCTCCGGCCTGGACGGCTTCTACGGCCACGACATCCCCGAGTATGAGCACATGGGCGTCCGGGTGCCTGAGAACCCCGACGGCGTGTGCGACGAGGTCTTTGAAAAGACCGGCGTGGTGATGATGATTGTGGACGCCAACGACCTGAACGTGGAGCTGCTGGGCCGTTCCTCCCAGCTCAAGCAGTCCGACAAGGACCTGCTGGACCTGATCCGGGACAACCCCGCCGGTCAGGACCGCCAGCTCACCCCCTTCATCCTCATCCGGGAAGTGAAGGAGTAATTCCATACGCAAGACGAGCCCGTGGCATCCGCCACGGGCTCGTTTTTTATGCCTTCCCCTGGGGGAAGGTGGCTAGCCGCAGGCCAGACGGATGAGGGGAAAGCTGATGGGATGCATCCAGCTTACGGTGACGATGTCTCCGACGGGGTACTTTTCTCCGGCGAAAAGTACCCAAAAGCCGCCAGAGAGGCAACAGGCGCAGATCGGCTTTTACAAGCCTTATGCGCCCGTTTCCCCCTGGTACCCCCTTTGGGGGATGCGTCCTACGGCGGTGGGGTTCAATTACCCTCTGAACTTGAAAGCTGTTGCTTGCCGGTTCGGTGCTCTGCGTGCCGTTCCTGCGTCACCCGAGCAGTGTTACCCGCCCAGACTTGTAAATAGTTGCAATTCATCGGTGATCTCAATGCCGCACCAAGTCTCTGCGTTTTATTTCAGCCCCTGCCCCACCGGCTTACGGCCTTGGTCAGCTCGCACACAACCACCGGAGCGGCGGCCAGGCCCAGGACGGCGCCCCACTGCTCCCCGCTGAGGGGCACGGTGGAGAACACCGCCTGGAGGGGCGGCAGGCACAGTACCGCCAGCTGCATGGCCATGCCCACCAGGAACGCCCGGTTCATGGCCCTGTTGGAGAACAGGCCGATGCTCAACAGGCTCTCCTCCTCGCTGCGCACGTCGAAGGCGTGGAAGAGCTGGCAGATGGTCAGGGTGGCGAAGGCCATGGTGTTGGCGGCGGCGGCCGGGTCGGATGGACCGGGGATGATGTACTGTCCCAGGAAGAAGGCGCACAGGGTGAGCAGCCCCACCATGCACCCCTGCCAGCACAGCCGCCAGGCAAAGCCTCCGGCAAAGAGCTTCTCCCCCGCGTCCCTGGGCTTGTGCTCTATCACATTCTTTTCCACCGGCTCCACTCCCAGGGCCAGGGCGGGCAGGGAATCGGTGACCAGGTTGAGCCACAGCAGCTGCACCGGCACCAGGGGCATCTGGCGGAAATCCAGGGCGGTGGCCAGGAAGATGGTGAGCATCTCGCCGATGTTGCAGGAGAGCAGGTAGTGGATGGCCTTTTTGATGTTGGCGTAGATGCCCCTCCCCTGCTCCACCGCCGAGACGATGGTGGCGAAATTGTCGTCGGTGAGAATCATATCGCTGGCGCCCTTGGCCACGTCGGTGCCCGCCACACCCATGGCGCAGCCGATGTCTGCGGCCTTGAGGGCGGGGGCGTCGTTGACGCCGTCGCCGGTCATGGCCACCACCTTGCCCCTGGCCTGCCAGGCCTTCACAATGCGCATCTTGTGCTCCGGGGATACCCGGGCATAGACGGCGAATTTCTCCACCTCCTGCTCCAGCATTTCCTGGGGCATAAAGTCCAGGTCGGCGCCGGTGATGGCCAGGTCGCCGGGCTGGAAGATATCCAGCTCCCTGGCCACGGACACTGCGGTGAGCTTGTGGTCGCCGGTGATCATCACCGGCCGGATACCGGCGGCGTGGCACTGCTTCACCGCCTCCTTCACCTCGGGACGGGGCGGGTCCATCATGCCCACCAGCCCGGCAAAGGTCAGGTCCTGCTCCAGAGCTGCGGCACTCATCTCCCGGGGCAGCATCTCCAGGTCCTTGTAGGCCACCCCCAGCACCCGCAGGGCCTGGGCGGCCATGTCGGCGTTGCGGGCGGAGATATCCCGGCGGACGCTGTCGGTGAGGGGCGCGCCGCCGGGCAGGCGGCGGCACAGGGACAGCAGCACGTCGGGTGCGCCCTTGACGCACACCCGGAAGCCTCCGTCCGGGCGGCGGTGGACGGTGCTCATCCGCTTGCGGTCGGAGTCAAAGGGCACCTCACCCCGGCGGGGCCAGTCCCGCTCGAGAATGTCCTTGTCCAGCCCGTCTTTCAGGGCGGCGTCCACCACGGCGGCCTCGGTGGGGTCGCCCATCGCCCGGCGTCGTCCCTTGTCCCGGGCCAGAACGGCATCGGAACACAGGCTGCCCACGGTGAGGACGGTCGCCCGGTCCCCGCCCCTGGGCGTCCACACCTGGGTGACGGTCATCTTGTTCTGGGTGAGGGTGCCCGTCTTGTCCGAGCAGATGACCCCGGCGCAGCCCAGGGTCTCCACGGCGGGCAGCTTCTTGACAATGGCCCCCCGCTTCACCATCCGCTGCACCCCCAGGGCCAGCACGATGGTAACGATGGCGGGCAGGCCCTCGGGGATGGCGGCCACGGCCAGAGCCACGGCGGTGAGGAACATGTCCAGAATCTCCTTGTGGAGCAGCATGCCCACCCCGAAGAGGACGGCGCACACGCACAGGCAGGCGAAGGACAGGGTCTTGGATATCTCCGCCATTTTCCGCTGGAGGGGGGTCTCCGCGTCGCCGCTGTCCAGAATCATGCCGGCGATGCGGCCCACCTCGGTGTCCATGCCGGTGGCGGTGACCACCGCCTTTGCTCTGCCGTTGGTGATGACGGTGGAGGACAGGAGCATGTTGTGCCGGTCTCCCAGGGGCAGGTTCTCCGCCAGGCCGTCGGCGGGAGCCTTGTCGCTGGGCAGGGACTCGCCGGTCATGGCGCTCTCGTCGGCCTTCAGCCCGGCGCTGTCCAGAATGCGGGCGTCAGCGGGCATCATGTCCCCCGCCTCCAGCAGAATCATGTCCCCGGGCACCAGCTTTGCCGCCTCCACCCTCCGCTCGGTGCCGTCCCGCACCACACGGGCCATGGGGGCGGACATGCGCCGCAGGGCCTCCAGAGCCTTTTCGGCGCTGTTCTCCTGGGCGATGGAGATGCAGGCGTTGACCAGCACGATGACCAGGATGATCACCGCGTCCACCCAGTCCTCCCCGCCCCCGGCCCACAGGGACAGCCCCGCCGCCCCCAGCAGCACCAGAATCATAGGGTCCTTCAGCTGGGCGAGAAACCGCACCACCAGACCGGGCCGTTTCCGCTCCTCCAGCACGTTGGGGCCGTACCGCCCCAGTCTCTCCTCTGCCTCCGCCCCGGTCAGGCCCCTGTCCCGGCTGGTGTCCAGCTCGGACAGGACCTGGGCGGCGGTTATGCTGTGCCATGCGCTCATACACGTCTCCCCTTTTCATCTTTTGCGCAGTGAGCCCGTCCCCCTTTGGGGTATGGGGACAGGCCTCTGCTCTGATTCTATGCGGGGGTTGGGCGTGTATGACAAAAAAAGGTCCGGAGACATGCTCTGTCTCCGGACCTTCCGGTTATCTCTCGTGTTTTTCCGCCAGCTCCTCCGCCGCGCGGCGGAGAAACACGCCGTTGCCCGGAGGCTTTTCCTGGCGTGGCATGCCCATCAGGGCGTCATAGGCCGGATTTCCGGCGGTGTGGATGCTGCGGATGACCGTGCGCATATTCTTCTCCACGCAGGCGGCGGTGGTGTGAAAGGCCTGGGCGGTGGAGAGGTAAATTTCCTTCATCTGGACCTGTCCCGCTGCCGAAGCCATAAACTCCAGGGCAAAGGCGGTCTGTCCGTAGCCGTCCAGGCGGCTGTCGGCCCCCAGACGGCTCAGCAGCCAGCCGGCGGGTCCGTACTCCTGCCGGGACTCTCTTGCGGGAAACAGGGCGCTGATGCGCCCGGCCAGCTGGCGCAGGTTCACCGGCTTGACCAGGTAGTAGTCCGCCCCCAGGCGGCAGCTGTGCTGCACATAGGCGTCGGTGCTCACGCCGGAGAGCACGATGACCCGGGGCTTCCGGGGCAGTCCCTCCAGCCCCTCCAGAAAGCCGATGCCGTCCAGGCCGGGCATAATGAGGTCCAGCAGCACCAAATCCGGCTCCAGACGGCCGGTCAGCTCCAGACCCTGCCAGCCGTCCCCCGCCTCACCGCACAGCTCCAGTCCTGGCGTGTCCTCCACAAAGGCAGCCAGCAGCGCACGGGCCGACGGGTTGTCATCCACCAGCAATATGCGAATCCCATTCACTCGGTTTCCTCCTCCCGCCGGGGCGGTGGGCTGTTATTCCGGTCTTCCCGCCTCCAGCATGGCCAGCATGGTCTCCAGCATCTCCCCTGCCATGTCCCGCATGGCCGGGGTCAGGGAGGCCAGATGCTCGGCAATCCCCACCCAGGCCGTGTCGGCGTCGGTGCGGCCGTAGAGCAGATAGTCGGCGGTGACGTTGAGCGCCCGGGCCAGGTTGGCAATGTTCATCCCCGTCATGCCCTTCTTCCCCCGCTCCACGGAGGAGAGAAACTGGGGCGTAATCCCCGCCTGCTCCGCCACGTCCTCCATCCGGCGGTTCCCACGGGCCAGGCGGCATCGCCTGCCGAACTCCTGGTTGAAGCGCTCCTTTTCGTCGTACATGGGATGTTCCTCCACTTTTTCATCTATTGTTCATTTATCCTGAAACAATGGAGTTTGTGAACAAACCATAGTTTCTCAGCTTCGATACAATAGATTCCAGAGTATGACGGGGTTTATGGCGGGAAATTTTCACCTGCCGGAGCGCAGGCAGGTGTAAAAAAGCGGAGGCCTGCTTGTGTTAAGCAGGCCTCCGCGGAATGTGTCAGATATCCGGCGCTGACAGTTGGAAAATACTGCGACGTATTGATTGCCGCAGCCGGGATCAGCCCTCGGCGGCAGGGGAAGCGGAGGGCTCCGCGGTGGCGGCGCCGTCGGTCTCGGTGCTGTTGGCGGCCTCCAGCTGCTCACGGTAGGCGCTCAGCCGCTCATAGTAGTCCTTGGGGTCGATGGAGGCGAAGGTGTCGTTGGTCTCCACCACGGCCTCGTCCATCCAGGTGGTCATCTGGTCGTTCATCTGGGTGCTGAGGTTGGCCTCCTGCTCGCTGGCCCAGGCCTCACGGGCCATCTCGGTGTCCACGGGCAGACGGAGCAGAATGTGGTAGCCGTAGCTGGTCTCCACGATGCCGCTGAGCTCGTGCTCACCCAGGGCCTTGGCGGCGTCCTCAAACTCCTGGACCATCTCGCCCTCGCCGAAAAGGTAGCCGTCGGGGGCGCCCAGGGTGCCGTCGGAGTAGCGGCCGTCCTCGGACAGCTCGTTCATCAGCTGGTCAAACAGGTTCTCCATGTCGTCGCTGGCCTGGAGCTGGGCCAGAGTGTCCTCGGCCTTCTGCTTGGCGGCCTCCTTCTCCTCGTCGGAGAGGGCGTTGCCGGAGTCGTCCACGGTCTTGAACAGGATGTGCTTGACCTGCATCTTGCCGTTGTCGGCGGCCCACTGGGCCAGCTCCTCAGCGGTGAGGGAGGCGGCGTCCTTGGCGGGGAACAGCTGGTTCTGGAGGGAGGCATAGAGGAAGTTGGAGGCCTCGTACATGGACCGCAGGCCGTCCTCGGTGCGGTTGACCTCCTTCAGGGCCAGCTCAAAGGCGTCCTGACCGCCGCTGGTCTCCACGGCGTCGGCCAGCTGCTGGTCCAGCTCGGCCTTCTCCTCGTCGGTGAGGGTGATGTTCCGCTCAGCGCACTGGTTGCGGATCACCTGGTTGAAGGCGGCCAGGTCACGGGCGTTGTTGATGAGGTACTCGGTGACGGTGCCGCTGCCGGTGTCCATCTCCCAGTCGATGGCGGCGGGGTCGCCGAACTGGTAGTAGCCCACGTACTCGGTGGCGTAGCCCAGCCAGTAGAGGTACTCCTCAGCGCTGACCTCGGCGCCGTCCACGGTCATGACGGTGGTGGTGCCGGGGAAGCCCAGCAGAGCCATGGTCACGTCGGGGGTCTCCAGGTCGAAGTCGCCGAACTGGGCGGCAGGGCTCTCGGACGGGGTGGCGCTCACCGTGGGAGAGGGGGACACGCTGGAAGTGGGGTCGGCGGGAGTCTGAGCACAGCCGGCCATGGCGCCAATCAGAAGGGCGCCGGAAAGCGCCGCGCCCAGGATTTTCTTGGTAGCTTTCATTCTTATCCTCCTTATAATGGGGAAACTTTTATCATAATAGCACGATGAAGCAAAAACAGCAATGATAATTTTATAACAGCCCTTCACCGTGCCTTACGCCTGGGGCGTGTCGGCCTCCTCCTGGGGCGCTGCGGTGGCGGCGTACTCCTCCACCAGCTTGCGGCCCAGCTTGAGGGGGTCGTCTCCCTTTTTCAGGCGCAGGGACAGATAGGGCTTCTCCCCGGCGGAGAAGAGCAGTCGGCTGCGGTACTTGTCCAGGCCGCACAGGGCGGACACCCGGCGCAGGTCGGCCCCGTCCAGGTAGAAGAGCAGGCTCAGGCCCTTCTGGGAGATCTCCGTGATGCCGCAGGCGGCCGCGTCGGCACGCATCAGGGCCACGGCAATCAGGTTGTTCACCGGTCTGGGCGGGTCGCCGTACCGGTCGATGAGCTCGTCGGTCAGGTCGTCGGCGTCCTCCTCGCTGCGGATGGCGGCGATACGGCGGTACAGGTCCATCCGCTGCTCGGGAGAGGGCACGTACCGGTCGGGGATGGAGGCGGCCACACTCAGGTCGGCGGAGCACTCGGCGGGAATCTGAGCCTTCTCGCCCCGCTCCTCCAGCACCGCCTCCTCCAGCAGCTTCAGGTACAGGTCATAGCCCACGCTCATAAGGAAGCCGGATTGCTCGGGGCCCAGCACGTTGCCTGCGCCTCTGATTTCCAGGTCCCGCATGGCAATTTTGAAGCCGGAGCCGAACTCGGCAAACTCCCGGATGGCGCCCAGCCGCTTGGAGGCCACCTCGCTGAGCACCTTGCCCCGGCGGAAGGTGAGGTAGGCGTAGGCACGGCGGCTGGACCGGCCCACACGGCCACGGATCTGGTGGAGCTGGGCCAGGCCCATCTTGTCCGCGTCCTCGATGATGAGGGTGTTGGCGTTGGAGATGTCAATGCCCGTCTCGATGATGGTGGTGCACACCAGCACATCCACCTCACCCTCGCTCATGCGGGTCATGACATCGTTGAGCTCCTCCTGGCTCATCTTGCCGTGGGCCACGCCCACGGTCACGTCCTCCCCCAGCATCTCCCGGATGCGGGCTGCGGTGCGGGTGATGGTCTCCACCCGGTTGTGGAGGTAGTAGACCTGGCCGCCACGCTCCAGCTCACGGCGCATGGCGTCGAAGAGGACGCCCCAGTCGTGCTCCAGCACATAGGTCTGCACCGGCTGGCGGTCGGAGGGCGGCTCCTCCAGGGTGGACATGTCCCGGATACCCGAGAGGGCCATGTTGAGGGTACGGGGGATGGGGGTGGCGGACAGGGTGAGCACGTCCACCTGACGGGACATCTCCTTGAGCTTCTCCTTGTGGGCCACGCCGAAGCGCTGCTCCTCGTCAATGACCAGCAAGCCCAGGTCCTTGAACTTCACGTCCTTCTGGAACAGCCGGTGGGTGCCGATGAGCAGGTCAATCTGCCCCGCCTCCACCCGGCGGAGGGTCTCCTTCATCTGGGCGGGGGTGCGGAAGCGGCTCACCACGTCAATCTCCACCGGGTACTTGGCAAAGCGCTGCTTGGCGGACAGGTAGTGCTGCCGGGCCAGAACGGTGGTGGGCACCAGAATGGCGGCCTGCTTGCCGTCCAGCACGCACTTCATAATGGCCCGGAAGGCCACCTCGGTCTTGCCGTAGCCCACGTCGCCGCACAGCAGCCGGTCCATGGGCCGGGGAGCCTCCATGTCCCCTTTGATTTCCGCGATGCAGCGGAGCTGGTCGTCGGTCTCGGTGTACTCGAACTGCTCCTCAAACTCCCGCATCCACTCGGAGTCGGGGGAAAAGGCAAAGCCGGGCTGGCGCTGCCGCTGGGCGTAGAGCTGGATGAGGCCCTTGGCCAGGTCCTTGACCGCCTTTTTGGCACGGGTCTTGGCCTTCTCCCAGTCGGCGCCTCCCAGCTTGGACAGCTTCTTGGTCTCCTGGGCGTCCTCGCCCGCGCCAATATACTTGCTCACCAGGTCCAGCTGGGTGGCGGGCACATAGAGCACGTCGGCCCCGGCGTAGGCGATTTTCACATAGTCCTTCTGGATGCCGTCCACCGGCATCTTCACCATGCCCTGGTACCGGCCGATGCCGTGGTGCTCGTGGACCACCAGATCGCCCACGCTCAGGTCGGCGTAGGACCCCAGCTTCTGCCGGTTGGTGACGGCCTTCACCTTTTTCTTCTTCACGCCGGCGGCCTGGCCCTCGGTGAGGACGGCGCATCTGGCCTCCGGGTACTCCATGCCGCCGGACAGACCGCCCACGGCGATGACCGCCTTGCCGGGCGCGGGCAGCTTGTGGAGGAGGAAATCCACCGCCGCCTTTACCCCCTGCTCCCGCAGGAGTGCCTGGAGGTTCAGTGCCCGCTGCTCGCTGGACACCAGCACCACGGTGGAGAAATTCTCGTTGATATAGTGGCTCAGGTCGGAGACGGCAGTCTCCAGACTGGCGCCGTAGGAGGGCAGCTGTTTACACAGCAGGTTCAGGAGGGTGCGGGGCCGTCTGGGGTACTGGGCGCCCACGAAGTTGTCCAGGTAGACCACCGGCCACTCCTCCAGCACGCCGCACAGCTCCTCAAAGGTACGGGCGAACTCGGAGAGCTCTCCCGCCAGCACACCGGCCTCCATGAGGGCCTTGGCGTCCTCGGTCAGCTGCCAGAGGTAGTTTTTGGCCCGCTCCGCCACCCGGGGGCTCTCGCTGAAGAGCACCACCGCGTCCTCGGGGAAGTAGTCCGCCGCCGTGGCCATGTGGGGGTACACCAGGGCGATGTACCGGTCCAGGGCCGGGAAGGACCGGTTTTCCGCCAGCCGCTCCCGGTCCTCCTCCAGGGTCTTGGCCAGGTCGGCGCCGTCCTTGCGGCGCTTTGCCCGGGCAATAAGGCCGTCCATGGCCTCCAGCAGTCCGGCGTAGCCGCCGGGGGCAAACTGGGGCAGCACCTCAGCCGCCGGGAGAATCTCGGCGCTCTTCCGGTTCTCCACCCGGCGCTGGGTGTTCACGTCGAACAGGCCCATGGAGTCGGCCTCGTCGCCGAAGAACTCCACCCGGATGGGGCCGTCCTCGGCGGGCGAATAGAAGTCCAGAATGCCGCCACGGAGGGCAAACTGGCCCACGCCCTCCACCTGCTCACAGCGGGTGTATCCGGCGGCGGTGAGGGTGTCGGCCAGCTCGTTCAGGTCGTAGCTCTCCCCCACCCGCAGGCACTGGGAGGCTTGGGTCAGCAGGGTTTTGGGGATGGTCCGCTCCAGAGCGCCCTCAATGGTGCACACCAGCAGGGGGCACTCCCCCGCCGCCAGCGCCCGGAGCACGGACAGCCGCTTGTGCTCCCACTGGCGGGAGACCACCGCCGCGTGGTGGAAGGTAAACTCCCTGGCGGTGAGGGTGCGCACCTGCTCCCCGGTCAGGAAGGCCAGGTCCCGGGCCATGCGGTCGGCCTCGGCCTCGTCGGCGCACAGCACCACCACGCTCCGGCCCAGCGCCTGCCGCAGTCCGGCGGCCATATGGGCCCGGTGGACGGGAGACAGACCGGTGAACGCAGCGGGACAGCCGCCGCCGTCCACGGCTGCGGCCAGGCGCTGGAATTCCGGAATTCCGGTTACCATGGTTGCCAGTTCCTTCACGGGATACACCTCACAGTTCTATGAAAAATACGGTCTAAACTTAATTGAAGCGGCTCATGGCCTTGTCGGGGCCGTCCTGGATATAGCACTCCACCGCGTCGGCGGCCCGCTTGATGGCCGCGTCGATGGTCTTTTTGTCCTCGCCCACGAACTTGCCCAGCACCCAGTCAGCCAGGTCGTAATCCGGGTGGGGCTTCTCCCCCACGCCCACCTTCAGGCGGGGGAACTGGTCGGTGCCCAGCTGCTGAATGATGTTTTTCAGGCCGTTGTGACCGCCGGCGGAGCCGCTCTTGCGGATGCGCAGCCGCCCCACAGGCAGGGACACGTCGTCGCTCACCACCAGCACATGGTCGGGTGAGACCTTGTAGAAGTCGGCGGCCTGGCGCACCGCCTCGCCGGACAGGTTCATATAGGTCACCGGCTTCATCAGCAGCACCTGTGCGCCGCCCAGCTGGGTGGTGTTGGTCAGTGCCTTGAACTTGAGCCGCTGGACGGGGATATTTTTCCGCTCGGCCAGCTCGTCGGCCACCATAAAGCCCACGTTGTGGCGGGTGTTCTCATACTTGTCGCCGGGGTTGCCCAGGCACACCACCAGCCACTCCACACCCCCGTTTTTTTTTCCAAACAACATCTTTCATGAACTCCCTTGAAAGGTTAAAAGGGGGCGGAGCAATGCTCCGCCCCCGGATTGGGTTTTTGGTTTTGTTCCGTCCGGCGCTTCTCTTTGTCACGCTTCGCCTGTTCGCGACGGGCGGCTTCCCTACGACTCGGGCTTGAAACAGGCCCGCTATGCGGTCCTTCGGTTTCGCGCCCTCGCTCCGGTCCATCCGCCCTGCTCACGACGGCTCAGCGCTTCTCAGGAAAACAGCTTGGAGACGGAGACCTCTTCATAGATGCGCTCAATGGCCTCGGCGAACATGTGGGCCACGGAGAGGTACTTAATCTTATCACACTTCACGTCGGAACGGGCGGGAACGGTGTCGAGGAAGATGACCTCCTTGATGACGCTCTTCTCGATGCGGTCCACAGCGGGGCCGGAGAGGACGCCGTGGGAAGCGCAGGCGTACACCTCGGTGGCGCCGCCCAGCTCCACCAGAGCCTGAGCCGCACCGCACAGGGATCCGCCGGTGTCCACCATGTCGTCAAAGAGGATGACCCGCTTGCCGCGGACATCGCCGATGATGTTCATAACCTCGGAGGAGTTGGCCTTCTGGCGGCGCTTGTCCACGATGGCCAGGCCCATGCCCAGCTTCTGGGCGAAGGCGCGGGCGCGGGCAACGGAGCCCACGTCGGGGGACACCACCATGGTGCCGTCCACGTCGTCGCCGAAGCGCTCGGCGAAGTGGCGGGTGAAGATGGGGTTGCCCAGCAGGTTATCCACGGGGATATCGAAGAAGCCCTGGATCTGGGAAGCGTGCAGGTCCATGGTCAGCACCCGGTCGGCGCCGGCGCGGGTGATCAGGTTGGCCACCAGCTTGGCGGAGATGGGGTCGCGGGGCTTGGTCTTGCGGTCCTGACGGGCATAGCCGAAGTAGGGCATCACGGCGGTGATACGGCCGGCGGAAGCCCGCTTGAGGGCGTCGATCATGATGAGCATTTCCATCAGGTTGTCGTTCACAGGCGCGCAGGTGGACTGAACCACGAATACGTCGGAGCCGCGGACGGTCTCATAGATGGAGACAAAGTTCTCTCCATCGGAGAAGGCGCCTACCTCGGCGTTGCCCAGCTCCATGCCCATTTCCTTGCAGATGGCTTCCGCCAGGCGTTTGTTGGAGCTGCCAGCGAAGATCTTGATGTCCTTGCCGTGTGAGATCATCTTCTACATCCTCTCATTTCATTTCTTTTGTTGTTTCTATTTCTTCCGCGCAGATTCGCGGTGGTTCCCTCTCTCCCGCGGGATTTCCCCTCGGGACGGCCTTAGCGGCCGGAGCGTTTGCGCCGCTTGGCGGCCCACTGCTTCTTGACAATCTGGACGTTGCGGGCAATGGCCAGGGAGTCGGCGGGTACGTCGTCGGTGATGGTGCTGCCGGCGGCGGTATAGGCGCCGTCGCCCACCTTCACCGGGGCCACCAGATTGGTGTTGCAGCCGATGAAGGCCCCGTCGCCGATGACGGTGCGGTACTTGCTGGTGCCGTCATAGTTGACGGTGACGGTGCCGCTGCCCAGGTTGGCCCGTTCGCCCACGTCGGAGTCGCCCACGTAGGTCAGGCGGGAAATCTTGGTGCCCTGGCCGATGGTGGAATTCTTCAGGGCCACAAAGTCGCCCACCTTCACGTTCTTCCCCACGTGACAGCCGGGCCGGATATGGGCAAAGGGGCCGACCACTACGCCGTCCTCCACGGTGCTCTCGTTGAGCTGGGAGGCGTTGACGGTCACGTGGTTCCCCACGATACAGTCCCGAATCATGGTGTTGGGGCCGATTTCACAGAAGCAGCCCACGCTGGTGCGTCCCCGAAGGATGGTGCCGGGGAGAATCACGGTGCCCCCGCCTACGGTGACCCTGGGGCCGATGTAGGCGTTCTCCGGGTCTATAAAGCGGACCGGATGGGTGCTGAGCCCCTCCCGCAGCCGGTCAATGGAGGCGTGGCGGGCGAAGTACTGGGCGCTGTCCCAGACGGGAGCCATGTTCTCCAGGGAGAGCAGGCCCTCATATCTGCCGGCCTTTTTGCCGAAATGGCTGCCGGTGCGCACGGCGGAGACAAAGTCCTCGCCCCCGTCCACCGCCTCCTTGAGGGCGGCGGCGGAGATGCGGTATACGCCGGTGTCCTCGCCCCGGGGCAGCTCGTCCTCCCCGGCCAGGCGCCGTGCGCCCTCGTCATCCAGGAACACAGGGCGGGTAAACACCGCCACATTGCCCTCCAGGGCGTCGAGAAAAGCGGTGAGCTGTCCGGCGGCGTCCTCAGCGCCCTCGGTGACGAGCTCGGTGCCGGCGGGGAAACACGCCCCGGCCCGTTCCCGGTCGTCGTCGTGGCAGACCACCAGGAACCGCTCCACGCCGGAGCGTTCCAGCGCGGCGGACATCCACTCGGCCGCCGGGTCAAAGAGAATATGTTCCAGCATCAGCGAGGGGGTGTCGCCCTCCCGCGGAAGAAATACAATGGCGCCCATAGGGCCCATGTTCCCTCACCTCGTCTGACAGAATCAACAGGACGTCCTGGGGACATCCACTCCATACGTAGTTTGATTATATCAAATATTTACGCAAAATGCACCGTGATTTTGAAATTTTGCCTTACCAAAACGCACTCTCGTAAAAATGCACAATTTTCCCCAGCCTTATCCCTCTCTCACGGCCATTCTGCCAACTATTTTGCCCCATAAACGCCCCTTCTTACCGGAAAAAGGGTAAAAAAAGGGAACCGGCAGGGGTTCCCTTTTTGTTCTGTCTCTCCACGGCGGTCAGCTCATGGCCTTCTCCCGCACCCGGGAGCGCCTCCAGTAGCCCAGCACCTCGGCAGTGGCGCACAGCTTGTCGGCCAGGTTCACCACCGCCGCTTCGGGGCAGCGGGGCATCCGTCTGGCCAGGGGCCACATGTGGGAGATGATGATATTCTGTTCTTTTTCGGTCAGCCGCCCGCACAGGGCCTGGGCGTTGCGCAGGGCAAAGACCGGGTGGTCAAAGCACTGGTTGCCCGGGTGGGCGGATTTGTCCCGGGGGTCGTAGAGATACAGGTCGTGGAGCAGGCCGCCCCGGGCAGCGGCCATGTAATCCAGGTTCCAGCGCCTGGCCAGCCGGAAGGCCACATAGGCCACAAACACCGAGTGCTCATAGCAGCAGGTCCCCGGATGATGGGGGATATCCCGCATGGACTGCACCTCCGGTGTGAAGAGAAGGTCCCCCACGCAGTCCAGAAAGCAATGCCAGTTGGTCTCGTCGATGATACCCATGGGAATCCTCACCTTTCCTGAACCATTCCCGCCAACAGGCGGTCCGCTGTCTGCCATGTCTTCCATACATATTATAATACGTACTGAACAAAGCCGAAAGACTTGAAAACAAAAGTTTTCAAGCCCATTTGGCTTTGTTCAAGTGCAAGGGTTTTGAACGAAAGGGCACAAAACCCTTGCACCTTCCGCTGGTGCATTGAGATGCACCAGCGGAAATACGCATTACAACAATATCTGAATTTCATAAAAGCGGCTTCTTTGAGCCGTTTTTATGAAATTGCACGGCTGTCGCCGTGGGAATAAACCGATTTGCGGTTTATTCATCAGATATTATTATAGCGCGCTCAAATCCTCCTGTCATGTCGGAAAGGCAATTCTTAATGAAATATCATAATTTCTTAAAGTCTTTTCAGAGGCGGGCGTGTATACTGACTGTACCAAGAAAGCTCATACAGTGCGGGTGCGTCCCGCGCGGGAAAGGAGAGCGTTATGATCTCTCTCAACTACCGGGACCAGCGTCCCATCTATGAACAGGTCAAGGACGGCCTGCGCCATCTGGTGGTCACCGGTGCCATCCAGACCGGCGACAAGCTGCCCTCGGTGCGGGCGCTGGCCGCCTCCCTGGCCATCAACCCCAACACCATCCAGCGGGCCTACGAGTCCCTGGAGGCAGAGGGATATCTCACCTCCCAGCCGGGCAAGGGCTCCTTTGCCGCCCCCGGGAAGGATGTCAACGCCCAGCGGCGGGAAGAGCTGCTGCGGCAATTCGACCGCTCGGCGGCGGAGCTGCTGTTCCTGGGGCTGTCCCCGGACGAGCTGGCCAGGCGGGTCATGGCGGCGGGGTCGGTTCCCGCCGGAGTGAAGGAGGAGAAAGCGCAATGATTGAGGTCAAAGAGCTGGTCAAGAGCTTTGACGGCTTCCGGGCTCTGGACGGACTGAATATGACGGTGCCCACCGCTTCCATCTACGGGCTGGTGGGACCCAACGGCGCAGGCAAGTCCACCCTGCTGCGGCACATCACCGGCGTGTGGCGTCAGGACAGCGGCGAAGTACTGGCCGACGGGGTGCCCATCTACGAAAATCCGGCGGTGAAGGCACGTATCGCCTCCATCCCCGACGACCTGTACTATTTCCTCTCCGCCTCCACGGCGGACATGTCCGCCTTCTACCGGGGCTTCTATCCCCGGTTCGACATGGGCCGGTATGCCGCATTGCGGGAGGTGTTCTCCGGCATTGACGAGAAGCGGGCCATCCGCCGCCTGTCCAAGGGCATGCAGAAGCAGGCCGCCTTCTGGCTGGCCATGTGCTGCCGGCCGGATATTCTGGTGCTGGATGAGCCGGTGGACGGCCTGGACCCGGTGATGCGCCGCCAGGTGTGGGGTCTGCTGATGGGGGACGTGGCGGAGCACGGCACCACGGTGCTGGTGTCCTCCCACAACCTGCGGGAGCTGGAGGACGTGTGCGACCATGTGGGCATCCTCAGCCACGGCAGGGTGCTCATTGAGCGGTCCCTCAGCGATTTGCAGGAGAATCTGGTCAAGATGCAGGTGGTGTTCCAGGAAAAGGAGCTGCCCAAGCTGCCCGACGACATGGAGGTGCTCCACGTGTCCCACGTGGGCCGCATCCACACCCTGATTGTCCGGGGCAACGCCACCGACATCACCAACCGCCTGGCGGTGTACGCCCCCATCCTGATGGAGGCCCTGCCCCTGACACTGGAGGAGATTTTCATTTATGAACTGGGAGGTGAGGACTATGCCGTCCGCGACATCGTGCTCTAAGGGGCCCAATCCCTGGTGGAATTCCACCCTGTACCGCAAAAACCTCAAGCGCTTCTGGCCCATCTGGGCGTCCTACGGGGTGATTCTGCTCCTGGTTCCCCTCACCTTCCTGCTGACCTGGCTGGACCGGAACGAAATTCTGGACATCAACATCGTGGCCATGGACCTGCTGGGCTTTGTCAGCCCCATGGGCCTGATTCTGTCGGCGGTGTGGTCCATTGTCAGCGCCATGGCCGTGTTCTCCTACCTCTATAACAGCCGCAGCGTCCAGCTCTACCACGCCCTGCCCATCCGGCGGGAGGGGCTGTACCTGACCAATTACCTGTCCGGCCTCAGCTTCCTGGTGCTGCCCCTGGGGGTTGTGTTCCTGTTCACCCTGGCGGTGGAGGCGGTGTCGGGCACCCTGCTGCTGTGGCCTTTGTTCCAGTGGCTCATCGCCCAGGTGTGCTTCGCCCTGTTCTTCTACTCCTTTGCCGCCTTCTGCGCCCTCTTTGTGGGCCATATCGTGGCCCTGCCCGTGTTCTACGGCATCCTCAACTTCCTGGCCTTCGGTATGAGCCAGCTCCTCAGTGAGCTGTTCCGCCAGTTTGTCTACGGCTATCACAGCTGGCCTGCCATGTCCCAGCTGGCCCAGTGGCTCTCCCCCTTCATCGTGCTCTACCGGGAGGGCGGCGTCCGGGTGGCCGACAACGGCGGCTATTTCTACACCGGCCTGGCCGCCGCCCTGGCCTACGCCCTGGCCGGCCTGGTTCTGGCCGCCGTCGGCCTGCTGGTGTACCGGGTCCGGCCCCTGGAGACCGCCGGCGACGTGGTGGCCGTCAAGTGGGTGCGGCCCGTGTTCAAGTACGGCGTGGCCTTCTGCGCCGCCGTCACCATCGGCATCTTCCTCCGTGAGCTGTTCCGCACCCTCCTGCCCGGAGGCATGTGGCCCATGCTGGGGCTCATGGTGCTGGGCGGCCTCATCGGCTACTTTGCCGCCGAGATGCTCCTGCGCAAGACCTTCCGGGTGCTCCGCCGGAGCTGGAAGGGTGCCCTGGCCCTGTGCCTGGTGCTCACCGCCGCCGCCCTGACCATGAACTACGACCTCATCGGCTTCAACCGGGCCCCCTCCCGGTACAACGTGGTATCCGTCTATCTGTGGGGCCCCTACACCTACCCCAGCGACAGCGCCTCTCACTTTGACATCTACTGCACCGACAGCGAGGACATTGAGGCGGTCCTGGCCCTTCACCAGGCCATCGCCCGGGACCAGCAGGAGCTGCAGGACCGGCTGGAGCATGACCGCTACTCCACGGGCTACGACCCCGAAAATCCGGACCAGCCCCTGGTTCAGTCCCAGAACGTGTACTTCTCCTACAACCTGGCCGACGGCTCCCAGCTGACCCGGGAATACACCCTGCAGCTCTACTCCACCGACCTGGAAGACCCCGATTCGGTGGCCTCCCTGCTCAACAACATCATCAACGCCCCCGATGCCATAGAGAACTCCTACTTCTCCGGCGTGGAGAGCCAGGACGCCTTTGACAGCCTGGCAGAGGCCTCTGTGGAGAATGTGTACAACGCAGGCAGTCAGACCTATGACAGCCTGGAGGTACTCTCCGAGGCCGACCGGAACGCCCTGCTTGCCGCTGTGCGGTCCGACCTGGCCGCCGGACGGCTGGGACAGCGGTACCTCTTTGACGACAAGGAGCGCAACGACACCTGCTGTCTGGCCGACCTGAAGCTGAGCTTCTTCAAGACCATCAAGGACCCCGACCAGTACGGCCAGCTGTGGGAGCACGACTGGAGCACCACCGTGACCATCGGCCTCCAGATTACCGCCACCGACACCATCGCCTGTCTGGAGGAGCTGGGGCTGATTGATGAGAATCACCCGCTGACCACCCACACCGAGGATATGCTCCGCTCCTCCGGCGACCCCGGCGCCGCCGACACCGTCCAGATGGAGGACAGCTCCACCGAAGCGGTGGACGGCGGTCCCCAGGCCGAGGTCATCCCCGCGGACTGAGCCTTGCACCAACACAAAAGAATCCCCCGGCGCGTAATACGCGCCGGGGGATTTGTTCTTTACAGCAAAACCGTCACAGGATGCTCAAATCCAGCTCCCGGGACAGGGCGCACAGCAGCTCCACGCCGCCGCTGGAATTGCCGGTGTGGTTGAGGGCCGGACCGATGACGCCGATGCCCGCACGGCCGGGCACCGCGGCCATGATGCCGCCGCCCACGCCGCTCTTGGCGGGGATACCTGCGTGGACCAGGAACTCCCCCGACTGGCCGTACATGCCGCAGGAGAGCATGACAGCCATGGCGGTGCGGCAGTGCTCTCTGGGCGCGCACACCCGCCCGGTGACCGGGTTGCGGCCTCCGTCGGCCAGGGTGGCACCGAAGGCGGCCAGGTCCCGGCAGTCCACCCGCACGGAGCACAGGCGGAAATAGTCCTCCAGCAGGGGCTCCACCTCCCCCTCCAGGATGCCGGTGGAGCGCATAAAGTAGGCGATGGCCCGGTTCCGGTCCCCGGTCTCCCGCTCGGAGCGGTACACCGCCTGGTCCACCTCCAGCCCCGGATGTCCGGTCAGCCCCTCCAGCAGGTCCATGACCCGGGAAAAGGCCTCCCCCTTCACCAGGGACAATGCCGCGATGGCGCCGCTGTTGATATAGGGGTTGAGGGGCCGGTGGGCGTTCTTCTCCTCCAGGTCCACGATGGAGTTGAACCGCTCCGCCGTGGCGTTGAGGCTGATTTTCTCCGTCAGGCGCTCCATGGGGCAGTCGGCCAGGGCCTGGAGAAACACCGCCACCTTGACGATGCTCTGCACCGTCACCGCCTCCTGCCAGCATCCGGCGGTCACCACCTGACCGTCCTGGTCCATCCAGCACACGCCCAGCTGCTCCGGGTCGGCCGCCGCCAGCCCGGGAATATAGGTGGCCACCTGCCCCGCCCGTGCAGCGGGCAGGTACCGGGCCACAACAGACTCCAGATACTCGCTTGTCAGCATACGCGCTCCTCCTTGGGTGGATTTTTTCCAATTATACCCCTTTGCCAAAGCCCTTGAAAAGTCCCCCGCCATGTTTTTCTCCCAGAGACAGCCTGGAGACCGGCGCACAAAAAAGAGCGCGGCGCACAGATGTGCACCGCGCTCTTTTTGTTGTTGGAAATCAGCCGGCAGTGGGCTCGGAGACCACCACGGTCTCACCGGCCACGCCGGAGTCCAGAATGGCCTTCATCATGGCCTTGGCGTTGTTGGTGGCCAGAGTGGCGCCGGTGACGCCGTCAATCTCACCGCTGCCGCCGGACTTGAGGAGCTGGTCGTTCAGCTCAGGCATCCAGGCGGAGGGAGCGGGGTCCATGGGGTAGGTATCGGGGGTAGTCTCGCTCTTCTTGTTGCCGTCGGCGTCGTAGCTGTCAAAGACGGCGGAGACCAGGGCGCCGTCCTTATACTCCACCACCAGCCGGTCACGCCAGCCGTAGGCGGCCTCGGCGGAGGCATCGTCCATCTCGGCGGTGTAGGTGCCGTCGGCCATGGTCTTGGGGGTCTCGGCGGCAGTCTTGGCGCAGCCGGCCAGGGACAGCAGCATGGCCGCGGACAGGGCGGCAGGCAGAATCAGTTTCTTCATGGTATCTTTCCTCCGGGAATCTGTTGGATTATCTGCGGATACAGACGCCCGGATATTATACCAAGTTTGTCGGTATTCTGTCAATCCACCCCGCCGGAGGAATGGGGATTTCTCAATTATTTTTCTCTGATTTCTTTCTAAAATGCACCGTTTTTACCACGATATGTTACTTTCTGCGGCGGGGACGGGCCTCCTGCTGGAAGCGCTGGAGGGTCTCCACCGGGTTCTCGCACTGGGCCAGGAGGATCATGGCGGCGATGATGTAGGGCTTGTAGCTGGCCTCCTTATAGAGGTCGTCCCGGTAGCGGTCGAAGACGGTGGCCGCCACCTCGCCCTGCTGGCAGGACACGCCGGTGATGTCGGCGGGCAGGCAGTGCAGGTACAGGGCCTTGCCGCCGTGGGTGGTGGCCATGCGGCTCTCGGTGCACTCCCAGTCGGTGTGCAGGGCGTTCTGGGCCAGCAGCTCCTTCTCCAGGGCCTTGATGCCCTCGCTGTCCCCCCGGCCGTACAGGTCGGTGCGCTTCTCCATGGCGGCAAAGGGCGCCCAGCTCTTGGGGTAGACAATATCCGCGTCCTGGAAGGCCTCGTCCATGGAGTTGGTGCGGGTGAAGGTGCCGCCGCTCTTCTGGGCGTTCTGACGGGCAATCTCCTCCACCTCAGGCATGACCTCGTAGCCCTCGGGATGGGCCAGCACCACGTTCATGCCGAAGCGGGTCATCAGGCCGATGACGCCCTGGGGCACGCTGAGGGGCTTGCCGTAGCTGGGCGAGTAGGCCCAGGTCATGGCAATCTTCTTGCCCCGCAGCTTGTCCACGCCGCCGAAGTGGTGAATGAGATGGAGGGCGTCGGCCATACACTGGGTGGGGTGGTCGATATCGCACTGGAGGTTGACCAGGGTGGGCCGCTGCTCCAGCACGCCGTCCCTGTGGCCCTGCTCCACCGCGTCGGCCACCTCTTTCATATAGGTGTGGCCCTTGCCGATGTACATGTCATCCCGGATGCCGATGACGTCGGCCATGAAGGAGATCATATTGGCGGTCTCACGGACGGTCTCGCCGTGGGCAATCTGGCTCTTGCCCTCGTCCAGGTCCTGGACCTCCAGGCCCAGCAGGTTGCAGGCCGAGGCAAAGGAAAAGCGGGTGCGGGTGGAGTTGTCCCGGAACAGGGAGATGCCCAGACCGGAGTCAAAGAGACGGGTGGAGATATTCCGCTCCCGCAGGTCCCGCAGGGCGTCTGCCACCGCGAACACACCCGCCAGCTCCTGGCCGGTCTTGTCCCAGGTGAGGAAGAAGTCCTTTCCGTACATGTTTTTCAGGTCCAGGGTCTTGAGTTCCCGGATGATTTCATCAAACTGCGCGCTCATGCTCATGTCCTCCTTGGTTCGAAATTTCACTGGAATAAGCATAGCATCTCCCCCGCTGGAATCAACCGGTATTTTGTGAACAATTTCACCTAATTACATCTTTTTCAGGGAGACTCACAGTTTTTTTGTTTTCGCCTTGATTTCTCTCCCCGCTGTGATATGATGAAAGAAACAGCTGCGCCGGACGGGATTTTTCCCCTTTTTCCGGCGTCTAATCCACGAAAGGAGTTTCTTTCCTCATGCTCAGCGAAGAACGCCTCTCCCTCCTGCGCCAGATGGCCCACGGTCTGGCCGTCCAGTTCGGCCCCTCCTGCGAGGTGGTCATCCACGACCTGACCGACGACCCGGAACACACCGTGGTCCACATTGAAAACGGCCACGTGTCCGGCCGCTCCCTGGGGGACGGCCCGTCCCATGTGGTGCTGGAGTCCCTCCGGGGCGGACAGCAGGAGGACCATCTGGCCTACCTGACCCGCACCCCCGACGGCAAGGTGCTCAAGTCCTCCACATTGTTCATCCGGGATTCCTCCGGCAAGGCGGAGGCCATTTTCTCCATCAATTTCGACGTGTCCGCCCTGCTCACCGTGGAACAGGCCCTGCGGCCCCTGGTCTCCCCCAGGGAGACCACCGCCAAGGAGCCGGAGCGCATCACCCGCAGCGTGTCCGACCTGCTGGACGACCTGCTGCGGGAGTCGGTGGAGCTGGTGGGCAAGCCGGTGGCCCTCATGGACCGGGAGGACAAAATCCGGGCCATCCGCTTCCTCAACGACGCGGGCGCCCTGCTCATCACCAAGTCGGGCGACAAGATCGCCACCTTCTTCGGCATCTCCAAGTACACCCTGTACAGCTACCTGGACGACAAAAACGGCTGAGGCCGCAGCGCCGTCCCATACAACCACATAAAAAGGAGGCACCGCCATGATTGACCTGACCATCCACCCCGAGGCTCTGGAGCACAATCTGCGCACCGCCCGGGAAAACGGCATTCTCATCCCCACCTTCCGGCAGATGAAGCACCCTGACTCCGCGCCGGACAAGGTGAAGGAGGGGCTCAAGTCCGTGGGGCTGTGGGACGTGAACCCCCTGAACCTGTTCCGCATCACCTGGAAAAATGAGGCCAGGGAGTACGGCGGCCTCTTTCAGCACGTGCCCAACTATGTGGAGCTGCCCCCCTCCCTCACCGGCGTGCCCTGCCGCATTGTGGCCATGGCGGGCAAGTGGTTCCCCACCGGCTGCCACAAAGTGGGCGCCTCCTTCGGCTGCCTGGCCCCCCGGCTGGTCACCGGTCAGTTCGACGTGACCCGCCACAAGGCGGTCTGGCCCTCCACCGGCAACTACTGCCGTGGCGGCGCCTTCAACTCCAAGCTGCTGGGCGCCCGGGGCGTGGCCATCCTGCCCGCGGGCATGAGCCGGGAGCGCTTTGACTGGCTGGCGTCCATTGACGCCGAGGTCATCGCCACCCCCGGCTGCGAGAGCAACGTGAAGGAGATTTTCGACAAGACCAACGAGCTGCGTCAGGACCCGGGCTGCATGATCTTCAACCAGTTTGAGGAGATGGGCAACCACCTGTGGCACTATCAGGTCACCGGCGAGGCCCTGTCCGCCCTGTTTGAGGGCATCAAGCGGCCCGGCGACCGGCTGTCGGGCGCCTGCTTCACCAGCGGCAGCGCGGGCACCATCGGCTGCGGGGACTACCTCAAGGAGGTCTACCCCGGTATGAAGCTGGCGGTGGGCGAGGCCCTCCAGTGCCCCACCATCCTGAACAACGGCTTCGGCGACCACCGCATTGAGGGCATCGGCGACAAGCACGTGCCCTGGATTCACAACGTGAAGAACACCGACATGGTCATCGACATCGACGACGAGGACTCCCAGCGGCTGCTGCGGCTCTTCGCCGAGGAGGAGGGCCTGCGGTACCTGGCCGAGGAGGCCGGTGTGGACGCCGAGACCCTGGAGAAGCTGTCCTGGCTGGGCATCAGCGGCATCGCCAACGTGCTCTGCTGCGTGAAGATGGCCAAGTACTACGAGTTCACCGCCCGGGACGTGGTGGTCACCGTGCTCACCGACTCGGCATCCATGTACGGCTCCCGGGTGGCCGAGCTGGCGGAGCAGTATGGCCCCTACGACCGCCGCGCCGCTGCCATCGACCACCACCTCCACCTGCTGGGCCTCAAGACCGACTCCATGGCCGAGCTGAATTACTACGACCGCAAGCGGGTCCACAATCTGAAGTACTACACCTGGGTGGAGCAGCAGGGCCGCACCGCCGAGGAGCTGGACGCCCTGTGGTACGGCGACGAGTGGGAGAAGGTCCACGCCCAGGTGGGTGAGCTGGACGCCCTCATCGACCAGTTCAACACCGCCTCCGGCGTGCTGAATCAGCTGTGAGATAAATTTTAGCCTTCCCCCGGGGAAAGGTGCCCCAGTGCGCACACTGGGGCGGATGAGGGAAAGACTTTCAGCTAGCACATAACTTGCAAGAGAACGCCCTTCGGGGAGGTACTTTTCACCGGCGAAAAGTACCCAAAAGCCGCCGGGGACACAGGGGCGGAAGGGCCCTTTCAGGGCCAAACGCCCCCGTTTCCCCAGCCCCCTTTCAAGGACGCATCCTGCGGCGGTGCAATTCATCGGCCACCGTATTTGAAAGCAGTTGCTTGCCGGTTCGGTGCCCTGCGTGCCGTTCCCCTTCTGCCCGTGCAGAGTTACCCACCCAAACTTGTAAGTAGTTTCAACTCAATTACCTTTCTCAATGCCGCACGGGGCCCCGCCGAAGCCCGGCGAAGCGGGTTCGGTGGGGAGAGGAGCCGCAGCGAAATGAATGAGCTTTCCCGCTCTGCGGGGAAGCGAACGATATGGAGCTTGCGGCGACGACGCCGCACGAAGTCTCTGCGTTTTGTTTTCGTCCCAGCCCGAACACTCTTTTCGCTCTTTTTTCCGTGGTTTCAACTCGTTTGCAGCCGAAAGGAGTAATTTTTATGATGAAAAACGTCCGCTGTGCCAAATGCGTCCGCTGCGGCAGGGAGTACGAGGCCGTGCCCGGCCTGACCACCTGTGAGTGCGGCGGAATTCTGGATATTGAGTACAATTACGACTATATTCGCTCGGTTTTCTCCCCAAATTCCCTGGCTGACTGCACCGATTGGTCCATGTGGCGGTACCGCCCGTTTCTACCCGTGGAGCCGGACTCTCCCCCGCCGCCCCTGCGGGTGGGCTGGTCCCCCCTGTACCGGGCCGACCGGCTGGCGCAAGTAATTGGCCTTTACAGGCTTTTCCTCAAGGATGACGGTCTCAACCCCACCGCCTCTCTGAAGGACCGGGCCTCGGCCATGGCGGTGGTCAAGGCCCGTGAGGCGGGGGCGGACACCATCGCCTGCTCCTCCACCGGCAACGCCGCCTCCTCCCTGGCGGGCAACGCGGCGGCGGCTGGCCTGGCCAGCTACATCTTTGTCCCCTCCCGTGCCCCCAGAGGCAAGGTGGCCCAGCTGCAAATCTTTGGGGCCACCGTCATCAGCGTGGACGGCAGCTATGAGGACACCTTTGCCCTCTCCAAGGCCGCCATTGAGCGCTGGGGCTGGTACAACCGCAACGCCGCCATCAACCCCTACCTGTCCGAGGGCAAAAAGACGGTGACTTTGGAAATTATGGAGCAGCTCCACTGGCAGGTACCCGACTATGTGGCATTGTCCGTGGGGGACGGCTGCACCATCGCCGGCGCGTGGAAGGGCCTGAAGGACCTGTACGCCGCCGGATTCATCGACCGTCTGCCCAAGCTTATCTCGGTCCAGGCCGAGGGCTGCTGCCCCCTGAACCGTGCCCTCCAGACCGGGGAACCCTGGCAGCCCATGGAGGAGAACACCCTGGCCGACTCCATCGCCGTGGGCGTACCCCGCAACGCGGACAAAGCCCTGGCCGCTGTGCGGGAGAGCGGCGGCGTGGCGGTCAACGTGTCCGATGAGGAGATTCTCGCCGCCATGCGGCTCATCGGCCGCACCTGCGGCGTGTTCGGCGAGCCCGCCGGGGTCACCGGTACGGCGGGTGTGAAAAAGGCGGTGGAGCTGGGGCTTATCGACCCGGCGTCCACGGTGGTCAGCATTGTCACCGGCAACGGCCTGAAGGACGCGGCCAGCGGCATCAAGGCCGCCGGAGAGCCCATGGTGGTGAAGCCGGACATGGCCGACCTGCTGTCCGCCTTTGCGGCGCGGAACATCCATCCCTGAACCCAAGAGATACGCCGCCATGCGGCGGAACGGAGGTTTTATTATGTCTGAGCGTACATCCACCCTCATCCGCGGGGGCACCCTCATCCTGCCCCAGGGTCCCGTAGCCGCCGACCTGCGGATCGACGGAGACAAAATCACCGCCATCGGCCCCAACCTGCCCTCTGAGGGCTGCAAGGTAGTGGAGGCGGCGGGCAAGCTGGTGTTCCCCGGCTTTATCGACACCCACACCCACTTTGAGATGAACAAGGGCCTGCCCAACGAGACGGCGGACGACTGGGTGTCCGGCACCAGGGCGGCTCTGGCGGGCGGCACCACCTGCGTGCTGGACTTTGCCGAGTCCCAGCGGGGCTGCTCCCTGGCCTCCGCCCTGGAGACCTGGCACGGACGTGCCGACGGACGTGCCTCCTGTCACTACGGCTTCCACATGACCATCAAGGACTGGGACCCCCGCATCAGGGCCGAGCTGGCCGATATGACCGCCGCGGGCGTCACCTCCTACAAAATCTACCTGGCCTACGACAACCTGCGCATCACCGACGGCCAGGCGCTGGAGGTGGTGGAGGCGGTGGCCCGTGAGGGCGGCATCGTGGGCTGCCACTGCGAGAACGGCGACATGGTCACCGAGGGCATCCGTGCCCAGCGGGCGGCCGGGCACCTGACCCCGGCGGCTCACCCCATGTCCCGTCCGCCAGTGGTGGAAGCCGAGGCGGTGAACCGTTGGCTGGCCCTGTCCGAGATGGCGGGCTACCCGGTGAACGTGGTGCACCTGTCCACCCTGCGGGGTCTGGAGGTCATCCGGGCCGCCCGTGCACGGGGTCAGAAGTGCTATGTGGAGAGCTGTCCCCAATACTTCCTGTTGAATGAGGACAAATATCTACTGCCCGGATTCGAAAGTGCCAAGTTTGTGCTGTCTCCGCCTCTGCGGAAGGAGGAGGACTGCGCTGCTCTGTGGCAGGCTCTGGCCGCCGGTGAGATTGACACCATGGGCACCGACCACTGCTCTTTTAACTTCAACGGCGTGAAAACCCTGGGCCGTGAGGACTTCTCCAGGATTCCCAACGGCATGCCCGGCGTGGAGCACCGTCCCGCCCTCATGTACACTGCCGGTGTGGCCGCCGGCCGCATCACTGCCGCCGATATGGCCCGGATGCTGGCCGAGCAGCCCGCCAAGCTCTTCGGCATGTACCCCCAGAAGGGCGTGCTGGCAGTGGGCAGCGACGCCGACCTGGTCATCTGGAATCCCGAGGCCCGGTGGACCATCACCGCCGCCGAGCAGAACCAGCGGGTGGACTACACCCCCTACGAGGGCTTTGAGGCCGTGGGCCGTCCCGAGACCGTGTTCCTCTCCGGCCAGGTGGCGGCGGAGAACGGCAAGGTGGTGCTGGAGAAGGCGGGACAGTTTGTCCACAGAGGGAGCGCCCAGCTGTGGAGATAAAGGTCGCCCTTGTGCTGATGGCCTCGGGGGCCGGACGGCGGTTCGGGGCCAACAAGCTGCTCCGGACCGTGGACGGCCTGCCCCTGGTGCGCCGGGTGATGGCCGCCTGTCCCCCTGAGCTGTTCACCCCGCCCCTGGTGGTGAGCCGCTACCCGGAAATCCTCTCCCTGGCGGAGGAGCTGGGGTACACCCCCATCTTCAACAGCGGTGCGGACGAGGGCATCTCGGCCACCGTCCGGCTGGGCACCGCCGCCGCTCAGGCAGCGGGCGCCGATGGGGCGCTGTTTGCCGTGGCCGACCAGCCCTGGCTCACCCGGGCCAGTGTGGAGCGGGTGATTGCCGCCTTTGCTTCCCACCCGGACACCATCCCCGCCCTGAGCTGGCAGGGGAAAAAGGGCAATCCCTGTCTTTTCCCCAAGGAGTTTTTCCCGGAGCTGTCCGCCCTCACCGGCGACACCGGCGGCGGCGCGGTCATCAAGGCCCATCGGGACCGGCTGCGGCTGGTGGAGGCCCACTCCCCCGCCGAGCTGCTGGACGTGGACACCCCTGCCGACCTGGTTCAGCACTGAATTTTTCAACATTTCTTTCGCTATGTGTGGAAAAATGCCCCGGAGCCATTGCTCCGGGGCATTTTGGTGCGCTCAGAGGACCATAATCAGGGTGCCCGCTCCGATGAGGAGGCAGCCCAGCAGGGATTTGACGGTCAGCTTTTCGTGGAGGAAGGCGAAGGCGAAGAGGATGGTGATGACCACGCTCAGCTTGTCGATGGGCACCACCTTGGAGGCCTCCCCAATCTGGAGCGCCCGGTAGTAGCACAGCCAGGAGGTGCCGGTGGCCAGGCCGGAGAGAATGAGGAAAATCCAGCTCCGGCGGCTGATGGACACCACGCCTCCCTGGGTGTTGGTGAGGAACACCATGCCCCAGGCCATGGCCAGTACCACAACGGTGCGGATGGCGGTGGCCAGGTTGGAGTTGACGCCGTCAATGCCCACCTTGGCCAGGATGGAGGTCAGAGCGGCAAAGACCGCCGACAGCAGCGCAAATACGAACCACATAAAAATCCCCCGTTTCGCCGCGTCATGCGGCACAGATTGATGATGTATCCCTTTCCTGCGGGCAGGCGGAAGGCCCCGGAGCGATTGCTCCGGGGCCCTTTTATGTCTGTGTTCAGTTGTCCAGCCGCCAGATAAAGGCGGTACGGGCAGGGAGAAGCTGATTTTCGCCCAGGGTGAGGGTCTCGCCGGTCTCCAGGTCGGTGGCCGGGCCGGAATAGCCCCCCAGACGGGCGGTATAGTCGGCGTCGTCCAGGTTGACGGCGCAGAGCACCCGCTCGCCCTCGTACTGCCGCAGGAACACCAGCTGCCGGTTGGTGATGACCACGGTCTGGTAGCCGCCGCCGTTGAGGGCCTTGCTGCCCGCCCGGGCCCTGATAAGCCCGGCGATGCGGTCGGTGAGGTCGTTCCACTCCGGCTTCTCCAGGGCGGGACGGAGGGCGCTGTCGTCCCCCCTGCCCTTGGCCCCCTGGATGCCCCACTCGCTGCCGTAGTACAGGCAGGGCACGCCGGGCATGGCGAAGAGGATGGCGTAGCACAGGGGCATGTCGTCGCTTCGGTGCAGGTTGCTGGCCAGCCGGTTCACGTCGTGGTTGTCCGCGAAGGAGAACAGGTGGCAGCCCCGGTAGAGGGTGTACTGTCCGTCGGAGAACAGCCGGTTGAGGGAGTGGTTAATCTCAAACAGGTTTTTGTCGTTGAAGCTGGACCACAGGCCCTTGAAGCACTCGTAGTTGGTGCAGGAGTGGAGCAGGCCATCCCCCATGATGCGGCGGTAGTCGCCGCCCAGAATCTCGCCGTAGAGGAAGAAGTCGGGCTTGAGGCTGTCGCAGAAGGAGCGGATGGACCGCAGGAAGTCCTGGGACAGCAGGTAGGCCACGTCCAGCCGCAGGCCGTCCACACCGAACTCCTCCACCCACTGGCGGATGCAGGAGAACAGATAGTCCACCACCTGGGGGTTGGACAGGTTCAGCTTTACCAGCTCATAGTGTCCCTCCCAGCCCTCGTACCACAGGCCGTCGTTATAGTTGCTGTTGCCCCCGAAGTTGATGTGGAACCAGTCCTTGTAGGGGCTGCCCTCCCGGTTTCTCAGCACGTCCTGGAAGGCCCAGAACCCACGGCCCACGTGGTGGAACACGCCGTCCAGCACCACCTTTATGCCCCGGCGGTGCAGGTCGTCGCACACGTCCTTGAAATCCTGGTTGGTGCCCAGGCGGCAGTCCACGGTGAGGAAATCCCGGGTGTCGTACCCGTGCCGGTCGGACTGGAACACCGGGTTGAACACCACGGCCCCCACGCCCAGCTTTTCCAGGTGGTCCCCCCAGTCCAGCACACGCCGGATACGGGGAACGGTGACGCCGTCGTTCTCCATGGGCGCGCCGCACATGCCCAGGGGGTAGATCTGATAAAAGGTCCGCTCATATGCCCACATATACTTGGCTTCCTCCTCTGAGGTCTGGATTTTTGGAGCTTTGGAGCTTGAATTGGAGCTTAGAACAGTTTGACGGTATAGGTGATGGTATCGGTGCCGCCGCCCACCAGCTGCAGGCCGGAGATGGTGACGGTGAGGGGCTGGCCGATGCGGTACTCCAGCCCTGCGGGCCGGAAGATGACCGCCCCAGCGCTGCCGTAGCCGGAGCCGCTGGTCAGCACAAAGTCAGCGCTCAGGTCGGTCTGCTCCGAGACCCGGCCGGTCCAGCTGTGGCCGCTTGCGTCGGTGACGGTGACCGACAGGCTTTCCCGGTTCAGCATGTACTTGTCGGGGCTGAGGGAGCAGCTCCAGGCCAGGTCCCCGTGGAACAGCTCCATGGGGAACACGCCCTCGGAAGGCCAGGTCACGTAGTCCGGTCCGTTCCATCTGACATAGGTGTCATCAATCACCTGGGTCAGGGAACACCGCTCGGCGTAGCCCATGCCCACGGTGGTCAGGGTGGGGTCCAGCAGCCAGCGGCGGTGGCCCAGGATGGCGATGTTGGAGGGGTCGGAGTCGTCCGCGCAGCTGAGATTGAAGTCGGACAGGCTGTAATGGCCCTTGCCGATGTTGCTGCTGGAGGTTGCGGCATAGCCCTGCTGGTACAGGTCGTCGGGCATGCCGGCGGGCTGGCTGGGGTAGTGGCTGAACTCACCGGCCGCTATCAGCATGGCGCCCACCTGGGCGTTCTGGTTCTTCTCCTGGCTCATGGACACCGGATTCAGACCGGCCACGGCCCGGATATAGTTGATGGAGTTGAGGCCGTCCTGAAGGAAGGCGTCATTCAGCACACCGGGGCTGTAGGGCGCGGAGACAGAGGGCGCCTGGGCGTAGGGCTGACCGGGATTGCCGAAGGTGGTGCGCAGCTCCCTGAGCTTTGCAATCTGTGCCCGCTCGGCGGCGGTGAAGCTCTCCTCCTCCAGAATATCCTTGCCCAGGTCCATGGCCCGCAGGGCCAGCACCATGGCCTGCTCCCGGGTGGTCTGGGCGCTGAGGGCCAGGCTGCCGTTGTCGCCGCCCTGCATCAGACCGGCGCCCACAATCTCCGCCACGCCCCCTCTGGCCCAGTCGGGCACCACGCCCTCAGCGCCGGAATCCAGCCGCTCTTCCACGCCGGACACAGTCTCAGGCAGCGCAACGCCGCACTTCTCCATCACCCGGCTGAGCAGGGTGCAGATTTCCATGCGGGTGATGGTGCGGTTGGGGGCAAATTCGGTGGCGGATACGCCGTTCATCAGCCCCAGCTGCCAGGCCGCCGCCACGTCGTTGTAGTTGGAGGCGGTCTGAATGTCGGTAAAGGGGGGCTGGCCCAGGGACTGGATATCCACCTCCAGCCCGCCCACCTTCCGGCACAGGGCTACAGCCAAGGAGGCAAACTCCTGCCGGGTGATGTCCCCCTGGAGGTCGCTCTCATAGCGCCAGGGAATCACCAGCTCCTCAGCCTCCGCCCGCTCCAGGTCGGCGGCCGCCCAGCCGGAGGGCTGGTTGAACCATCCGCTGAGGGCACCGGCGGGCAGACAGGCTGTCAGGCTCAGGGTGAGCGCCCCGGCCACAATACGCTTTCCAATTCTTCCCCGTTTCATTCCCGCGTTCCTCCCCTTATTTTATGGTTCAGCGGCGGAGGGCGAACTCCACCTCAATGATGCCGCCGCACACCATGCCCAGGTCGGCGGCGTTGGGAGACAGGTCGTAGACCTGCCGGGTGGGGATGTCCTCCCCGTTCCACAGCTTCAGGGCGTCCTGCCGGGCCTTGTGCTCGGCGGCGCCGCCGCCCACGGTGCCCAGGATGGACCCGTCGGGCCGCACCAGCATCCAGGTGCCCTCTCCTCTGGGGGCGGAGCCCTTTTTACTGACAATGGTCACCAGTACGCCGGGCTCCTCGCCGGGAGGCGGGGGCGGCATGGAGCCGATGCGTGCCCGCTCGGCCACCAGCTCGGCGGCGATGGAAACCGCCACCTCAGCGGGGCTCTGGCCGCCCAGCTTGATGCCGATGGGAGAGTGGACGCCGTCCAGCTGCTCCTGGGGGAAGCCCTCGGAGAGCAGGCTCTTCATCACGGCCGCCACCTTGCCCTTGCTGCCAATCATGCCCGCGTAGGCGTACTTGCCCCGGAGCACATGAGCCAGGCAGTCCCGGTCAAAGGCGTGGCCCCGGGTGACGATGACATAGTAGTCGTCGGCACGGCTGCCCAGCTGGTCCAGGGCCTCTTCAAAGCCCATGCACAGCACCTGGCTCACCATGGGGAACCGCTCCTTGTTGGCGAACTCCTCCCGGTCGTCGATGACGGTGATATCAAAGTCCAGAATAGAGGCCATGTGGGCCAGGGCCAGCGACACGTGGCCGCCGCCGCAGATAATCAGTCGTTCCATAGTCCCTTCTCCTTTCCGAAGTAAAGCAGTCCCTCCAGCACGCCGCCGCCGATGGCACGGGCCTTGTCGGACACGGTGAAGCAGTGGCGCACCTGGCAGCGGGGGTCGATGTCCCCCGACTTCATTCCCTTAAAGACCTTCAGCCCGGCGGGGAGCATGCCCCGCACCACACCGTTGATGAGGGCGTACACCGGCTGGCCGTCCACCTTGGCCACCAGGTCGCCCTTCTGCACCTGGTCGCCGATGGCGGCCACAGGCTCAAAGGTGCCGTCGGCACAGGCGCGGATGATGCGCTCGGTGGTGTAGCCGCCGATGTCGCCCGGCACGCCGGTGTTGGGCACGGCGGAGCCGTCGGTGATGAGGCGGCCCAGGTCGTGGCCCCGCTGGGTCTCAATGACGCCGTGGCAGTCCACGCCGGCGGTGAAGCCGGGTCCCAGAGCCAGCACCACAGGGGCGTCGTGGATGGTGGTGCCTATATTTCTCTTGGCCAGAATGGCGTCCACCACGGCGAAGAAGTCCAGTTCCTTGAGAATCTTGGCCTCCGGGTCGTTGAGGACGGGGATTTCCCCCTTCTCCATGGCGGCCAGGGCCTCCACGCCGCTGTACACCCGGCGGGCGGTGATGCCCTCCACGGTGCAGACGCCGTCATACATGCACTGGCAGAAGGCCACCGTGCGCCGCACCGCAGTGGGCTGCTCGATGTCGGTCATCACCAGGGGGAAGCCCGCCCGGTACAGCCGTACCGCAGTGCCGGTGGCCAGGTCGCCGGCGCCCTTAATCAGAATCCGTTTCACTGTCTTTCCACTCCTTTTTACCCCAAAACACCGGGGCCCAGTCTGTTTTTTCATTATTTGAACCAGCTCAGGCCGCCCTGCTCCTCCGGAGGATAGGCGGTGATGACGGCGGGAATGTCCCGCTGCGCCAGCAGGGCGGCAATCTCCTCCGCTCCCTTGGCCCGCTCATCGGTGTCGGCCTTGTTGAGCACGCAGCGGAAGGCCACGGCCTCCCCCACGCCCTTCCGGCTGCCGCTGGGGCTGGACAGGATGGCCGCCACGTCGGCGGGGACAATCACATGGTCCATGCCGCAGTCCAGCAGAGCGCACACCCGCTCGGGCCGGTGGCAGATGTCCTCCACGGTCCGGCCCAGGCAGTCCATGCCGGACAGGGCCACCACCGCGCTGGTCTGGGTGGGAATCACCGGCTCATGGTCCGCCGGCACCTTCAGCGGCCGCACCCGGGCGCCGTCGGCCTCGGCCAGCACAATATCCGCAGCGGCCACGCAGGCGGCCACGTCGCCGCCGGTCATCTTGCCCTTCTGGTCCAGGGCGCCCACGGTGAGGATGCCGTGCTGCTCCACCAGCGCCCGCAGAGCCGCCGGGTCGGTCTCATCGGTCATAAAGAGGGCGGGATGGGGCAGAATGTGGGTGGTGGTGGTGACAATCACCGTCTTTCCCGCCTCACGGGCCTCACGGGCCAGGGCGTACATGGTGGTGGTCTTTCCGCCGCCGCCCACCAGGGCGATGACCCGGTGGCGGTCCATATCCAGCCCCAGTTTATCCCAAAGTCTCATATGTCTGTTTTTCTCCTTCCAGCCCGGCGGTCTCCCCTGCCGGGTATGCTGTATCTTACACAGCATAGCACAAATCCGCCGGATTTACCACAGCTATCCCTTGCGCGATATGGAGAAAATAGATAAAATAGAGTGCTGACACACACCCTTTGAGAGGAGCGTGGACCGATGGACCACGAGGGATATATGCGCCAGGCGCTGGACCTGGCACGGGAGGCCATGGAGGCCGGTGAGGTGCCGGTTGGCTGCGTGGTCGTATGGGAGGGCCGGGTGGTGGGCCGTGGCCGCAACCGCCGGGAGGAGAACAAGGACGCCCTGGCCCACGCCGAGCTGATGGCCATTCATGAGGCCAACCAGACCCTGGGGGGCTGGCGGCTCCACAAGGCCGACCTGTACGTGACCCTGGAGCCCTGCGCCATGTGCGCCGGAGGCATTGTGAACGCCCGGATTCCCCGGGTGTGGTACGGCGCGGAGGACACCCGGTTCGGGGCCTGCGGCTCGGCGCTGGACGTATTTTCCGCCCCCCTGAACCACCGGCCCCAGGTCACCGGCGGTATTCTGGCCGAAGAGAGCCTGGCCCTGATGCAGCAATTCTTCCAGCGGCTGCGGGAGAAGCGGAAAAAACCGGCCTCCCCCTGCTGCGGAGAGATGAAAGGAGACATGATGATGGAATTTCAGTATGAGGACAACCGGATTTTCCTGCCCGACGGCAAGGGCGGCGTGCTGGCGGAGATCACCTTCCCCGTGGGCGGGGACGGCCTGCCCGTCATTGACCACACCTATGTGAGCGGCAGCCTGCGTGGCCAGGGTGTGGCCGGAAAGCTGATGGAGGCGGCGGTGGCCGCTCTGCGGGCGAGCGGCCGTCAGGCCCATGTCACCTGCTCCTATGCGGTGGGCTGGCGGGACAAGCACCCCGAGGCCGCCGATGTGCTCCTGTGAGGGTGCAAAACCGGCTCCGGCGGGAAGATTTGATTCTTTTGTAACAATTGTACCTTATATTCTTAATATCCTGCTGGTAACATAATACTCGCAAGAGACAGCAACTTCTTTTCATTCTATCCTCCTATCCTTTTTCATGCCGGGCCGCGGGATTCCGTGGCCCGGCCCCCTTTTTTTCCTGCTTGTTCCAGTCCTCCCGCTTCGTTACACGGACTTTACATAAAATCCGGAATATTTAATGCTCTTGTAACATTTCTCTCTTTCTCTGTTAACAACTCCCGGGTATTATAATACCTGCAAGAGACAGTTTCTTTTCATTTCATTGTATCCTCTTTCCTTCGGCAGGGGCCGGGCGTCAAGGAGCGGACGCCCGGCCTTTGTCGTTTTTCTGCTTTTTTCCCGTCTTTTTCCTGCGCTCTCCCCTATTTTCATCACTTGCCGTGAAAATTTCTAAATTAAGATGACAAATGTCCGTTTTTTTGATAAAATATAGGCGATTGAACTGGCGCTTCTTTTTCGCTACAATGTAACTATCTATTTTTATCGGCAGGGAGAGCGTGTTTATGAAGCTTTTGGAAGATCGCATCCGCCAGGATGGCAAGATCCGCAGCGGCGGCGTACTCAAGGTGGACAGCTTTCTGAACCATCAGATTGATGTGAAGCTGTACGGCGAGATCGGCAAGGAATTTCATCGTCTGTTCGGCGACTGTGGGGTCACCAAGATTTTGACCATCGAGGCTTCGGGGATCGGGATCGCGTGCGTGGCCGCGCAGTTTTTTGATGTTCCCGTTATCTTCGCCAAGAAGAACAAGACCAAGAACATCGCCGGCGACGTGTACACCTCCAAGGTGGAGTCCTTCACCCACGGCAAGGTGTACGACATCATTGTGGCCAAGGAGTTCCTCCTGCCCGAGGACCGGGTGCTCATCATCGACGACTTCCTGGCCAACGGCAGCGCCCTCCAGGGCCTGATCAACCTGGTGAAGGACGCCGGCGCCACCGTGGTGGGCGCGGGCATCTGCATTGAGAAGGCCTTCCAGCCCGGCGGCGACCTGATTCGCTCCATGGGCGTGCGCGTGGAGTCTCTCGCGAAGATCAAGAGCATGACTGAGGACAGCATCGAGTTCTGCTGAGCGACTGCTGTTCCCCCCATCTGAAGAACGGCTCCGGTTCGGTGCGCCGGAGCCTGTTCCCTTTTCCTACATAGCACCCCTGCTGCCGCAGGCGGCCCCGCCGGGCCGTGATGAGCGGATTTTTGAGTGAGACCGTCAGGGTATTCTGCCGGCTGTGCTCCGCAGGAATTACCGGCGGAGACGCGGCCGGAAGCCCCGGCGGTCTCTTTGTCTCCGCCGTGATTCATAGAGCTGTCTTTTGGTACGTAAAAATGGAAGGAAACCCGCATTTTTAAGGAGGAAGAACGCTATGAAGAAGAAACTGCTTGCTATGCTTCTGGCCGTGTCCATGGTTCTGGCCCTGGGCGCCTGCGGCAACGAACCCGCTGACGGCGACACCAACTCCCCCGCTCCCTCCGGCAGCCAGTCCGGCCAGACCGCCGGTGTGGCCGCCGCCGACCTGAAGGTTGGCCTGGTCATGATCGGCGAGGAGAACGACAACGGCTACAACTACAACCACATGGTGGGCATGGAAGAGGCCTTTGAGGCCTGCGGCCTGGACCAGGACACCCAGCTGGTGGTCAAGCGCAACGTGGGCGAGGACGCCTCCTGCACCACCGCCATCCAGGAGTGCATCGAGGCCGGCTGCCAGATCATCTTCTGCAACAGCTTCGGCCACGAGCAGTTCATGATCCCCCTGGCCCAGGAGTACCCCGACATCCAGTTCTGCCACGCCACCGGCTATCAGGCCGCCGGCACCGAGAACACCAACGACCACAACTACTTCACCAAGATCTTTGAGGCCCGCTACCTGGCCGGTATCGCCGCCGGCATGAAGGCCAAGGAGATCGGCAACCCCAAGCTGGGCTATGTGGGCGCCTACCCCTTCGCTGAGGTGGTCTCCGGCTTCACCGCCTTCTATCTGGGCGCCAAGAGCGTGTACCCCGAGGTGACCATGGAGGTCATGTACACCAACTCCTGGTCCAGCCCCACCCTGGAGGCCCAGGTGGCCCAGGCCCTCATTGACGACGGCTGCGGCGTCATCTCCCAGCACTCCGACACCACCGCCCCCGCCACCACCGCCGAGGCCAACGGCGCCTTCCAGGTGGGCTACAACGCCGACATGATCTCCGCCGCCCCCAAGGCCTCCCTGGTGTCCGCCCGTGTGGACTGGGGCGTGTACTACACCTTCGCCCTCAACGCCGTCATCAACGGTGAGACCATCCCCGACGACTGGTGCCAGGGCTACGCCGACGGCGCCGTGTACCTCTCCCCCCTGAACGAGGACATCGTGGCTGAGGGCACTGCCGAGGCCATCGAGGCCGCCGAGAAGAAGTTCGTGGAGGAGGACTTCCACGTGTTCTCCGGCCCCCTGAGCGGCTACGCCTTTGACGCCAACACCGGCGAGAAGACCGAGGACTGGTCCCTGCCCGAGGGCGAGTTCTACGACGAGAGCGGCACCGCTTCCGCCCCCAGCTTCTGCTACATCATCGACGGCATCACCAGCATCATCAAGTAAAATCAGTTCCCCGGTATTTTCGCAGTCCCATAAGTTCCTGACAGAGCGGGTGGACGCTGCTTTCCCGCAGCTCCACCCGCTCTTTCCTCCGGCGGAGGAAATCAACCACAGGCGGCGGACCAGGTCCCCCGCCATATGACGCGCAAGCGAGGTGAAGGATTTGGACGCCAACACAGCCATCCGTCTGAAAGACATTACCAAAACCTTCGGCCCGGTGGTGGCCAACGACAAAATCAGCCTGGAGGTGGACCGGGGCGAGATTCTGGCCCTGCTGGGCGAGAACGGCAGCGGCAAAACCACCCTGATGAACATGCTCTCGGGCATCTACTTCCCCGACGCCGGCCAGATCTGGGTGGACGGCAAGGAGGTCACCATCCGCTCCCCCAGGGACGCCTTTGAGCTGGGCATCGGCATGATTCACCAGCACTTCAAGCTGGTGGACGTGCTCACCGCAGCCGAGAACATCGTCCTGGGCCTGGACCAGAAGGGCCGCCTGGACCGGAAGAAGGTGGCCCGTGAGGTGCGGGCCATCAGCGAGAAGTACGGCTTCGACATCGACCCCGACCAGAAAATCTACAACATGTCGGTCTCCCAGAAGCAGACGGTGGAGATTGTCAAGGTGCTCTACCGGGGCGCCAACATCCTCATCCTGGATGAGCCCACCGCCGTCCTCACCCCCCAGGAGACCGAGAAGCTCTTTGCCGTGCTGCGCAACATGAAAGCAGACGGCAAGTCCATCATCATCATCACCCACAAGCTCAACGAGGTCATGGCCATCTCGGACAAGGTGGCTGTGCTCCGCAAGGGCAAGTATATCGGCACCGTCAACACCGCCGAGACCAACCCCCAGGCCCTCACCGACATGATGGTGGGCCACGCCGTCACCCTGGACATCGACCGGCCCATGGCCAAGTACCACGACCTGCGGCTGGAGGTCAAGGGCCTCAACTGCCGGGGCAGCGACGGCGTCAAGGCCCTCACCGACGTGAGCTTCACCGCCATGGGCGGCGAGATTCTGGGCATCGCCGGCGTGGCCGGCTCCGGCCAGAAGGAGCTGCTGGAGGCCATCGCGGGACTCCAGAAGGTGGAGTCGGGCCACATCTTCTACTATCCCCCCCACCCCAAGAGCGACATCGCCGGAAACCATGTCCCCGTGGACAAGGCCGGTGAGGAGCTGGTGGGCAAGAACCCCACCCAGATTCAGAAAATCGGCGTGTCCCTGGCCTTTGTGCCCGAGGACCGGCTGGGCATGGGCCTGGTTGCCTCCATGGACATGGTGGACAACATGATGCTCAAGACCTACAAGGAGAGCAAAGGCCCCCTGGTGGACCGCAAGACCCCCAGAGCCCTGGCCGAGAAGCTGATTGAGGAGCTGGAGATTGTCACCCCCGGCGTGTCCACCCCGGTGCGCAAGCTGTCGGGCGGCAACGTGCAGAAGGTGCTGGTGGGCCGGGAGATCGCCTCCTCCCCCACCGTACTCATGACCGCCTACCCGGTCCGGGGTCTGGACATCAACTCCTCCTACACCATCTACCGCCTGCTCAACGAGCAGAAGATGAAGGGTGTGGCGGTGTTGCTGGTGGGTGAGGACCTGGACGTGCTGCTGGAGCTGTGCGACCGGATTGTGGTGCTGTGCGGCGGACGGGTCACCGGCGTGGTGGACGCCTGCACCGCCACCAAGGACCAGGTGGGTCTGCTCATGACCCAGTCGGGAAAGGAGGCTGAGGCCTGATGACAGCCCAAGTGAAAGCGGCGGAGCACCGGGAACCCCTGGTGCGCATCGCCAAGCGGACGGATATTTCCCGGGGCAAGTCCTGGGCCATCCGGGCCGCCGCCATTGTGCTGGCCCTGCTGCTGGGCGCCCTGATTATGCTCCTGCTGGGGCACAACCCCTTCCTGGTGTACGGCGACATGATTCGCGGCTCCCTGGGTACCCAGACCGGACGGCGTGAGACGGTGAAAATCGCGGTGCCCCTGCTGGGCGCCGCCGTGGCCATCGCCCCCGCCTTTATGATGAAGTTCTGGAACATCGGCGCTGAGGGACAGATTCTGGCCGGCGGCATCGCCGCTACCTACTTCGCCCTCTTCTGGGCCGATACCCTGCCCAAGGTACCCCTGCTCATCGTCATGTGCCTGGCCGCCGCCATCGCCGGCGCCCTGTGGGGCCTGATTCCCGCCTTCTTCAAGGCCAAATGGGGCACCAACGAGACGCTGTTCACCCTGATGCTCAACTACATCGCCCTGGGCATCGAGCAGTACCTCCAGAACGGCCCCTGGAAGGACACCAAGGGCACCGGCTTCCCCATCATCGCCCAGTTTGCCTCCAACGCCCGGCTGCCCAAGGTGCTGGGCGTCCACGCGGGCTGGATCATCGTGCTGATTTTCGTGGTCCTCATGTTCCTCTACCTGCGGTACACCAAGCAGGGCTATGAGATCGCCGTGGTGGGCGAGAGCGAGGCCACCGCCCGCTACTCCGGCATGAGCGTGCCCAAAATCGTCATGCGCACCATGTGCATCTCGGGCGCCATCGCCGGTATCGTGGGCTTCACGGTGGTGTCCGGCGCGGACTACACCCTCAACGCCAACACCGCCGGCGGCGTGGGCTTCACCGCCATCACCGTGGCCTGGCTGGCCGGCCTCAACCCCATCATCATGGTGTTCATCGCCGCCTTCCTGGCCATCCTCACCAAGGGCTCCGGCACCATCCAGACCAATTTCAGCATCCCCGCCTCGGTGGCCGATGTGCTCACCGGCATCATCCTCTTCGCCATGCTGGGGTGCGAGTTCTTCATCCGTTACCGGCTGATTTTCCGCGGAAAGGGGGAGCACAGCAATGGATAAAATCCTCAGCTTTGTGGTGGCCGCCGTGCTGGCGGGCACACCCCTCCTCTTCGGCACCCTGGGCGAGATTGTCACCGAGAAGTCGGGCAACCTGAACCTGGGCGTGGAGGGCATGATGTTCATGGGCGGCGTGGCCGGTCTGGCCGGGTCCTACTACTATGAGCAGGCCGTGGCCAACCCCAACCCGGTGGTGTCCGTGCTCATCGCCATGGTGTGCGCCATCCTGTGCGCCGCCTTCGGCGCCCTCATTTACAGCGTCCTCACCATCACCCTCCGGGCCAACCAGAACGTGACCGGTCTGGCCCTCACCATCTTCGGCACCGGCTTTGCCAACTTCCTGGGCGAGGCCATCGGCAACACCGCCCCCAGCCGCTACATGGCCGTGGGCAACGTGACCAAGAACGCCTTCAACTCGGGCATCCCGGGGCTCCAGGACCTGCCCGTGGTGGGCAAACTCCTCTTCTCCTACAACTTCATGGTCTACCTGGGCATCATTCTGGCCATCGTGCTGGCCTGGTTCCTGGGCCGGAGCCGTGCGGGTCTGAACCTGCGGTCCGTGGGCGAGTCCCCCGCCACCGCCGACGCCGCCGGCATCAACGTCACGGTCTACAAGTACCTGGCCACCTGCATCGGCGGCGGTATCTGCGGCCTGGGCGGACTGTACATCGTCATGAACTCCGCCAACGGCGTGGGCGGCGTGTGGGTCCACAACTGCGTCAACGGCAAGGGCTGGATTGCCGTGGCCCTGGTCATCTTCGCCACCTGGAGCCCCGCCCGTGCCCTTCTCGGCTCCCTGGTGTTCGGCGCACTGTCCGTCATGCGGCTCTACGTGGCCCTGGGTATCCCCGCCCAGATTTACGACATCTTCCCCTACATCGCCACCGTCATCGTGCTGGTGGCCGTCAGCATGCGCCGCAAGCGCGAGAATCAGCCGCCCCAGAGCCTGGGTCTGGCCTACTTCAGAGAAGAGCGCTAAAAAATTTGATTTAAAAAGAGCGGGTCCGGACAACGTCCGGACCCGCTCTCAGCCTGTCGAAAAAGTCTTTTCGACAGGCTGCTGCACTTTTTCAAACTTTTTTAAAGTTTGAAAAAGTGGTTTGATTGCACGCGAAAGACAACCCTGACGGTTTTCTTTCACACTATCTTTCCCTCCGAAACCTTAGGCCGCAGGGTTTATCGACAGCCTCAGAGAGGGTCCGGATAATATCCGGACCCTCACTTTCATTCTTTTGTGCATCAGACCCGCTCGGGCAGCGACTGAAACACAGCGCAGAGACCCCGTGCGGCATTGAGAAAGGTAATTGGATTGAAACTACTTACAAGTTTGGGCGGGTAACTCTGCACGGGCGACGCAGGAACGGCACGCAGAGCACCGAACCGGCAAGCAACAGCTTTCAAGTTCGGTGGCCGATGAACTGCACCGCCGCCGGACGTACTCCGAAAGGGGTCCGGGGAAACGGGGGCGTTTGGCCCTGAAAGGGCCCTTCCGCCCTTGTGTCCCCGGCGGCTTTTGGGTACTTTTCGCCGGTGAAAAGTACCCCGCCGGAGGCCGTTTTCCCTCCGAGTCTCAGTCCACGGTTTTGAGGGACTCCACCATGTCGATTTTCTTCAGCTTCTTCCGGGAGATGACGTTGACCAGGAAGGAGAACAGGGCGGTGAGGACCGCAGCGTACACATAGCTCATCACGCCCGCGTCCCGGCCGAACATGACCATGTCAATCTCCACCGTGATAATCAGCCACTGGTGGAGGAACTTGCCCAGCACCAGCCCCAGCAGAATGCCGAAGATAGTGAGGAAGATGTTTTCCCGGTAGATGTAGGCGTTGAGCTCGCCGGTGTAGAAGCCCAGCACCTTGAGGGTGGCCAGCTCCCGCATACGCTCGGTGATGTTGATGTTGGTCAGGTTGAAGAGCACCACAAAGGCCAGAGCTGCGGCGGACACGGTGATGACCACCACGGCGTAGTCCACGCCCTTCATGCCCTCGATAAAGGTGTTCTTTGTGCTCTCAATGCGGCTCACCGACGACACGCCGGACAGCGGAATGAGCTGCTCGGCCACCGTGTCGGAGTTTTCCTCGGTGTCCTCGGTGTAGGTGACCATCAGGCTGTTGATTTCAGAGGTCTGGCCGAAGAGGGACTCGTAGCATTCCTCGGTGATGTAGACATAGTGGAACACATAGTTTTCCGTCAGGTCGGTGATGGTGACCTCCGCCCGGCGGTTGTCCCCGTCCACCAGGGTGATGGTGTCGCCCACGCCCACGTCCAGCATATCGGCCAGCTTCTCGGTGATCACCGCGCCGTCCTGGGACAGGCTCACTTCGGCGTTGTCCTGCCGGTGGCGCAGGTGGACAAAGTCGCTGAACCGCTCCTGGTCGGCCACGGTGAACAGGTACACGTTGCTGTCCAGGCTGCGGCTGTCGCTCTCGGCGGTGACGGGCTGGTTGGACACGGACATCCACTGGGACACCAGCTCGCTGCCGTCCAGCACAGCGGCAATCTCGGTCAGCTCGTCTTCGGTGATGTTGTCCATCAGGATGACCTGGGCGCTGTAGGGGGTAATCTCGTCGTACTGCTTGTCAAACACGTCGTACAGGGAGTTGCGGATGCCAAATCCGGTGATAATCAGAGCGGTACAGCCGCCGATGCCGATGACGGTCATCCAGAACCGCTTCTTGTACCGGAACAGGTTGCGCATGGTCACCTTCCAGGTGAAGGACATGTGCTTCCACACCGGGCGAATCCGCTCCAGCAGCACCCGGCGTCCGGGTTTGGGGCTCTTGGGCCGCATGAGCTGGGCGGGTACGGCGGTGAGAGCGGCAAAGCAGGTGGCAAAGGCCGTGCCGGTGACACACAGCACCGCCGCGCCCACCGAGAACAGCGCCACCTCAGGCAGCAGGAACAGTTCCATGTCGCCCACGGTGTAGAGCACCTTCCAGGCGTTGAAGATAATGGTGGGGATGATGGTCACGCCCAGGGCCAGACCCAGAATCCCGCCGAAGAAGGAGGACAGGAAGCCGTACCCCACATACTTCAGGGCGATGGCGCTGCGGCTGTAGCCCAGGGCCTTCAGGCCGCCAATCTCCACCCGCTGGTCCTCCACCATACGGGTCATGGTGGTCAGGCACACCAGCGCTGCCACCAGGAAGAAAATCAGGGGGAACACGCTGGCCAGATTGCCCATGCGCTCCGCGTCCTGCTGATAGGACACATAGCCCACGTTGGTGTCCCGGTCCAGGATGTACCACTTGCAGTCCTCAATCTCGGCCACCTCACGGCGGGCGTCATTGAGCTTCTGCCGGGCGTCGGACAGCTCTTCCTCCGCCTCGGCCTTGCCGTCGGCGTACTCCTGCTCGCCGTCCAGCAGCTCCTGATAGCCGTCGTCCAGCTCCTGCTTGGCGTCCTTCAGCTCCTGCTCCGCGTCGGCCAGCTCACCGGGCAGCGTGGCCTTGGCCTCGGCCAGGTCGGCCACGCCGTCATAGTACTGCTGCCAGCCGTCGTCCAGCTCGGCACGGGCGTCCGCAAGCTCCTGTTCGCCGTCCAGAATCTCCTGTTTGGCGTCCTCCAGCTCGGCCCAGCCGTCATCCAGCTCCTGCTTGGCGTCGGCCACCTCACGCCAGCCGTCGTCCAGCTCCTTGCGGCCGTCAGCCAGCTGCTTCCAGCCGTCCTCCAGCTCCACACGGGCCTCAAACAGGGTCTGAGCCGCCTCCTGGGACTGCTTCACGCCCTCTTCAAACTCGGCACGGGCCTCGTCCACCGCCTTCTTGCCCTCGGCGTACTGGGCCTGACCGGCCGCCAGCTGAGCGGCGGCGCTGTCCAGCTGGGCCTGACCGGCGGCTATCTGCTCCTCACCGGCGGCAAAAAGCCCCGGGATGCTCTGGCTGAAAAAGGCCTTCAGAGGCTCCGGATTTGGCTCCACCGGGTTGCCCTCCCCGTCCGTGCCACCCGCTGCCGCCGCCAGAGCGGCGTCCAGCTGGGCAATCAGGCCGTCGGCCTGCTCCTGGGTCATCAGCCCCTTGTCCACCATCTCCTGGAACTGGCCGGTGAGGGCGCCGCTGCCCCCTGCCATGTTCAGCAGGCTCACAATGGCCTGGCCGTCAGCCGCGGTCCAGGGGGTGGCCGGGTCCAGAATGGCCTCGGCGCTGGTGAGGGCCGTGCCGGGACTGAACATGGGCAGCACCTGGGCCAGGGTGCCCAGCTGGCTGTTCAAATCCTCCTTGGCCTTGGACAGGGCCGCCTTGCCCTCCTCCAGCTGGGCCTGACCGGCCTGCAGCTGGGCGGAACCGGACTCCAGCTGCTCCCTGGCGCTCTCCAGTTCGGCCTCGGCGGCCATCAGCTGTCCGCCGCCGTCCTCCAGGGCCACCAAACCGTCCTGGTACTCCTGCCAGCCCTCGTCGTACTCCTGCTGGGCGTCGGAGAGGGTCTTGTAGTTCTCGTCATACTCGGCCTCGCCGTCCACCAGGTCCTGATAGCCCTGGTCATAGTCGGCCTTGCCCTCCTGCCACTCCTTGACGCCGTCCCAGTACTCGGCCTTGCCGTCGGCCATCTTCTGCACGCCGTCGGCATACTCCTTCTCGCCGTCCTCCAGCTCCTTCAGCGCCTCGGGCAGGTCGGCTTCCGCGTCGGCAATCTGCTGCCAGGCGTCCGCCGACTCCTCCTCATAGGTGGCCAGACCGTCCTCATACTCGGCCAGGCCGTCATAGTACTCCTGCCAGCCGTCGTCCAGCTCCTGCCGGGCGTCGGCAAGCTCCTGGTTGGCCTCGGCCTCCGCGTCGTCAAACTCCTTCTGGGCGTCGTCCAGCTCCTTGTTGGCCTCGTCGATAACCTGGTCATACCGCAGAGCGGCCCGCTCATCCCCCAGCGGCTCCAGGGAGTCCACCAGGGCGTCCATCCGGTCGCCGTACGCATCGTCGTAGCAATACAGGTCCTTGGCCCAGGACACGGTCAGGTAGGCATCGGTGTAGGTGTCCATGGCAAAGGCGCCCGTGGGCAGCAGCACAAAGCCGTTGACCCGGCCGGTGCCCAGAGAGGAGGTGCCCCGGTCAGTGGACAGGTAGAGGGGCGAGTTGGCGGTGCCCACAATGGTGAATTCCTCCACCGCCAGGGCGTCCTCATAGTCGCCGGTGCCGGTGTCAAAGGTGATTTTGTCCCCGATGGACAGCCCGGACTGCTCCAGCAGCAGCGGCTCCACCAGGCACTCGTCATTTGCCTCGGGCATGCGGCCCTCCACCAGCTCGGGGGTGTTGATGCCCTGCTCCGACAATGACACCAGCTTGACCACCAGGTCGTTGCTCTCCAGGTGGATGATGCCGTCGGCGGTGTAGGACCCCTCGGCGGCGGAGATATCCTCCAGAGAGGCGAGATAGTCGATGTCGTCGTCGGTCAGGCCCAGGGTGGACAGCACGTGGATGTCCATCAGGTTGTGATGGTCGTAATATCCGTCGGCGGTGCGCTCCATCACCGGGGCGGTGGTGCGCAGGCCGGAGAGAAAGGCCACCGCCAGCGCGGACAGCAGCAGCAGGGAGAGAAAACGGCTCTTGGTCTTGCTTATCTCCCGCAGCGCGTCGGTGATCAGGCGGTTGTGCTTGGGTCTCATGGGGAAATCCCCTCCTTTTCGGGGCGTTCAGGCCGGATTACCACTCAATCTCCTCCACGGGCGTGGGGTGATCGGTGCGCTCCACGGCGGCCACGGTACCGTTCTTGATGTGGATGACCCGGTCGGCCATGGGGGTGAGGGCGGTATTGTGGGTGATGACCACCACGGTCATGCCCTGCTTGCGGCAGGTGTCCTGGAGCAGCTTGAGAATCTGCTTGCCGGTGACGTAGTCCAATGCGCCGGTGGGCTCGTCGCACAGCAGCAGCTTGGGGTTTTTGGCCAGAGCACGGGCGATGGCCACCCGCTGCTGTTCGCCGCCCGAGAGCTGACCGGGGAAATTGTCCATCCGCTCGGCCAGGCCCACATGCTTGAGCACATCCACCGCGTCCAGGGGATTGCGGCAAATCTGGGCCGCCAGCTCCACGTTCTCCAGAGCGGTCAGGTTCTGCACCAGGTTGTAGAACTGAAACACAAAGCCGATGTCGTAACGGCGGTAGGTGGTCAGCTCCTTCTGGCTGTAATCGGACACCTTCTGCCCGTCCACCAGGATGGTGCCCTCATCGCACTCGTCCATGCCGCCCAGAATGTTCAGTACTGTGGTTTTTCCGGCGCCCGAGGGGCCCACGATGATGCAGAACTCCCCTCTTTCAATCTCAAAGGAGATATCCCGCACGGCGGTGATGACCACCTCGCCCATCTGGTACCGCTTGACCACGTGTTCCAGGGAAATGTATGCCATGGTTTCCACCTCGTGTGTGTTATTAAACAGGTGTTGATTTATCAACTTAATTATATTATATTGGATTTAAGGTTCGTTGCAATGGGCAGTTAGGCCCTGTGGCGTACAAAAGAAGACAAGTTCATGCTCAAGTGTTGATTATCGTACGGATGAGCAAAAGCTGTTGAAGGAGGAACCGCTATGACAGAGGAACAGGGGGACCGTCGGGTAAGGCGCACCAAGGCCATGCTGCGTGGAGCACTGACCGAGCTGCTGAAAACCAAGCCGGTGAACGAGATTTCGGTCACCGAGCTGACCCGGCTGGCCGACGTGAACCGGGGCACCTTTTACGGCCACTACAAGGACATTTTCGACATGGTGGAGCAGCTGGAAAATGAGATGTTCCAGGAGTTCAGCGACCTGCTCCACGCCTACCCCGCCGACGCCCTCAAACACGGCCTGCGGCCCATCCTGCGGGATGTGTTTGAGTTTCTCCAGCGGTACGGGGACCTGTCCTCCGCCCTGCTGGCCGGAGACCGGGACACCCGCTTTCTGGAACAGCTCAAAGCCATGGTGGCGGAGCGGGTCAGCCTGGAGTGGGGCAGGCTCTACCGGTTCGACAACCCCAGGGAACAGGCCTTCTGCCTGGCCTTTCTGGTTGGCGGCGTGGTGGGGCTTATCCAGAGCTGGCTGGAGGGAGACCGGAAGGAGACCCCCGATGAGCTGGCGGCCCTGTCCGAGGCCATGATTCTCAAGGGGATTGAGGGACTCAATCTGCCCCGATGAGAAAAGAAAAGCCTTCCCCTGGGGGTCTGGCTGTCCAGTGGACAGCCAGATAGAAACAATCCTTCCTTAACCCGTGGTGGCATTTGCAAAGCAAATGACGGATGAGGGGAAAGGCTCGTTATAACGCAGTAAATGGGGTCCCCGCGGAAGGCGGAACGCCTTTCGTGGGGAGAGGACGAGCAGCGGAGTGAACGAGGCCTGCCGCTTGCGGCGGGCTGAGCGATGCGCAGCTTGCGAGGACGATGTCTCCGACGGCCTACTTTCCAACGAGGGAAAGTAGGCAAAGCTCGCCAGGGGGCAACAGGCGCAGATCGGCTTTTACAAGCCTTATGCGCCCGTTTCCCCCTGGTACCCCCTTTCGGAGATGCGGCTTGCGGCGGTGCAATTCAAGCAGCCACCGTATTTGAAAGCAGTTGCTTGCCGGTTCGGTACCCTGCGTGCCGTTCCCCTTCTACCCGTGCAGAGTTACCCACCTAAACTTGTAAGTAGTTTCAATTCAATTACTTTTCTCAATGCCGCACGGAGTCTCTGCGCCTTATTTAATCTGCGATTGAGCGGGCTTGCCGCAAAAGGCCTTCCGCTCAGAAAAAATAACCCCCAGCTCTGGGGCACGGTTTGCCGTGCTCCGGGGCTGGGGGTTATCCACATATTATGCTGTTTTTGTGGAAGGTCAGCGGCGGTTGGACCGCTTCCAGATGTGCATCTGCTCCGCTGCGGCGATAAGCTCCTCCCGAAAATCCGGGTGGGCGATGGAGATAATCCCCTCCGCCCGCTGCCAGGCCGACAGGCCCTTCAGGTTCACCATGCCGTACTCGGTGACCAGGTAGTGGATGTTGGTACGGGTGGAGGTGATGATGCTGCCCGGGGTAATGGTGGGCACCAGGCGGCTGTGGGCCCTCCCCTGCTTATCCAGGTAGATGGACGAGCAGCAGATAAAGCTCTTGCCGCCCTTGGACCGGTAGGCGCCCAGGACAAAGTCCTGCTGTCCGCCGGCGCCGCTGATGTGGCGGGTGCCCATGGTCTCGGCGGACACCTGGCCAAACAGGTCCACCTCCATGGCGTTGTTGATGGAGATGAGATTGTCGTGGGTGGAGATGACGTCGATGTCGTTGACGTAGTCCACCGGAGCCACCATCAGGGTGGGGTTGTGGTTGATGAAGTCGTACAGCCGCCGGGTGCCCGCGGCGAAGGTGAACACGGCGCTGCCCCGGTCCAGGTTCTTGTTCCGGCCGGTCAGCTTGCCCGCCTCGTCCAGGTCCACCACGCAGTCGGTCAGCATCTCGGTGTGGATGCCCAGGTCCTTCAAATCGGAGTGGGCCAGCAGGCCGCCCACCGCGTTGGGCATGCCGCCGATGCCCAGCTGGAGGCAGGCTCCGTTGGGGATGAGGGGCACAATCTGCTCGGCCACCGCCACGTCCACGTCGGTGGGCTGGGCGGCGGGCAGCTGGTCCAGCTCGTGGCCCTCCCCCTCCACCACCATGTCCACCCGGGAGATGTGGATGGCGGTGCCCAGGCCGCCGAAGGCCACCGGCATCTTGGGGTTGACCTCCACGATGATCACGCGGGCACGCTCCAGCATGGCGGCCAGATAGGTGGTGTTCAGACTGAAGCTGAAAAAGCCGTGGGCGTCCATGGGCGAGACCTGGATCATGGCCACGTCCACCCGCTCGATGTTCTCTCGGTAGTACCGGGGCATCTCGGAGAAGCGGATGGGGGTGTAGTAGGCGATGCCCTGCTCAATGAGCCGCCGCTCGATAGAGGAGCAGTGCCAGGAGTTCCAGGTGATGCGCTCGGCCGCGTCGGGCAGGGCGGTGACAGCGGGCTGACGCAGCGCCACGCCGCCCCGGAAATTCAGGTCGGTCAGCTCCGGCTCTTCCGCCATACGCTGGGCCAGCGCCACGTCCAGGTCATAGGGCATCTGGCCGCAGAAGCCGTAGTCCACCCAGTCTCCCGACTTGACACAGGCCACCGCCTCCCGGGCGGTACGCCGCTTTTTTAAATACAGTTTGGTATTATTCATACAGCTTATTCCTCACTGTAATCGTATTTTCTCGGTTTTGCGCCCTCAGGCCCGGAGGAAGCCCTTTCCGAAAATCTCGCTGGAGTTGGCCACCAGCAGGAACGCGGAGGGGTCATGCTCCTTCAGGTAGCGGCGCAGGACCACCGCCTGACCACGGGAGAGCACCGTCAGCACCACGTAGTGGGTCTGGTGGGTATAGGCGCCCTGGCCCTCCCACACGGTGGCGCCGCGGCCCAGCTCCTTGGTCACGTAGTCGCACACCAGCTCGGGCTGGGAGGTGATGATGGTGAAGCTCTTGCGCCGGTTGAGAGACTCGATGACGCTGTCCACCAGCACCGACTTGAGGACCAGGCCCAGCAGAGAGAACAGGCCGGTCTCGATGTCGAAGATGAACAGGGCCGCGCCGGCGATGATGATGTCCGACATGAGCAGGGCACGGCCCACGTCCATGCCGGTGTACTTCTTCAGAATCATGGCGGCGATATCGGTGCCGCCGGTGGAGGAGTTCAGGTTGAACAGGATGCCGGAACCCAGGGCAGGCAGGATGATGGCAAAGAAGGCCTCCAGCATCTTGTTGGAGGTCAGGGGCGCCGACAGGGGCACCACCGCCTCAAAGAACTGGATGAGTCCGGCGTAGAACAGGGAGCAGTACACCGTCCGCAGGCCGAAGCCCTTGTGGAGGAAGATGAAGCCCAGCACCAGGAACAGGGTATTGATGATGGTGTTGAAGGTGGAGGGAGTCAGCCAGGTGGACTGGAACAGACCGCCCAGCAGCACCGAAAGGCCGGACACGCCGCCCATGGAGAAGTTGTTGGGGAACTTGAAAAAGTACACGCCGATGGACACCAGCGAGGTGCCCAGGGTCATCATGATGAACTCCTTGGCCATCTTGGCCGCCTTGCCCTCTTCCCGTGCGGAATTGTGATTCATGTTATTCACTCCTGTTTTTTCTGAGGCGGAACCTGTCGGGGTGTCCCAGGTTCTCAGACGCCGCATTGCGTTTCTTCCTTATTCTTTCCGTACCGGGCAAGCTCTATTTCGCTGAGCTGGGCGTTGAGCTGCCTTCGGTTTCCCGTCTCCTGAAAGCCCTTGCGGGTGTAGAGCCGGTATGCGCCCTGGTTGATGTTGAGAATCCAGAGGGTGGGCGTGCCCTCACAGTGGCGGACGGCGTAGTCCAGCAGGGCTGTGCCGTATCCCCTGTTCTGCTCCCGGGGCAGGACGTACAGATTTTCAATCAGGCCGCCCCACACGGAGACAATCCCCACCGGGTGGGGGTCCAGCAGCATATAAATCCGCTTCCCGGCGGCCATCTCCCGGCGCAGGTATTCGGTCTGTGCCTGGGGGGTGTGCCGTGCCACAAACTCAGCAGAACAAAATCCCTTATGGGACTCCTTCCAGCTCTCGGAGTGGACATACCCGGCGGCGGAGAGGTTCTCCTCCCCTACGTCTGCAAAGCGCACAGGCCCTTACTCCCCTGTCCGCTGCTTCTGGACGGCGCTCCACACGTCGTAGCTCTGGGCGTCGGCGTAGTTGGGGATGATGCCCAGCCGCCAGATGGACAGGCCGTCCACGCCGAACATGTGGGCCAGGTTTACCTTGGCCATGATGCTCTGGGCGTCCTCGTACCACACCTTATAGTATTCCCCGTCCACCGAGTAGGTGAGATAGGGGGTGGCGGCGGCGGCGTCCCAGGTGCGGACGGCGTCGGACTGCTTCATCCGGGCGGCCAGGGTCTCGGGCGCGGGGGTGTAGATATCGGTGGAGGCCAGCAGGCCGTTCTGGTCCACCTTCAGGCCCACGCTGGTGATGGACACGGCCAGCACAATCTTGCTCTTGTCCGCCACGCCGGTGTCCGGGTCGGTGATGGACACCAGGGCCTCGTACACCTTGTTCAGGGGGGCGGGGGCGTTGCGGGTCTGGCTGGTACCCACCCAGCCCTGGGGCAGGTTGGTGTCCTGGTAGTCATGGGCCATGAGAATCACCTTGTCGCAGGTCTCGCCCAGGGCCTTGTAGTCATAGCCGCCGTACCACTCGTCGGGCTGAACGCACACCCACAGGGCCTTCCCCTGGGGAAGCGCCGCTCTCAGGGCGGTCATGAACTGGGTGAAGGAGGTGCGCAGCGAGGTGCCCAGGCCCTCAAAGTCGATGGTCAGGCCGTTGTAGTCCCCGGCGGCCTTCACCAGCTGCTCCACCACGCTCTGCCGGTTGTCGGCGCTGAGAATGGTGGTCAGGTCGCTGCCGGAGGCGTAGACGCTCAGGTTGTAGTCTACCCCGGCCTCACTCAGCGCGCCGGTGGCCAGCTCGGAGCCCTGGGGCACTGCCCACTCGTTGCCGCCTGCGCTGGTCTGGTTCAGGTAGGGCTTGCCGCTCTCGTCCAGGGACATGCGGGCCCAGCCCAGGCTGACGCCGTCCATCTCCTTGGCCATGTCAATCTGGCTGTAGGAGCTCATGGCGTAGAAGCCGTGGAGGAAGTCGATGTCGGCGTGGTACTTGTCGTACACCCGCACCAGCATGGCCGCCGCCTCCTGGCGGGTGGAGGAGTGGCTGGGCAGGAAGAGCAGGCTGCCGTCGGCCTGCTTGACGCCGTTGATGATGCCGAACTCATAGGCCAGGGCGATGTACCCCTTGTTCTCCGTCACGTCGGCAAAGGGCAGCTCCGCCGAGGCCTGGGTCAGGGCCAGATTCTCATACCCCAGGGCACGCACCAGCATGATGGCCATGTCCTGGCGGCTGATGTCGTCGTCGGGCCGGAAGTAGAGCCCCGAGTCGATGGCCCCGTTGGCCAGGGCGGTCTCCACGGCGGAGTAGTACCACTTGCCCGGGTCGCAGTCGGAGAAGGAGGGCTTCTCCGGGGTCACCATCTCCCAGCCGAACATACGGCACAGCACTGTCACAAAGGAGGCCCGGTTCATGTACTCCCCGTAGCCGAAGGTGCCGTCTCCCTTGCCCTCAATGAGGCCGTAGGCAGTGGCTTTTTCAATGACCTCCGCGGCCCAGTCTCCCTCGGGCACGTCGGAATAACCCCCGGCGGCGGCGGCAGGCACCACCAGCAGGGACAACAGCAGACACACCGTCAGAAAGGCGGCGGCAACAGAACGCTTCATAGTCGAAATACCTCCGTTTCAGGTGGATTCTCTCCTCAGGCGGCCCCAAAACAGGGCGCCCATACTTATCTCCATCATAGCATAATCGGCGGCCTGAGGAAAGAGCAAATGCCCTTTCCGGCGGCCGTACCGGCAGAATATGGAAAATATTTCCCATTCGACCCGCTGCGCCTTGTTTCTCGTTTTGGTGTGGTAAAATGTGGATAACAGGATAACCCATTTTACAAAGGAGGTCGTCTCCATGGCCCTGCTGCGCAAAAAGGGACTGTATGAGACCAATCGGGTGCATTTTCTCCCGGAGAGCCTGATTGTGCCCAACCCGGACCAGCCCAGGAAATACTTCTCCCAGGAGGGACTGGAGGAGCTGGCGGAGAGCATCCGGGAGCACGGGGTGCTCCAGCCTCTGTCGGTACGCAAGGCCGGCGGAGGCTATGAGCTGGTGTCCGGAGAACGGCGGCTGCGTGCCTCCCGGATGGCCGGTCTGAAGGAGGTGCCCTGCATCATCCTGCGGGTGGACCAGGAGAACTCCTCCCTGCTGGCTCTGGTGGAGAACCTCCAGCGCCGGGATTTGGACTTTGTGGAGGAGGCCGCCGCCCTGTCCCGGCTTATCTGTACTTACAACCTGTCCCAGGAGGAGGCCGCACGGCGGATTGGCAAATCCCAGTCCGCTGTGGCCAACAAGCTGCGGCTGCTCAGGCTGCCCCCGCAGGTGCTCAAGCTGCTGCTGGAGGCGGGATGCACCGAGCGCCATGCCCGTGCGCTGCTCAGGCTGGAGGACCCGGAGCTCCAGATGAAGGCCGCCCAGTACATCGCCCAGGAGCATCTCACCGTGGCCAGAACCGAGGCCTATGTGGAGTCCCTGCTCTCCCCCGCTACCCCGGCCAAACGGCGCAAGCCCACCTATTTAATTAAGGATGTGCGGTTCTTCCTCAACACGGTGACCAAGGGTCTGACCATGATGAAGACCGCCGGGGTGGACGCGGCCTGTGAGCGGCAGGAGACTGAGGACTCCATCCTGCTCACCATCCGCATTCCCAAGCGGACGGCCTGACCTGTGTTTCACGTGAAACACGGGGAGTTTTCCACTTGTCCCCACACTCTTCCACCGCCCTCCCCGCTGTGGGATGTTTCACGTGAAACATTCCACCCAGCCCCACCTCTCTCCACCGTCTGCCAGGCATCCCCTTTGCCCGGAGTGTTTCACGTGAAACACTCCGGGCTTTTTTACCTCTTTCACAAAAAGCGTGGGTGCATGTTTCACGTGAAACATGGGTAAAATCAGTTGAAATGAGCGGACATCAATATTATAATAATGTCTGCTGAACAAACCTCCCTGCGGTATGGCTGACGCAAAGGCCTGCCTGCTCCGGCCCGGAGGGTGCTTTTCAGCCCCACAAATGCTGTGAAAAGGCAGGTGCCCCTATGGCTAAAACCATTGCTATCGTCAATCAGAAGGGCGGCGTGGGCAAGACCACCACGTGCGTCAACCTGGCCGCGGCCCTGAAAGAGGAGGGCGCCCGGGTACTGGTGTGCGATTTCGACCCCCAGGCCAACGCTACCTCCGGCTTCGGCGTGGACAAAACCACCGCCTCCCCCAACATCTACGACGTGCTCATCAACGGCGCCGACGTAAAGCGGGCTGTGGTGGAGACCCCCTACGGCGACGTGCTGCCCGCCAACAAGGCCCTCACCGGCGCCACCGTGGAGATGATCGGCATTGACAAGCGGGAGTATCTCCTGAAAAATGCCCTGGCCCAGCTGGCGGACCGGTACGACTACATCCTCATCGACTGCCCCCCCTCTCTGGAGCTGCTCACCCTCAACTCCCTCTGCGCCGCCGACACCATTATGGTGCCCGTCCAGTGCGAGTACTACGCCCTGGAGGGTCTCAGCGACCTGCTGTCCACCATCCGCATCGTGAAGCGCTCCCTCAACCCGGCCATCGAGCTGGAGGGCGTGGTGCTCACCATGTACGACGGCCGCACCAACCTGTCCATGCAGGTGGCGGAGGAGGTCAAGCGCCACTTCCCCGGTCAGGTGTACGCCACCGTCATCCCCCGCAACGTGCGGCTGGCCGAGGCCCCCAGCTACGGCAAGCCCGTCAGCGCTTACGACAGTCTCTCCCGGGGCGCCGAGGCCTATCAGGAGCTGGCCCGGGAGGTCATGGAGAAAAACAAGGGCTGAGCCCCAGCCCACAGGAAAGGAATGATATATTTTGCCGGTGAACAAGGACCGTGGCCTGGGCAAGGGCCTGGGCGCCCTGCTGGGCGACGCCGCCCTGAAAACCCAGGAGGGCGGCTCGGTCATGCTGCCCATCTCTCAGGTAGAGCCGGGCATTAAGCAGCCCCGCAAACGGTTTGATGAGGAATCCCTCAGCGACCTGGCCGAGTCCATCCGCACCCATGGACTCATTCAGCCCCTCACCGTCCGCCGCCTCTCCTCCGGCTACTACCAGATCATCGCCGGAGAGCGGCGCTGGCGTGCTTCCAAGCAGGCGGGGCTCACCGAGGTGCCCGCTGTGGTCATCGAGGCCGACGACCGGAAGGTTATGGAGCTGGGCCTCATCGAGAACCTCCAGCGGGAGGATTTGAACCCCATTGAAGAGGCTGGCGGCTACAAGGTCCTGGTGGAGGAGTACGGCCTCACCCAGGAGGAAGTGGCCCAGCAGGTGGGCAAGTCCCGTTCCGCCGTGGCCAACGCCATGCGGCTGCTGGCTCTGCCCGACGCCGTGCGCATGCTGCTGGAGGAGGGACGGCTGTCCGCCGGACACGCCCGTGCCATTCTCTCCGTCCCCGGCGGCGAGCTACAGAAGCGGCTGGCCCAGAAAGTGGTGGAAGAGGACCTGTCCGTCCGCCAGACCGAGGCCATGGCCAAGCGCATCAGCCAGGCCGCAGAGGAGGCCGAGGAGGAGACCGCTCCCGCCCCCGACCCCATGAAAATCTACCGTGACGCCGCCGCCAAGGACCTGTCCGCCCGTCTGGGCCGGAAGGTGTCCATTGTCCAGGGGGCCAAAAAGGGCAAGGTGGAGCTGGAATACTACGGCGACGAGGACCTGACCGCCCTTCTTGAGGCGCTGGAGCAGACCTCCGGCGGGAAGGGAGGCACTTCTCTTTGAACCAGCAGGACCACAACAACGAGGAGCAGGAGGTCCAGCACCTCCAGCACGAGGCGGAGCACGCCAAGCCCCACAAAAAGGTCTCGGTGATGGGCTATCTGACCATTCTCTTTGCCGCCGCCTTCCTGCTGCTGCTCCTCTCCTATTTCATGCAGCAGCGGGCCAATGAGCAGGCCATCTCCGGCCTGCAGGCCACGTCCAACAACGCCTTTGACTCCATCAACAACCTGATCGCCGAAAAGGACCGGCTGACTGGTGAGGTGGAGGATCTGGAGGGCCAGGTGGCCGACCTGCAGAAGCAGCTGGACGAGGCCCAGAGCCAGCTGTCCGGCGCCCAGTCCGACGCCGAGAGCGCCCAGACTGCCCAGGACAGCGCCGAAAAGGCCCTGGAGGCCATGGACTGGTTCTGGCGTATCCAGCGGCAGTTCTCCCGTGGCTACTACACCGACGCGGCCAACATGATGGCCGAGTTTGAGGCCGCCGGTCTGCCCCAGTACCTGCCCCAGGAGGCTCTCACCGGCCGTGAGGGCGACCCCTCCCCCGCTCAGCAGTACCAGGAGATCAAAGAGGCCCTGGGCTGAGCGTCCCCTGTTTCACGTGAAACATTTCTCCGGGGGACATCCCCCGCACCACAATAATATGATGATGAGGTGTCATATCCATGCTGGACATTCGTTTTATCCGTGAGAATCCCGAAGCCGTCAAGGAGAACATCAAGAAGAAGTTCCAGGACGCCAAGCTGCCCCTGGTGGACAAGGTGCTGGAGCTGGACGCCGCCAACCGTGCGGCCATGACCGAGGCCAACGAGCTGCGTGCCAGCCGCAACACCCTCTCCAAGCAGATCGGCATGCTGATGGGCCAGGCCAAGAAGGACCCCTCCAAGCTGGAGGAGGCTGAGGCCGTCAAGGCCCAGGTCAAGGCCAACGCCGACCGTCTGGCTGAGCTGGAGGAGCAGGAGGTCAAGCTGGCCGAGGAGATCCGCCACATCATGCTGCAGATCCCCAACATCATCGACCCCTCCGTGCCCATCGGCCCCGACGACTCCTGCAACGTGGAGGTTGAGCGCTTCGGCGAGCCCGTCACCCCCGACTTTGAGATCCCCTACCACACCCAGATCATGGAGACCTTCAACGGCGTGGACATGGACGCCGCCGGCCGCGTGTCCGGCAACGGCTTCTACTACCTGATGGGCGACATCGCCCGGCTCCACTCCGCCGTGCTGGCCTACGCCCGTGACTTCATGATCAACAAGGGCTTTACCTACTGCATCCCCCCCTTCATGATCCACGGCAACGTGGTGGAGGGCGTCATGAGCCAGACCGAGATGGACGCCATGATGTACAAGATTGAGGGCGAGGACCTGTACCTCATCGGTACCTCCGAGCACTCCATGATCGGCAAGTTCATCGACCAGATCATCCCCGAGGACAACCTGCCCCAGACCCTCACCTCCTACTCCCCCTGCTTCCGCAAGGAGAAGGGCTCCCACGGCATCGAGGAGCGTGGCGTGTACCGCATCCACCAGTTCGAGAAGCAGGAGATGGTTGTGGTCTGCAAGCCCGAGGACTCCATGGCCTGGTATGAGAAGATGTGGCGCTTCTCCGTGGAGCTGTTCCGCTCCCTGGACATCCCCGTCCGCCAGCTGGAGTGCTGCTCCGGCGACCTGGCCGACCTGAAGGTCAAGTCCTGCGACATCGAGGCCTGGTCCCCCCGTCAGCAGAAGTACTTCGAGGTGTGCTCCTGCTCCAACCTGGGCGACGCCCAGGCCCGCCGCCTGAAGATGCGTGTCAAGGGTGAGAAGGGCATGTACCTGCCCCACACCCTCAACAACACCGTGGTGGCCCCTCCCCGCATGCTCATCGCCTTCCTGGAGAACAACCTCCAGGCCGACGGCTCCGTCAAGATCCCCGTTGCCCTGCGTCCCTACATGGGCGGCCAGGAAGTGCTGGTGCCCAAGAAGTAAGGAGCGGCCTTAGGGTCCTCCTGTGAACGACAAGCATTGAGGTTATACACTTGAAGAACATCAAAGAGAACATCAAAGAAATCGACCGGAAATCCCGGGGCTTTATGGGTGAGTTCCGCAAATTCATCGCCCGTGGCAACGTGATGGACATGGCGGTGGGCGTCATCATCGGCGCCGCCTTCAAGTCCATCGTGGACTCCCTGGTCAACGACATCCTCATGCCCTTTGTGGGCATCTTCATCGGCCAGGATACCTTCGCCTCCCTGGTCTTTACCGTGGGCGGCGCTCAGATCGCCTTCGGCAACTTCATCCAGGCCATCGTCAACTTCCTCATCATGGCCTTTGTCATCTTCTGCATCGTCAAGGCCATGAACGCCTTCCGCCGCAAGAAGGAGGAGGCGCCCGCCGCCCCTCCCGCCCCTTCGGCGGAGGAGGTCCTGCTCACCGAGATCCGTGACCTGCTGCGTGAGCAGCGGGACAGCGGCAGCGACAAGTAAGGAGGGCCGCTATGGCTGACGAACACAACAAGACGCCCCAGGAGCAGGATGAGCAGCCCCGGGAGCCCTATGTCCCCGCCTCTCCCCTCAAGCGCATCTGGGCCTGGGTGGGCGTGGTGTACATGGTCATCATCGTATTTCTCATGACCTACATGTACGGCACGGGCACCTATCTCCACGGCATCGCCTCCCTGATGGTCATTCCCGCTCTGGGAGGCGGCGGGGCGTCGGCGGTGTGCGTGTGGCTCACCTCTCCCCAGGAGAGCCGCAGCCCCGCACGCCGGGCCATGATGATTTTCATCACCGCCCTGTGCCTGGCTCTCATTATCATCAACCTGATCAACGGGATTCCGGCCCTGCTGGCCAACTTCGGAGGTTAACGGAATGGAAGAGCGAATCGCCGCCGGACTGGCGGCCATGGGAGTCCCCCTCCCCTCCCCTGCTGCGCCCGCCATGCTGGCCCGGTACGGACAGCTGCTGCTGGAGAAAAACCAGGTCATGAACCTGACCGCCATCACCGACCCGGACAAGGTGGCCGACCTCCACTTCCTGGACTCCGCCGCCCTGCTCACCCTGGAGGGCGTGGATTTCAAGGGCAAGCGGGTTATCGACGTGGGCACCGGCGCCGGATTTCCCGGCCTGCCCCTGAAGATTCTGGAGCCGTCCATCTCCCTCACCCTGCTGGACAGCCTGGGCAAGCGGGTCAACTGGCTGAGCGAGGTGTGCGCCGACCTGGGCCTTACCGATGTCAGCTGCGTCCACGCCCGTGCGGAGGAGCAGGCCCTGGAGAAGGGCTGGCGGGACAGCTTTGACTTTGCCGTGTCCCGCGCGGTGGCCGACCTGCGGGTGCTCACCGAGCTGTGCCTGCCCTACGTAAAGCCGGGCGGACTGTTCCTGTCCATGAAGGCGGTGGACTGCGCTGAGGAGCTCTCCGGCGCCGCCCATGCCGTCTCTCTTCTTGGCGGCAAGGTAGAGGCCCTCCGGGACTACGAAATCCCCGGCGCTGGGGTCACCCACCGGGTGGTGCTCATCCGCAAAACCGCCCCCACCCCCAAGGGCTACCCCCGCCGCTGGGCCAAGCTCCAGAAAGCACCGCTTTAAATTGGCACAAAGTTTGCTATTGTGTTACATTTGCACAAAAAATATTGGAAAACCCAGCCCGTCATGATATACTAACACCGTATGAACTGGAGGGACGCTATGAGTACCGCCGTTGTGGTCACGTCCGGTAAGGGTGGGACGGGAAAGACCTCCCTGACCGGGGGCGTCTCGTCCTGTCTGGCTGCCCTGGGCCGCCGGGTGCTGTGCATCGACATGGACATCGGACTGCGCAACCTGGACATCTCCCTGGGCCTCACTGACCGGGCCCTCATGGACTTCACCGATGTGCTGGAGGGCCGCTGCTCCCTGAAGCGGGCAGCAGTCCCCCACCCGGTCATCAAAAATCTCTATCTCCTCACCGCACCCCTCACCCTGCCCCCGGGCATCAGCGAGGAGCGGATGAAGGCCTTCCTGCGCAAAGCCAGGGAGCAGTACGACTACATCCTCATGGACTCCCCCGCCGGTATGGGCGAGGGCTTCCGTCTGGCGGTGTGCGGCGCGGACCGGGGCATCGTGGTGTCCACCACCGACGCCTCCGCCCTCCGGGACGCCCAGCGGGTGGTCTCCCAGCTCTCCCGCCAGCTGCCCTCCATCCATCTGGTGGTCAACCGGGTGCAGCCCAAGCTGCTCCGCCGGCTCCACACCACCATCGACGACGCCATGGACGCCGCCGGCCTGCCCCTGCTGGGTGTGGTGCCCGAGGATGAGCAGGTCATGCTCTCCGCCAACCAGGGCAAGCCCATCATCCTGGCCAGCCGGAAGGGCGCCGCAGTGGCCTACCTCAATATCGCCCGCCGTCTGATGGGTGAACGGGTTCCCCTCATGCACATCCGCTGAACCTGCCGGTTTTCCACTGCGGGGCTCAAACGGGTGGAAACTCCTCCGGGCTTGCGGCCCGGAACCATGGGCCAGACCGGCCCGGGAGGCACTATGTTCTGTACCAAATGCGGCGCGCCGCTGAAGGATGGACTGAAGTTTTGCACATCCTGCGGCGCAAAGGTGGAAAATCCGGTTGAGGAAGCTCAGCCGTCCCACCCCACAAAAAAGCAGGCTCCAACCGGCTGGAAAAGCATCCTGGCCTCAGCTGCGCTGGTGCTGGTCACCCTGACCGTGGCTCTGGGGGTCTTTTTCTGGGCCTCTGCGCCCAGGACCAGCACCCCCGAGGGTGCGCTGGCCCTGCTGGTGGAGGGGCTGGCGGAGGGCGACGGTCCACGGGCTGCTCAGGCCATGGACCTGACGCTGGCTGAGCAGGCCGGCATGCGCGGCATGACCCGTGCTCAGGGTCAGACCGCCCTGCTCACCTCTCTCCAACTGCCCCAGGACACTGATACCATCAAGATGCTCCGGTCCGCACGGCTCATCACCGCCACTCTGTCCTACACCAATCCCACAGGCACCGCCTGCCAGGGGTCGGCTCTGGTCCGGCTCACCTGGACCGACGGAACCCAAAGCACCGCCCTGCTCCCCGGCGCGGCTCTGGAATATGACGGCCAAAGCTGGCATATTGTATCCGGGCTGGGCCCCATAATATGAGAAAGGATGAATTCCGATGAACATTGCCCTTATGGCCCACGACCGCAAGAAGGAACTGATGGTTCAATTCTGCATCGCCTACTGCGGCATCCTCTCCAAGCACACCGTCTGCGCCACCAATACCACGGGAAAGCTGGTCGCCGAGGCCACCGGGCTGCCGGTCTACCTCTTCCTTTCCTGTGAGCACGGCGGAAGCCAGCAGATTGGCGCCCGCATCGCCTACAACGAGATTGACATGGTGCTCTTCTTCTGCGACCCCCAGTCCAGCGACCTGGACACCGACCTGAACTACATTACCCGGCTGTGCGACCAGTACAATATCCCCTACGCCACCAACGTGGGCACCGCTGAGATGCTCATTCACGGCCTGGAGCGGGGCGATCTGGATTGGCGCGAGATTATCAATCCCAAGACCAAGCCTTTTACCGTGTAATATGTTCGACCACGCCGTCCTCACAGGGCGGCGTGTTTTTTTGTCTTTCACTGGAGGAAGGCAAAAAAACACCTGGCTTGCAGGTGAACACCCTTCGGGGAGGTACTTTTCACCGGCGAAAAGTACCCAAAAGCCGCCATGGGGCAACAGGCGCAGCTCGGCTTTTACAAGCCTTATGCGCCCGTTTCCCCCTGGTACCCCCTTTCGGAGTACGTCCGGCGGCGGTGCAATTCAAGCAGCCGCCGTATTTGAAAGCAACTGCTTGCCGGTTCGGCTGTTTGGTGTCGTAACTGCTCAGCCCGTGCAGCGTTACCCACCCAGACTTGTCAGTTTCTGCAATTCATTGGCGATCTCAATGCCGCACGGGGCCCCCGCACGAGCCCAGCGAAGCGGGTCGTGTGGGGAGAGGACGAGCAGCGGAGTGAACGAGGCCTGCCGCTTGCGGCGGGCTGAGTGATACGCAGCTTGCGAGGACGACGCCGCACGAAGTCTCTGCGCCGTAATGAAATTTCTGCCCGAACAACCTTGTTGTATTTTAATAGAATGACTGCCCTTGAATTTCCCGGTTTTGGGCCGCAAACGGTTGACATTCGGGCCAATTTGGGATACTATTGTGCTGTATGCAGTGACAAAAACCGCTATGACGGAGCATGAGTACCAGGCCATCCGCCGGACAGAGAAGGACGCCCTCGGCTGAAAGCGTCCCACGGACCGGACCCCGGGAAAGACAGCTCTACCAGCGGGGATGGAGACATCCACGGCCCGCTCCCCGTAACAGGAGCACAGAGGGTGGGACGAAATATCCCGCCGAACATGGGTGGCACCACGGAGGCAGGCGCTTTCGTCCCATTGTCTGGGGACGGAGGCGCTTTTTTGTCTTTCGTGCCACACCCCAGCGAATCTCTGATTCGCTGGGGACCCCCGATTTGACTCAAATTGCCCGGAGTGAATCCGGTCAATTTCAAGGTTTTGCTTCGCAAAACGCTTGACGCCGCACTCGCGGCGAAGAGTAGCAACGGTCTACCCTATTAAAAAGGAGTTTTTCTGATGGAACGTATCAAGCCCCGCACCCTGTCCGGCTTCATGGAGCTGCTGCCGGCGGATCAGGTGCTATTTGACCGTATGGTGGCCATCCTCCGGGAGAGCTACGCCCTCTACGGCTTCACTCCCCTGGACACCCCCGCCATCGAGGCCAGCGAGGTTCTGCTGGCCAAGGGCGGCGGCGAGACCGAGAAGCAGATTTACCGCTTCCAGAAGGGTGACAGCGACCTCTCCCTCCGCTTTGACCTGACCGTCCCCCTGGCCAAGTACGTGGCCCTCCACTACAACGAGCTGTCCTTCCCCTTCCGCCGCTTCCAGATCGGCAAGGTCTACCGTGGTGAGCGGGCTCAGCGCGGCCGCTTCCGTGAGTTCTACCAGGCCGACATCGACGTCATCGGCGACGGCAAGCTGGACATCATCAACGAGGCCGAAATCCCCTCCATCATCTACCGTGCCTTTACCGCCCTGGGCCTGCGCCGGTTCAAAATCCGGGTCAACAACCGGATGGTGCTCAACGGTCTCTTCGCCCTGCTTGGTCTGGAGCAGCAGGCCGGCGACGTGATGCGCACCATCGACAAACTGGAAAAAATTGGCCCTGACAAGGTGAAGGCCATTCTGGTGGACGACTTCGCCGTGTCCGCCGACACCGCCGACACCCTGCTCAGCCTGCTCTCCGCCGCCGATCCCATGGCCGCTCTGGAGCCCTTCAAGGGCAAGAACGAGCTGTTCGACCTGGGCGTGGAGGAGCTGAACACCGTGGTGAAGTACATGGCCGCCTTCGGCGTGCCTGCCGACCACTTCATGGTGGACCTGACCATCGCCCGTGGCCTGGACTACTACACCGGCACCGTCTATGAGACCGTCATGCTGGACCACCCCGAGGTGGGCTCCATCTGCTCCGGCGGCCGCTACGACAACCTGGCCGAGTACTACACCGACAAGCAGCTGCCCGGCGTGGGCATCTCCATCGGCCTGACCCGCCTGTTCTACGTGCTCCAGGAGCAGAAGATGCTCAACGCCTCCAACGCCGCTCCTGCCGACGTGCTCATCCTGCCCATGACCGAGGACCTGTCCGCCGCCATCTCCTTCGCCACCGCTCTGCGTGCTCAGGGCGTCCGTGCCCAGCTCCACTGCGAGCAGAAGAAGTTCAAGCAGAAGCTCAACTACGCCAACAAGCTCTCCATCCCCTTTGCCGCCTTCCTGGGCGAGGACGAGGTGAAGGCGGGCACTGTCACCGTAAAGAACCTGCTCATGGGCGACGACTTCACCGAGGAGGAGAAGGCCGACATGGAGAGCCAGGGCTTCTTCAAGCAGGTGACCCTGCCCGTGGCCGAGGCGGTGTCCTACGTGAAGAACTGCCTCAGCGACCCCAAGGACGACCGTCCCATCCTGGACAAGGAGTAATCCCAATGCCTTCCCCTGGGGGAAGGTGGCATTTGCGCAGCAAATGACGGATGAGGGGAACGCCTCATCCCACCTGCTCAAGGGAACTTTCACCCCCCGGTTTCCGTCTGATACACAGGCGGCGTTCCGCCGCAACTCTGACTGCTTACTGGAGGATTTCAATATGAATCGAAAGCTCATTGCCGTTGGCCTGTCTCTGGCTCTCACCCTCACCGGCGCACCCGCCCTGGCTGCGTCCGCGGACAACGCCTTCCCCTCCCTCAACACCTACCCCGGCTACGCCGATGTGCCCGCCGGAAGCTGGTTTGAGTCCAGCGCCAAAATCTGCTACGAGACCGGCCTCATCACCGGCTCCGACAAGGGCTTTGAGCCCTACCGCACCATGGCCGTGTCCGAGGCGGCCGCCATCGCCGCCCGCATGGCCGAAATCCTGGACGGCGGCGACGGCCTGTTTGACAACCCCGCCGGTTCCCCCTGGTACACCGGCGCTGTGGATTACCTGAAGGGTCTGGCCAAGGACGACGCCATGGTGCTCTCCCTGCTGTCCCAGCCCGACCAGACCGTCACCCGTCTGGGCTTCCTCAAGCTGCTGTCCGCCGCTCTGCCCGCCGACCAGCTGCCCGCCATCAACAGCATCACCTCCCTGCCCGACACCGCTGACGCCGACGTGCTCCGCTTCTACAACGCGGGCATTCTCACCGGCGTCAACGAGTACGGCATGTTCGCCGGTTCCAACACCCTGACCCGCAGCGAGGCCGCCGCCATGGTGGCCCGTGTGGCCCGTGAGGAGCTGCGCACCACCTTCACCCCCACCTTTGACGCGGTGGTGTGGGCCTCTCTGGACGTGCCCGACACGGTGTACTTCCAGGGCAATGGCAAGACTGTCACTTCCAAGGACTATCTGAGCGCCGTCCTCACCGCTGTGTCCACCCTGGGCAGCGACTTCCTGTGGAACGAGCAGCACGCCTCCGGCACCACCAATGAGGCCTGGGTGGAGAACACCGCCATGTCCGCCCTGGGCGTCACCAAGGACATGGCCACCGAGCAGTACAAGGACCTGGACCTGCAGGTGTTCTACAGCCGCTATCTGGACCTGACCGGCGGCCAGGTGACCCGGAACACGGAGTACACCCTCTATGTGGGCCAGGAGGGAGACTTTGTCCCCTTCTTCACCAACAGCCCGCTGGACCCGGCGGAAGAGAGCGCGCTTCTGGTGGAGCATTTTCTCACGGAGATGAGCGACCTCACCGGCTGGAATCTGGACGCCGCCGCCGTCACCGTGGGCAAGGACGGCGTGACCGTGGCCTGGGCGGACACCTGCGCCCTGTACACCGGCCCCGCCGAGCCCCAGAAGGAGGGCTTCCACATGTACGACGCCAACCAGCTGGCCTACACCCTGCTGGACAGCGTGAAGCGCACCATCCAGTGCGCCTTCTCCCCCGCCAACCCGGACAGCCTCAACGTCTGGTTCTGCGCCGCCGACGGCAGCGCCCTCAAGCTGGACAACCTGGGCGTCACCCTGCCCATTGACCAGCCCTATTCCCACAGCCTGCTGGACAGTCTCCTGATGGGCTGATTTTCAATACAAACTGTTATTTATAACATTGTATATTACAATTTGGAGTTGATTTTTCATGGATAACGCGCGTACCTGCTACCGCAGCCACTCCTGCGGTGAGCTCCGCATGGAGCACGTGGGACAGACCGTCACCCTGGCGGGCTTCCTGGAGAACTTCCGTGAGGTGGGCGCCAGCCTGGGCTTCGCGGTGCTGCGGGACTTCTACGGCACCACCCAGGTGGTGGCCGAGACCGAGGAGATGGTCAAGACCATCAAGGCCCTGAACAAGGAGTCCACCATTCAGGTCACCGGCGTGGTGCGGGAGCGGGACAGCAAGAACCCCAAGCTGCCCACCGGCGACATCGAGGTGGTACCCGAGAAGATCGAGGTGCTGGGCCGCTGCCGCCACAACGAGCTGCCCTTCCCCATCAACCGCAGCCGTGAGGCCGACGAGTCCGCCCGCCTGAAGTACCGCTATCTGGACCTGCGCAACCCCGAGGTAAAGAACAACATCGTGCTGCGCTGCCAGGTGGTGTCCGCCCTGCGGCAGGCCATGACCGCCCACGGCTTTATGGAGATCACCACCCCCATCCTGACCGCCTCCTCCCCCGAGGGCGCCCGTGACTACCTGGTGCCCAGCCGGAAGCACCCCGGCAAGTTCTACGCTCTGCCCCAGGCCCCCCAGCAGTTCAAGCAGCTGCTGATGGCCTCCGGCTTCGACAAGTACTTCCAGATTGCCCCCTGCTTCCGTGACGAGGACGCCCGCGGCGACCGCTCCCCCGGCGAGTTCTACCAGCTGGACATGGAGATGGCCTTTGCCGACCAGGAGGACGTGTTCACCGTTCTGGAGGACGTGCTGCCCCCCATTTTCGCCAAGTACGGCAAGTATGACACCGCCTCCTCCGCCCCCTTCAAGCGCATCCCCTACCTGGAGGCCATGGAGACCTACGGCTCCGACAAGCCCGACCTGCGCATCGACCTGACCGCTCAGGACGCCACCGAGGCCCTGGGTGCCTGCGGCTTCGGCCCCTTCGAGGGCAACACCGTCAAGGCCGTCAAGGTCACCGGCTTCTCCGCCACCCGCAAGCAGATTGACAAGCTGTGCGCCGACGTGGAGGTCCAGTCCGGCGGCAAGGTCTACTGGTTCCGCTACGACGAGAACGGCGAGATTGTGGGCGGCATCGCTAAGTTCGTCCAGCCCATCAAGGACGCCGTGGTGGCCGCTCTGGGCCTGGAGAAGGGCACCTTCGTGGGCCTGACCGCCGGCAAGAAGCTCTCCGCTCAGAAGACCGCCGGTGTGCTCATCAAGATGCTGGCCCCCCTGTGCCCCGACCACTTCCACAAGGAGACCTACGAGTTCTGCTGGATTGTGGACTTCCCCATGTACGAGATTGGCGAGGAGAGCGGCGAGCTGGAGTTCTGCCACAACCCCTTCTCCATGCCCAACGGCGGCCTGGAGGTTCTCAAGAAGGCCGCTGCCGGCGAGGTGGACCCCCTGTCCATCACCGCCTTCCAGTACGACCTGGTGTGCAACGGCGTGGAGCTGTCCTCCGGCGCCGTCCGGAACCACGACCCCGAGATTATGATTGAGGCCTTCCAGCTGGTGCGGCTGGGCGAGGACGACGTGAAGAGCAAGTTCCCCGCCATGTACAACGCCTTCACCTACGGCGCTCCCCCCCACGCCGGTATCGCCCCCGGTGTGGACCGCATGGTCATGCTGCTGGCCGGCGAGGACTCCATCCGGGAGATCATCCCCTTCCCCATGAACAAGAACGCCCAGGACCTGATGATGAACGCCCCTTCCTTCGTCACCCAGAAGCAGCTGGACGAGCTGAACATCGTGTGCACCAAGAAGGAAGAAGAGACTGCCGAGTAAACCCCCCCTGTTTTTTTCAAGAGGAGACCAATTTTCCTGTCCTGCCGCAGAAAGAAAAAGGAGTGACGGTTCATGTCCCAATTGCCCAGATCCATCCATCTCACCGGAGTGACCAACGCCCGAGAGCTGGGCGGAATTCCAGCCGCCGGGGGCAGGAAGGTTCGGAATGGGCTGCTGCTGCGCACCGGCGCCCTGTGCGACGGCACCGCGGACGACCTGCGCCGTCTGGAACAGGTCTATCATCTGGCCTGGGTGGCGGATTTCCGCACCCTGAAGGAGGCCATGGCCCGTCCTGATCCGCCCTCCCACGGTACCTCGTTCTACCATCTGCTGGTCATCGACGAGAGCCGCAGCGACATGGGCGCCGCCACCGGCTCGGTGGCCTCCCACGGCTGGTCCGCCGACTCGGAGGCCATGGTTGGCATGGCACGGCGCAACGTATTCGGTCCCGAGGCCTACTGCGAATTGCTGTTCACCGCCTGGGGCCTGGAGTCCTACCGGGCCTTCTTTGACCTGGCCCTGAAAAACGACGGAGAACACGCCCTGCTCTTCCACTGCAGCGCCGGTAAGGACCGCACCGGCATCGGCGGCGTGCTGCTGCTCTCCGCCCTGGGCGCCGAGCGTGAGGCCGCCGTGGCCGACTATGTGCTCACCAATGAGTATGTGGCCCACGACATCGCCCGGGTGGAGGAGTACGCCAGAACCCACTACCCCCAGGAGGCGGAGGCCCTGCTGCCCGCTATCCGGTCCACCGTGGGCGTGGCCCAGGTGACCATGGACCGCATGCTGGACGAGATTGACGCCCGCTACGGCAGCATGGACGCCTTCCTGGCCGGTCCCATGGGCCTCAACAGCCGGAAGCTGGAGCGGCTGCGTGCCATCTATCTGGAATAATCACTGTCATACGGGGCCTTTTCCGGCCCTTGCGGACGGCCCCCGGCGGGAAAAATCCCGCCGGGGGCCGGTCTTTTTAGAATGTTCACAAATTACCCGCTGCCGTTCACAAAATGTTCCCAGTTTTTTCAGACTGATTTCAGTTTAATTGGGTATCATATGGGTGTCAACAGAGATGATACCTCTCTCTCTTGACTCTTCCCAAGCCCGGGCGGAGCCTTGAGCAAGTTCCGTCATACGGGCCGCGTTTCTTCTTTCCTTCTTTCCCGGCAAAAAGCCGGCCTGTCTGACAGGCCGGCTTTTTGCCGTCCCTTTTTATCCGTTCTCCGCCGCCTTGCGGCCCCAGGCCGGTTCTGGTATACTGGAGAAAACTTTTCCGGGAGATGACGCCATGGGACCCACCCCCCTCTACGATGCCCTCCGGGCCTTCGCCGCCCAGGACCCCCTGCGGATGCACATGCCCGGCCACAAGGGCCGCTCCATGCCCGCCCCCGAGTTCACCCCGCTGGCGGCCATGGACTTCACCGAGCTGCCCCCCACCGGCGACCTGTTCTCCGGAGACGGCCCCATCAAAGAGGCCGAGGACCTGTGGCGGGATACCCTCAATATGGGGGAATGTCTCTTCCTCACCGGCGGTTCCACCCAGGGCATGCTGACCGCCCTCACCCTCACCTGCCGCCCCGGAGACAGCGTGCTGCTGGACCGGGGGTGTCACCGGTCGGTGTACAACGCCCTGGCTCTGCTGGACCTGCACCCCGTCTTTCTGCCCCGTCCCTGGCTGGCTCAGGCCGGCGTCACCGGCCCCATCCAGCCTGACGACGTGGAAAAATGGCTGGATTCCCGGCCGGAAATCAAGACCGTCTGTATTACCTCGCCCACATATTACGGTGTGTTGTCGGATTTGCCCGTTCTGGCTAACAGGATCCATTCCCGGGGTGGAACGCTTGTCGTGGACGCCGCCCACGGCGCTCACCTGCCCTTTCTGGGGTACACGGGCATGGAGGCGGTGGACATCGCCGTGGTGTCCGCCCACAAAACACTCCCCGCCCTGGGTCAGACCGCCCTGCTGCTGACGGGAAAAGGCAGCGGCTTTCCCCACGGCGACCTGCGTGCCGCCGCCTCCCTCTATGGCAGCTCCAGCCCCTCCTATGTGCTGATGGCCAGCCTGGACCTGGCCCGTGCCTGGATGGAGGAGGAGGGGAAAGCGGCCTATGAGGAGGCCGCCCGGCAGACGGCAGCGCTGCGGCAGCGGTTCCCCTCCCTGACCGAGGACATGGCGCCCCTGGACCCCACCCGCTTCGTGCTGCGCACCGGGGACGGCTTCGCCGTTCAGGAGGCGTTGGAGGAATTGGGGGTGTGGCCCGAGATGGCGGACGGGGGTCATGTGGTGTTCATCCCCACCTGCGCCGACGGCCCCCAGGACTTCGCCCGTCTGGCCGATGCCATTTCCCGGGTGAACCCGCCGCCCCCGGAGGCCAATCCCTTCCCGCCGCCCCCTCCCCTGCCCCGGCTGGTGCGCTCCCCCAGAGAGGCCCGGTTTGCCCCCCACGAGACCGTGCCTTTTGCCGCCGCCGAGGGCCGGATAGCCGCCGGGCAGATTGCCCCCTACCCGCCGGGCGTGCCCGTGGTGGCCCCAGGCGAGGAAATCGGGAAAAAACATCTCGCATATTTGTCGGAGATAGGTTATAATATGGAAAAAGAGGGCTGCCCGGTGCTCTGCCTGTAAGTGTGTGGCAGGCAGGCCCGCCCTCTCGCTCATTGTTCCTTCAGGAGGGATTACCATGAAACTGATTCTTGCCATCATCAACCGGGACGACGCCAACGCCGTCACTCAGTCCCTGACCAAAGCGGGCTTCTCCTCCACCAAGCTGTCCACCACCGGCGGCTTCCTCATGGCCGGCAACGTGACCATCCTGGTGGGCGTGGACGAGGAAAAGGTCCAGTCCGTCATTGATATCATCAAGGAGCACTCCCACAGCCGCAAGGAGCTGATCCCCACCACCACCGAGATGAGCTACGGGTATTACCCCTCCATGCCGGTGGAGGTGCTGGTTGGCGGCGCCACCATCTTCGTGGTGGACATTGAGCGGTTCGAGCGCGTCTGATGAACCTGAGCCTTCTGGCGGGCAACGCCGCCCTTAAAGGGCAGCTGGAGGCCCAGACCGCCCGCCGGGGCCTGTCCCACGCGTACATTCTCAGCGGCCCGGCCGGGGCTGGCAAGCGTACGCTCTCCCGGGTCCTGGCCGCTGCCTTTGTATGCCGTGGACAGGGGGACAAGCCCTGCCTGTCCTGCCCCGACTGCCGCAAGGCCATGGGTGGCATCCACCCGGATATCTCCGTCATCGGGGACGACGGCAAGGACATCAACGTGGCCCAGGTGCGTGCCCTCCGCTCCGACGCCTACGTCCGCCCCAACGAGGCCGGACGCAAGGTGTACATCCTGGAAAACGCCCAGACCATGAACGCCAGCGCCCAGAACGCCATGCTCAAGCTGCTGGAGGAGGGGCCGCCCTACGCCGCCTTCCTCCTCCTCACCGACAACGCCGCCGCCCTGCTCCAGACCGTCCGGTCCCGGTGCGAGGTGGTGACCCTGTCGCCGGTGACCCAGGCGGAGGCCGAGGCGTGGCTGTCCCGCAGGTACCCGGACAAGTCCCGGGAGGCCATTGTGGGGGCTGCACAGCGCTGCGAGGGCCTGCTGGGCCGTGCCGTGGCCGAGCTGGAGGGTTCCTCCGGCGGAGAGAGCCAGGCCCGTGCCGCCGCGCCCGAGCTGATTGCCCGGCTGTCCGCCGGGGATGAGCTGGCACTGATGGAATTCTGTATCTCCCTGGAGAAGTGGGACCGGGACAGCCTGTCCGACCTCTTCTCTGAGGGGGTTCTTCTGCTGCGCCACGCCCTAGTGCTCCGCACCGGCGGAGACTGCGGCGAGGCCGACCCCGACCGCCGTGCCGCTGCGGCAAAGGCGGCTCAGGCCCTGTCCCCCAAGGCGCTGCTCGTCGCCGTGGACGTGCTGGAGCAGCTGCGCGCCTCCTGCGCCTTCAACGTGGGCGCGGGACACCTGGCCGGCTGGCTGTGCGCCGCTCTGGGGCACTGCCGGGGGTAATGGCCCATTCCCGCCGCCATGGCGGCCTATTCTGAACGTGCGCCCAGGTGGGCGCTGGAGGTACCTATGACCGAAATCATCAGCGTCCGCTTCAAGAGCGGAGGCAAGGAGTACTACTTCGACCCCAAGGGCACCCAGGTCCGGGCCGGACAGGGCGTCATCATCGAGACCTCCCGGGGCATCGAGTACGGCGAGTGCACCAAGGGCAACACCATGGTGGAGGACGAGAGCGTGGTGGCTCCCCTCCGTCCCCTGGTGCGCATCGCCACCGAGAAGGACCTGGACACCGTGGCCCGCAACCGGGAGAAGGAGAAGAAGTCCTTCCAGATCTGCCAGGAGAAAATCGCCGCCCACGGGCTGGATATGAAGCTGGTGGAAGTGGAGTACAACTTTGAGGGCAACAAAATCCTCTTCTTCTTCACCAGCGAGGGCCGTGTGGACTTCCGCGCCCTGGTAAAGGACCTGGCCGGTGTGTTCCACACCCGCATCGAGCTGCGGCAGATCGGCGTCCGGGACGAGGCCAAAATGCTGGGCGGCCTGGGCATATGCGGCCGTCCCTTCTGCTGCGCCTCCTTCCTGGACGACTTCCAGCCCGTGTCCATCAAGATGGCCAAGACCCAGAGTCTCTCCCTCAACCCCACCAAAATCTCGGGCACCTGCGGGCGGCTCATGTGCTGCCTGAAGTACGAGCAGGACGCCTACGAGGACGCCGTGAAGCGGATGCCCAAGAACGAGAGCTTTGTGGAGACGCCCGAGGGCGTGGGCACCGTATCCCAGGTGAACCTGCTGCGTGAGACGGTGAAGGTGCGGCTGGACGACGCGCCGGAGGCCCCCCGCAGCTTCCACAACTGCGAAATCTGCGTGGTGCGCAACGGCAAGGGCAAGCGGCCCGAGGGCTATGTGGCCCCGCCGCCGGAGGAGCTGGCCAAGCTGCGCAAGGTGACCCCGCCCCCCGAGGACCCGGAGGAGAAGCTGCGCAGCAGCCTGGGCACCGCCCTCACCGGGCTGGGGCTGACCGCCTCCGTCCAGCCCGAGGAGAAGCAGGCCGAGGCCAAGGGCGGCCGGAGCCGCAGCCGCAGCCGGAACCGTGGCGGTGAGGCCAAGGGCGGCGAGAAGGCCGAGCAGGCGCCCCGTCAGGCCCAGGAGCCCAAGCCCCAGAAGAAGGAGGCTCCCAAGCCCCGTCCCGAGCAGAAAAAGCAGGAGCCCAAGCAGCCCCAGGGTGAGGGCAAGCCCCGCGCCGAGAAGCGGCCGGACAAGCCCCAGCAGAAGCCCAAGGGGGACAAGCCCCGTCAGGAGCGCCCTCCCCAGCAGGCCCAGCAGCAGCCCAAGGCCAAGCCCGCTGAGGGCGCCAATCCGGCACCTGCCGCTGAAGGCGGCGAGAAGAAGTCCACCCGGCACCGCCACCGCCGGTACCGTCCCCGCTCCAAGGGCGAGGGCGGCGGCAATCCTCCCGCCCCCCAGGGTTAAATGAAATACAAAACGGGGCGTCTCAGCATGAGACGCCCCGTTTTTTTGTCTGAAAAATCAGGCGAAGCCGTGGAGCACAGGGGCCATCAGCACCTTGCCGCTGCCCCGGTACACGTTGACCAGGCCCTCGCCGGAGGCCGCGGAACCGATAAGGCTCTTGCCCGACCGCTCCACGGTGAACTCCAGGCTACCGCTCCAGGCCACGGCCATGTTTCCGTCAATCTTCAGCACGTCGTTGTGAAGGGTGATCTCCACCAGCTCCTCACGGGGGCACTGGGACTCCAGGCAGAGCACGCCCTCGCCCATGACGCCCAGGTTGAACAGGCCCTCGCCGCCCGCCGCCGCGGAGGACAGGTTGGAGCGCATCACGGCCTTGTGCTTCAGGTTGGAGTCACAGGCCAGGAACATGCCGTCATCCAGCACCACGGAGCCGTTCCACTCCGCCACATCCATCAGGATGATGTGCTTGTAGGTAGGCTCCAGCACCAGCAGGCCGTCGCCGGTGTACTCCGGCTTGATGGCCGACTCGCCGGTGACCTTGCCCCGCACAGCCTTGCTGAACAGGTCGCCCACGCCCTTGATGCCGGTGGTGGCGTTCACGTTGCCCACCATCCACTGCATGGCGCCCGCCTGAAGGGTGATATTGGCCTTGCTGAGATCGCAGATGACCTGCCGCTTACGCACGTTCATGGCGTTGCAGTAATAGGCCAGCTGGGCGTCCATCGGCAGGACGCTCAGGTCACGCTGATACTCCACCACGGTAAACGGCCCCATGGAGGCCAGGGTTTTCACATCATCGTTGTTCTGGAAGTTGGAAATCTCGTACATGGCACGCTCCCCTTTCTGTTTTGGACACGGCGGCTTTCCCTCCGCCGGATATCACTCCGCCCCGGGGCGGACTGTGCCTTCATTATAGCCGGGCAGGCCGGAAACGGCAATCCCCTTTCCATGTAAAAAAACGCGCGGGACTCAGGTCCCGCGCGTTTTGCGTGCTGCTATGGAATTACTGTCCCCGGTGCTCGCCCCGGCTGTAAGCCACCACGGTGCGGCGGTTGGGCTCGGTGCCGGTGGAGTAGGTGGTCACGTCGGGGTAGTCCTGGAGGGCGGTGTGGATGACGTGGCGCTCGTAGGCGTTCATGGGCTCCAACGTCACGTTCCGGCGGTACTTGACCACCTTGCCCGCCACCTTCTGGGCCAGACGGGCCAGGCTCTCCTCCCGCTTGGCCCGGTAGCCCTCGGCGTCCACGTGGACACGGACCCGGTGGGACTGGCCGTGGTTGACGGCGTAGTTGGTCAGCTGCTGGATGGCGTCCAGGGTCTCGCCACGGCGGCCGATGAGGCTGCCCAGGTGCTCGCCCAGCAGCTCCACCTCGTAGGTGTTCTCCTCACCCAGGGTGATGGAGGGGATGGCGCTGGAGCCCATATGGGCCAGCAGGCCGGTGAGGAAGGCGTGAATCTTCTCGGCACGCTCGTCGTCGGCCACGGTGGCGGCCACGGGCTGGGCCTTGGGCTCCTCGGCTACAGGGGCCTTGGGAGCCTCGGGAGCGGCCTTGGGGGCCTCCTCCACCACAGGGGCGGCGGGGACGGTCTCCACAGGCTTGACCTCCTCCACGGGCTCCTCATCGGGGGCCTCGTAGGTCACCTTCACCTTGGCCGGGGAAGCGCCGATGCCCAGGAAGCCGGTCTTGGCCCGCTCCAGCACCTCGACGGATACGTCGTCCCGGTCCATTCCCAGCTTCTGAAGGGCGGCCTCAATGGCTGCCTCCTCGGTGCGGCCGGTGCTCTCAATATATTTCAGCATGGGCTGTGTTCTCTCCTTTTCGAGGAAAAGTGTCAGGACTGCTTTCCGTCCTCGCCGGAAGCGTCGTAGTCGGGTGCGTCATAGTGAGGGGTCTCAAAGCCGGGGGCCTGAGTGGTGCCGACGTCCTCAGCGGGGGCCTCGGCAGGGGTCTGAGCCGCCTGCTCCGCCTTCAGCTCGTCCACAATCATCTGGTCGGCGGCCTGCTCCAGAGCGGCCTCCTCCCGGATCTCGGACTTGCGCTCCAGCTTCTTGTCCTGGGCGTTCTCCACGATGGTGCCGTCCAGCTGCTGGTAGGGGGTGGGGCCGTCGGGGCTGAAGCGGTAGGGGTCGTAGGCGCGGCCACGGGCGTAGGCACGGATGCCCACACGGCTGGCCTCACGGACAGAGGCGGGAATCTTGCTCTCGTCCGGGTCCTTGGGGGTCTTGGGCCCCTTCTTCTTGCCCTTGCTGTTCTTGGCCTCCTCGATGCGGCGGGCACGCTCGGCGCGCTCCTCCTCACGGCGGCGCTTCTCCTCTTCCTTCTCCTCGGCCTCACGGATGGCAGCCTGCTCGGCGGCCTTCTCATAGTCCTTCTTCAGCAGCTTGCCGGCCAGGAACTCCTGCAGCATGGACAGCACGTTCTGGCTGATCCAGTACACGGACAGGCCGGCGGGCATGGCAAAGCCGATCCACAGGGACATGAGGGGGGAGATGATGAGCATGGTCTTGTTGGTGGAGTTGGCGGCGGCGTTCCGGCTCTGCTGGTTGACCGCGTTGGTCTTCATCATGATGAGGGAGAACAGCAGGCCGGAGCCGGCGGACACGATGGGCATGAGGAACAATCCGATGTGGGCCCAGTCCACGCTGCTCCAGGTCCAGAACTGCCACTGGGGCATCTGGGCCAGGTTCAGGCCCAGGAAGTTGAAGTTGATGACACGGGCGCCCTCGGCCACGGCCTGGACGGCGCCGATGTTCTCAGGGGTGATGAGGGACGCCAGGTAGAGCTGGTTGTAGCCCACGTTGGCGAAGTCGGCGGCTTCCTTGATCCAGCCGGCGGACACGGCGGCGTTGTTCCAGTCCACCACACGGGCCACCTCGGAGATGACGTCGGGGGTCAGGTTCATCAGGTAGGTCAGCGGCTGGCGGATGATGGCGTACAGGGGGAGCAGGATCACCAGGGGCAGCATGCTCCAGAGGCAGCCGCCCATGGGGTTGACCTTTTCCTTCTCGTAGAGCTTCTGAACCTCCAGATTGTACTTGTCCCGGTTGTTGCCGTACATTTTCTGGAGCTTCTGCATCTGGCCGTTGAGCATGTTCATCTGGATCATGGACCGCTTGGCCTTGATGGACAGGGGGAAGAGAATGACCTTGACCAGCACGGCGAAGAGGATCAGGGCGATGCCGTAGTTGTCAAAGAGCTCATAGAAGAGCATCAGGACCCACACAAAGGGGGTCAGGAGAAGCTGAATTCCTTGCATTGAATGGCCTCCAAAGTAATTTTTCGGGGCTGAAGCGGGGGAATTTCTCCGTCAGGGCGCCAAAAGGGCGGCCCGAACCTTACGGTACCGGGTCGTACTCAATGGACTTCTGACGGTGAAAGGGGTGGCACCGCAGCAGCCGCCGCAGGGCCAGCAGCCCGCCCTTAAACGCGCCGTACTTCTCCACCGCCTCCAGAGCGTACTCGGAGCAGGTGGGGATGAAGCGACAGCAGGGCGGCCGCATGGGGGAGATGCTGCGCCGGTAGAACCGGATTAGGTGCAGCAGCAGCCCCTTCATGTGCCGCTCCCGTTAAGAAGGCCCAGCTTGTCCGCTGTGCGGAGGAACTGCCGCTGCAGCTCGGCATACCGGCTGTGGCAGGCCCGGACCCGGGCCACAACCACAATGTCGTACCCGGGGCGGATTTTGTCCTCGTTGGTGCGGTAGATCTCCCGCAGCCGGCGGCGGACACGGTTGCGCACCACCGCCTTGCCCAGCTTGGTGCCGGTGGTGAAGCCCAGCCGGTTGTAGCCCAGCCGGTTTTTCCGGCAGTATACCGCCATGCAGGGGTTCACGGCGCTCTTTCCCTTGGCGTAGAGCCGCCGGAATTCGTGATTGAGTTTGAGAGAGACCGTGTGATCCATGCTGCGCCTTCCTTTTAAGAGACGGGTTTTGAGGAGGGATTGCGCCCTCCCCGCCGGGGAAAGGTCGAAAACAGGGCAAATTTGTCCGCATGCTGCGCAGGGGCGGAAGGATCAACTCCTCCGCCCCTCAAAAAAGCCCTATTTTCTTGTGTGCCTTCACCTTAGTGGGTCAGGCGGGCGCGGCCCTTCGCACGGCGGCGGGCCAGGACCTTGCGGCCGTTGGCGGTACGCATACGCTTGCGGAATCCGTGCTCCTTGGAACGCTGACGCTTCTTGGGCTGATAGGTACGAACCATCGTGTACACCTCCTGTTCGTTTAAAAAGCGGCCGGAGCCGCCCTCCACAACGGCCGGAAAATTGTCCGGCCGCGGTCGTCAATTGCCATGCCTTTACACCCCAAAACCGGGTATAATAGCGCACTGGGTATTATAACCGAAAACAAAATCCCCTGTCAACTACTATTTTTGGAAGGAAAACAGAAAAAATTTCTCCATCCCACCATATCTTGTGGGTGTATCGAAAAATGCCACAAATCCCCTGATTTTCTTTATAGATGTGTAGGTGCAAAAAACATTGCTAGGGAGGTATTTTTTTGGTATACTCAAAGAGACGCATTTTTTTGCAAAAGGGGGTTTCACCCGTGAATTCACCGGCCGATATATGGGCCAAGGTTCTCTCCCTCATGGAAGCGGACATGACCGCGACAGCCATCAACACCTGGTTTGACGACTGCACCGCCGTGGCCCTGGAGGAGGACCGCTTCGTCATCCACTCGCCCACCAACTTCAAGCGTGACATCATCCGCAAACGCTATGTCCCCAATATCCAGAAGGCCCTGCACGAGCTCTTCGCCGCCGACTTCCAGGTGGAGGTCCTGGGCGAGGGGGAGCTGGACCACTTCACCGAGGCCTCCAAGCCCGTGGACAGCACCTTCCTCCCCGGCACCGAGGACTACACCTTCGAGCGCTTCGTGGTAGGTTCCTCCAACAAGTTCGCCCACGCCGCCGCCCTGTCCGTGGCCGAAAACCCGGGCAAGAGCTACAACCCGCTGTTCATCTACGGCGAGTCCGGCCTGGGCAAGACCCACCTGCTCTACGCCATCGCCCACAAAATCCACGCCACCCGCCCCGACTTCCGGGTGGTGTACATCAAGGGCGACGCCTTCACCAACGAGCTGATCCAGGCCATCCGGGAGGGCAGCAACCAGGAGTTCCGGGAGAAATTCCGCTCCGCCGACGTGTTCCTCATGGACGACGTCCAGTTCATCGCCGGCCGCGAGAGCTCCCAGGAGGAGATGTTCCACACCTTCAACACCCTCTACGAGGCCGGCCGCCAGATTGTCTTTACCGCCGACCGTCCCCCCAAGGAGATGCTGCGGCTGGACGACCGTCTGAAAACCCGGTTCGAGTGGGGCCTGCCCGTGGACATCAAGCCCCCCGACTATGAGACCCGTGTGGCCATCATCAAGAACAAGGCCATCCGCCGGGGCATGGAACTGCCCGAGCCCGTCCTCCAGTACATCGCCGAGAACATCACCTCCAACGTGCGCCAGATTGAGGGCACCGTCAACAAGATTCTGGCCTTCCAGGAGCTGATGGGCGAGAGCGTGGACGTGGACACCGTCACCCGTGCCGTCCGGGACATGTTCAAGGAGAAGGCCGAGTTCCTCCCCTCCGCCGACGTGATCATCGAAGAGGTCTGCAAATTCTACAACATCGAAAACGACGCTCTCCGGGGCCAGGGCCGCACCAAGGACACCGCCCTCGCCCGGCAGATGGCCATGTACCTCATCCGGCGCATGACCTCCCTGTCCCTGAAGGAGATCGGCAAGGAGTTTGAGGGCCGGGATCACACCACCGTCATGCACTCCATCGAGCGCATTGAGAACCTGATGAAGTCCAACGCCGAGGTGGCCGAGATCATCAAGGACCTGAACGCCAACATCAACGCCCGGTACGAATAACCCCTCCCCCGCTCTTTTTCATTTTTTTGAAGGGAAAAGGGTGGCCCCCGCATACCCTTTGATGCAGGATTTCCTGCACCAATCCGATTACAAGGGGCAATCAGTTTTATCAACATTCTGTGGAGATGTGGAAAACCCAAATGTGGACAACTCTGCCCTTTTCCCGAAGGTGTGGAAACCGGGAAAAATTCTCCACACCCCCTGTGGACGGCCAACCCATTCCCGCTCTAAGACTTCCGCCGTTTTTCCACATCCACATTCCCTACTACGGTTACTACGAATCTATATAGCCTCTCCTCTCCTGATCGCGCCGAGAGGAGAGACGGAAACGGAGGTTCCATTCCATGAAATTCACCTGTGAGAAGGCCCTGCTCCAGTCCGCCATCTCCACCTCCAGCCGGGCCGTCTCCCCCAAGAGCTCCATTCCCGCTCTGGAGGGCATCCTGCTGGAGGCCGGCAGCGAGCTGCGCCTCACCGGCTATAACCTGGAGACCGGCATCCGCACCGTGGTCCCTGCCGATATCCAGGCCAAAGGCTCCCTGGTGCTCTCCGCCCGCCTCTTCGGTGAGATCATCCGCAAGCTGCCCGACGACACCGTCATCTTCACCGCCGAGAACTATATGGTCAACATCAAGTGCGGCATGAGCGAGTTCAACATCCTGGGCACCGACCCGGAGGAGTTCCCCGAGCTGCCCACCGTGGAGTATCAGAACTCCTTCGTCATCACCCAGGAGCGGCTCAAGGCCATGATCGGCCAGACCCTCTTCGCCGTCAGCGACAATGAGAGCCGCCCCATCCATACCGGCTCCCTGTTCGAGGTGGACGAGAACGGCCTGACCGTGGTGTCGGTGGACGGCTACCGGCTGGCTCTGCGCCACGAGCCCATCGATAAGAAGGAGGGCGAGGCCTCCTTCTCCTTCGTGGTGCCCGGCGCCGCCCTCAGCGAGGTGGAGAAAATCTGCTCCCAGGTGGACGAGCCCGCCTCCGTCACCCAGGGCGCCCGCCACGTCATGTTCAAGGTGGGCGACACCATGCTGGTGGCCCGCCGTCTGGAGGGCGAGTTCCTGGCCTACCGCCAGGCCGTGCCCCGCAACAACCCCATCCACATCGAGGGCGACACCCGGGCCCTGCTCTCCTCCATCGACCGCGTCTCCCTCATCATCAGCGATAAGCTGAAGAGCCCCCTGCGCTGCATCTTTGAGGAGAACCTGCTGAAAATCTCCACCAAGACCGCCATCGGCGACGCCCGGGACGAGTGCCCCGTGTCCGGCGACGGCAAGGGCCTGGAGATCGGCTTTAACAACAAGTACCTGATGGATGCCCTCAAGGCCGCTCCCGCCGACCGGGTCCGGCTGGAGCTGTCCACCGGCGTGTCCCCCTGCGTCATCCTGCCCGACGACGGGGGCGACAACTTCCTCTATATGGTGCTGCCCGTCCGGCTGAAGGCGGGCGAGTAACCGTGGAACCCATGGAAATCAGGCCCTACCTGAGAAAGGTCCAGTTCTATGAGACCGACGGCATGGGCATTGTCCACCACGCCAACTACATCTACTGGATGGAGGAGGCACGCACCGATTTGATGGACCAGCTGGGCTGGGGGTACGACAAGGCGGTGGAGGCGGGCATCGACTTCGCCCTCACCGAGGTAAACTGTAAGTACCGGTCCATGACCACCTTCGGGGAGACGGTGGCCATTGCCGTCACCGTCACCAGGCTCACCCCCGCCCGGGTGGACCTGCACTACGACATCACCAGCACCGCCGACGGCACCCTCCGGGCGGAGGGAGAGAGCAGGCACTTTTTCTATGACCGGGCCCAAAAAGCCCCGGTGGCCCTGAAAAAGGCGCTGCCCGAGGTGTACGAGCGCCTGGCCGCCATGCTGGGACACCCGGAAGAGAGGAAAGACAATGGAAAAGCATGAAGTGAAGATTACCACCGAGTTCATCAAGCTGGAGGGACTGCTCAAGTTCTCCGGCGTGGCCGAGACCGGCGGTGAGGCCAAGAACATCATTCAGGCCGGCGACGTGTCCGTCAACGGCGAGGTGTGCACCATGCGGGGCAAGAAAATCCGTCCCGGCGACGTGGTCACCCTGCCCGGCCTGGAGCTGACCGTGGTATGATAGTAAAGTCCATTACCCTGGACTTTTTCCGCAACTACCCCCACCTGGAGACCGCCTTCTCCCCTGACGTCAACGTCATCTGCGGGGAGAATGCCCAGGGCAAGACCAACCTGCTGGAGGCCATCGGCTACCTGTCCACCGCCTCCAGCCGCCGGGCACGGTACGACCGGGAGCTGATTCAGTTCGGCGTGGACCACGCCTTTGTGAAGGCGGAGGTCTTTTCCCGGGAAAGGGACTTCACCCTGGAGGCCAGGCTGGGCCGGAGTGTCCGGCGGCAGCTGCTGTCCAACGGCGTGAAGCTGAAAACCGCCGGGGAGCTGGCGGGGGTGCTCAATACCGTGTTCTTCTGCCCGGAGGATTTGATGCTCATCCGGGAGGGGGCGGCGGAGCGCCGCCGGTTCCTGGACGAATGCATCTGCCAGCTGCGGCCCCGGTACGCAGCCGCACTGGCTGAGTACCGCCGCCTCCACGAGCAGAAGACCCGCATCCTGCGGGACTGGGAGGAGAAGCCCTCCCTGCTGGACACCCTGGACGACTTCAACCTGAGAATGGCCCAGACCGGCGCCATCCTCATCCACTACCGGGCCCACTTTGTCCGCCGCCTGCGGGAGACCGCTCCTCCCATTCACCGGGAGTTTTCCGGCGGCCGGGAGGAGTTAGGGCTGAAATATGAGACGGTGAGCACGGTGACCGACCCGGAAGGGGGCGTGAAGGACATTCTGTCCGCCCTCATCGCCCACCAGGAGAGCCACCGGCGGGCGGAGCTGGAAGCCCGTCAGTGCCTGTCCGGGCCGCATAAGGACGATTTGACCGTGGAGCTGGGGGGCGTGGCCGCCCGGCAGTTCGCCTCCCAGGGCCAGACCCGCACGGCGGCGCTGTCCCTCAAGCTGGCCGCCCGTGAGATTTTTTACGGCGACACCGGCGAGTGGCCCGTGCTGCTGCTGGACGACGTGCTCTCTGAGCTGGACCAGCGGCGGCAGAGCTTCGTGCTCAACCGCATCAAGGGCGGACAGGTGTTTATCACCTGCTGTGAGGACGAAAAGCTGGAGCATCTGGAGGGCGGCAAGGTGCTGCGCATCCATAACGGCGCGCTGGTATGAGCGAAGCCGGCTTGCCTCGGGCAGCAGCCAAAACATAACACAGAGACTGTGTGCGGCATTGAGAAAGGTTCTTGAACCGCAACCAGTTTCAAGTCTGGGCGGGTAACTCTGCACGGGTGACGCAGGAACGAAACCGGACAGCTGAACCGGCAAGCAACTGCTTTCAAGTTCGGAGGGTAATTGAACCCCACCGCCGCCGGACCTCGTCCTCGCAAGCTGCGTATCGCTCAGCCCGCCGCAAGCGGCAGGCCTCGTTCACTCCGCTGCTCGTCCTCTCCCCACCGAACCCGCTTCGCTGGGCTTCGGCGGGGACCCCATAAAAGGGGGTACCAGGGGGAAACGGGCGCGTTTGGCCCTGAAAGGGCCTTTCCGCGCCTGTTGCCCCATGGCGAGCTTTGCCTACTTTCCCTCGCTGGAAAGTAGGCCGCCGGAGGGCGTTCTCCTGCAAGCCATGTGCCCGCTGAAAGCCTTCCCCTCATCCGTCATTTGCTTCGCAAATGCCACCTTCCCCCAGGGGAAGGCTACAAAAATCCCACAAAAGGAGGTTTCCGGCATGTTCCATCTGCTTCTGGCAGCCCCGGTGCTGGCGGTGTACGGCGCTGCGGCCATCTTCGTGCTGTCCCTCCCCTTCTGGGTGGGCGGCCTGCTCCAGCTGGTCCTCACCGTGTTCTGCCGGAAAAAGCCTGTGTACGCCATCCCGGCGGTGCTGGGTGTGGCCGGGGTGATTGTATCCGGAATCAAGCTGGTCCCCTCCGTGGGCGTCGGCCCGGTGGCGGTGTACTGGCTGCTGTATTTCGTGGAGCTGCTGCTGATTTTCCTGGTGGTCTACAACATCAAACGTGCCGTTTTGGGCCTGATAGCCAAGAAAAAGGCAAGTACAGACGCCAAAAACGGCGGATAAGGGAACGCTATGCCCGTTTTAATTCTGTTCTGCCTGCTGCCGCTGGCCCTGGGTGCTGCGGCGGAGTACGCGGCGTACCGCTTCGCACGGCGGAAGCTGTGGCGGTGGGTGCCGCCCCTGGTGTGCCTGGCGGTGACGCTGGCGGTATTGGCCGCCCGGTTCTTCGGCTGGTCGGACACCGGCGGCGCACCCATTGAAACCCTGCTCTTTGTGCCCGGACTGCCGGCGGCGCTGGTGTTTCTGGGGCTGTACCTGGGCCGGCGGCTGTATAAGCGGCTGTGGGACCCCAGGGTCATTGACGACGACGGCAAAGGAGGTTAAGCCGTGTATCTGCATTTGGGACAGTCGGTGGTGGTGCCCTACCGGGACGTCATCGGCCTGTTTGACCTGGACAATACCTCTTCCTCCCACCTGACCCGGAAATTCCTGGAGCGTGCGGAGAAGGAGGGCAGAGTGGTGCCGGTTGGCGACGACATTCCCAAGTCCTTTGTGGTCTGCGGGGACAAGAAGCGGGGACAGACCATCTACCTCTCCCAGATGGCCACCGCAACCCTGCTGCGCCGGGCGGAGAACAACAGCTTTGAGTGAGAAAAAATGCCCTTCTCATCCCATGGAAAGGAGCGAACATCATGGCATTGGAAGCTATCACCTATCTGTGGAAGGACCGGAAACGGATTCTGGGCCTGCCCATCACCTTTACCCGGTACCGGCTCAGTGAGGACCGGATTTTCCGGGAGACCGGCCTGCTGAACCTGAAGGAAGAGGAGGTACTTCTCTACCGTGTGCGGGATTTGGAGCTGAAGCGGTCCCTGTTTCAGCGGATTTTCGGCGTGGGCACCGTTTGCGTCCACTCCTCGGACAAGACCACCCCGCACCTGGACCTGCTGAACATCAAGAACCCCAGGGAGGTCAAGGAGCTGCTCCACCGGCAGGTGGAGGAGATGAAACTGTCCCGCCGGATGCGCACCACCGAGCTGCTGGGCGGCGAAGAGGGCCAGGAGGGCGCGGACCCGGACGGCTTTATGGATGAGGACGATGACAGCCTGGAGTGACGCTCCGGCAGAGCCTCAAGAGAAAGAGATGGAGGCAGATACATGAAGCGGCTCTATTTGGCCCTTTTTCTTGGAATGACTCTGGTGCTGAGCGCCTGCGGGGCTGGGAATCAGGCTGCCGCAGGCGGCCAGGCCAGCCCCACGCCCTCCCCTACGGAGGAGCTGTCTGAGCCGTCGGTACCGGCGGCCGCCCAGCCTGCGGAAAACCAGGCCCAGAAGATTGCCCAGACCGACAGCGCCGAGTACACCATTGAGCGGCAGGACCGGTCGGTGTCCAACAAGGACGGCTCCACATCCCTGTCCCGGTACTACGACCTGGTGCGGCTCACCGGGGACACGCCGGAGATTCAGGCCATCAACGACAGCCTGAACGGCCACTGCGACGAATTTTTCAAGGAAAACAGCGGGGATGTCCCCCTGGAGAAGCGGGCCGACGACCTGTGGCTCAACACCATGGACGCGGCGGTCACCCAGAACGGGGACGGGCTGCTGAGCGTGAACATGACCCGGACCTGGTACATGGGCGGCGTGGCCAACACGGACTATCAGGGCTACACCTACGACCTGTCCACCGGCGAGGAGGTGGGTCTGGCCGACCTGACCAGCCAGAACCACGACACCCTGGCCACCACCCTGCGGGAGATTGTAAAGGCCTACATGGTCAGCCACCCGGAGGTGGACTGGTGGGACGACGCGGCGGACATCGTGGACAGCCGCAGCCTGGAGGACATGATTTTCTGGGTGAACAGCGGGGAGATTGTGCTGTGCTTCTCCACCTACGACCTGTCCCCCGGGGCCTACGGCCCCGTCATCATCCCCACCGGGGTCATGGTGGAGCACTGAATAGATTGAAAACCAACAGCAGCTGCGTGTGGCGCGTGGGAGCGGACAAGGCCCGTTTCCAGGCGCCACACCCAGCGCGTAAGAACAAGCGGAGGTTATTATGTCTGACGAGTTAGAACTGGAACAGAGCGCCACTCAGGTGGACCACGAGTACGGCGGCAGTGAGATTCAGGTGCTGGAGGGCCTGGAGGCGGTGCGCAAGCGGCCCGGTATGTATATCGGCTCCACCTCCTCCTCGGGCCTGCACCATCTGGTGTACGAAATCGTGGACAACTCCATCGACGAGGCCCTGGCCGGCTACTGCGACCGTATCGACGTGGCCATTCTGGAGGGTGACATCATCTCCGTCACCGACAACGGCCGCGGCATCCCCGTGGATATCCAGCCCCAGACCGGCCTGCCCGCTCTGGAGGTTGTGTTCACCATCCTCCACGCCGGCGGCAAGTTCGGCGGCGGCGGCTACAAGGTGTCCGGCGGCCTCCACGGCGTGGGCGCCAGCGTGGTCAACGCCCTGTCCGAGTGGCTGGAGGTGCGTGTCTACAAGGACGGCAAAATCCATGAGATGAAGTTCTCCCGTGGCAAGGTCACCCAGAGCATGACCATCGTGGGCGAGACCGACCGCCACGGCACCGAGGTGGTGTTCAAGCCCGACCCCGAGATGTTTGAGGACACGGTCTATGACTACGAAATCCTCCACACCCGTATGCGGGAGGAGGCCTTCCTCAACGCGGGACTGAAGATTGTCATTCAGGACCGCCGTCCCGGCATGGAGCAGGAGGACACCATGTACTATGAGGGCGGCATCCGGGAGTTTGTGTCCTTCATCAACAAGAACAAGACCCCCATCCACGACGGCGTCATCTACATGTCCGGCATGAAGGACGACTCCATCGCGGAGATTGCCATGCAGTACACCGACACCTACAACGAGATTCTGGTGTCCTTCGCCAACAACGTCCACACTCCCGAGGGCGGCATGCACGAGACCGGCTTCAAGCAGGCCCTGACCAACGTGCTCAACGCCTACGGCAAGAAGATGAAAATCCTTAAGGACGAGGAGAAGGTGTCCGGTGAGGACTGCCGTGAGGGCCTCACCGCGGTCATCTCGGTGAAGCTGACCGAGGCCCAGTTTGAGGGCCAGACCAAGGCCAAGCTGGGCAACGCCCACATCCGTACCCTGGTCAGCACCCTGGTCAGCGAGAAGCTGGAGGAGTTCCTGGAGGAGAATCCGGCGGTGGGCAAGGCCATCCTGGACAAGGCCCTCACCGCCTCCCGTGCCCGTGAGGCCGCCCGGAAGGCCAGAGAGTCGGTCCGGCGCAAGACCGCCCTGGGCGGCGCCGCCATGCCCGACAAGCTGCGTGACTGCAACGAGGTCAACCCCGAGCTCACCGAGCTCTACATCGTCGAGGGCGATTCCGCAGGCGGCTCCGCCACCCAGGGCCGTGACTCCCGGTTCCAGGCCATCCTCCCCCTGTGGGGCAAGATGCTCAACGTGGAGAAGGCCCGTGCCGACAAGGTCTACGGCAACGACAAGCTCCAGCCCGTCATCACCGCACTGGGCGCTGGCATCGGCGACGAGTTCGACGTGTCCAAGCTGCGCTATCACAAGGTCATCATCATGGCCGATGCCGATGTGGACGGCGCCCATATCCGTACCCTGCTGCTCACCTTCTTCTTCCGCTTCATGCGGCCCCTGATCGAGAACGGCTATGTGTACTCCGCTGTGCCGCCCCTGTACAAGCTGACCCGTGGCAAGACCACCCGTGTGGCCTTCTCCGACGAGGAGCGCGACCAGGTCTCCGCCGAGCTGCGGGGCGACAACCCCAACGCCAAGGTGGACATCAGCCGCTTCAAGGGTCTGGGCGAGATGAACCCCCACGAGCTGTGGGAGACCACCATGGACCCGGAGAAGCGCACCCTGCGCCGCATTGAGCTGGACGACGCCGTGGCCGCCGACGCCACCTTCACCATCCTCATGGGCGAGAAGGTGGAGCCCCGCAAGGAGTTCATCGAGAAGAACGCCAAGTACGCGGTGAATCTGGACTACTAAGGAGGTGGAGGATGAAAAAACGCGCCCTTTTTGCTGCACTGGGGCTGACGTTGGCTCTTACAGCCTGTGCCGCGGAGCCTGGCGGGCCTGCTTCCTCCACTCCTGCGCCCGAATCCACTCCCCCAGATGCCTCTGAACCCGCAGCGGCAGGGCCTGTTGTGGAAAAAGCCGGGGCCCGGCAGGCTTTTTCCGCCGCCCTGGAGCGGGTGCTCCGGGATCGCATTTTGCCCGACGGAACGGATTACAGCGCCGGTGCCGAGCTGTATCCCAACACGGAGGAGAACCAGTTTGCCGTCTGCGATGTGGACGGGGACGGGGCGGAGGAGCTGATCCTGCTCTACAACAATATCATGATGGCCGGTGTCCGGGGATTTGTCTACTCCTGGGACGAGGAGACCGGAGCGGTGGGCGTCCAGCTGGAGGGGATGCCTAGGCTGGTGTTCTATGAGAGCGGGGCGGTTGAGTCCCTCGCGGCTCACAACCAGCGGATGATGAGCGGGACCTTCTGGCCCTATTCCATCTACCGCTATGACAGCTATCTGGACACCTATCTGGATGTGGGCTCGGTGTACGCCTGGAGCCGGGAGGCGCTGGAGAACGGCTACCCGGAGGAGGCCGATACCAGCGGCACCGGCACTGTGTACTATATCGCGACCGACGGAGGAGACAGCACGGAGCCCCTGGACGCCTCCGTCTACGAGGCGTGGCGCTATGTCTACGTGCGGGACGGTCGGCAGATCCAGCCGGAGTACCTGTCTCTGACCGAGGAGAACATCCGGTGTCTGCTGGAGGAGTAAAGGCCCCGCCGTTCAAAAAGAGAATTCCACGCAAGGAGGAACACCATGGAGCTGCTGTCCGCTCCCCTGCCCGGCACGGAGTCCGTCACACCGCCCTATGGCACCTTCCTGGCCCTGGCGCTGGTCCTGTTCCTGACCTTTGCCGCCCTCCAGGCCCTGCTGTGGGGCCGGGTGAGGCGGCTGTGGCTGCGGCTGGCGCCCCTGTGGCTGTCCGGCCTGCTGTGCCTGGTGTTCCTGCTGTGCGTCATCAACCTGTACCATCCCTATGAGACGGGATTTGCCCTGTTCTGCGCCCTGGCCTGCCTGCTGGGTTCCTTGGCGGGCGCGGCCTGCGGCTGGCTCAGAAGGAGAAAATGAGCCTCTAACAAGGAGGAAATAGATTCATGAGCAAGAAGCCCCAATACGACCCGGAGGAGATTCGCTACCCCAATCAGCACATTGAGGTGTCTCCCCTGGTGCCGGAGATGGAAAAATCCTATATTGAGTACGCCATGAGCGTTATCGTGGGCCGAGCCCTGCCCGACGTGCGGGACGGCCTGAAGCCGGTGCACCGCCGCATCCTGTACGCCATGTACGAGGACAACCTGACGGCGGACAAGCCCTTCAAGAAGTCGGCCACCTGCGTGGGCGACGTGCTGGGCCGGTACCACCCCCACGGCGACGCCAGCGTCTACGACGCCCTGGTCCGGCTGGCCCAGGACTTCTCCATGCGCTACATGCTGGTGGACGGCCACGGCAACTTCGGTTCCATCGACGGCGATCCCCCGGCCGCTTACCGTTACACCGAGGCCCGTCTGAGCAAAATCTCCGACGAGATGCTCCGGGACATCGAGAAGGACACGGTGGACTGGGACCCCAACTTTGACGAGACCCGGAAGGAGCCCAAGGTGCTCCCCTCCCGGTTCCCCAACCTGCTGGTCAACGGCTCCAGCGGCATCGCCGTTGGTATGGCCACCAACATCCCGCCCCACAACCTGACCGAGGTCATCAACGCCACCATCTGCGTGCTGGACAACCCCGAGGCCGAGCTGTGCGACCTGATGGAGCACATCAAGGGCCCCGACTTCCCCACCAAGGGCATCATCATGGGCCGGTCCGGCATCCGGGCCGCCTACGCCACCGGCCGTGGCCGTCTGTGCGTCCGCGCCCGCACCGAGTTTGAGGAGTTCGGCAAGGACCGCACCCGCATCATCGTCACCGAGATTCCCTACCAGGTCAACAAGCGGATGCTCATCAAGAACATGGCCGACCAGGTGGAGGACAAGCGTCTGGACGGCATCTCCGATATCCGGGACGAGTCCGACCGCAACGGCATGCGCATCGTCATCGAGCTCAAGCGTGACGCCAACCCCCAGGTGGTGCTCAACCGGCTCTTCGCCCAGACCCAGCTCCAGACCACCTTTGCCATCAACATGCTGGCCCTGGTGGAGGTCAACGGCAAACTCCAGCCCCGTATCCTCTCCCTGCGCCACATTCTGGACGAGTATATCGCCTACCAGGAGCAGGTCATCATCCGCCGCACCAAGTACGACCTGAAGAAGGCCCAGGAGCGTGCCCACCTGCTGGAGGGCCTGCTCATCGCCCAGGACAACATCGACGAGGTCATCCACATCATCCGCTCCCGGTATGACGACGCAAAGGAGAAGCTGATGGAGCGCTTTTCCCTGGACGACGTCCAGGCTCAGGCCATCCTGGACATGCGCCTTAAGGCCCTCCAGGGACTGGACCGGGAGAAGCTGGAGAACGAGTATAAGGAGCTGGAGGCCCGCATCGCCTACTTCCAGCAGCTGCTGGGCTCTGAGGAGATGCTCCGGGGCGTGCTGAAGGACGAGCTGATTGCCATCCGGGACAAGTACGGCGACGAGCGCGTCACCGAGATTCAGGACGTGGAGGACGAGATCGACATCGAGGATCTCATCGAGGAGGAGGAGTGCGTCTTCACCCTCACCGCCGGCGGCTATATCAAGCGCCTGCCCGCCTCCACCTACAAGACCCAGCGCCGTGGCGGCAAGGGCATCACCGCCATGGCCACCAAGGAGGAGGACTACGTGGACACGGTCTTTACCGCCTCCACCCACGACTTCATCCTCTTCTTCACCAACAAGGGCCGGGTCCACCGGAAGAAGGGCTACCAGATTCCCGAGGCCGGCCGTATGGCCAAGGGCACCAATCTGGTGAACATCCTGCCCGTTGAGAGCGGCGAGAAGGTCACCGCCATGATCCACCTGCGTGAGTTCCCCGAGGACCGGTATCTGGCCATGGTCACCCGGAACGGCACGGTGAAGCGCATCCAGCTCTCCGCCATCAACACCGCCCGCAAGGCGGGTATCCGCTGCATCACCCTGGACGAGGGCGACGAGCTGATTGCCGTCCGGGAGACCGACGGCGACCAGGCCATTCTCATCGCCACTCACGACGGCATGTCCATCTGCTTCAAGGAGACCGATGTGCGCTGCATGGGCCGTGACGCCTGCGGCGTCCGTGGCATCAAGCTCCGTGAGGGCGACTACGTCATCGGCGCCGCCCGTGCCAAGGCCGGCCACCAGGTGCTCATGGTCACCGAGAACGGCTACGGCAAGCGGACCGATATGGACGAGTATATCCGCTCCGACGGACCCCAGAACCGTGGCGGCTACGGCCTGAAGGGCTACAACGTCACCGAGAAGACCGGCCCCGTGGTGGGCGTCAAGGTGGTCAGCGACGCCGATGACATCCTGGTCATCAACGACGCGGGCGTCATCATCCGTATGGCGGTGTCCGGCATCTCCACCTACGGCCGTGCCGCCCAGGGCGTGAAGCTGATGAACCTGGATGAAGGTGTAAAGGTGATCTCCTTTGCAAGAACCGATCACGAGGACGAGGAGACCGCTCAGGAGGAAGAAATGCCCAGCTCCGATGCCTCTGTTTCCACGCCTTCTGAGCCTGTTGTGGAATAAAAACAGCGATTTCTGAGCCGGTAACGGCTCCGGCGGCCTTTGGGCGGGGTATCTGACCCCGCCCAGAGCCGTCCTCTCCCCAAAACCCGGCCCCGATGTGGAAAGAAACGCTGATCCCGGCGGAAAGGAGCATAGAGATGGCAGAGTACCGCCGCATGAAACGCCGCCTGCTGATGGTGCTGTTCGGGCTGTTTCTCACCTTCATGCCCCTGCTCTCCCCCGGAGACGCCCATGTGCTGGGGTTTCTGGCGGTGCTGCCCGGCGGACCCTGTACCGCCGCGGGTATTCTGCTGCTGCTGTCCGACTGGAAGAAGCTGCGCGCCCACCGGGACGTGCTGCGGCAGCTGGGCCTGGCGCTGCTGGCCGTGGCCGGCGGCATGGCCTGCCTTGCGGGCGTGGCGTCCTTCCTGCTGAAGGGCGGCGGGGAGATGGCCCTGGATCTGCTGCTGCTGGGCGTGCTGTCGGTGGTGGCCGGCGTGTGGGAGCTGTGTGAGGCCGCCGCCGGAGGCCAAAACCCGTTTTCCAGGCCCAAAAAGAAGGAAAAAAGAAAAAAGCGCCGCTGAAACAGGGCGCCCGCCGAGGAGAAAAGGAGGAGCCTATGAACCGCAGACGCAGACGCATGACCGTTCGCCCCAGCAAGAGCATGATCACCTTCAGCCGGGTGTTCGGCGGGATTTTCGCCGCCGTTGCCCTGGGATTTGTGTATATCGGCGTCACCGAGCTGCTGCCCAACGCCGGGCCCTTCGGCCTGATCTGGACCCTGATGGCCCTGTGCTTCGCAGGCATCGGCATCTACGGCGCCTGCAACAAGAAGGGCATGTACTTCTCCTACGAGTGGAGCATCGACGAGGAGACCGAGGGAGACTCCCCTGTCCCGCCCTCTGATGGCCCCGCCGCCCACAGCGCCGAGGCCCGTCTGGCCGAGCTCCAGCGGCTCTACGATCAGCACCTCATCACCTCACGGGAGTTTGAGGAGAAGCGGCAGGAGATCCTCCGAGACCTGTAAAGCGCCTTCCTCCAGCGGAAGGCAGAGATAGGAGCACTATGAAGACAGTCACAATCTACACCGACGGCGCCTGTTCGGGCAACCCCGGTCCAGGGGGCTGGGGAGCCATCCTGATGTACGGCACGTTCAAGAAGGAGCTCTCCGGCGGCGAGGGACACACCACCAACAACCGCATGGAGCTGACCGGGGTCATCACGGCCCTGGAGGCCCTGAAAGAGCCCTGCGTGGTGGAGCTGTACTCCGATTCCAAGTACGTCATCGACGCCCTCCAGAAGGGCTGGGCCAAGAGCTGGAAGGCCAAGGGCTGGGTGAAGGCGGACAAGAAGCCCGCCCTGAACCCGGACCTGTGGGAGCGGCTGCTCTCGCTGTGCGAGCGCCACACCGTCAATCTCCACTGGGTCAAGGGCCACGCCAGCAACCCATATAACAACCGCTGCGACGAGCTTGCGGTGGCGGAGAGCAAAAAGTACAAGGCCTGAGGCCCTTGACCCATATCGGGGCCCCCGCACGAGCCCAGCGGAGCGGGTCGTGTGGGGAAAGGAGGAGCAGCGGAGTGAGCGAGGCCTGCCCTATGGGGCGGGCTGAGGGATACGGAGCTTGCGACGACGCGGGCCACGCGTCCAATCCGTACAACAACCGCTGCGATGAGCTGGCGGTGGCCGAGAGCAGGAAGTATAAATAACAAAACAGCCCGGATCGCTGGATATTTCCAGCGATCCGGGCTGTTTTCGCTACTCTCACATGAAAAATACATCGCTCCCGGTCCATTCATCGCCGCTTTAAACCGGATGGACAGGATAATGCAACAAAAGAGGGGTGGATCACCGGAATTTCCGGTGATCCACCCCGTTTCTGATCAGAAAGGGCGGCGTATCTACTCCTTGATGATAACCCCGAACCGTCTGGCCAGCTGTGCGGCCTGGAACAGGTCCACCACTGCGCCTTTCAGCTCCCCGGCGGAGGCGGAGAACACCGGCTCGGTGAGGGTGCAGGAGGTCAGGTCCACTCCGGCCAGTGGGGTCTGGAAGAAGTTTACCCGGGTGAGGACGCACCGCTCCAGGGTGAGGCCCTTGACCCGGCAGCCGGACAGGGCGGCCTCCTCCATGGAGCAGTCCCGGAAGGCCACGTCCCGCAGGGCAGCGGCGTTGCAGTTGGCCAGGTCCAGGCGGCAGCGGGAGAATCCCACGTCCCGGAGGGCTGCGCCGGAAAAATCAGCGCCCAGGATCTTACAGTCCTCCAGGGCGCAGCGGGTCAGGCTGGCCTTTGTAAAGCGGCACTGGGACAGGTCGCAGTCCTGAAACACCACATCCCGGAGGGTGGCGGCGGCAAAGGAGCACCCCGTCAGCCTGCACCGGACAAAGCGGCAGCCGGACAGCTCCAGCTCGGCAAAATCCTCCCCTGTGACGGTCTGGCCCACAAAGTCCAGCTCCTCCAGGCACTCCCCCTCCTCCACAGCCGCAGCGGCCAGGGGCAGAAGCTCCCCGGGCTCCCCTGCCGTGGGCAGAACCGGCGCTTTGGGCATGGCGCATCCCTCCCTTTCACGTACCAACAGGGTACCACGCCGGGCGGGAGAATACAAGGACGGAAAAAAGCCCCCTGGATCAGCCAGATTTTGGCTGATCCAGGGGGCTTTTGAAACAATATCATCCCAATTGCTCGGGGGGATAGGACTCTTTTTTCAGCCGCTGGAGGTAGCGGACCTTTTTGCGCCGGTACCACACGCAGTTGAACACGTTGCCCAGGATGAGGATGTTGCCGCACAGGTAGAGCCACAGCAGCAGGATGACCACCGAGGTCAGGGACCCGTACACCAGGGAGTACCGGGAGGACAATCCGATGAACCAGGAGAACAGAATGGAGGAGGCCACCAGGGCGGCGGAGGCCAGAATGGCGCCGGTGAGCAGGGGCGGCCTGGGCTTGCCTCTGGGGGCGGACATGCGGTACACCAGCAGCACGAAGAGCAGCACCAGGCAGAACAGAATGGGGAACCGCAGCCACTGCCAGTCCCAGGGCAGGTCGCCGGGGTTCAGGTGGAAGAAGTCCTCCACCAGGTCAAACAGCCAGCTGCCGGTGACCACCACCACCAGGGACAGGTAGATGGTGACCAGGAACAGCACGGAGAAGAGCACGCTGGCGGTAATCTGGAAGATGCCGGTGTAGGTCCTACGCTCGTAGATGTCACTCATGATGTTCATCAGGGCCCGGAAGGCGGCGGATGCGGAGAAGAGTGTGGCGGACAGTCCGGCCACCAGCATAGCGGTGGACTGGTTGGTGCTGATATACCCCACGTACTCGGCCACCACGTCCAGGGTGCCTCTGGGGAGGAACTCCTCAATGCCGCTGAGCAGGGCCACCGGGTCCAGCTTCAGCAGACCCACAAAGCCGTTAACGCAGATGAGCACCGGGAAGAAGGTGAGGATAAGGAAATAGGCCAGCTCAGCGGCGGAGCGGGACACATTTTTGCTGAAATACATGTCCACCATCTCCCGGATAAACCGCACCGGGCTGGACTCCCAAATGGCTCTCATCATACCGCCTCCCCTCTCCGGGACCTGTTGTCTTTGGTCATGATTATAGCATATTCCACGTTTTCAGGCAAATTACCCCCAAAAACCGGAAAATAAAGACAAAAAACCGCCTGCTGATACAGCAGGCGGCTCTTCATTCCGCTCTTTCTAGCGCGATTAGGCCATCTTGTTGAGCTTGATGGTCATGCTGCTCTTCTTGCGCGCGGCGTTGTTGCGGTGCAGCAGGCCGTGACCCACAGCCTTGTCCACAGCCTTGACAGCCACCTTGTAAGCGCCCTCGGCCTCGCTGCGGTTGCCCTCGGCCACTGCGGCCTCAAACTTCTTCAGATCAGTCTTGATGGCAGACTTGGCGGCCTTGTTCTGCGCGGCCTTGGCCTGGTTGACCAGCACACGCTTCTTGGCAGACTTAATATTCGGCAAACCAAACACCTCCTCCGATGACGATTAACGTATCTGCTATACGCATATACGCATAGTTTGCCCGTAGCAGATTTATATTGTACCAGCACAAGAGGAAAAATGCAAGAATAAATTAAAAAATTTTGTCCACTTTTTGAATAGACAGGGCTCAGGCGCTAAAAATAGTGCTTACATACGGAAAAAATACCATATGTAGAGGGCAGCGGCGGCCCTGATTTTGGAGAAAGGGTGAAAAAGAAGTGCTTGGACGGAGAACGGACCTGGCGTTGGAGGCCAAGGCCATCTGGGAGGAGGGCGCTCGGGGCGGAGAACTGAGGGGGGTAACCACCCGGGAGACGGAGCGTGAGGGCTTCGCCGTGACCCGGGTGGACATTGTGGACGACCAGGGGGCAAGGGCACTGGGCAAGCCCTGTGGGGCCTATGTGACAGTGGAGCTGGACGGCCTGGAGCGCCGGGAGCAGGACGCCTTCGGTCGTGCGGCCCGTGCGGTGGCGGCGGAGCTGTCCGCCCTGCTGAAGCTGAAGCCGGGTGAGAGCGTGCTGGTGGTGGGCCTGGGCAACCGGGCCATTACCCCGGATGCGGTGGGTCCCCTGGCGGTGGAGCACACCATGGTCACCCGCCACCTGGTGGAGAAGCTGCCCGAGCACTTCGGGTCCTTCCGGCCGGTGTCCGCTCTGGCCGCCGGGGTGCTGGGCACCACCGGCGTGGAGAGCGGCGAGCTGGCGGCGGCCATGGCGGGTGCGGTGAAGCCCGCACGGGTGGTGGCGGTGGACGCTCTGGCCTCCCGCAGCCTGTCCCGGCTGTGCCGCACGGTGCAGATTGCGGACACCGGCATTGTCCCCGGTTCAGGGGTGGGCAACGCCAGAGCCGCCCTCAATGAGGAGACCCTGAGCGTGCCCGTCATCGCGGTGGGAGTTCCCACGGTGGTGGACGCGGCCACCCTCTGCGCCGATGTGCTTGCCGAAGCGGGACGGCCCGGTCTGGACCCGGGCGCCCTGGGAGACAGCGGCAGAGGGGTCATCGTCACCCCCAGGGAGATTGACAGCCAGGTGGCCGACATCTCCAAGGTCATCGGCTACGGCCTCAGCCTGGCCCTCCAGGAGGGCCTCACCGTGGCCGACGTGGACATGTTCCTCAGCTGAGGGACACTTCCATTTCCCGGGGGAATTTGGTATAATAGCCGCGAAGCGGCTATGATACTTTGTTTTCAGCGCAAAACCGCAACCAGCCGTCGGGCCAGGCCGGACGGAGAACGGGAGGAATTCCAACCGTGAGACGGATCAGATGCGAAAATTGCGGCAAACTCTATGACGGCGACAAGCGGGACTTCTGTCCTGAGTGCGGCCGGCGGGCACCCCGGGAGGAGACCAGCGGCAACACAGGCCATTTTCAGTTTTCCACGCCTCCGGCCCAGGAGCCGGAGGCGCCCTTCCCCCAGCCGGACATGACCATACCCGCCCAGCGTGGCGGCGGCACCCTGGTGCTCCGGCTGCTCATTGTCATCGGGCTGGTGGTGTGCGCCGCCCTCATCGCCTGGGGCGTGGTGCGGTACCGTCTGCCCGAAAACGAGCCCATTGCCACCGTGGCAGAGACTTCCGACACCTTCCAGGTGGGCGAGCTGACCGTGAAGGTGAACGGGGTGTCCTGGGTGGACCTGGACCAGAGTTCCCGGCTGTGGTGGGCGGATTTTGACCTGCTGGCCGTGGATGTGACGGTCACCGGCGGCAGCGCTCTGGACTGGGAGTATCCCATCGGGGAATTCTACCTGGCCCTGGACGGGGGGCACTACATCCCCCTGCTGGAGGACTCCACCGCCCTGGAGATGCTCAAGAACATGGGCTTTACCCCCATCGTCTCCTACGACCTCATCTGGTGGGAGCCGGCGGAGGGACAGATGCTGTTCTATGTGCCCAAGGGCTTTGACAGCGCCGAGCTGTGCATGGAGGAGCGGACCGGCAAGGACAAGACGGAGCGGGTGAAGGCCATCCATACATACGCCGTCACCCTGCCCCAGCGGGAGGAGGCAGCACCGTGAAGAAGCACTGTGCCCAATGCGGAAAGAGCTGGCATGGCCGGCGGGACACCTGTCCCCGGTGCGGCTCCAATCAGGTCTATGAGGCCGGCGGCGGCTGGGAAAAGCCCACCCTCATCGGCGTGGCGGTGGCCATTGTGGTCATTGTCGTGGCCCTCTTTGCCACCACCAACAACTACTACTGGGATGACACCACCATTTCCGCCCATGTGACCTCTGCCGTGCGGCAGGGGCCGTCGGAGGAGTACCAGGGCGAGAGCCTCTGGGAGGTGACGGTGGAGGTGTCCAACGTGGGCAACTACGACGCCTGGATCAGCCTGAACTACTTCAGCTTCTATGACGACGAGGACTGGTGGCTCACCTGCGAACCCAACTACACGGTCTATCTGGCTGACGAGGACCGGCAGACCTGGAACGAAGTGTGGCTGCCCGCCGGTCAGAGCACCGTACTTACCGGGATTTTATCCATCCCCGACGGAGCGGGAGAGCTGACCATGGAGTACTCCAGCCACAGTTACAGCACAGAACGGGAACGGGACACCATTTCCCTGTCCCGCTGAAAAGGAGCGACGCAAGTGGATAATATTATTCTCATCGGCATGCCTGGTTCCGGCAAGAGCACCGTGGGCGTGCTGCTGGCCAAGACCCTGGGCTACGGCTTTCTGGACACCGACCTGACCATTCAGCAGCGGGAGGGCGCCCTTCTCCAGGAGATTCTGGACCAGCGGGGACTGGAGCCCTTCCTGGACGCGGAGGAGGCGGCAATCTGCTCGGTGGAGTGCACCGGTACGGTCATCGCACCGGGCGGCAGCGCGGTGTGCCGTGAGGGGGCCATTGGCCACCTGAAGGAGCTGGGCACCGTGGTGTACCTGCGGGTGTCTCTGGAGGCCCTGGAGGGACGGCTCAACAACATGAGCACCCGGGGCATTGCCCTCTCCCCCGGCCAGACTCTGGCCGACGTGTACAACTACCGCTCCCCCCTCTACGAGAAGTACGCCGACCTGACCGTGGACGCCGACGGCCAGACCCTGGAGGAGACGGTGGCCGCTGTGCTCCGGGCGCTCATCGCCCGCCGGGACGGGGAGTAAAAGGAACGCCCTTCGGGGAGGTACTTTTCACCGGCGAAAAGTACCCAAAAGCCGCCGGGGACACAGGGGCGGAAGGGCCCTTTCAGGGCCAAACGCCCCCGTTTCCCCGGCCCCCTTTCGGGGACGCGTCCTGCGGCGGTGCAATTCATCGGCCACCAAACCTGAAAGCAGTTGCTTGCCGGTTCGGCTGTTTGGCGTCGTAACTGCTTAGCCCGTGCAGCGTTACCCGCCCAAACTTGTGGGCGTCTGCTATTCATCGGCGTTTTCAATGCCGCACGGGGCCCCCGCACGAGCCCAGCGAAGCGAAAACGGGGTCCCCGCGGAAGGCGGAACGCCTTTCGTGGGGAGAGGACGAGCAGCGGAGTGAACGAGGCCTGCCGCTTGCGGCGGGCTGAGTGATACGCAGCTTGCGAGGACGACGCCGCACAAAGTCTCTGCGTTGTATTTCAGCGTTTGCCCGAGCGGGTCTGGGCGCCGGAGGCGCTCCCGCATCTCCACTGGTAATATTCTGTATTTTGTGATATACTAAATCAAGATACGGGGCGGTGCGGAGCCGCTCCGGCCGGTACGCCGTGATATGCGGAACGCAGACACCCCTGCTGAGCCATACGGGGGTGTCTTTTTGACGGCCTGCCGGCGGCGGCGGTCTGTGCCCCGGCCATGACGCCGGCGGGCTGAACAGAGCCGCCCTCCGCAAATATTTGACAAAGGAATTGTGTGTTGTATGACCTTTCGTGAACTGGGCCTGACCCAATCCATTCTGAAGGCCCTGGCCGAGCTGGGCTATGAGAAGCCCTCCCCCATCCAGGAAAAGGCCATTCCCCCCGCTCTGGCGGGCCGTGATGTGCTGGGCTGCGCCCAGACCGGCACAGGCAAGACCTGCGCCTTCGCCGCCCCCATCCTCCAGCGGCTGGGCGGAGATATCCCCGCCGGACGGCCCATCCGCTCCCTCATCCTCACCCCCACCCGTGAGCTGGCCCTCCAGATTCAGGAGAGCTTCGAGGCCTACGGCAAGCATCTGCCCCTCCGCTCCGCCGTCATCTTCGGCGGCGTGGGCCAGCAGCCCCAGGTGGATAAGCTGAAGAAGGGCGTGGACATCCTGGTGGCCACCCCCGGCCGTCTGCTGGACCTCCAGGGTCAGGGCTTTGTGGACCTGTCCAGGCTGGAGATTTTCGTCCTGGACGAGGCCGACCGGATGCTGGACATGGGCTTTCTCCACGACGTGCGCCGGGTGCTCAAGCTGCTGCCCGCCGTAAAGCAGACCCTCTTTTTCTCCGCCACCATGCCCCCCGAGGTCATGGACCTGGTCAACGGCCTGCTGAAAAACCCGGTGAAGGTGGCGGTGGACCCGGTGTCCTCCCCCGTTGAAATCATCGACCAGAGCGTCTATCTGGTGGACAAGGGCAACAAGACCAAGCTGCTGGCCTGGCTGGTGGAGGGCCTGGACGTGAAGAATGCCATCGTGTTCACCCGCACCAAGCACGGGGCCAACAAGGTGGCCGGTGACCTGGTGAAGGCGGGCATCACCGCCGCCGCCATCCACGGCAACAAGAGCCAGACCGCCCGGCAGCAGGCTCTGGCCGACTTCAAGGCGGGCAAGGTGCGCTGTCTGGTGGCCACCGACATCGCCGCCCGTGGTCTGGACATTGAAGAGCTGTCCCACGTGTTCAACTACAACCTGCCCGAGGTGCCCGAGACCTACGTCCACCGCATCGGCCGCACCGGCCGTGCCGGCCGTGGGGGCACCGCCGTGTCCTTCTGCGACTTCGGCGAGCAGGAGTACCTGAAGGATATCGAGAAGCTCATCGGCCGCAAGGTGCCGGTGGCCAGGAACAACCCCTGGCCCATGGAGGTCTTTGAGGCCTCCAGGGACGCCAAGGGCCGCCCGGTGAACGCCGACGATGCCGAGGCCCGTGCCGCCGCCAAGGAGCGCCGTCGTGCCCGTGACGCGGCCAACAAGGCCGCCGCTGAGGCCCGCAAGGCCAAGCAGCAGGCCGTTTCCGCTCCGGTGGAGGAGCCTGTCCCCGCCCATGAGGCGGCGGAGGCCCCCGCCAAGAAGCGCCGCCGCCGGAAAAAGAAGTCCGGCCAGAGCCAGGCCCCGGAGCAGGCCGCCCCTGTGGCAGTCCAGACCCCCGCGCCCGTGGAGGCTCCGGAGCAGCCCAAGAAGAAGAGCCGCCGGGGTGTGCGGCAGCAGCGGCTGGAGGACACCATGCCCGCGGCCCCCAGCCAGCCCCAGACCGACTTCTACAAGCCCAATCCTCTGGACGGCGACGTGATTCTGGACGCCACCGCCCGTCTGCTGGCCCCCAAGCCCCGGACTCTGAGCCGTCCCACGGCGCCCCGCCGTGAGGAGGACAGAAAGGCGCCCCGGAAGAAGAAGGCCCAGGCCCAGCCCAAGCAGGAGAAGAAGGCCAAGGAGCAGGCTCCCGCCAAGCCCAAAAAGGAGAAGAAAGCGGAGAAGCCCGCCCCCAGGCAGGAGCAGCCCAGGGACAGCGGCCGCCGTGAGGAAAAGAAGCACCGCAGCCGCAGCCGCCGGAACGGTCCCCCGGATATGATGTTCCGCCGGGACAACCAGAAGGACTCCACCGAGCAGCCCAGCCTGATGAAGCCCTACTATATGACCCCCGATGACTGAGCGGAATAAAAACCCAGCCGGGACCATGAGTCCCGGCTGGGTTTTTGGCTGTTTTACGGCGCTCAGGACAGAGCAGCGGTGATGATGGCCATGGAGCAGTCCCCACGGGCTCTGCCCGTGGGGACCCCGGACCCAAAACATCTGCCGGGGCAAATGAATTGCCCCGGCATCAAGGACTTGCGCTCCGCGCAAGCCCTTGGCGGCGCAGGCGCCGGGCCCTGCCAGGCAGGGCCGAGGTCTACTCCATGGCCCACAAAAAAGGAGCACCCCCACAGGGGGTGCTCCGGATTTGCTCTATGCTCAGGAGAGAGCGGCGGTGATGATGGCCATGGAGTAGACCTCGTCGGCGTTGCAGCCGCGGGAGAGGTCGTTGATGGGGGCGTTGAGGCCCAGCAGGATGGGGCCGTAGGCGTCAAAGCCGCCCAGACGCTGGGCAATCTTGTAGCCGATGTTGCCGGCGTTGATGTCGGGGAAGATGAAGGTGTTGGCGTAGCCGGCCACCTTGGAGCCGGGGAACTTCAGCTGGCCCACGGTGGGGGACACGGCGGCGTCGAACTGCATCTCGCCGTCCATGGCCAGGTCGGGAGCGGCAGCCTTGGCCTTCTCGCAGGCGGAACGCATCTTGTCCACGTCCTCGCCCTTGCCGGAGCCCTTGGTGGAGTAGCTCAGGAAGGCAACCTTGGGGTCGATGCCGAAGATCTTGGCGCACTTGGCGGTCTCCAGGGCAATCTCAACCAGCTCATCGTCGCTGGGCTTGATGTTGATGGCGCAGTCGCCCATGGCCAGCACGTCGGCGCCGCCGGTGGAGGTCTCACGGACCAGGATGAAGCAGGAGGAGACGATCTTGTTGCCGGGCTTGGTCTTGATCAGCTGCAGAGCGGGACGGACGGTGTCGGCGGTGGAGTAGGTAGCGCCGCCCAGCAGGCAGTCGGCCACGCCCATCTTCACCAGCATGGTGCCGAAGTAGTTGCCCTTCTTCAGAGCGGCACGGCACTCGTCGGCAGTCATCTTGCCCTTGCGCAGCTCAACCATCTTCTCAACCATGGCCTCCATGCCCTCGTAGGTCTCGGGGTCCACGATCTCGGCGCCGTCGATGTTGAAGCCGTGCTCAGCGGCGGCCTTCTTCACCTCGTCCACGTTGCCCACCAGCACGGGCTTGAGCCAGGAGCCGGTCAGCAGACGGGCGCTGGCCTCCAGGATACGGGCGTCGGTGCCCTCGGTAAAGACGATGCGCTTGGGGTTGGCCTTCAGGGTCTCGATGAGCTTGTTAAACATCTCCATGGGAATCATCCTCCAATATCATTCCATGTAAAATAGGGCAATATTCCCTTATGTCCTTTTATTATACACCACCTTTGCAGCGGTTCTCAATGGTCAAAGCCACAAAAGGGGTAAAATTATACTTTACTTTTTGTATTTGAGCAGGGTATACTATACTGGCTGTCATATAGAAATAAGACGGGAATCCCGTCTGGAAATGAAAAAGGTGTGTGCAAGCATGAGTTCCGATTTTTCCCGTTCTCTCTCCCTTCTGCGGCAGGAGAAGGGCGCGTCCCAGCGGGCGGTGGCCAAGGATTTGGGCATCTCCCAGGCGCTGCTCTCCCACTATGAAAACGGCATCCGGGAGCCCGGCCTGGCCTTTGTCATCAAGGCCTGCGACTACTATAATGTGTCCGCCGACTTCCTGCTGGGCCGGACCCTCACCAGGGACGGCACCACCATCGGCGCTGAGGAGCTGTACGACTACTCCGCCGAAAAGGACAACGTGCTCCACGGGAGCATCATGGCCACCCTGTCCAAGAAGCTGCTGGTCAACTCCATCAGCGTGCTCTTCGACCTGCTGGGCAAGGTGGGCAAGCGGGACGCCATCCGGGCGGCCTCCGACTACCTGGGCACTGCCATCTACAAGCTCTTCCGCCACCTCTACCGGGCCGACGTGACCCAGAATGAGGATTTCTTCTCCGTGCCCTCCGCCCAGTTCGGCGCCGGCGTGCCCGACGCGGACATGATCTGCTCCGAGGTGGACTATGTGGAGGCCCTGGCCCTCCACGCCAAGGAGAAGGGCTCCTTCCCCGCCATGAACCACGACGCCCTGTCCAAGAACTACCCCGGCCCCTACCAGTCCCTCCTCCAGATTATCCACAACACCGGCGAGCGCATCAACCGGGGCATGAACTTCCGCCGCACCGACCGGAAGTAAAACGGCGCTCCCTCTTATTTGACCTGTATCCCCTTATCGGAGGTATAGCGTCCTCACAAGCTCCGTATCCCTCGCTTCCCCCTGAAGGGGAAAGCTCGCTCGCTCCGCTGTTCGTCCTTTCCAAATCAAACCCGCTCCGCTGGGCTTTGATTTGGTGATTCCCTACCGGAGGTTTTTTGTTTATGACCGATCAATCCAAAATTCGTAATTTTTCCATCATCGCACACATTGACCACGGAAAGTCCACCCTTTCCGACCGGCTGATTGAGAAGTGCAACGCCGTGGCCGAGCGGGACATGGAGAGCCAGCTGCTGGACAACATGGACCTGGAGCGTGAGCGCGGCATCACCATCAAGGCCCGTGCGGTGAAGCTCAACTACGCCGCCCAGGACGGCAACACCTACGAGCTCAACCTCATCGACACCCCGGGTCACGTGGACTTCAACTATGAGGTCTCCCGCTCTCTGGCGGCCTGTGAGGGCGCGGTGCTCATCGTGGACGCGGCCCAGGGCATCGAGGCCCAGACCCTGGCCAACACCTTCCTGGCCATGGAGCACGACCTGGAGATTCTCCCGGTGGTGAACAAGATTGACCTGCCCGCCGCCGACCCCGCCCGGGTGAAGGAGGAGATTGAGAACATCATCGGCATTCCCGCCGCCGACGCCCCCGAAATCTCCGCCAAAATGGGCATCAACATCGACGCGGTGCTGGAGGACATTGTCAAGAACGTCCCCGCCCCCAAGGGCGACCCCTCCGCACCCCTGAAGGCCCTCATCTTCGACAGCCAGTACGACGCCTACCGGGGCGTTATCGTCTATTTCCGCGTCATGGAGGGCACCATCAAGGCCGGCATGAGCGTGAAGATGATGGCCTCGGGCGCCACCTATGACGTCATCGAGTGCGGCCACCTGCTCCCCCTGGGCATGGAGCCCTGCAAGGAGCTGATTGCCGGCGAGGTGGGCTACTTCACCGCTTCCATCAAGAACGTGAAGGACACTCAGGTGGGCGACACCGTCACCGAGACCAAGCGTCCCGCCGCCGAGCCGCTGCCCGGCTACCGCCCCGCCCGTGCCATGGTCTACTGCGGCATCTACACCGAGGACGGCTCCAAGTACCCCGACCTGCGGGACGCCCTGGAGAAGCTCCAGCTCAACGACGCCTCCCTGTCCTTTGAGCCGGAATCCTCCGCCGCTCTGGGCTTTGGCTTCCGCTGCGGCTTCCTGGGCATGCTCCACATGGAGATTATCCAGGAGCGTCTGGAGCGGGAGTTCGACCTGGACCTCATCACCACCCTGCCCAGCGTTATCTATGAGATTACCAAGACCGACGGCACGGTGCTCCGGGTGGACAACCCCCACAACTACCCCGACCCCGGCCAGATTACCGAGGCCCGGGAGCCTTACGCCAAGGTGTCCATCATCACGCCTCCCGACTATGTGGGCAACATCATGCCCATGTGCCAGGAGCGCCGGGCGGAGTTCAAGGACATGCAGTATCTGGACACCAACCTGGTGGAGATGCACTACTCCATGCCCATCAACGAGATTATCTACGATTTCTTTGACACCCTGAAGGCCCGCACCAAGGGCTACGCCTCTCTGGACTACGAGCTGGAGGGCTACCGCTCCAGCGAGCTGGTGAAGGTGGACATGCTGGTCAACGGCGACCAGGTGGACGCCCTCAGCTTCATCGCCCACAAGGACAAGGCCTACGGCCGTGCCCGCCGTCTGTGCGAGAAGCTGAAGGACAACATTCCCCGCCAGCTCTTCGAGGTGCCCGTTCAGGCGGCCATCGGCGGCAAGGTCATTGCCCGTGAGACCGTCCGGGCCATGCGCAAGGACGTGCTTGCCAAGTGCTACGGCGGCGATATCACTCGTAAGAAGAAGCTGCTGGAGAAGCAGAAAGAGGGCAAAAAGAAGATGCGGAGCCTGGGCAGCGTCCAGATTCCCAGCGAGGCGTTTATGGCTGTCCTTAAATTGGACGAGGAGTAAGGTCCAACGGGGTTCCTTCCTCGCGGCATAGCCGCTGCGGCCTACGCTACAAACGTGCCACCGGCACGTTTGCTTTACGCTGCGGTGGCCGTCCTCAAGCTGGACGAGGAGTAATCGGATATACACAGCAGAACCAGCCGGGAGCAATTTGTTCCCGGCTGGTTTTCCACATTGTACGGACTTTTTGTGGAGAAAAAGGCATCTCTTATGGGGTCCCCGCCGAAGCCCAGCGAAGCAAAAACGGGGTCCCCACGGAAGGCGGTACGCCTTTTGTGGGGAGAGGAGCCGCAGTGGAATGAATGAGCTTTCCCGCTCTGCGGGGAAGCGAACGATATGAAGCTTGCGGCGACGAGGGGAGAGGACGAGCAGCGGAGTGAGCGAGGCCTGCCGCTTGCGGCGGGCTGAGCGATACGCAGCTTGCGAGGACGAGGTCCTGCGGCGGTGGTGTCCAAGTAGCCACCGAACTTGAAAGCAGTTGCTTGCCGGTTCGGTGCCCTGCGTGCCGTTCCCCTTCTGCCCGAGCAGCGTTACCCGCCCAGACTTGAAAGTCTTTGCAATTCATTGGCGATCTCAATGCCGCACGGGGCCCCCGCACGAGCCCAGCGGAGCGGGTCGTGTGGGGAAAGGACGAGCAGCGGAGTGAGCGAGGCCTGCCACTTGCGGCAGGCTGAGGGATACGAAGCTTGCGAGGACGCCGCCGCCCCAAGTCTCTGCTTTGTTATTTGGTCTCTGCCCGAGCGGGTCCGCCGCCCAGTGCTGAAAAAATAGACAGGCCCGTACTGCTTTTGCAGTACGGGCCTGTCGTTACATTACGGCTGTTTTTTCTTCTCCAGGTCCTCCAGATGGGCCTTGAGCACCAGGTTGATATAGCTGGACAACGAACGGTCATCCCGTTCCGCCAGTATTTGAATCTGTTCCAAAATGGGGCCGTCGAGCGTTAAACTAACCTTTGTTTTCAGCGGCTTCATAAAATCACCTAATGAGAATATACCACTCAACACGATAAAATATTGACTAGTCGTATTTTATCGCCTATAATCTCACCGAGGTGATAAAAATGTACACAAACGACTTTGAAGCGGCGTTTTCTGCGTTTTTGGACCGGCATGAGTACGACGAGGCGGAGAATTATCTGTTTTTCATGGTGCGGCTGGCCTTTTCCGCGGGCTGGCAGGCGGCAGGTGGTCAGCCGCCGGTGTCGGAGAAAATATATCAGCTCCTCCCCTCTCCTGCCGGAGAGGAACAGAGCGGCAAAGAATAAAAAACGGCCCGACGGATTTCAAAATCCGGCGGGCCGTAATTTTATCCGGCAAAGTGCCTGCGCCAGTAGTACTGGAGACTGTCGTACCAGTCGGCCAGGGCCTGGTCCTCGTCGGTCAGGTCCTTGGTCAGGTTTCCGTCCTCAAAATAGAGGCCGGTGGGGGTGTTGATGACGGGCAGAGCCTCCATCACCGGCCGGGTGGCCTGCATGAAGGCGGGACCCTCCCAGCCGCACAGGTCAAACAGCTCGGTCATGAGGAAATTGGGGCTCAGGTCGGGGCCTTCGCCCTGGAAATCGCAGCCCAGAACCTCCTTGGCCGCGTCGTTGGCCCAGATAAGGTAGCGGGTGGCGTAGTAGTTCATAAAGCCCTCTTTGGTGGACAGGTCCAGGTCGATGCCCAGCTTGTTGTACACGCTGTTGGCGTCGCCCATCCAGGGGTTGTGGTCGCCGAAGAGGATAATCACCACCGGGTCCTTGCTCTCCCGGAAGTAGTCAAAGAACATCTCCAGGTTGTCGCCGGTGTTCTTCAGGGAGCCGAAATAGTTGTTCATCAGGTTCAGCTCCTCCTGGGTGTAGGACCCGTCGTCCACCACCCAGCCGTCCCCGTACCAGGTCCGGTCGGTGTCGTAGGGGCCGTGGCCCTGGTAAGTCACGTTGAAGGAGAAATAGGGCCGGTCGTCATTGGCCTTGTGCTCCTCGTAGAGCTTGATCATCTCGGGGAAGAGCACGTCGTCGTACCCGATGCCGCCGCCGGTCAGCTCCCCGTAGTAGTTCTCCACGAACTTGTAGTCCTCCAGGCACAGGTTGGCGTTGATGTTCTCCCGGTTGTAGAACCAGGCGTAGCAGGAGTGGCTGCCGGTGGCGTAGTAGCCCTGGTCACGGAAGTACCAGGCGTAGGAGTTGGAGGGAGAACGGAAGGAGCCCAGGCTGGAATAGCCGGTGAGGAAGCACCGCTCGGTGTCGATGGTGCCGCCGGCAAAGATGTTGGTCACCAGGTTGCCGGTGTAACCCTCGGACTCCAGCTTGTGGAAGGTCTCGTATACCTCCGGGTTCAGCTCCGGTGTGCCGAACTTGGTGAAGTCGTTGTAGGCCTCCAGCTGGATGGTGAAGATGTCCACCTTCTGCTCTTCGGGGATGTCGGCGTCGGTGTAGCCGGACATGATCTCCTCGCAGGCCTTGGCGTCGTAGCCCTCAGGGGCCGGGTCGGAGGCGGAGCGGATGCTGTACAGGAAGGGATAGAGGAAGCCCTTGGAGGTGTACACCTGGGTGGCCGACCAGGGGGAGATAAGGTCCTCGTTGCGGGTCTTGTTGTTGTAGATGTTGGCGTCGGTGTACAGGGCGTACAGGGGGAAGGCCATCAGGATGGTCACCAGGGCGCAGAGCAGACGGGGCTTCCAGGAGGTTTTGGCTCTGGCGAAGAGCAGCAGGAACACCAGGCCCAGCACCAGCAGCACCAGGGCCATGAGCATGCTCTTGTTGAGGAAGAGCTGGTACTTGCCCGCCATATTGCCCGCTTCCCGGATGAGGAGGATGTCCTCAAACATCATGGGGTCGTTGCGGAAGGTGAGCTTGTAAAAGCTGGCGAAGGTGAGACCCATGGTCACCGCCGCCGTCACCAGGTAGGAAATCCAGGCCCGGCCGATGAGGAAATAGAGCAGCAGGGACAGGAAAACCACCGGCAGGATGTTGAGCAGGGCGATAAGGGGGTGGGTAAAGTAGCTGATGAACATGGCGGTGCGGTTGTCCACGCAGGCGAACCACATGGACAGCACCCCCACGCACACCCCCATCAGGGCGCACAGCACCGGGGTGAGCACGGGATTTTTGGCGATGGGGTCCAGCTTTTGCATCAATTTTTTCATAATTTTGACTCCGTTTTTACAAGGCAGGAAAAACAAACCCGCCGCACCGGCAGGCCGCCGGTGCGGCGGGTTGTGTTTGGGAACATGGAAAGTTTTCAACAAAAGGGTTGTTCGACCACCGGCTGAATCAAAACGCAGATACTTGGGGCGGCATTGAGAAGGGTGATTGAATTGCAGATGCTTACAAGTCTGGGTGGGTAACGCTGCTCGGGGGACGCAGTTACGAGACCAGAAAGCCGAACCGGCACAGCAACGGCTTCCGACATGGGTGGCTACTTGAAACCCACCGCCGCCGGACGTACTCCGAAAGGGGTCCGGGGAAACGGGGGCGTTTGGCCCTGAAAGGGCCCCTCCGCCCCTGTGTCCCCGGCGGCTTTTGGGTACTTTTCGCCGGTGAAAAGTACCTCCCCGAAGGGTGTTTATCTGCAAGCCAGGTGTTTACCGAGGACGTTCCCCTCATCCGCCCCTCGTCCTCGCAAGCTGCGTATCGCTCAGCCCGCCGCAAGCGGCAGGCCTCGTTCACTCCGCTGCTCGTCCTCTCCCCACCGAACCCGCTTCGCTGGGCTTCGGCGGGGGCCCCCGAGAAGCAGAGCAGATAACTTCCTGGGAAAGACCGGATTAGAACGCGATCTTCTCCTCGATATAGGCCTTCAGCTGGTCGATGGGCAGACGCACCTGCTCCATGGTGTCGCGGTCACGGACGGTGACACAGTGGTCGGCGGGGGTGTTCTCGTCGCCCACGGTCTGGAAGTCCACGGTGACGCACAGAGGCGTGCCGATCTCGTCCTGACGGCGGTAGCGCTTGCCGATGGAGCCGGCCTCGTCGTAGTCCACCATGAAGTACTTGGACAGCTCGGCGTACACCTCCTGAGCGGCGGGGCCCAGCTTCTTGCTCAGGGGCAGCACGGCGCACTTGAAGGGAGCCAGAGCGGGATGGAAGCGCATGACGGTGCGGACGTCGTTCTTCTCGGCGTCCACCACCTCCTCATCGTAGGCCTCCACCAGGAAGGCCAGGGTCACACGGTCGGCGCCCAGGGAGGGCTCGATGACGTAGGGCACATAGTGCTCGTTCTTCTCCTGGTCGAAGTAGGTCATGTCCTTGCCGGAGTGCTCCTGATGCTGCTTCAGGTCGTAGTCGGTGCGGTCGGCCACGCCCCACAGCTCGCCCCAGCCGAAGGGGAACATGAACTCGAAGTCAGTGGTGGCCTTGGAGTAGAAGGCCAGCTCCTCGGGCTCGTGGTCACGCAGGCGCAGGTTCTCGTCCTTGATGTTCAGGTTGGTGAGCCAGTCGTGGCAGTACTGACGCCAGTAGGCGAACCACTCCAGGTCGGTGCCGGGCTGGCAGAAGAACTCCAGCTCCATCTGCTCGAACTCACGGATGCGGAAGATGAAGTTGCCGGGGGTGATCTCGTTGCGAAAGCTCTTGCCCACCTGGCACACGCCGAAGGGCAGCTTCTTGCGGGTGGTGCGCTGGATGTTCTGGAAGTTGACGAAGATGCCCTGGGCGGTCTCGGGACGGAGGTAGACCTCAGTGGAGGAGTCCTCGGTGACACCCTGGTGGGTCTTGAACATCAGGTTGAACTTGCGGATGTCGGTGAAGTCGCTCTTGCCGCAGCCGGGGCAGGGCACGTTGTTGTCCCGGATGAAGGCCACCATCTCCTCCTGGGTCATGGCCTCCACGTTCACGTCGGTGCGGCCGGTCTCCTGGAGGTAGTCCTCAATGAGCTTGTCGGCACGGTGACGCATCTTGCAGGCCTTGCAGTCGATGAGGGGGTCGTTGAAGGTGGAGACATGGCCGGAGGCCACCCACACCTGGGGATTCATCAGGATGGCGGCGTCCAGACCCACGTTGTAGGGGTTCTCCTGGACGAACTTTTTCCACCAGGCCCGCTTCACGTTGTTCTTCAGCTCCACGCCCAGAGGGCCGTAGTCCCAGGAGTTGGCCAGGCCGCCGTAGATCTCGCTGCCGGGATAGACGAAGCCCCGGCCCTTGCACAGGGCCACGATTTTTTCCATGGTCTTTTCGGTGTTCTTCATTATAAAACTCAAACTCCTTCTGTTTGTGATTTGCCGGTGGAAAGGCGGCCGGAAAAACAAGAACCGCCCTGAGCGGATGCTCAGGGCGGATGAAAACTCCGTGGTGCCACCTGAATTCGGAGCATAACCGCTCCGCACTCGAACCCGGTAACGGTGGGGGACCGGCGGGGCATTTCCTCCCCACGGCTTACGGGCGCCTTCCGCGGGACCTTCGGACGCCTCTCACCAGCCGGCGTCTCTCTCAGGTCCGGGTCTCCGCGTACTCCTCCCGGTCAAAGCCTGTTTCTGCCGGACATTGTATCACCAAAACCCGGTTGCGTCAAGGACGGCGGGGGAAATGGGGCAAAAAAATCCGGTTTCGACCTCAGAACAGGCGGAGGAACTGGCTTACCACCACAGCCGCCATGACCACCACCGCCAGGGACGCGGCGGCGTCCAGGGCCAGGTGGAACGGTTGGGGACGGCGCTGACGGGGCTGCTCCACGGCGGGAACCTCCTCCGGCGTCTCTTCCCCGGCGTCCTCCGGCAGGTCAAAGGGGGTCTCCTCCCCTGTCAGGGCACGGCGGCAGGCGTCAAAGTCCAGCACCTTCCCCTCCCGCTGGGGGACACGGGGCTGGGTGCGGAGGAAGAGCATGTCTCTGGGCGCGGGGGCGGCTTCCCCGCTGGCCATGTCGTATACCGTCAGACGGCGTGCATCCAGGTTGTAATAGATGGTCTCCATGGCGGTCCCTCCCGGCTTTTGATGGATACAGCATAGCACACAATACGTCCGATAAACCGGACTTTTTATCCTGTGTGCCGCAGGGCTTGTTCCTGTGATTATGGAACCTGTGTTCGAATATAGAATACAACAAATGTTCGAAAAAAGCAAGAGGTTTTTTCTGCTTTTTTCGACGTGGAAAAAGGGAAATTGTTCCGGTACAGGGACAAAAAAGTCCCCTGCACCAAACGGTACAGGGGACTTTGCTGTTTCACAATCAGGGCAGGTAGGACAGGGGGTTGACGGTGGTGCCGTTGATCTTCACCTGGAAGTGGCAGTGGTTGCCGGTGGACCGGCCGGTGGAACCCACCTTGGCGATGGTCTGGCCCTGGTAGACCTTGTCTCCCACGCTGACCAGCAGGCTGGAGCAGTGGGCGTAGTAGGTCTGATAGCCGTTGCCGTGGTCGATAATCACGTACTTGCCATAGCTCCAGTTGCTGCCGGTGCCGGTGCCCGCCCAGATGACGGTGCCGCCGTCAGCGGCCTGGATGCCGGTGCCGTAGGGGGCGGCGATATCGATGCCGGAGTGATAGCTGTAGCTGCCAAAGATATAGCGGTAGCCGAAGTAAGAGGTGATGTTGCCGTACACAGGCCAGATGAAGTAGCCGTTGGGCAGCCAGCTGGGCCTCTCCTTGGTACCCACCGCGATGACCTTGGTGGTGGGCTCGGTGAGGGTGACGGTGTTTGTGATGGTGCGCTCACGCTCGTTGCCGTTGACGTAGGTCACGTCGGCGGTGACCTCAGCCACGCCCTCGCTGCCGGGGTCCAGCACCTTGGTCTCGCCCTGGTACATGGAGTCGTCCTGGACCTCCTCCACCGGGCTGGCAATGGCCTCCTGGTAGGTGACGGTCTCGGTGGTCTCCACGGACAGGAAGGGGATGACCTCACGGACGTTGAGAATCTGGCCGATGTAGATCTTGTTGATGTCCACATCGGGGTTGAGGGCCTCCAGCTCAGACATGGACATGTCGTTGTCGTAGGCGATCTGCATGAAGGTGTCGCCGCTCTGGACCTCATAGGTGGTCTGGCCGTTGGTGTTCTCGGTCAGACGGGCCTGCATGACGGACAGGTCCTGCTCCACGTCGGAGGGGGTGTACTGGCGGCTGATGGACACGGACTCCACAAAGTCGGCGGAGGTGGTGTTCTCATTGATATAGGGGGCCTTGATGGCGTCCAGCATGGCGGTGAGGGAGGCCTCGTCCTCGGCGGCGCCGATGAACTCGCCGTTGACCTTGAGCACGTAGCTCTTCATCACCTCGCCGATCTGGTCGAAGAGGTAGGTCTCGAAGTCGCCCACGTTGGACAGCTTGTCCTTCTCGGTGAGGGCGAAGTCGTAGGTGACGGTGTTGTCCAGGGTGTAGTCATACCCCAGGATATCGGAGGCGCGCTCCTCCACCCGGTCCATGGCGGCCTCAAAGACCTCAGGCTCGGTGACCACGCCCAGGGTGGTGCCGTCCACGCTCACCACATAGCTGGGGGTGTACACGGTGCCCACCACCAGAGCGGTGCCGATGACGCCGGCGGCCAGCAGGAAGGCCAGAGGGCCCACCGCCTTGTGACCCGCCACAGCGGCGTCCGCCCGGTGGAGCACGGAGCCCACCTTGCGGCCGGCGGTGATCAGGGCGTCCAGAAGAGGACGCCGGCCCTGTTCACGGGCGCTCTCCCGGGCGCCGCCCGCCGTCTCTTCGGCGGGGATGGCGTCGGGCAGAGCCTGCCGGCCCTGGGAGTGTAAGATCTCGTCCATCGGAGAGGACCTCCTTGAGAAAAGTAAAAAGTCAAAATAAGAATCCGCCTGTAAAACAGCAGGGAGCGCTGGAAATTACAGAACGGAGTGAAATGATTACAAACTGGTTACAAACGGTATCATACACGCTTTTTGCCTCCACGTCAATACTTTTTTGCCTTCAAAGGGGGTGGAAAGGGGAGATTTTTCCTCTGGAAGAGGCGTGGATTGGGACAAAAGCTTAAAAAAGCGGGAGAATCTTTAAGGAAACCCCACCCTGTCCCGGCAGGCGTCAGGGTTCGGGCGGCTTTTCTTGCGTGGGGGCGGCAGAGCGTGATATAATAGCCGCTGCGCGGCTATTATTTTTATTTATGCCGGGTTTCCCGCCCCCTTTCGGGGCAACCGGAACCCATGGCCATATAGCATCCCGGCGCAAAGCGCGATTCTTACACTCTGGAGGCATCCCATGGCAAAACGGAATTCCCGTCCCAGGCACAGAGGACTGCGGATTTTTCTGGTGCTGGTCCTGGTGTTCCTGGCGGGGGGACTGTTCTTTTACGACCAGCAGAACCGGATTCAGACCGAGACCATCACCGTCACCTCGGACCGCCTGCCTGCCGGGTTTGACGGCTACCGCATCGTACAGATTTCCGACCTCCACGGCAAGGAGTTCGGGGAGGACAACGAAATCCTGCTGGAAAAGACGGCGGAGCTGGACCCCGACCTCATCGCCATCACCGGAGACGTGATTGACGACGCGGACCAGATGGGGGTTCTGGAGCCGCTGGCCAAGGGGCTGACCGCCATCGCCCCCACCTTCTATGTCACCGGCAACCACGAGTGGGCCATCCGGGAGGCGGGCACGGTGAAAAACCTGCTGGAGGAATACGGCGTGACGGTGCTGTCCAACGAGTACCTGACCCTGGAGCGGGGCGGGGACTCCATTGTGCTGGCGGGCATCGACGACCCCAACGGCCCCTATGACCAGAAGACGCCCCAGGAGCTGTCCGACGAGATTCACGAAGCCCTGGGGGACCCCTATGTGGTCCTGCTGGCCCACCGGAACGAGTACTATCAGGTGTACGACCAGTGCGGCTTTGACCTGACTCTGTGCGGCCATGTCCACGGCGGGCTCATCCGCCTGCCCTTTACCGACGGGCTCATCGACAACACCCGCAGCCGCCTCTTCCCCACCCACACCGCCGGGCTCTATCCCCTGGACGGCGGCGGCACCCTGATGGTGTCCCGTGGTCTGGGCAACGGCGGCATCTCCTTCCGGCTGTTCAACCGGCCCCATCTTCCGGTCATTGTGCTGAAATCGGGGACATAAAGACCTATTAATAGAGAAAAGAGAGCAAAACCATGGAATATTTCGGCGGAACCTTTGATATTGCGGTCATTGGCGCAGGCCATGCGGGCATCGAGGCGGCGCTGGCCGCCGCCCGGCTGGGCCTGCAGACGGTGTGCTTCACCGTAAACCTGGACGCGGTGGGCAATATGCCCTGCAACCCGGCCATCGGCGGCACGGGCAAGGGCCACCTGGTGCGGGAAATTGACGCCCTGGGGGGCGAGATGGGCCGTGCCGCCGACGCCGCCTGCATCCAGTACCGCATCCTTAATAAGGGAAAGGGGCCTGCGGTGTGGTCCCTGCGGGCCCAGGCCGACCGGCGGGAATACCAGAAGGTGATGAAACACACCCTGGAGCGGCAGGAAAACCTGTGGGTCAAGCAGGCCGAGGTGGTGGAAATCCGCACGGAGCAGGGCGCCGTGTCCGCTGTGGTCACCGCCACCGGTGCGGTGTACGCCGTGAAAGCGGCGGTGGTGTGTACCGGCACCTTCCTGGGCGGACGCACCATCGTGGGCGATGTGGTGCGGGATTCGGGGCCTGACGGCCTCTCCGCCGCCCTGCCCCTCACCGACTGCCTCAAGTCCCTGGGCCTGTCCATCCGCCGCTTCAAGACGGGAACGCCCCCCCGTGTCCACCGGCGGAGCGTGGACTTCTCCAAAATGGAGCTCCAGCCCGGTGACCCGGACGCCCAGCCCTTCTCCTTTGAGACGGCCACGGCCCCGGAAAACAAGGCCGTGTGCCACCTGACCTACACCAACGCCGCCACCCATGCGGTCATCCGGGCCAATCTGGACCGCTCTCCCCTCTACGACGGCACCATTGAGGGCGTGGGACCCCGTTATTGCCCCTCCATTGAGACCAAAATTGTCCGCTTCCCCGAGAAGGAGCGGCACCAGCTCTTCATCGAGCCCATGGGCCTTGACACCGAAGAGCTGTACATCCAGGGTTTGTCCTCTTCCCTGCCCGAGGAGGTCCAGGTGGAGATGCTCCACACCATCCCCGGCCTGGAGCGGGCCGAGATGACCCGTGCGGCCTACGCCATCGAGTACGACTGCGTGGACCCCACCGAGCTGCTGCCCACCCTGGAGTGCAAAAAAGTGCCCGGTCTGTACGGCGCAGGCCAGTTCAACGGCTCCTCCGGCTATGAGGAGGCCGCCGCCCAGGGTCTGGTGGCGGGCATCAACGCCGCCTTGAAGCTGCTGGGCCGTCCGCCCATGGTGCTCAGCCGGGACCAGGGGTACATCGGCGTGCTCATCGACGACCTGGTGACCAAGGGCACCAACGAGCCCTACCGGATGATGACCTCCCGCACCGAATACCGGCTGCTCTGCCGCCAGGACAACGCCGACCGCCGTCTCACCGGCGTGGGCCACGAGGTGGGGCTGGTGAGCGAGGAGCGGTACCGGGCTATGCTGGACAAGTACGCCGCTGTGGACCGGGAGTGTGCCCGGCTGGAGCGCACCGGCGTGTCCCCCTCCCCTGTGCTGGACGCCCTGCTCTCGGACAAGGGGGAGCCGCCCGCCCCCAACGGGGCCAGGCTGGCCGACCTGCTCCGCCGTCCCCGGATGACCTACGGCGACCTCACTCCCCTGGACCCTGCCCGACCCGACCTGCCTGCCGCCGTCACCGAGGCGGTGGAGATTGACCTGAAATACCGGGGCTACATCGAGCGGCAGCAGCGGCAGGTGGAGGAGATGCGCCGGCTGGAGAGCCGTCCCCTGCCCCCGGATTTGGACTACCAGTCCCTCCAGGGGCTGCGGCTGGAGGCAAGGCAGAAGCTGTCGGAAATCCGGCCCCTGAACCTGGGCCAGGCCAGCCGAATCTCCGGCGTCAGCCCCGCTGACATTGCCGCTCTGATGATTGCCCTGGAACGGGGCTGACATCGCCGCACTGATGATAGCGCTGGAACGGGGCTGACGCCGAAACGAATCCACAGATTCTCAGACAAATGTGGAAAAATACGGCGTATCAGGCGGGAAATTTCGCCTAAGTACAAAAAAATATAAGGATTTCTTCACGGTCTGTCCACATTTCTCCGGTAAAATCGGGGAGAAGGAGGCGAAAAGCCGTGATGAAAGAGGATAGCATGGAAAAGGAAGTACGCCGGGGTGTGCGGTTCAACAAAGTTGCCCTGGCGGTGCTGGCTGTGCTGGCAGTCGTGGGCGTATGGGGCCTGCTGAGCTGGTTCAGCCGTCCCCTGGACAACAGTATCACCCCCGACGGCCTGGCGGAAAACCTGACCGACGGCGCCCTGGGCAAGACCGGCGGCGTGTACTATGTGCTGGACAGCGGGAGCGGCCTGGTGGACGCCCTGGACCTGCAGGCGTGGACCATCACCCAGGAGGAGGCGGAAGGTGAGCCTCTGGTGGTGTTCCGCCTGTGGGAGGACTGTGAGCTGGCCCTGTACGAGGGCGGCCTGGCCTACGCCTGGAACGGCTACGCCTCGTCGGACACCACGGGAGCCGTGTGGTACACCATCCCCGAGGACACCGCCCAGACGGTGGCCTCCCTGCTGGAGACCGACGGACAGATTGAGACAAGTCCCGGCGTCCGGTTCTGATTTACGTTACTTTTAAAATAAAGGAGCAAGCACGTGACAACAAAGCCAAAGGTAGTGCTGGGTCTGTCGGGCGGTGTGGATTCCGCCGTGGCGGCCCAGCTGCTGAGCCGGGACTATGAGGTCCACGGCCTGTATCTGGACATCGGCCTGGGGGGCACCGGGCAGGCGGACGCCGCCGCTGTGGCCCACCGGCTGGACATCCCCTTCCACACCGCGGACATCCGGCAGGAGCTGGAAAATCAGGTGTGCGGACCCTTTGCCGCCGACTATCTGGCGGGACGCACCCCTCTGCCCTGCGCCCGGTGCAATCCCACGGTGAAATTCCCCGCCCTGCTGGCTCTGGCGGAGGAGATTGGCGCGGAGAAGGTGGCCACCGGCCACTATGCCCGCACCGCCCTTGCCCCTGACGGCAGAGTGCTGCTGCGCAAGGGCTTGCCCGCCAACGACCAGTCCTATATGCTCTCACGTCTGCCCCAAAACATATTACAAAAGGTAATTTTCCCCCTTGGCGATTACGAAAAGACAGCCGTCCGGGCCATGGCAGGCCAGGCAGAGCTGCCGGTGGCGGACAAGCCGGACTCCATGGAGATCTGCTTCATCCCCGACGGGGACTACGCCGCCTGGCTGGAGCACCGGGGCACAGTGCCCCCTGCCGGAGACTTTGTGGACAGGGACGGCAGGGTGCTGGGCCGCCACGGGGGCATCCACCGGTACACCCTGGGTCAGGGCCGTGGGCTGGGGGTGTCCGGCCCCCACAAGTACTATGTGACGGAGATTGACCCGGCCCACGACCGGGTGGTGCTGTCCGACGGCAGCGACCTGATGGCCCGGCGGGTGTACTGCGCCGACATGAACTGGCTGTCCGTGGACGGCCTGCCGGAGCCTCTGGAGGTGACGGTGCGGCTGCGCCACTCCAAGACTGAGCTGGCGGCTGTGGCCCGTGCTGATGGCGAAAACGTGGTGCTGGAGATGCTTGACCCGGCCCGTGCGCCCACGCCAGGACAGCTGGCGGTGCTCTATCAGGGGGACATCGTGGCGGCCAGCGGCTGGATTACCGGCGCGGAGCGGACCGCTGCGTGCTAAAAAGACACAGAATCATATATAATGTATCAACAGAGCTTCCCATCTTCTGCGGTGGGAAGCTCTGTTTTATTTCACGATAAAAATGTGAAGCTCAGGTGAAGTATTTTTAAGAGGAGCTATTGAACAAAAAGAGTGTATTTTGTTTATTTACTAAAAAATATTGTCGATAAAATGGGTATGCAGAGAGCATAGGTACGGAATTTTGAAAAGCCAAAATACAAAAAGAAATAAATATAAAAAACATTTTTTGAAATGTGACCGAAATGTAACCATTGCATGATACAGTATTGACACAGACAGGGCGTGACCCGGCTCGGGCGGACATTCCCTGGAGCGCGACAAAGGCAAACCGGCCGAAAGACCGGGACGCAAAGCCAGGAGGCTAAAGCGGACACAGTGTCCGCCATGCCGGTCCGGCCGCCGCAGATTTCATAGACCTTTCTCCCGGAGCGGAGAAAGAAAGGAGAATGAAAGATGCTGGCAAAGAGCAAGAAATTTTTGGCCCTGTTCCTCACCCTTTGTATGGTAGTGGGGACGATGAGCACCGCTGCCATCGCGGTGGAAGAGGGCGACACGGACGGCACCGAGCCCGCTGCGTGCGAGCACGTGTGGGACGAGGGCACCGTCACCAAGGAGCCCACCTGTACCGAAGCGGGCGAGATGACCTTCACCTGCACCCTGTGTGAGGAGAAGGACGTGCGCGTGGTTGAGGCCCTGGGCCACAGCTACGAGAACGGCGTCTGCACCGTATGCGGCGCAGAGGAGCCCAAGGAGCCGGAGGACATGACGCAGGAGAGCCTCCAGGCCGCCATTGACGCGGCCGAGGCGGGCAGCACCGTCACCCTGACCGGCAATGTGGCCCTCACCGGCACCATCACCATCACCAAGAGCCTGGTGCTGGACCTGGGCGGCTTTAGCCTGAACGGCAGCAGCGTGGACCAGCTGATTCTCATCAAGAGCACCAGCGGCGAGGCCGTGGACGTGACCATCCAGAACGGCACCCTGGACGGCGGCAAGAGCGAGGGCCGGGGCGATGAGTACGTCCGTGGCGGCGCCATCTACTCCACCGCCGGCCTGAGCAGCACCCTGACCGTGAAGAATTGTACCTTTACGAACAACGCCGCCGGCATCGGCAGCGCCCTGTGGACCGACAGCTCCCTGTACATGGAGAACTGCACCGTGGACAGCAACGTGGGCGCCCCCGGCACCAACTACAGCTCCGCTGTGGCGGTGGTGGGTCCCACCACCAGTGAGGGCGCCGACGCGCCCAAGGTCCCCTCCGTCACCATCACCGGCTGCACCTTTGAGGACAACGGCCGGGACGACCCCAGCGCCCTGGGCGGCGCGCTGTACATGCTGGGCGTGGATAAAGTCCAGGTGAGCGACAGCTCCTTCACCAACAACCAGGGCGGTACCGGCGGCGCCGTGTACTGCAGCAACAGCAATTCCGTCACCTATACCAACGTGGAGTTCACCGGCAACAGCGGCGTCAGCGGCTCCGGCGGCGGCGGCGTGTACACGGACAACACCAAGAACCTGAGCTTTGACGGCTGCACCTTTACCAACAACACCGCCGGCGGTATGGGCGGCGCCATCTGCTCCGGCGCTCAGAACAGCCTGACCGTCACCAACTGCACCTTTACCGGCAACAGCGCTACTGCCGGCAACGGCGGCGCCATCTCCCACCAGAGCGGCCCCGCTGTCATCGCCGACAGCACCTTCACCGGCAACAGCGCCACGGTCATGGGCGGCGCCATCCTGGTGGCCGACACCTTCACCATGGACACCACCCTGGAGCTGAAGAACTGCGCCATCGAGGACAGCACCGGCGGCTACGGCGGCGCGCTGGCCATCCAGGGCATCAAGAACTCCTATATCCTGCCCGCCACTGTGGACAGCCAGACCACCATCACCAACAGCACCGGCACGGTGTACGGCGGCGCCGTGTACGCCGCCTATGTGGACCTGAACCTGGGCGCCACCATCACCGGCAGCACCGGCGTCAACTACGGCGGCGCTGTCTATGCCAACCAGTCCACCCTGACCGTCACCGGCACCATCACCGGCAACGCCGTGGCCCTCACCAGCGAGGGTAAGAACGGCTTCGGCGGCGGCATCGCCAGCCTGTACGGCACCCTGACCATCGCCGAGGGCGCGGCTGTGTACAACAACACCGCCGCTGGCGCCGGCGACGATATCTACAGCATGGGCATGGAGGGCTATCCCAACGTGCTCACCCTGCCCGCTGCCGGCAAGATGTCCGGCGACCTGACCCTGACCGGCGGCGAGAAGATCACCGGCTGGTATGTGGACGGCCTGAAGGGCGCTGATACCACCGCCCGCTGGAGCGTGGATGATTACTATGACGAGTACACCCCCGTGGAGAAGGAGACCACCTATCTGGCCCTGAAGGCCGCCCACGGTGAGCCCTACTCCCCCTCTTATATGTACTACCACGTCACCGTCAACTACCTGGACAAGGACAACGGCCGGAGCATCGCCTCCAGCTACACCTCTCCCAGCCACATTGAGGGCAGCTCCTACGACGTGAGCGCCTATGACGCCATCGCCATCGACGGCTACACCTACGACAGCACCAGCGGCGACGCCCTGACCGGCGTCCTCAACGGCAACAAGGTGGTCAACGTGTACTATGTGGCCGACGAGGAGACCGACATTGACGACGGCGAGACCCCCACCACTGACCTGCCCGACGAGCCCGACCCCACTGACCCCGGCGAGGGCGGCGAGACGGAAATCCCCGACGAGGGCACTCCCACCACCGACCTGCCCGATGAGCCCGGCACCGAGACCGAAATCCCCGACGGCGAGACCCCTGCGGGCAACCTGCCCCAGACCGGTACCGCCAGCAACGCCGGCCTGTTCCAGGCCATCAGCGGCGTGTTCCTGTGCCTGGCGGTTGTGTTCGGCGGCGTGACCGTGGTCCTGTTCCGCAAGGAGCGGAACCAGGGCTGAGGCTTCCGCCTGACCCCGGGACCTGACACCGGTCATACCAGAGCATAGCAAACGCCCCGCCTCTCTTCAGAGGCGGGGCGTTTGTTGCGTTACGGCTCCGTATCCGGCGGAGCGATGAGGATGGACATCCGGAGCACATAGTTGTCGTATCCGTCCACCGACAGCTCATCCAGCAGGGCGTCCTCATAGAAGGGGCCGGTGAGGGTCAGACCCCGGTCCTGTGCCCAGGAGAGCATCCGGCGGTAGGTGCGCCAGGCGGTGCCGTACCCGCCGGAGTGGCAGGCGGTGAGGTAGCGCCCAGCGGGCCGGACGGTGACCGGCACCCCTCTGGGACGGCGGTCCACCTGGGTGTAGAAGGCGTTATACCCCTCGGTGCTGTCCTGTCCGGCCTGTTCCAGGCGCATGGTGGCTCCCACCGGGTAGGGGCTGACAATATTCCGGGCCTCCCGGTACTGCATGTGGGCCACAAAGGCCAGGTTCAGGCTCTCACCCGGCTGGCGGGGCGTGGTGATGAACAGCATCTCGGGCTGCTCCACCACCCGGATGTTCTCCCGGCGCTCCGCCATGGCCGCACGGGTCAGCTCCGTCTTGCGGACAATCAGGGCGCGCATCTGCCGCAGACGGCGGATTTTCTCCTCCAGCTGGGCGGACTCCCCCTCCAGCAGGGCCACCAGCTCCTCCGGGCTGCGCCGGTCCAGATAGGCCTTGATGTCCGCCAGGGGCATGTCCAGTTCCTTGAGGGTGGAGATGACGTAAAACACCTCCATCTGGGGGAAGGTGTAGTACCGGTAGCCGTTTTCCCCCTTGACCGCCGGGGAGAAGATGCCCAGCTGGTCGTAGTGAAACAGGGTGTGCTTGGTGGTGCCGCACAGGCGGGCAAAGTCGCCTGTGGTGAGATATCCCCGGGGTACCGCGGCCATGGCCCCCGCCTCCTTTCCGACCAAAAAAGCCGCCCGAAACGGGCGGAAATTTTCTCCTTGACTGTCGGGTTACCCGATACTCTATAATATCTGACGCATCAAGATTCTGTCAAGAAAGGCCGGTGCCTCCCATGGAAAACCGTCTGGACAGGGATTTTGGCTTTTTCTCCCTGCTCCGCTTTGCGCTGCCCAGCGTGGTGATGATGATCTTCACCTCCCTCTACTCCATTGTAGACGGCATGTTTGTCTCCCGCTTTGTGGGAGAGGACGCGCTGGCGGCACTGAATATCGTCTTCCCCGCCATGTGCCTGACCATGGCGGTGGGCATCATGCTGGCCACCGGCGGCAGCGCCATTGTGGCCCGGCGGATGGGCGCCGGAGAGGAGCAGTCCGCCCTGGAGGGCTTCTCCCTGCTGATTGCGGTGAGCGTGGCGGCGGGCGTGGTGTTCGCTCTGCTGGGTGTGACGGCGGCGGAGCCCATCTGCCGCCTGCTGGGCGGCGAGGGTGCGCTTCTGGCCTACTGCGTGCCCTATCTGCGGATTATCATGCTCTTCGGGCCTATGTACATGCTCCAGTTCATGTTCCAGAGCTTTTTCGTCACCGCCGGACGGCCCGGTCTGGGTCTGGGCCTGACGGTGGCCGCCGGTGTGGCCAATATGGTGCTGGACTATGTGTTCATCGTGCCGCTGGATCTGGGGGTGGCGGGCGCCGCCCTGGCCACGGTCACCGGCTACTGCATCCCGGCGGTGGCGGGACTGGTGTTCTTCGCCTTGCGGCGGCAGGGGCTTCGGTTCGCAAAGCCCAGGTGGGACGGCCGCATGCTGGGCAACGCCTGCTTCAACGGCTCCTCCGAGATGGTGTCCAACCTGTCCAGCGCGGTGGTCACCCTGCTGTTCAACCTGACCATGCTGGAGCTGCTGGGTCCTCCCGGCGTGTCCGCCATCACCATCGTGCTCTACGCCCAGTTCCTCCTCACCGCCCTGTACATCGGCTTTTCCATCGGCGTGGCGCCGGTGTTCAGCTTTAACTACGGCGCTGACAACCGGCCCAGGCTCCGCTCCCTGTTCCGGTCCTGCATGCTCTTTGTGGGGGTGTCCGCCGTGGTGCTGCTGGTGGTGTCCCTGTTCATCGCCGACGCGGTGGTCACCGTCTTCTCCCCCAGAGGCTCGGAGGTGTACGGCCTGGCCGTCCACGGCTTCCGGCTCTTCGCCCCCATGATTCTCTTCTCCGGGGTGAATATCTTCGCCTCCGCCCTGTTCACCGCCCTGTCCAACGGCCCGGTGTCCGCCCTGCTGTCCTTCCTGCGTACCTTCGGCTTCCTCACCGCCGGGCTGCTGCTGCTCCCCAGGGTGCTGGGGGTGGACGGCGTGTGGCTGGCCGTACCGGTGGCCGAGCTGCTGTCCTTTGGCGTGAGCCTGTGGTTTTTCCGCTGGGGCGGAAAGCGGTACGGCTACGCCGGATAACCTCAGAGACAAAAAAATTCCCGCCGCGTACGCGGCGGGAATTTTGTGTTTTATTGGCCGATGGTGTCCAGGGGGTCCCGGAGGTTCTCACGGGCCACCCGCTCCTCTTCGGACAGGTAGCGGTCGGGGTGCTTGCTGGCCTGGCTGGATTCCCAGATCTCCTTGGCGGCAGGGGCCCAGCAGGCGGCATAGCTGTCGCACTTGGCGCACAGGTGCTCGGCGGACTCGGGGGACTGGGGGTCGGTGGAGTGGGCGCCGGTACGGGCCACCATCTCACGCAGCTTGTCGGGATTCTCCAGCATGGGGCAGGGCTGGAGCATGTTCTCGTTGAAGGGCTGGCCGTCGTGGTAGGCCATGAACAGAGGACCCCGCAGGGCGTCCAGCAGGGACTTTTCCCGGATGTTGGTGTCCGAGTAGTGGATGAACACGCAGGGGTCCACGTCGCCGTTGGCGTTGATGTGGAGATAGCGGCGGCCGCCGGCAATGCAGCCGCCCACGAACTCGGCGTCGTTCTGGAAGTCCATGGCGAACAGGGGCTTGCGGCTGCGGTAGTCGCGGACACGGCGGTACATCTCGGTGCGCTGCTCAGGGGTGGGCAGCAGCTCGGGCACGGCGTCGTTGCCAACGGGCATGTAGTGGAAGTACCAGACGAACAGGGCGCCCAGGTCGATCATCTTGTCGTAGTAGGCCTCGCTGGTGATGGACTCAAAGTTGGCGCTGGTGTAGCAGCAGGAGATGCCGTAGGGCAGGCGCTTGCGCTTGAGCAGCTCCATGGCGGCGATGACCTTCTGGTACACGCCGTCGCCACGGCGGCCGTCGGTGGCCTCCTCGAAGCCCTCCAGGCTGATGGCGGGGATGAAGTTCTTCACCCGCAGCATCTCGTCGGCAAAGGCCTCGTCGATGAGGGTGGCGTTGGTGAAGCACAGGAACTGGCAGTCGCTGTGCTTCTCGCACAGGCGGATGAGGTCGGCCTTGCGGACCAGCGGCTCGCCGCCGGTGTAGATGTACATGTACACGCCCAGCTCCTTGCCCTGGCGGATGATGTCGTCAATCTCGTCAAAGGACAGGTTGAGCTTGTTGCCGTACTCGGCGGCCCAGCAGCCGGTGCAGTGCAGGTTGCAGGCGCTGGTGGGGTCCAGCAGGATGGCCCAGGGGATGTTGCAGTGGTACTTGGCACGGGCGGCCTCCTGCTTGTCCCAGCCGATGAGGTTGGCGTTGAGGAAGAAGTTGACGAAGGTGGTCTTGAGCACCTCGGGGTCGATGTCCTTCACAATGTGGAGGATGAGCTGGTGGTAGGGGTTGTCCGGGTTGGTGACCGCGTCACGCACAGCGGCCCGCTGGGCGGGAAAACCGCCCCGGGAGAACTTGTCCACCCAGGTCATCAGGGTAGGCAGGTTTTTCTCCGGGTCCTTGGTGATGTAATCCACGGCCTGCTCGATGCCGAACTGCTTCAAACTGTTGGGGATATGCATCAAAATCACTCCTTGTCCGACGATGTCACAAACTTTGATACTAAATTATTCCGCTCGCCGCTGTTTCTCAACGGACAGAGTGGGAAAAGTGTCAAATTTGGGGACAAAACCGCGAAACTGTCCAAATAGAGGGGGTTTAGCGGTGCCGCCGGGGAGGAAAGCGGCTGGATTTTTCCCTGTACATATGCTAAAATTATATTTTACTGTATGGGAGAATATGAACAGGAAAAGAGGATTGTTATGAGCGCCCGAGAGGAATTTATTGAGATTTTTACCGGGAAAGTCCACCGGGACGGCGCTGCCGCCCTGCTGGATTACCTGGAGAACAAGAGCGATTTCTTCACTGCACCCGCCTCCGCCCGGTTCCACGGAGCCTACGCCGGCGGCCTGTGCGACCACAGCCTGAACGTGTACCACTGCCTGGTGGACTATCTGTCCCGGCCCCGTGTCCAGGAGCTCTACGGCCTGGAGTACAGCGAGGAGACGGTGGCCCTGGTGGCACTGCTCCACGACGTGTGCAAGGTGGGCTGCTACAAGCAGGGCACCCGCAACGTGAAGGGCCCCGACGGCAAGTGGCAGAGCGTGCCCACCTACTCCTTTGAGGACCCCCTGCCCTACGGCCACGGGGAGAAGAGCGTCTACATCGTCAACGGCTACCTCCGCCTGACCCGTGAGGAGGCCATGGCCATCCGCTGGCACATGGGCTTCTCGGGCACCGAGGACCCCCGCACCGTGGGCCAGGCCCTCCAGCAGTACCCCCTGGCCTTCGCCCTGGCCACCGCCGACATGGAAGCAACTTATTTCCTGGAAAATGAGGAGGCGTAATCACCGTGGCAAAGCGCACCAACGACCTGGGCAATGACCCGGTACCCCAGCTGCTGCTGCGGCTGGCGCTGCCCGCTGTCACCGCCCAGGTGGTCAACGCCCTGTACAACATTGTGGACCGGATGTACCTGGGCCACATGAAGCCGGACGGCGACCTGGCCATCACCGGCGTGGGCGTGGCCTTCGCCATCATCATGTTCATCTCCGCCCTGTCCGCCCTGGTGGGCATGGGCGGCGGCTCCCGTGCGGCCATCCGCACCGGCGAGGGCCGCACCGACCTGGCCGAGGAGATTCTGGGCAACTGTACGCTGCTGATTCTCCTCATCTCAGCGGCGGTCATGGCGGTGTTCCTCCCCTTCCAGCGGCCCATGCTGCTGATGATGGGAGCCAGCCCCGAGACCATCGACTACGCCGTCAACTACCTGACCATCTACCTCTGCGGCACCGTGTTCGTCCAGATTTCCCTGGCCCTGAACAACTTTATCACCACCCAGGGCTTTTCCACCATCTCCATGTTCACGGTGATCATCGGCGCGGTGACCAACATTGTGCTGGACCCCATCTTTATCTTTGGCATGGACATGGGCGTCCAGGGCGCGGCACTGGCCACCATCATCGCCCAGGCGGTGTCGGCCATCTGGGTGCTGGCCTTCCTCACCGGCAAGCGCACCAAGCTGAAAATCCGCCTCAAGTACCTCCGGCTCAAGCCCAGGGTGCTGCTGCCCGTGGTGGCCATCGGCGTGTCCCCCTTTATCATGCAGTCCACCGAGAGCCTGGTGAACATCTCCTTCAACTCCTCCCTGCTGAAGTACGGAGGAAACGTATATGTGGGCGCCATGACCATCTGCTCCTCCATCATGCAGGTGCTGTCCATGATTTTCCAGGGCCTGGCCCAGGGCGCACAGCCCATCGTGGGCTATAACTACGGCGCAGGCAAGCTGGACCGGGTCCGCAAGGCCTTCCGCCTGCTCATCACCGCCGGCGCTGTCTACGCCGTCTCCGCCTGGCTGCTGGTACAGCTCTTCCCCCACGTCTTTGTGGCCCTCTTCAACGACAAGCCCGAGCTGGTGGAGGCCGCCGTGTGGGCCCTGCGGATTTACCTGGCCTGCTTCTTCATGCTGGGGGTGCAGTTCTCCTGCCAGCAGACCTTTGTGGCCCTGGGACAGGCCAAGGTGTCCCTGTTCCTGGCTTTGCTGCGGAAGATTATCCTGCTCATCCCCCTCATCTATATCCTGCCCCACATCCTCACCGGAAACCAGGTCTTTGCGGTGTATGTGGCCGAGCCTGTGGCCGACGCCCTGGCCGCCACCACCACCGGCCTCATGTTCGCCTGGAAGTTCCCCCGGATTCTCCGCCGCCGGGAGAAGGAGCTGGGCATGGCCTGACCAGATTCCCCACAAAAACGCCCGCAGGGCTGCCGCATTTGCGGCAGCCCTGCGTTTTTTATGCCTTTTTTTGAGGGAAAGGCAGCTTTCACCCCCTCCCTGCTTCCGGCATAGGATGGCCGGAAGGGAGGTGGAAGGTTGGAGATTCTCTCTTCCATCGGGGCCATACTGGTCTTTACCATGGCCTGTAATCTGGATACCATTCTTCTCTCCATGGGGTACGCGGCCCGTGGGCTGACGGTGTCCCCGGGAGGGTGCCTGATTCTGGGGGGCGTGACCACCGTGGTGACCTGGCTGTCCCTGGCGCTGGGGGCGTCGGCGGGGCGGTTCCTGCCCGCCGGACTGGCCGATATGCTGGGCGGCTTGGTGCTGCTGGCCATCGGGCTGTGGTTCCTGCTGGACTGGCTGCGCTCCCCCGTGGAGGGTACGGAGCCTCTGCCGCCGGTGCGGGCCTGGGTGCCCCTGGCGGCGGCGCTGGCGGTGAACAACGCGGGAGCCGGCGTAGCGGCAGGCATCAGCGGGCTGTCCCCCCTGGGGGCGGCGGTGTGCAATTTTTGCGTGACGCTGCTCTTTATCCCACTGGGCGGCTGGCTGGGGGCCGGTCCTGCGGGCCGCCTGCTGGGGAAATACGCCCTGCCCCTGTCCGGTCTGCTGCTGGTGCTGCTGGGGTGCGCCGAGGCCTTTCTCTGAGGGGCGGACTGTGGTACAATAACCGTACAATACAGATAATACATAGACACAGGGGGCTTGCGTTATGACAGAGCTGACGGCACGGCTGGGTGGCCCGGAGGCCATCACCGCGGGGATTGTGGCGGAATTTCAGGGGATGTGCACCGTCCCCCACCCCTCCCACGGGGAGAAGGCGGCGGGAGAGCTGCTCTCCCGGCGGCTGGAGGAGCTGGGTGGCGTGCCGGTTATGGACGCCGCCGGCAACCTGACCGCAGACCTGCCTGCCGCTCCGGGGTGTGAGGGTGCGCCCCTCACCATCCTCCAGGGACATATGGACATGGTGTGCGCCGTCCGTCCGGGCAGCGGCTATGTTCCCGACCGGGACCCCATCCGCACGGTAACAGCGGAGGGCTTTCTCCGGTCGGACGGCCGGTCCTCCCTGGGGGCGGACAACGGTCTGGGCAACGCCGCCGTCCTCTGGCTGCTGGGTCAGAAGCTGGCCCGTGGGCCGGTGCGGGTCATCTTTACGGTGGCCGAGGAGGTGGGCCTGGCTGGCGCACGGGAGGTGGACCCGGCCTGGCTGGCGGGGGCCAAGTACCTGCTCAACACCGACGGCTTCCACCTGGGCACCGCTGTGGTGGGCTCGGCAGGCGGGCGGCGGGAGACCTTCTCCCGCCCCCTGACCCGCTGTCCGGCGGAAGAGGGCGCAGCCTTCACAATCACCCTGTCCGGCTTTTCCGGCGGCCACTCGGGGGACGACATCCACCGGGGCCGGGGCAACCCCATCAAGGCCCTCACCGCCCTGCTGTCCGCTCTGCCCTTCCCCTGGGCGCTGGCGGATTTCTCCGGCGGACAGGCCCACAACGCCATCCCCACCGGTGCGTCGGCGGTGGTGGTCCTCTCCCCTGACCACGTCCCCGACCTGAAGGCGGCCTTTGAGGCCTGGGCGGCGGAGCTGGAGCGGGCCCACCGGGCCAGCGACCCGGAGTTCACGGCGGCGCTGGAGGAGACTGCCCTGCCCAAGCTGGTGTGGGATGACCTCTGCCGGGAGGCCTTGCTGGCCCTCACCGGCGGTCTGACCCACGGCGTACAGCGCTGGCATACGGACTTCCCCGGCGTGGTGTCCGCGTCGGCCAATCTGGGCCGGGTGTGGACGGAGGAGTGCACGGTAAAGGTGGCGGAATTCCTCCGCTGCGCCGACCCGGCGGACGAGGAAACGCTGGCCAATGCCCACCGCCGTCTGGCGGAGGAAAACGGCTTTGGGGTTGCCGCCACCGGCTACCCCGCCTGGCAGGGCAGGCCGGACAACCCCCTCGCCCTGCTGCTGGACAAGGTGTTCCGCCGGGAGACGGGCCGGGGGATGAACATTTCCACCGTCCACGTGGGCCTGGAACCCTCCCTGTTCCACGTCAAGGCCCCCGGGCTGGTGATGGCGGTCACCGGGCCGGACATTCTGGACGCCCACTCCCCCGACGAGCGGGCGCCTCTCTCCTCCCTGCCCGCCTACGCCGCCCTGCTGGCGGGCACCCTGGAGGAGATCGGCCGCCAGCGGGGATAAGGGCCTGAGCTTGTCCACAAAGAGGGCTGCCGATGTGGAAAAAACCATGCCCGCCGGAACTCCGGCGGGCATGGAAGATGGTTCTGATTCAGCTGTACCGCTCATCCAGGATGCGGATGATGTCGGCGATGCAGTGGTCGTCGCTGGACTTGACGATGACGGGGCTGAAGTACCGCACCGCGTCGGCGCAGTTGGCGGGGGCGAAGGGCACGGCGGACACAGCCAGCATGGGGATGTCGTTCTGGTTGTCTCCCACGCAGTAGATGTCCTTCCGCTTTACGCCCAGGTGCTCTGCCAGGCGGAGCACCATGCCCCCCTTGGTGGCACCTCTGGCGGTGATCTCCAGCAGGGCGTTGCTGGAGAAGATGACCTCGTACCGGTCACCCCACCGGTCCAGCAGGAATTTCTGTGCCTCCAGCAGAGTCACATACTCGTCCTGAATGACCGCCTTGCTCCAGGGCGTGGGCATATCAGCCAGGTCGCAGGGGGTCCAGGTGGTGCCCACCCGCTTCACATGGCGGTCGGTAAAGGCGTTGGGGTGGTGGATGTACACGTCGTCCCCGTGGTAGGTCTCCATGCCGATGGACGGCATTTCCGCCGACAGCACCGCCAGATCCTCCGCCGCCTGGGGCGGAAGGGGCAGCTCGCAGACCACCTGATCCGTAGAATAGTCGTAGAGCAGTGCCCCGTTGGACAGGATGACGGGTGCGTTGATGGGGGCGAGGTGCACGTAGGGGGAGAAGGTGCGGTGGGCCCGGCCGGTGGCCACGGTGAAGTAGCCGCCCTCCCGGATAAAGTACTCGATGGCGGCCACATTCTCGGCCGACACCTCAAGGCGGGAGTTGTAGAGCGTGTCGTCGAAGTCGCTGGCCAGCAGCACGCGGTCAAATTTACCCAATTTCCTTCCCCCTTACATGGTGTGATTTACCGGATATCAGCGCCCAGGAAGTATCTCTTCAGGGGCTTGTACAGCAGACCGAACACCACCAGGCACAGGGCCATGTCGATGGCCATATAGCTGCCGTTGTAGGCCAGGGAGTACATCCAGGGGCTGGTGAAGGTCATGTTGAACAGCTCCGTGGGGGCCACAATGGCGTAGATGGTGATGCCGCTGATGAAGTGGACGATGAAACGGACCACAGAGCCCAGCACGGTGCCGGCGAAGATGCCCCAGTCCTTACCCTTGAACAGACCGGCCAGACCCAGAGGTGTGAAGGCCACCAGGTAGTCCAGCAGCAGGGACTGCCAGCCCCAGGCCACAGCGCCGTCGATGAACATTTGGAGCAGGCCGAAGGCGAAGCCGGCCAGCAGGCCGGGGCCCACGCCCCAGCGGACGGCGTAGAAGAAGATGGGCAGCATCTCCAGGGTGATGGAGCCGCCGTTGGGCAGGCGGAAGATCTTCAGCTGGTTGAGCACCAGGGCCAGGGCCACCATAATGGCGCCCTCGCAGAGCATTCTGGTGTAGAGACGGGCTTTTGTGGACTTGTTTCCTTTGCTTGATGTGACGACAGGCATGATTTCGTTCCTCCCGAAAAAATATGTACCGCAGGCCGAACGGGCGCAATGCGGTACGAGAGAAACGACAATCATAGCCGAATCATCTTCCTACGCCGGCATTACCCGGATCAGGTTCAAGGGACAGGGAGAAGCACTATTCTCCGCATCTCAGCCGGACTTGCGTCCAGCGCCCCTGTGTTCGATTGTCTGCGGTCGGAGTTATTTTATACTACCCGCCGTTCCCTTGTCAAGGCGCGGTGGAAAAACGGGACAGATGACGAAATAGCGGCCTGTTGGGGCCGGGAAAAGGAGCAGATTTGCCATGGAACTGAGAGCATACCGGCCGGAGGACTGTCCGGCCATGGGGGCGCTGTTTTACGACACGGTGCACACGGTCTGCACCGGGGAATACGACCCCCGCCAGCTGGACGCCTGGGCGCCGCCGGAGGGGGTGGACCTGGCGGCCTGGAATGAGAACTTTTCCGCCCACCTGACCCTGGTGGCGGTGGAGGACGGGGCCGTTGTGGGCTTTGGGGACATGGCCCGGGACGGGTACCTGGACCGGCTCTATGTGGCCCATACCCATCTGAGACGTGGGGTGGCCTCCGCCCTGTGCGCCGCTCTGGAACAGGCGGTGCCAGCCCAGCGGTACACCACCCACGCCTCCCGCACCGCCCTTCCCTTTTTCCTGGCTCAGGGCTGGCGGGTGGTGAAGGAGCAGACCGTGGAGCGCCGGGGGGTCACCCTGAACAACTATGTGATGGAGAAAGAGCCTTCCCCCGTGGGGGAAGGTGCCCCCGAAGGGGGCGGATGAGGGGAAAGCTGACAGAATGCATCCAGCTTGCGAGGACGACGCCTCCGGCGGCCTACTTTCCAGCGAGGGAAAGTAGGCAAAGCTCGCCATGGGGCAACAGGCGCAGATCGGCTTTTACAAGCCTTATGCGCCCGTTTCCCCCTGGTACCCCCTTTCGGAGTACGTCCGGCGGCGGTGCAATTCATCGGCCACCGTACCTGAAAGCAGTTGCTTGCCGGTTCGGCTGCCCGGTTTCGTTTCTGCGTCGCCCGAGCAGCGTTACCCGCCCGGACTTGTAAGCTCCTGCAATTCAATGACCTTTCTCAATGCCGCACAAAGTCTATGCGCCGTATTTTAGTCTCTGCTCGAGGCAAGACAAAGCCCCCGTATGGGTCTCTCTTCAGAGAGACCCATACGGGGGCTTTTGGTATCCACAGGATGTTGTTCTTTTGTGGAAAAAGTTCAGCTCATGCGCCGCAGCTTGTCCAGCACGGCCTCAAACCAGTCGGGCAGCGGACATTCCACGGTCATGCGCTCCCCGGTGCGGGGATGGACAAAGGAGAGCCGACGGGCATGGAGACACTGACCGGCCAGACCGGGATAGGGCTTCTTGGAGCCGTACACCGTGTCACCCAGCAGGGGGTGGCCGATGTGGGCCATGTGCACGCGAATCTGGTGGGTGCGGCCGGTCTCCAGACGGCACTGGAGGTGGGTGCAGCCGGAAAACCGCTCCAGCACGGTATAGTGGGTCACGGCCTCCCGGCCCTGGAGGAAGTTGACCGCCATCTTTTTCCGGTCGGTGGGGTGCCGGGCGATGGGGGCACGGACGGTGCCCTCGTCCTCCTTGAAGCCGCCCACCGCCACCGCCTCATACTCCCGGTACAGGGAGTGGTCCTGGAGCTGCTCGGCCAGGGCCAGGTGGGCAAAGTCGCTCTTGGCGGCGATGATCAGGCCGGAGGTGTCCCGGTCGATGCGGTGGACAATGCCGGGCCGCAGCTCTCCATTGATGCCGGAGAGTGATTTTCCACAGTGATATAACAGCGCGTTGACCAGAGTGCCGTCGGGATGGCCCGCTGCCGGGTGGACCACCATGCCCACCGGCTTGTTGATGACGATGACGTCGCCGTCCTCGTACACCACGTCCAGGGGGATGTCCTGGGGGACCACGTCCACCTCCACCGGGTCGGGCAGGGAGAGCACCAGCTCATCGCCCTCAGCGGTCTTGTAGTTCTTCTTTACCGGCAGGCCCTTGAGGGTGACGGCGCCCTCCTCCAGCAGCTTCTGTGCCGCCGAGCGGGACAGCTGGGGCAGCTGCCGGGAGAGGAACTGGTCCACCCGCTCCCCTACCCGGTCAGCCCTCAGGGTCAGCGGCGTCATGGCCTGCCTCCTGTCCCGCCGTGGCCTTCTCCAGCTTGTCGTAGAAGAAGAGCACGTACACCATCATGGCGATGACGCCGCACACCAGGCAGCAGTCGGCCACGTTGAACACGGCGAAGTTGATGAAAATGGTCTGGAACATATCGGTCACATAGCCGAAGAGCACCCGGTCGATGAGGTTGCCCACGGTGCCTGCCAGGATGACGGCCAGAATGACCTGTCCCGCCGGGTGGCGGAACACCCGCTTGACCATGACCACCACCAGGGCCACGGACACCACGGCGGAGATGAGGGCCAGAATCCAGGTGTGCTCCCGGAAGAGGGAGAAGGCGGCGCCGGTGTTCTGGTAGTAGGTCAGGTTGAGGATGTGGGGGATGAAGGGTACGCTCTCCCCCAGCTCCAGGTTGGACCGGATGAGGAACTTGACCACCTGGTCCGCGATGACCAGCACCGCGGCGAGAATGGCATAGGGCATAGTCGGAATCTCCTTTGATATTCAGTGTGAGAGCATTATAGCACGGTTTTCCACCCCTCACAACGGCGAGGTGGAAAAAAGGACGGACACAGGAGCTGTGTCCGTCCTTTGGAAGTTACGCTTTTTTCTTGGAGGCCTCGCGCATACGGGCGGCGTGGTCCAGCAGACGCTTGCGCAGGCGGAGGTTCTCGGGAGTGACCTCCAGCAGCTCGTCGTCGGCCAGGAACTCCAGGCACTGCTCCAGGGACAGCTGGCGGGGCGGGGTCAGGCGGAGGGCGTCGTCAGAGCCGGAAGCGCGCATGTTGGTCAGCTGCTTCTTCTTGCAGACGTTGACGGAGATATCCTCCTGCTTGGGGGTCTCGCCCACGATCATGCCGGCGTAAACGGGCACGCCCGCGCCGATGAACAGCACGCCGCGCTCCTGGGCGTTGTACAGGCCGTAGGTCACGCTCTCGCCGGTCTCGAAGGACACCAGGGAGCCGGTGTTCCGGCGGGCAATCTCGCCCTTCATGGGGGCGTAGGAGTCGAACACGCTGGCCATGATACCCTCGCCCTTGGTGTCGGTGAGGAACTCGTTCCGGTAGCCGAACAGGCCACGGGCGGGCACCAGGAACTCCAGCTTCATGCGGCTGCCCACGGGAGTCATCTCCAGCAGGTCGCCCTTGCGGGCGCCGATTTTCTCGATGACCGCGCCCACGTTGTCGGCGGGCACGTCCACCACCAGACGCTCCACAGGCTCGCACTTGACGCCGTCAATCTCCTGGAAGAGCACACGGGGCGGGGAGACCTGGAACTCATAGCCTTCACGGCGCATGGTCTCGATGAGGATGGACAGGCTCATCTCACCGCGGCCGGCCACGTTGAAGGAGTCGGTGTTGTCGGTCTCGGTGACCCGGAGGGACACGTCCTTCAGGTCTCGCGGAACAGACGCTCACGCAGCTGGCGGGAGGTGACGAACTTGCCCTCCTTGCCGGCGAAGGGGGAGTCGTTGACGGAGAAGGTCATCTCGATGGTGGGGGCGGAGATTTTGACGAACTCCATGGGCTCCACGCAGTCGGGGGCGCAGATGGTATCGCCGATGGTGATGTCGCCGATGCCGCTCATGGCGATGATGTTGCCGGCATCCGCCTCGGTGACGGGCACCTTGGCCAGACCGTCGAACTGGTAGAGGGCAGTGGCCTTGGCCTTCTTGGGGGGCTGGTCGGCGTTGTGGTAGTTGCAAACCACAATCTCCTGGTTCTGCTTCACGGTGCCCCGCTCAATGCGGCCGATGGCGATACGGCCCACGAACTCGTTGTAGTCGATGGAGCTGACCAGCATCTGGAAGGGGGCGGTGGTGTCGGCCTCGGGGGCGGGGATATAGTTGATAATGGTCTCGAAGAGGGGGGTCAGGTCGGTGCCGGGCACGTCGGGAGAGTAGGAGGCGGTGCCCTGACGGCCGGAGCAGAACAGGGTGGGAGACTCAAACTGCTCGTCGGTGGCGTTCAGGTCCAGCAGCAGCTCCAGCACCTCGTCCATGACCTCATGGATGCGCTGGTCGGGGCGGTCGATCTTGTTGACCACCACGATGACCCGGTGGCCCAGCTCCAGGGCCTTGGACAGCACGAAGCGGGTCTGGGGCATGGGGCCCTCGGCGGCGTCCACCAGCAGGATGACGCCGTTGACCATCTTCAGGATACGCTCCACCTCGCCGCCGAAGTCGGCGTGGCCCGGCGTGTCCACGATGTTGATTTTCACGTCCTTGTAGTGGACGGCGGTATTCTTGGCCAGAATGGTGATGCCCCGCTCACGCTCCAGGTCGTTGGAGTCCATCACGCGCTCCACCGGGGCCTGATTCTCACGGAAAATGCCGCCCTGCTTGAGCATTTCGTCCACCAGGGTGGTCTTACCGTGGTCGACGTGGGCGATGATGGCTACGTTGCGCAATTTTTCGTTCTGCACAGGGATGCACCTCAAATCTTTCTTTCACAAATACAGTATCAGAGACAACCACTTATTATAGCGTACAAAGGGGAAAAAGGCAACTTTTTTAGCCTTTTGTTTTCAAAATATTTTGCCCAAAAACGCAGGCGATTTTTCCGTCAAAGTTGGCAGCGCAGCGGGGATAGGGTAAAATACACTCCGTAGCGCAGCCGGACGGCTCAGACCCGCAAAAGGGTTTGGAACGCATTTTTCCACAACTTCATACCGATACATGCGCCTGTAGCTCAGCTGGATAGAGCGACCGCCTCCTAAGCGGTAGGTCGGAGGTTCGAATCCCCTCAGGCGCGCCAAGTCGCCGCGAACGGCATCTCGTTCGCGGCGACTTTTTTGTCTGTTCGGGCAAATCAGGCTCACGCCGGGAACCGCCCCTTTGCCACGGCCATGGCAGCGCACAGGTAGCACCAGCACAGGGCCAGCTGGGGCAGAACCGGCAGTATGACAGAGAATAATAGCACAAGCAGGACCAGGACCAGCGCCCCGGCGCCGCCCAGGCAGAACAGACGGAGCAGCCGATCCTGTTCGGTCAGCCCCAGGCCCAGCATCAGGAGCAGCAGGCAGGGCAGCAGATAGTCAAAGGGAAAGTAGCGCTGCGTCAGCATGCACAGCAGATGGAGCACCCCCATAAGCCCAATCAGGGCGCATATGCAGCCGGTCAGGAGCCTGGAACCCTCCAGAGGACGGACAAACAGCGCCTTGGAGCCCAGGCCAACGGCAATGCAGGCCGTCAGTTCCGGCCAAAAGGAGAGCGAATACAGCTCGAAGGGGATGCTGCCGGACACAGAAAAGAGCGCCACCAGCAGGCAGATGAGCGCCAGCGCCACAAAGCCGGCCGCCGGAGCGATACGGAAGGGGTCTCTGGAGGAGAGCAGGGACTTCAGGTTGCTGCACAGGGCGGAGAAAAAGGGGGTGCCGGAGGACGTTTCGCCGGAAGATGCGGACGGAGACGCAGCCGGGCTGCCGCAGACAGGGCAGCGGCCGTTTTCCAGGGGGTGGCCGCAATTCGCGCAAAAGTTTGCCATAAAACCAGCTCCTTTCCGATACATTCCCTACGCAAGTATAAAGTACCTGACTATATTCTAGCACTGTAAAAAAACAGCCACAAGTATCCGGATGAACAGGGGGAGAAAATACGGGAAAAAGGCAAAAAAAGTCCCCCGGCTGTGCCGGGGGACTTTTTCCTCTGTCTGGGGGCTGAACCGCTCAATCCTGCCAGCGGACGCCGAAGTAGAGCGCCTCGCCGAACTCGGTGGCCCGGATGATGGACTTGGCCAGACCCACGGCGTCAAAGCCGGAGGAGCCGGTCACTTCAAAGCGCATCTCCATGCCCTTGCGGGAGAGGAGCTTCATGGTGACGCCGTCCTTGTCGTAGCCGTCCAGCGCGGCGCATACCATATCGGTCTTCAAAGGAGCACTTACGATTAACATACAGATTTCCTCCATTCATGTTTTTACGATTTTGTTTGCTTGTGTTTTCATGGATACCGCCATGGCCAGCGCCCCCAGGAAGGCGAAGCCGCTGACCATGGTCATCATGCCGCCCACGGAGAAGCGGTCGGCCAGCGCGCCGTTGAGGGCGTTGCCCAGAATGGCGCTGAGGCTCTCGCCCAGGGCGCAGGTCAGCATCTGGGTGGCGCCGATGTACTCCACGTCCACAATCTGGATGAGATAGTCCAGAATTGCGGGCTTGAAGATGCCGAAGGCCAGCATCTGAAGGGCGCACAGGCCGATTACAGACTGATAGTTGGGTGCCAGCCCGGTGGCCAGGCACTTGACGCCGTAGAAGAATACCGACGCGGCGATGAAGAAGGCGGGGCTTTTTCCGGTGATGCGGCGCAGGCGGCTGTAACAGACCATGGCGGGGATTTCAAACACCGTGGTCATGAACAGGGCATAGCCCACATGCCGCTCGCTGCCGCCCAGCTCCAGAATCCGCAGGGAGAGAAAGCTGTCGATGGCGCAGGCGGTGAGGGTGGACAGGAAGTAGACCGCCAGCAGCACCAGATAGGGCCTGCTGCGGAGCAGCTGCTGTGCGCCCAGACGGAGGGAGTAGGTCTTTTTTTCCTGCCGCTCCTCCGGGTAGGGGATGCCCTGAACGGTCAGGGCAATCAGTCCCAGCAGAACGAAGAGGGCCACTGCGCCGGGCAGGACGCCGTACTGGTCCAGCACGGTGCCGAAGCAGGCGGCGGAGACGGCGTAGGCCCCCGAAATACCCGCCCGGGTCAGGCCGTAATTGATTTTGCATCCGGTGCCGATGAGCTTTGCAATCCAGCTGTCCACCACGCCCATCATGCAGCCGGTGGTGACCTCCACCAGCAGGACGAACACCACCGCCGCGCCCTTGGAGGCGCCGCCCAGCGTGCCCAGCAGGGTGAAGGAGGCGATGCCCAGGGCCAGGGTGATCACCAGGATGCGCCTGGTACAGGGCACCCGGTCGGTGAACACGCCCCAGCAGGGCTTGGCGATGGAGGTGGAACAGGCCGCCGCCATCATCACCAGTCCGATTTGAAGGTTGTTAAAGCCGAAGCGGCTCAGGAGAAGGGAGAGAAAGGACAGGGAGGTGCAGCAGACCATGCCCAGGAGAATCTGGAGGAGGAGAATTCTGCGTTCCAGATGTCTGGTCATTGGCCGCGGCCGTCCAGAAGATAGTGGTAGCGCTTCTCCATGTCCAGCAGCTCCTGTTCATTGAACCAGGCCGCCAGACAGCCCACGCCGGTGACGCATTTTCCGCCGGTCAGATTGCCCAGCAGCACGCACTCGTCAAAGGGTCGGTCGTGGTACAGGCCGTAAATCAGGCCCGCCAGGAAGGCGTCGCCTGCGCCGGTGGAGTCCCGGTGGACAAACTCCGGGATGGTGGGAATGACTCTGCTCCTCCCCTGCTCACGAATCAGGCATCCCTCGGCGTCCAGTTTGACAATCACGTGCTCAAAATACCGCTCCAGAAACTCCGCCGCCTCCTCCGGCGTGTCCGCCCCCGTCACCTTGAGGGCCTCCTTCCGGTTGGGCGTGTAGTAGTCCGCCATTTGGATGTACTCGCCGTACTTCTCCATGGAGAGCTCGTCATCCCAGCCCATGTCAAAGACCAGGATGGTGCCCTCCTCCTTCAGTTTTTTGTACACAGGCGCAAAGCCCTTGGGGCACATGAGCACCACCTTTGCCCCCCGGCTGGCCTGGTAAATCTGCTCCAGAATCTCGTCGGTGACCGTGGGCCACTGGTTGAAGGAACAGAAGGTGCGGTCGTTTTCCGTCAGCATGGCGGTGGTGACGCACAGGGGGATGCCGTGCTCCTTGTAGAGGTTGAGGGGGGATACGCCGCTCTCCCGCAGAATCTTTCGGGCAAAGTCCGAGAACATATCCTCACCCAGATAGGTCTGAACCCGGGCGTCAATGCCCAGGCGGCCCAGCAGCACCATGGTGGCGGGCACGCCGCCGCCCAGCTGAATGGTAAAGGAGGTGGAGAACTGCTCCTCTCCCTCCAGGGGCAGACGGGGCAGACCGCCGTAAATCAGGTCAACATTGGCATGACCGGCGCCCGAAACAAAGCCCATCAGTGCCACCCGTCAATGTACGCGGCGTTGTGGGCGATGTACTCCTCCGCGATCTCCTTGGCCAGGGAGTAGGAGTTGACCAGCGGGTGGAGCATGAGGCAGTCCACCGCCGCCTGGCGGTCCCGCTCCACAATGGCCTTGGAGGCCAGACGCTCGTAGCTCTTCACCCGGCGGATAAGCTCCATGGCTCTGGGGTCGGGGTTGGGGGTGGGATGGGGCGTGCAGGTTCCGGCGGAGATGGTGCAGGTGGTCTCAATGACGTCGCTGTCCTCCAGACCGGCCAGGGCACCGTTGTTGGGCACGCACAGGACCATGTCGCCGGTCTCGCCCCGCTCGGTCAGCTCGATGAACCGCAGCGCCACGCCCGCGTAGCCGCCGGCGTCGGGAGAGGTCAGGTCAAAGCTCCAGGGGGTGGTGCGCCGTGCGCCGGTCTCGTTGGCCATATAGCTGCTGTCCCGCTTGTCATACCACTTCTCAAAGCAGGCCAGACAGGCGTCAAAGTCGTGCTCAATGTCCATGGTGGACAGCTCGGCGGTCATGTGGCGGTTGATGTCCTGGATGACCTCGCCTCTGGTCACGCCCGCCTTCAGGATGTTCTCCACCGCCTTCTCACGGTAGTAGAAGTAGTAGAGGTACTCGTTGAGCACGCAGCCCATGTGCTTGAGCAGGTCGGGCTCGAAATAGCGCAGGTCGGTCTGGGTGCGGGCATCCTCACGGCTGAGCAGCTCGGGCATGATCTCCTTTCCGTCCAGCTTGACGCTGTGGAAGAAGGAGAGGTGGTTCAGGCCGTAGCACTCGCCGGTGATGCGGGAGGAATCCGCCCCGTAGAGAGCCGCAAACTCCCGCAGCATGCCGGTGGGGGCGTCGCAGATGCCGTAGGTGAAATCGTAGCCCATGTCCCGCAGAGCCTGGGATACCACGCCGGCGGGGTTGGTGAAGTTGAAAATCTTCACGTTGGGGTGGGCCACCTTCTTGGCCAGCTCGCAGTACTCCGCCAGGGCGGGCACGGAGCGCATGGCGAAGGAGAAGCCGGCCGCGCCGGTGGTCTCCTGGCCCAGCACGCCCCGGCTCAGGGCGATGCGCTCGTCCTTGACCCGCATGCCGTCGCCGCCCACCCGGATGGTGGTGATGATGTAGTCCGCGTCCCGCACCGCGTCCTCCGGGTCACCGGTGAGACGGAAGCTCAGCTCGGGATTCACCCGGCGGGACACCTGGGCGGCCATGCCGCCGTAGATGCGCAGCTTCTCCGGGTCGTTGTCCATGAATACCAGTTCCGTGATGTGCAGGTCCTTTGCCCGCTGGGCGATGCTCTTGGCCAGGAACATGGACCGCACACCGCCGCCGCCAATGACTGTCAGTTTCATTTCCATCCTCCTTATACACTATGCACGCTTAAACGTGGTAATAGTTCCGAAACAGATCTCTGTTCCAGGCATCGCCCGCGTCCACATTGGAGCTGAGGAACACCGGGGGCTTGACGCCGTCGGCCATAAAGGCGGCCGCCACCGCGATGCTCAGCTGCTGGACGATGTACGCGCCGGTAATGGTGGACGTGGCGCCCATGTAGGGCCCGTTCTCGTAGATTTCACAGGTGGCGTCGCCCTCCACGCTGCAGTTGTCAATGGTGATGTCGGCGATGTCGCACAGCTTTTTGCCCGACGGATGCCGGGAGGCCTGCCCCACGGTGGAGGTGATGGCCAGCACGGTGACGCCCATCTTTTTGGCCTCCAGGGCCATCTCCACAATCAGACCGTTCCGGCCCGAGTTGGACGCGATGAGGAGCACGTCGCCGGGGGCGATGCCGTAGACCTCGAAGATGACGGGGGCGTAGGCCGCCACCCGCTCCACCGCCGTGCTCTTGAGGGGATGCTCATGGAGCAGGAATTCGGTGGGCATAATGGGCGTCACGCAGGCCAGACCGCCCGCCCGGGTGTAGAACTCCTCGGCCATCATGTGGGAATGGCCTGTGCCGGTGACAAAAAAGCGGTGACCGGCCTTGATGGCCTTGTAAATGGCGTTTCCGGCGCTGATGATGGCGCTCTTCTGGGTCTTTTTCAGGTGCTCCATCACAGCGGCGTTGGCGCTGTCAAATTCGTCAAAGAGCTGGGTCTGTGTCTTACCATCCATATTTCTCTTCCCCCCACGGTTTGGTGATATGTGTCTGCTCCAGCAGCACGCAGCTGCGGGGCGGAATGTTGCCCTGAGCCAGTACGCCGGCGCCCACCATGGTGTAGGCCCCCACACGGGTGCCGGGCATGAGGATGGCCCCCACGCCGGTGCGGCTGTAATCGCCCATGTAGGTGGCGCTGCCAAAGCCGCTGCGCACCACCTCGGCCCGCCCCTTGGTGCGGTGGATGGAGTCCTGGTCGTCAAAGCGCAGGGTGCCGCACAGGGTGCCGGCCCCCAGATCGCTGTAGCTGCCCACGGCTCCGAAGTACTCGCAGCAGTGGTACAGGTACACCCGGTCCATCAGCATGCCGCCGATAAGCTCGGCGGCGTGGTCCATGATACAGCCGCTGCCGATGGAGCAGCCGTCGTAAATCTGGCAGTAGTTTGTGATTCTGGTCCGGCTGCCCACCACCGCGTCGCCCTCAAAGATGGCGCCGTTGTCGATGACGGTGTCGTCCCCCACAATCAGATTGCCCTTGACCAATACCCGGCTGCCGATGCGGCTGTTTCGGCCCAGCTGCACATGGCCCCGGATGTCGGCGTCGGGAGAGATGCTGCTGCCCTCCCCCAGGATGTGTTCCGTCAGGGCGCCGCAGCGGCGGTGGACCAGAAATTCGTTCAAATCCAGCAGGTGCCAGGGCTTGTCTACATCAAAATAGGGGCCGGACGCCTCCACCGCCTCCAGCGGGTACTGGTCCAGGGAGGAGGCCAGGGCCGCCTCCACGTAGCGCTCCATGGGCGCGCCCTCCCCCACCTTCATACCCGGGAAATACTCGGGCGTCAGCTCCAGCCGCCGGGCGAAGGACACGGGCAGCACAAAGGCGGCCAGCCGGTGGGTCATACTCCCGCCCCGGTGGTGGGCGCCGATTTCGGCCACCCTTCCGCCGTCCAGCCGGGCGCAGATCCAGTCCATGGACCGCTCGCCATTCAGCGGACAGCACAGAGCGGCAGGTCCGCTCCGGCTGTGGAGGGCTTTCAGGTCCTGGGGGTCAATCCAGGTGTCGCCGCTGACCACCAGCACGTCGCCGCCCGACACCAGCCTCATACCGGCCAGCAGGGTGTCGGCGCTGCCGCCGGACTGGTCCAGGGCGTGGACCTGTACGCCGTCCATGCCATCAAAATACAGCGCCGTGGCGCCGTAGTACTTCTTTAGCGTCATGATATGGATGGGCGCGCCGCTGAAAGAGCGCAGCGTGTGGACCATGTGCCCCATGATGGGGATGCCCGCCACCGGGCGCATGGTCTTGGAGCCAACCATATCGTAGGGGAACATCTTGGTGCCTGTTCCGGCGGCCAGAATGATGATTTCCCTCATGCCTTCCCCTCCTCCAGCAGGCGCTGGGCCAGGCACAGGGCGCCCTGGGCGGGGTCCATCACCGGCTCCGTCACCGTGACCCGGGGCAGACGGCTCTCCAGAGCCTGGAGGAACAGGGCCCGGTAGGGCGCCGACTTGATCAGCAGGCTGCCGCCCAGGGCCAGGGGCAGGTCCTCCCGCCCCAGCTGCCGGGCCACGCCCGCCACCAGCTCAGCGGCCATGTCGGTCTGGGTCTGGGCGATATAGCGGCACACCGGGTCGTGCTCACAGCGGGTTGTGACCTCGGGCGCAAGGGAGGCGATCAGGCTTACGTGCCGCCCCTCCCCCTCCATGGCGATGTCCAGCAGGTCGGGCACCGAACCCAGCCCCAGCTTTTTCAGCACGGCACGGGTCAGCTCGGTCTGTTCGCCGGTGCGGTCGTAGGCCCGGAACACCGCCTTCACGGCCTCCAGGCCCAGGGCGTAGCCGCTGCCCTCGTCGCCGAAGAGGGAGCCCCAGCCGCCCGCACGGACCATTTTGCCCTCCCAGCGGCCCACGGCGATGGAGCCTGTGCCGCAGTTGAGGTACATGCCGTCCTTTCCGCCGTGGGCGCCGGCCAGAGCGGTATCCATGTCGTTGTAGACGCCGGCGGTTCCGGTGTAGCCCACATCCCGCAGGATCCGGCGGTAGACCTCCGCGTCCTGGGGGCGGTCCACGCCCGCCATTCCGGCGGCCAGAGCGGAGGCGCTTGTGCAGCCCCCCAGGGCTGCCCGGATATCCGCCATCATGGCGGAGAAAATCTCCGCCGTGGCGGCCTCGCCGATGGACTGGTAGTTGGTGGCGTCGTAGAGCCGGTCAAAGAGCAGCTCCTCTTCCCCGGCGCGGCGGATGACCACACGGGTCTTGGTTCCGCCGCCGTCCATGCCAATGAGATATCTGTCCACCCTGTCACCTGCTCTCTTCCGTGCGGGTCTGGAATTCCCGCAGGGCGTCCACAACCTCCTGGGCGGTCTGCATGCGCAGCACCCGCTCCAGCAGGGCGCAGCAGTCCGCCTTTGTCATGCCGCTCAGGCGGCGGCGCAGGCCCAGCACGCTGGTGGGGCTCACGCTCAGCTCGCCGATGCCCATGGCCAGCCACAGGGGCAGCAGCAGGGGGTCCTGACCGGCCTGGCCGCAGATGGCCACGGTGATGCCGGCGGCGTTGCCCTTTTCCGCGATATGGGCCACCAGACGCAGCAGCGCAGGCCCGTAGGGCTGGTTCAGATCGGACACGGTGGGGTTGGTCCGGTCGGCGGAGTAGACATACTGGGTCAAATCGTTGGTGCCCAGGCTGAAGAAGTCGGCCTCGGCTGCAAAGTCCTCCGCCATGAGGGCGGCGGAGGGCACCTCAATCATGATGCCGGTGGGCATATCCTGCCGGCAGGGGATGCCCTGTTGGTTGAGCTGGTCTCTGGCCTCGGCCAGCAGGGCCTTGGCCTCACGCAGCTCGGTGAGGGAGGCGATCATGGGGAACATGATACGCACATCCCGGTCGGCGCCCGCCCGGAGAATGGCCCGCAGCTGGGTGAGGAACAGCTCCTTGTGCCGCAGACAGTACCGGATGGCACGGCAGCCCAGGGCGGGATTTTCCTCGTCGCCCAGCTGTAAGTAAGACACCTGCTTGTCGGCGCCGATGTCCAGGGTGCGGATAATCAGGGGCCGCCCCTCCAGGCCGTCGGCCATCTGGCGGTAGGCGTTGTACTGCTCCTCCTCGTCGGGGGCCTGCTGGCGGCCCAGGAACAGGAACTCCGACCGCATCAGGCCCACGCCGCCGCTGTCCTGCTCCAGCACCTGTTTCACATCCCGCACAGCGGCGATGTTGCACCACAGGGGGATTTCGGTGCCGTCAGCCGCCCGGTCCGGCTTGCCCATAAAGTTGCGATCCAGCTCCGCCTCACGCACCATGCGGTCGTGGATCTCCTGATAGCGCTGCCGCTCCTCCTCACTGGGGGAGACGGTGATCTCCCCCGTGAAGCCGTTTACAATCATATCCTCGCCGGCGGCGCACTGGCTGAGCAGGCCCTTGGCGCCCACCACGCAGGGAATTCCCATCATATTGGCCAGCAGGACCGTGTGGGAGGTGACGCCGCCCGCCTCCATGGCCAGGCCGCACACCTTGCCGTTGCGGCGGTCCATCAGCTGGGAGGGCACAATCTCCCGGCCCACCAGGATAATGCTGCGCTCCCGGACGTCTCCGCCGCTGTCCTTGCGGCGCATGCAGCGCAGGACCCGCTGCCGGATATCCCGCAGGTCCAGAACACGCTCCCGGAGATACTCGCTGCCCAGCTGGGAGAACATGACGATGCGCTCCTCAATGGCCTCGTGGAAGGCCAGTTCGGCGCTCTGGTTGTTCTCCTCCACGTTCTTCCGGGCCTGCTTCCACAGGTCGTCGCTGTCCAGCAGCAGAAGCTGGGCCTCAAAGACCTCCTGCTCCTTCTGGCCGAATTCAGACGCGGCCTCCCGGATGGTGCATTCAAGCTCCTGTGTGGCCATCTCTCTGCTGACCCGGAGGGTCTCCACCTCCGCGCTCTTGTCATGCGCCTCTTCGTATCTGGGTGTTAGCTCCGCGTCCACAAGAAATTGCTCCGCCAGGGCAATACCCCGTGATACCCCTTTGCCTTTTACCATTTACGGCACCTCTCTCTCCGGCTGTTTGGCCGTCCGCACTGCTTTTTCCGTGGGCAGCCCAGCGCGTCGGCATCTTCCTATTTGATATGCGTTTGACCGCTTATGCTCGGTTTTTCAGGAATTTTTGTTCCCGTCAGGCCCTTTTTTCTCATCGGCCAGGGCCAGAAGGCCACGGATAAAGTGGGGATACGCGTCCTCGGGCCAGTCGCCCTCCCGGTCGGGCTGGCGCAGCAGGAGGAAAATCAGCCGGGAGGCCCGGCCGTCGGCCACGGCAATCTGCTCGGAGAGCTGGAAGCCGTAGGCCCTGAAGCGGCTCTGTCCCGGCAGGTAGAGGGGAAGCAGCGCCGTGTCCCGGATGATCAGCGCTCTGCCGTCCCGCTCCAGCTCCAGGCTTTCCCGGGAAAGGGCCTCTCCGTTGACCCCCGCATGGACCATCTGATCAAAAAATGTCTTGAGCACGTCCTCGATGCTGCCGTGGGCCAGCCGGAACCACGACACCTCGGTGAGCGGGATGGGGAGTTCCTCCGTCTTTCTCATGAACGCCTGGTGCCGGATTTCCAGCACCGTGTCCCGGATCTGGTTGAGCTCCTTGCCGGTAATGGGCGTGCTCACCTGAATGACCGGGCATTTTGCCGACAGCTCTCCGCCCACGGCGATGATCAGCTCGCAGTCGGACACAAGGGCGTCGGTTCTCTGGCCCCAGCTGCGGATATCCTGAATGTCCAGCTCATCGCCGAGCATGCTCAGCCGCTGGTACACGTCGTCGGCCCGCAGGATGTCGCACTGGTAGAGCACCACGGTGCGGCAGCGGTGGATTCTCCGGCGGAGGGAGTGGACAAAGTGGAGAAAGACCGAGTAAATCTCCTCCTCGCCGGGCTCCACGTTGAAAAAGTGCTTGTAGTAATAGCTTCCCGCCCAGATGGCCTGGTAGAGCCCCTTGAGCTTCTCAGGCACCCGGTTGGTGTAGTGCATGTGGTGTGCCATGCCGCTCTGGAGACGGAAAACCGAGGTCTTGATGTGGGTGGCCAGAGCGGTGGTCAGGACCTCGTCCTGCTGGAAGCTGGCCCCCACCATGGACTCCACAAAGGCGGTGAAGTGCCGGGTGAAGGTATTGATCCGGCTGGAATGCATCTCGTTTTGCCTTCCGGGGTCGGGCAGCTCGGCGCCCATCAGGTGGATGCAGATATAGGACCGCTCGCTGTTGGGGATGCAGATGTGGAAGGCCTCTTCCATCCGCCAGGCGATATATTTGGCGATTTCACCCTCCCGGTACTCCAGGATGCTCTCCGGGTAGGCGTCGCTGTCCACCACGCTCTGTCCGCCGCTGAGCCGCTCCACCGCGATGGACAGGTGGACCAGAAGGCTGGTGTAATAGCTGTCCATCAGGTAGAAATCGTACTTTTTCTCGGCGTCATGGATGATTTTGGCCATCTCTCCCACATCGGCCTTGGGTTTTCCGCTCAGGCCGGTGTAGAACCGCTTCAGGTCCAGACGGAGCACGTCGATGGCGTCGCCCAGGGGCATCTGCTCCTCCTGACCCTCGCTGAGCCGTTTGCCGCTCAGGGTGATAAGGCCGGCCATGGCGGTGCGGCGCTTCTGCTCGCTGCCGCAGATTTTAACGCCGCAGTTCTGCCGTCTGGTGATGCCCAGGCCGTACTGCTTGAGCCAGCTGGAGACCCAGGTCAGGTCCTTGTTGATGACGCCCTTGCTGACGTAAAACTGGTCGGCCAGGAACTGGAGCGTCAGGTCGTCGTGGGAGGAGAGGAGGAACTTGGCCACCTCCAGGCGGCGCTCGTAGTTGTCGAAGGACTGCCCTCTGGTGCTCTGACTGCTCAGCAGTGCCTCCAGATCGTTTTCCGCGTTGCCCTTCAGTTCAAGACGGATGCCCAACCCCTGCTTGCGCAGCAGAGTGGCGCTGTTCTCCAGGCCGCACTCCTTCAGCCAGAGCTCAACCCGCTCCACGTCGTGCTGTATGGTTCTTTTTGACACGCCCAGCTTGTCAGCCAGCTCCTGCAGCGTTACATAGCGCCGTATTTTCAGCAGAAGCGAGAGAATTTCAAACAGGCGCGCTTTCAGATAATCAGGCATAGGCCCCCCTCATTTCACTGTTTTCCGGTTGAATATACACAATTTTTCTCCTTATCCAGCCCTATTCTATACGCGTAGTTGACAAATCACTACCCCGCGTAAAAACGTTTTTGTTCCACATCGCTGTGGCAGCTTTTTGCCAATTTTGCGGTTTTTTTGGGCAATGCGAATAATCTACTTTTTGGTTTGTGTAGTTTTTGCATAAATATTTGTCCATTTTTATGCCATTTTTTATTGTTCCTGAACGATGTGGCAAGAAAAGAGTTTTTTTGCCCGATGACTTTTTGTGGAAACACGCTAAAATTAAAATTACATCAGAAAAAGTGTTGTGCATAACACCCACAACAGGCAGTCATAAAAATACGGCTGCGTTATCCGTCGGGAA
>NZ_AAXG02000002.1 GCF_000169255.2 Pseudoflavonifractor capillosus ATCC 29799
ATGGGAGATGGTCCATATGGAGGAAAAGAAGTACAGATTTTTTTCGCATAAGCAGTGTGAGTATTTTCCATGCCATCCAACGCAGGATCCCGAATCCTTTAACTGCCTCTTCTGTTTCTGTCCCCTCTATGCCCTGGGCAGAAACTGCGGCGGGAACTACAGATATCTGGAAAACGGCCGAAAGGACTGCAGCCGGTGCACCATCCCCCACCAAAAAGACAAGTATGACTATATCATCGGAAAATATTCCGAGATAGAAAAAATGGTAAGAGAGCGTGACGAAGCATAAGGCAGAGCTGTCCGCCGGTGTGACTCCGGCGCAGTCTCACCTCACCCGGCCGCAGACGCAAAAAACCCGGAAGCCTTGCAGCTTCCGGGTTTTGAGGCTTGAACAGTGTAAAATCAGCGCTTGCTGAACTGGGGAGCGCGACGGGCGGCCTTCAGACCGTACTTCTTACGCTCCTTCATACGAGGATCGCGGGTCAGGAAACCGGCGGCCTTCAGAGCGGGACGGAACTCGGGGTCCACGTTCAGGAGGGCGCGGGCAATGCCGTGACGGATGGCGCCGGCCTGGCCGGTCACGCCGCCGCCCACGACGGTGGCAACGATGTCCACCTTGCCGACGGTGCCGGTGGTGTTCAGGGGCTGACGGACCACCATCTTCAGGGTGTCCAGGCCGAAGTAATCGTCGATGTCACGGCCGTTGATGGTGATAGCGCCGGTGCCGTTGGGGAACAGGTGCACACGGGCCACGGAGGACTTCCGGCGGCCGGTGCCGTAGAGATAAGGCTTCTTGCTCTTATACATAGTTCAGTTTTCCTCCTTATTCCGCGGTCCAGGCCTCGGGCTTCTGAGCGGCCTGGTTGTGCTCAGCGCCGCGATAGATGTGAAGCCGGGTCAGGGAGTCCTTGGTGACGACGTTGCGGGGCATCATGCCGCGGATGGCCACCTTCATGGCCAGCTCGGGCTTCTCCTGCATCAGGATGCGGTACTTGGTCTCCTTGAGGCCGCCGGGATAACCGGAGTGGGTGCGGTAGAACTTCTGCTCACCCTTCTTGCCGGTCAGGACAGCCTTCTCGGCGTTGATGATGACCACGAAGTCGCCGCAGTCAGCGTGGGGGGTGAACTCGGGCTTGTGCTTGCCGCGCAGCAGGGTGGCGGCGGTGGCAGCGGTCTTGCCCAGGGGCTTACCGGCCGCATCGAGGATGTACCACTTGCGGACGATGTTTCCCTTGTTGGCCATAAAAGTGGACATAGGTGAAACCTCCATTGCTTTTATATCTTCCAAATCTGGACTTAACAGAATCAAAGCTCCACCTGTACAAGTGGAGCGTTTTGTATTATAATGCACTCGTTTCAAACTGTCAACGGCTTTTTTCATGTTTTTAATTTACAAATATGAAATCTCCGTTTTTCTCTCGTTTTCTCTCTCATACTCTCTCATGCTAATTTTCATTTTTCAATTTATTTTTGCGAAAAAGTGAGGTTTCCCTATGAACACCAAGCTCCTGAGCTACGTCCGCCGCTGCGTGGAGGACTACGACATGATCAAGCCCGGCGATCGGATCGCCGTGGGCGTGTCCGGCGGAAAGGACTCCATCACCCTTCTGGCCGGTCTGGCCGGCCTGCGCACCTTCTACCCCGTGCCCTTCACCGTGGAGGCATTCACCCTGGACATGGGCCACGTGGACGGCGGCGAGGGCATGGACTTCACCCCGGTGGCCGAGTTCTGCAAAGAGCTGGATGTGCCCTACACCATCCTCCCCTCTGAGATTCACCACATCATTTTTGACCTGCGCAAGGAGAAGAACCCCTGCTCCATGTGCGCAAAAATGCGCCGGGGCGCCCTCCACAACGCACTCATGGACCACGGCATCCACAAGATCGCTCTGGGCCACCACTTTGACGACGCGGTGGAGACCTTCTTCCTCTCCCTCTTCTACGAGGGCCGCATCTCCTGCTTCCAGCCGGTGACCTATCTGGACCGGACCGACATTGTCCAGATCCGTCCCCTCCTCTATTTAAGTGAGGCCAGCATCCGCACCATCGCCGCCAAGGAGGGGTATCCGGTGGTCCACAATCCCTGCCCCGCTGACGGCTTCACCAAGCGGCAGGAGATCAAGGAGCTGGTCCGCAGCCTGGACAAGCAGTACCCCGGCCTGAAGCAGCGGGTACTGGGCGCCATGCAGCGGCTCCCCCTCTCCGAGTGGGGTCCTGTGAATCCCCGCCGCCGTCCCCTGCCCGACGTGGGAGGAGACCAGCCGTGAAAATCGCGGTGATGGGCTACTCGGGCGCGGGAAAGTCCACCCTGTCCAGCGCCCTCTCCCAGCGGCTCGACCTGCCCCTGCTCCACCTGGACAAGGTGCAGTTCACTGCGGGCTGGCAGGAGCGGGACCGGTCCGAGGCCCTTGCCATGGTGGAGGCATTCATGGCCCAGGACAGCTGGGTCATCGACGGTAACTACGCCGGATTCCTCCAGGCCCGCAGGCTGGAGGAGGCCGACCTCATCGTCTTTCTGGACCTTCCCCGGCTCACCTGCCTGCGCCAGGCCTGGGGACGGTACCGCCGGTTCCGCGGTCAGGTGCGTGACAGCGCCGCCGACGGGTGCTGCGAAAAGTTCGATCTGGAATTTTTTTGCTGGCTGGTATGGGATGGCCGCACCAGAAAACGGAGCGCCCGGTACCGAATCCTTATGGACCAATACCGCGCAAAGACCGTGGTGCTGAAAAACCGGAAGCAGATTCAGTCCTTTCTGGCCCGCTTCCCAGAGCCATCCTCCACTGTCTCCTGAAAAAAACACCCCCGGCTGTCCTGACGGACGGCCGGGGGTGTCTGTATGTGGTCTGTTTCTTACTTGTACTGACGGCCCAGGGCGTCGGCGGTGAGGATGGCGGCGTAGACCTTGTCGGCTGTGACCTCCATGGGCATGTTGTGGATGGTCTCGCCGGGCACGGAGGCGGCCTCGGCCACGGCACGGATCACCTTGGGGTCGGCGTCGGCCAGACCCAGGTCGGCCAGGGTGGTGGGCAGACCCACGCTCATGCAGAAGTCCAGCACCTCTTCGATCTGCTCCATGTCGGCGTTCTGAAGCACCAGCTGCACCAGAGTGCCGAAGGCCACCTTCTCGCCGTGGTACAGGCTGTGGGTCTCGGGGGCCACGGTGAAGCCGTTGTGGATGGCGTGGGCGCCGGCCAGACCGCCGGACTCAAAGCCGATGCCGGAGAGGTAGGTGTTGGCCTCAATGATGTTCTCCACGGCCTTGGTGCACACGTGGTTCTCCACAGCCAGCTTGGCCTTCAGGCCGTCGGCGAGCAGGGTCTCGTAGCAGGCACGGGCCAGCACCAGAGCGGCGTTGGTGATCTTGCCGCCGGCGCAGGTGGAGGCGTTGGAGTCGGCGGTGGCCTGAGCCTCGAAGTAGGTGGCCAGTGCGTCGCCCATGCCGGACACCAGCAGACGGGCGGGGGCCTTGCTCACCACGTCGGTGTCCACCAGCACCACGTTGGGGTTGGCGGGCAGCCACAGATACTCCTCAAAGACGCCCTCGTCGCTGTAAATCACGGACAGGGCGGAGCAGGGGGCGTCGGTGCCCGCGATGGTGGGCACGATGACCACGGGCTTGCCGGCGTAGTGGGCCACAGCCTTGGCAGTGTCGTGGATCTTGCCGCCGCCGATGCCCACCACCACGGTGGCGCCCAGCTCGCTCAGCTGAGCCTTCAGGCGGTTGATCTCGTTCTTGGAGCACTCACCGTTGAAATACTCAAAGTGGACGGCGCAGCCGGCGGCCTTGAAGCTCTCCTCCACCTGTCCGCCCACCCGCTGATAGCCGGACTTGCTGATGAGCACAAAGGCGCTCTCGCCCAGAGGCCGGGTGTAGGTGCCGATATTGCTCAGCTCACCCTGACCCTGAATGTACTTTCCCGGTGCAATAATGATGTTGGCCATATGTCAGCTCTCCTGCTTTTCATTTGATGTTTTATGGTGCTCCCTCTGCTCTGTCCGCAGCTCGGAGCCGAAAAAAGTATATCTCTTTGATAATTATTTGTCAATCTTTGTGTGGAATTTTTTACAATTTTCGTCTCTCCCCTCTTCTGCGGACAGGCCATTGACAACCGGTCCCACCGCGCATAAAATGGAAAAAACACACGTCCGGGAGGGACCAGATATGACATTGGAAGCGCTGCGGTATGCCCTGCTGGGGGTATCCGCCTATCGGAATATTGTGGAAGAACCCCTGATGAAGGAGGTCTCCGCCCTGCTGGAGGCCGTCAGCGGCGGCCGGGGCGGCGAGGCCCTGGAGCGGTACGCCAACGTGTTCTACCGCCTGCACCAGGAGGGCTATGAGACCCTGGGCGGCTGGCTCCACGACAAGCTCCGCTATGAGGACGGGCCGTACCCCCGCCTGGTGGAGCGTGGCGGCGAGGATAAGACGCTGACCGAGGCCGCGGAGCGGGATGTGGAGGTATTCTGCCAGCTCTCCGGGCTCAGCGGCGGCCTGATTCTCAGCCGGATCGGCTCCCTTCTGCCCCCTGAGGCCGCCACAGTACCCGCCAAACTGCCCCGCTGGAGCGGCGGTGTGCCCTTTGACTTTGCCTCCCTCACCGAGTTCTACCGCCGCAGCGGTGCGGGTCTCTTTGCCCGCAACCGGGCCTTCCTGTGGGAGGATGGTGCCCTGCGTCCGGTGGCCGACCCGGACTGCACCGGCGGCGAGGAGCTTATCGGCTACGAGCGCCAGCGGGAGCGGGTCATCGCCAACACCCGGGCCATGATGGAGGGCAACCTGGTCAACAACGTGCTGCTCTACGGCGACCCGGGCACCGGCAAGTCAGTGACCGTCAAATCCCTGCTCACGGTACCCGGCTTTGAGGATCTGCGGCTCATTGAGGTGCGCAAGGAGGAGCTTGGAGAACTCCACGACCTGATCCCCTCTCTGGCCGGACGCCGGCACAAATTCATCCTCTTCATCGACGACCTGGCCTTTGACCAGGACGACAGGACCTACTCCGTCCTCAAGACCATTCTGGAGGGCGGCCTGGAGCGGCGTCCCGCCAACGTGGCGGTGTACGCCACCTCCAACCGCCGCCATCTGGTGCGCCAGACCTTCTCCGACCGGGCCGGGGACGAGGTGGACCGCACCGAGACCATCGCGGAAAAGACCTCCCTGTCCGAGCGGTTCGGCCTGCGCATCCCCTATCTGGCGGTGGGCAAGCCGGAGTTCCTGGACATGGTGGAGCGGATGGCCGACCTGTACGGCGTCACCATGGACCGGGACACCCTCCGGGCCGAGGCGGTGAAGTTCGAAATGCACCATCCAGGAAGGACACCCCGGACCGCCCGGCAGTTTATTGCCAGCCTGAGCATGTAATCTGCCTCCTGGAGGGCAATTTGTAAATTTTCTTTGAACCCTCTTGAAAGTTACCGTACGAAGGACTATCATAGCGTTAGCACTCAGAAGCGTTGACTGCTAACGCTATGTTGTTGATAAGACTTTTTCATATATGGAGGCAGATATCATGGAAAAGAAGCAGTTTCAGGCAGAATCCAAGCGCCTGCTGGACCTGATGATCAACTCAATCTACACCCACAAGGAGATTTTCCTCCGTGAGATCATCTCCAACGCCAGCGACGCCATCGATAAGCTGGCCTACAAGGCCCTCACCGACGACCAGGTGGGGCTGAACCGGTCCGACTTCAAGATTGTCCTCACCCCCGACCAGATTGCCCGTACCCTGACCATCAGCGACAACGGCATCGGCATGACCAAGGAGGAGCTGGAGGAGAACCTGGGCACCATTGCCCGCAGCGGCTCCCTCCAGTTCAAGAAGAACATGGACCAGGACAAGAAGGCCGACGTGGACATCATCGGCCAGTTCGGCGTGGGCTTCTACTCCGCCTTCATGGTGGCCGATAAGGTCACCGTCACCAGCAAGGCCTACGGCTCTGACCAGGCCTGGCGCTGGGAGAGCGAGGGCGCCGATGGCTACACCATCGAGCCTGCGGAGAAGGCCGGTGTGGGCACCGACATTGTGCTCCACATCAAGGCGGACACCGACGACGAGAAGTACGGAGAGTATCTGGAGCAGTACCGCCTGGACGACCTGGTGAAGAAGTACTCCGACTACATCCACTACCCCATCCAGATGCTCATGCACAAGTCTCGCCAGAAGGAGCGCCCCGCTGATGCCGGTGAGGACTACAAGCCCGAGTGGGAGGACTACGACCAGTGGGAGACCCTCAACTCCATGGTGCCCCTGTGGCAGCGTCCCAAGAGCGAGGTGACCGCTGAGGAGTACAACGCCTTCTACAAGGAGCACTACGGCGACTGGGAGGACCCCCTGTCCGTGGTTCACGTCCACGGTGAGGGCCAGGTGGAGTACAAGGCCATGCTCTACATCCCCGGCCACGCCCCCTATGACTTCTACACCCGTGAGTACGAAAAGGGCCTTCAGCTCTACTCCTCCGGCGTGCTCATCATGGACAAGTGCGCCGACCTGCTGCCCGACCACTTCCGCTTTGTCCGCGGCGTGGTGGACTCCGCCGACTTCTCCCTCAACATCTCCCGTGAGGTGCTCCAGCACACCCAGGTGCTGAAGATCATCGCCAACAACCTGGAGAAGAAGATCAAGGCCGAGCTGCTCAAGCTCCAGAAGGACGACCGTGCCAAGTACGAGACCTTCTGGGCCGCCTTTGGCCGTCAGATCAAGTACGGCATGCTGGAGGACTACGGCATCCACAAGGACATGCTCAAGGACCTGCTCCTGTTCCACTCCTCCAAGGACGGCAAGCTGACCACCCTGGCTGAGTACCGCCAGCGGATGCCTGACGACCAGGAGTATATCTACTACGCCTGCGGCGAAAGCGTGGACCAGATTGCCCGTCTGCCCCAGGCCGAGCGGATTCTGGACAAGGGCTATGAGATTCTCTACCTGACCGAGGAGCCCGATGAGTTCATCATGAACGGCCTGGGCGCCTGGGACGAGAAGTCCTTCAAGCCCGTGACCGACGAAGACGCCCTGCCCCAGACCGACGAGGAAAAGGCCGCCGCCGAGAAGAAGGCGGAGGAGAGCAAGGACGTGCTGGCCTTCGTGAAGGAGACTCTGGGCGACAAGATCAAGGAGGCCCGGGTATCCAAGATCCTGAAGTCCGGCGCCGTGTGCCTCACCGCCGACGGCCCCGTGACCATCGAGATGGAGAAGTACTTCTCCCGCATGGACCCGGAGCGCGCCCAGGGTATGAAGGCCCAGCGGGTGCTGGAGCTCAACCCCGACTCGGGCGCCTTCGCCGCCCTGCGTGAGGCGGTGGACTCCGACCCGGAGAAGGCCAAGAAGTACGCCGAGCTGCTCTACGACCAGGCTCTGCTTATCGCCGGCCTGCCTCTGGAGGACCCGGCCGCCTACACCGAGCTGGTGTGCAGCCTGATGAAGTAAGAGGTTTTCTGCCCGCACAAGAAAATAAGCCCCCGGCATGGGGGCTTATGCAAAAAGTTCCCCTTGGAAAGCTGTGCTTTCCAAGGGGAATTTTTTATTTTCTCTCTTCTTCCAGCTGGCCATCCCGGCCGCTCTTGCGGCTGTGCCGCTCGTAGCCCCGGTAGCCGCCGTATCCGTAGCCATGGCCGTAACCATAGCCGCCGCCGTTCTCCTTCACGCCGTTGAGCACACAGCCCATCAGAGGCGTCCGGCTGCTGGAGAGCAGCTGAATGCTGTCCATAATGTGGGGCACCTGGGCCTTGCCCGCACGCACCACATACAGAATTCCGTCGGCCAGAGTGGCCATGGCGGTGCTGTCACCCAGCAGGCCGTTGGGCGGCGTGTCGATGACCACGTAGTCGGCCTCTTCCCGCAAGGCTTTTATCAGCCCGGACAGCTTGCGGGACTCCAGCTGCCGCCGGGGATTCTCCACCGCCTTGTCGCCGGCCAGCACCCGCACACGGGTGCCCTCCAGCTCCATCAGCGCCGCCTTGGGGCTCTCCTCTCCGCCGCGGAGCAGCTCAGGCACCCCCTTGGACGGCGCGGTCAGCCCCAGGGCCTTCTTGACGCTGGGCTTGCGCAGGTCCATGTCCACCAGAATGACCCGTGCGCCGTTCTGTCCCAGGGTGAGGGCCAGGTTGACCGCCACAGTGGTCTTGCCCTCTCCAGGCACCGTGCTGGACACCAGGAACACCTTGCTCTCCTGCCGCTCTGCCTCACGCAGGAAGCGGATGCGCAGGCTGCGGATGCTCTCCTGGAAGGCGCTGCCCGTCCTGTCGTTCAGAATGGTCACCGTGCCTCCGGTCTTGCCGGTACGGCGCTTGAAGGACACCGTGGGCAGGGTACCCAGACAGGGCACGTTCATCCACTTCTTCATGTCCTCACGGGTGCGGATGGTCTTGCTGGCCATGGCCAGGACCAGCAGGAACACCACGCCCACGCCAAAGCCCAGCACCGCGCCCTTGATGATGGTGCGGGTGGGCTGGAAGGCGTTATAGGGCTGGCTGGCCACCGCAGGGGGTACCAGCACGGTCAGCTCCGTGCTGCCCACAACGTAGTTGGCCACCTGGGGATAGACCGCAATGACCCCGTTGAGGATGTCATAGGCGTCCTGGGCGCTGGTACTGGTCACCTGTACAGAGAACAGGTTGGTGTTGGCCACCGACTGGGCCGTGATGCTGCCGTTGAGCCAGCCCACCCCCAGCTCCCGCTGCAGGAGCTGCTGCATCAGGTCGGAGGAGAGCAGATAGGGGAAGGTGTTGGCCAGCTGCTCAGCGGCGGCCTTGTCGTAGTAGCTGTCCACGCCGGTGATGTCGTACTGGTTGCTCAGCAGCTGGACGGTAAAGGTGGCCTCCGAGCGGTACATGGGCGTATAGCCGCGCCAGCTGCGCAGGCCCAGCAGTCCGCCTGCCAGCACAGCCAGCACCAGCGGCACCCAGAACATACGGGTGAAAATCCGCCAGAGCTCTCCCAGCAGCGCGGTCAGGTCAATGGGCTCGGGGGCTTCGGTATGCTGTTTTGTCTTCTGTTCATCCATTGCCGTTCTCCGTCTCCTGGTTTTCCTGCTCCTCGGTCTGGCTGTGACGGCGGCGGCCGTAGCCGCCATAGCCGCCGTATCCGTACCCGTAGCCATAGCCGTAACCATATCCGTAGCCGTGCCGCCTGGACTCGCTGAAGAAGGGCGTGGTGCGCACGTCGTTGAGAATGCACCCCAACAGCTCGCTGTGGCAGCTCCTCAGCATGTCCGCGGCGTCATTGATGCGGGCGGCGGGCATACAGTCCTGCCGCACCACCAGCAGAGAGGCGTCCGCCCGGTCTGCCAGATACTCCACGTCGGAGAACAGGGCGATGGGCGGCGAGTCGATGATGACAAAGTCCATCTCCGCTCTGGCCTTCTCCAGCAGCGTCCCCATGCACTCCGCGGCAATCTGCTCCGCAGCCTGGCGGCTGCCCTGCTTGGACAGCAACACGTACAGCTTGTGGCTGCCCAGGTACTCGGGGGCGTACTCCGCCTTGCCCGAGAGCACGTCGGCCAGCTCCACCCGGGGATTGTGGCTCAGAATCTTGTACTGGGCCGCCTTGTGCATGTCGGCGTCTATGAGCAGTACCTTCTTCCCCTGCTGGGCCAGGGTGATGGCCAGGTTGGCGGCCACGGTGGACTTGCCCTCGTTCTCCGCCACGCTGGTGATGAGAATGATCTTATGGCCGCTGTTCTGGGCGGCGTAATTGAGCTTGACGCCCAGCTTGTACATGGTCTCGGTAAAGCGGAAGCTGGCCACCGGCATGGTGACGAGCAGTCCCTTGTTGGTCCGACGCAGCTTGGTGCGCAAGGTCTTGTTCTTGCTCTCGTGGAAGATGACGCCGAACTGTCTGGCGTCCACCTTGCGCCGCAGACCCGCCGTGTTCTGCACCGTATCCGCCCACAGCGTAAGCAGCAGCACCAGGGCCAGCACAGCGCCTGCCCCGCCCACAGCGGCCAGCTTTACCATCCGGCCCTGGTTCAGCGGGTTGGAGGGAGCGGTGGGCACCCTGGGGCTGACCAGCTCCTTGAGAATCACGTTCTGGAACATCTGCTCCGACACGCTGTCATAGTTCTCCAGCACCAGTTTCAGGGTGCGGAAGGCGGTGTCCGGCCGGTCCGCCGTCACAGTGAGCACCAGCAGGTTGGTCTCCGGAATCACCACGGCGGACAGCTCTCCGGGCAGTGAGGGCTCCCCCATCATCTCGGCGGCCAGATTATCAAACACGTTGCTCTCAAAGAGGGTGGTGAAGGTCTCCGCAATCTCGGCGGACATACTCAGGTTGGACAGCACCGAGGAATAGCTGCTGCTCTTGACCGACACGGCCAGGGTGGTGCTGGCGGTATAGGAGGGGTGGTAGAGCCCGGTCATGGCCATCCACGCGCACAGCACGGCGATGACGCCGCCGGCGATGATGGCCGGAAGCTGGCGCAGCACCCGCCGCACCACGCACAGCGGCTCAATGCCGCCCCAGCTGAACTGTTCCTTTTGTTCCATTGCTTCGGTTCCTCCGTTCCGGCCTTACTCCACCACCACAAAGAGCTGGGTGGTCCCCGTCACGCCGGTGGTCCCGACGCAGGAATAGGTCACCTGATAGCTGCCCGGCGTCCCGGTGTCCACATTGGACTCCACCGTCACGTTGGCCGCATCGCCGCCGATGACCTCGTCAAAGTAGTCCATGGGCTGGAAGCTGTCCCCGGCCTTCAGGTAGACCAGATACTGCTTCAGCAGCAGATAGGGCTCCCCAGCCGCCCGGTTCTGGATGCGGATCTCCGCCGTCCAGGTGCTGGTGTCCCCCATGCTGTTGGTCACCTCAAAGGTGACGGGGTAGCGGCCCTCGGCCAGGGCATCCAGGCCGGTGCTGGTGGCCTTCACCTGGGCGGACAGGTCCCCGTCAATCACGTCCCAGGCCGTCACCCGGTCCCGGATGACCACCGGCTCTCCCAGCTCATAGCGCAGCTCCATGCTCAGGCCGAATCTGGGCGGCGTGTAGTCGGTGTAGCGGACGGTGCGGGTCAGCTTGGTCACATGGCTGTCGCTGTCCACTACGGCGTAGGTCACGGTGGTCTCGTTGTCCTGGACGCTCTTCTCGATGCCCTCCACCACAACCTGCTCCGTCAGGTCGCCGTCCTTCTCATCCCAGGCGGTCACGCCCTCCAGCAGGACTTCCTGGCTGCTCTCCCCCACCTGAATCACCAGGGGGGTATCCGGGCACTCGATGACGGGCAGCGTCTGGTCGGCGGTGCTCCGCTGTTGGACCTCCGTCCAGACAAAACCCGCCGCGCTCACAAGCAGGAGCGCGGCGATGATGAAATGAAGCTTTCTCATGGAATCTCCTCGCTAAATCATGGCTGCTGTCTTACCGCTCTGGTCGGGATAATTTCACTCCGATTTGTATTCTCGCATTCTGATAATACAAATCAGAATCAAATCATTCCTGTTTTTCCCGGTCAAAACCTGCCGAACCCGTCGAACATAGGCTCCGGCGATACCACCGGCTGGTCGGCCAGGATACGGCCCGGATTGTCCTTCAGCAGCAGGTCGGCCAGCCGCTGGGAGGCCGCGCTGCTGATGTACTCGTGGATATCGGACAGGCGGGTGGTCCGCTGATAGGGGCTGTGGGCGTCGCTGCCGATGAGGTGGATACACCCCTCCCGCAGGCACCAGTGGGCGGTCCTGGCCGCTCCCTCGCCGAACCGGCCGAAGAAGCTGCCCTTGTTGAGCTGGAGGACGTATCCCTCCTCCAGCCAGCGGAACAGCCGCTCCGGGTCTCGCTGGACAAAGCGGTACCGCTCCGGGTGGCCCACCACCGGCCGCACGCCCTCCTGCCGCAGGGCGGAGAGCATGCGCTCGGCAAAGGCGGCGCCGCACTGGAAATCAAATTCCGCCAGCAGGTATCCGCTGCCGCCCAGGGTCAGAAGCTGCCCCTCCCGCAGCAGACGGGGCGTGGATGGGGTCACAAAGACCTCCATGCCCGCGTGAATCCGCAGTGGGAGCTTCTCCCGTTGGACGGCCTGCTCCAGCCGCAAAAACCGCTGGGCCAGCTCCCGGGAACGGTAGTTGTCAAAGCCGCTCTCAGGGTCACAGTGGGGAGTCGCCGCAATGGCCCGCACGCCGCTGTCCACAGCCAGCCTGGCCATGGACAGGCTCTCCTCCAGAGAGGCCGCGCCGTCGTCCACGCCGGGCAGAATATGGCAGTGCAGATCGATCATGCGCGCTCACCCCCTGTTCTCCCTCAGCCCTCCTGGAACTCCCGGATGTAGTAGGCCTTCTTCAGGCTCTTCTCCTCTTCATAGGTCTTCTGCACCTCGTCGGCCAGGCTCTCGCTCTGTCCGGTGGCCTTCAGCAGCTCCCGCATCCGGGCCACGATATCCGCCACCTTCTGGTCGCACTCCTTCTCCAGCTTGGTGAGGGCGTCATACTTGCTGTACACAATCTTGGTCCGGTTCTCCGAGGTGTGCTCCCCGGCGGTGTACTCGTCAATGGCCTCCTGCACGATGGCCTCCAGCTTGCCCTCATAGGTGGCCTGGAGCACATACATGGTGGCCACCAGCTGCCGCAGCTCCGCCTCGGCCTCCTGGGTGGCATTGTCCCCGCTCTGGGATGCACTCTGGGAGGGTGCTGCGCTCTGGCTGGCAGACGGCGCCTGACTGGCGGACGGGCTCTCGCTGGGTGCCTGGCTCTGAGAAGGCGCCGGCTCCTCCGTGGTTCCGGTCTCGCCGCTGCCACTCTGCCCCAGAAGCCGGGACGCGGCCTCCTCCTCGCTCAGCTCGCCGCTGGCCAGCTGTGCCATCTCCTCCTCCGAGAAGGTGTAGGCGGGGATCTGGTAGTCCTCCATGGCCTTGTCCAGCGTCTTGCGGTTCTCTTCCGCCCGCTCGCTTAAAGTCCCAGTATCCATGGTCATCATGTAGCTCAGGGCCTTGATGTTGTTCCACTGCACTGCCACGGTAATGGCACCGGCCACCAGGACCACACCTACCACCGCCAGAGCGATTTTTCCTGCTTTTTTCATCATTGTTCTCCTCTTGGTTTTCAGCCAATGTGCTGGAGGGCCTTCTCCTCAAAAGGGCAGGATTCCTCCTCGTCCTCTTCTGCCGCTGCTCCGGCCGCCTCCGCCAGGCGGCTCAGCGCCGCCCGGTTGACCTCTTCCGGGTCGTGGAAGGTAGGCACCAGCTGGTGAAGGGTCCGGAAGATATCCGTCCGCCGGCCATGCTCCAGCACGTCGGACAGCTCCGCCAGACGGCGCTCCAGCGCCGCCTCCGGGATAATGGGCTTGAATTCCACAAAAATCTTGTCGTTCTCCGTCCTGGACAGGTCCGCCGACTTGGTCAGCAGCTCCTCATACAGCTTTTCACCGGGACGAAGGCCGATCTCCTCAATCTGGATGTCCTGATAGGGGGTCAGGCCGGACAGGCGGATCAGATTCTCCGCCAGCTCCAGAATATGCACCGGCTTGCCCATATCCAGCACGAACACCTCGCCGCTCTGGGCCAGGGAACCGGCCTCCAGCACCAGCTGCACCGCCTCCGGGATGGTCATGAAGTAGCGGATAATCCGCTTGTCGGTGATGGTCACCGGGCCGCCGTAGGCGATCTGCTTCTTGAACAGAGGGATCACCGAGCCGTTGGAGCCCAGCACGTTGCCGAACCGCACAGCGGCAAACTTGGTCTCCGAGTTCTCACGCAGGCCCTGGAGCACCTGCTCGCACAGATACTTGGTGGCGCCCATGATGTTGGTGGGGTTGACCGCCTTGTCGGTGGAGATGAGCACAAAGGCTTCCGCCTTGTGCTTCCGGGCGGCCAGCGCGGTGTTGTATGTACCGAACACGTTGTTCTTGATGGCCTCCTCCGGGCACTGCTCCATCAGAGGCACATGCTTGTGAGCCGCCGCGTGGAACACCACCTGGGGCTGGTACAGGCCGAACAGCTTGTCCATCTTCTCCCGGTCACGGACGGAGGCAATCTCCACCACAAAGTCCAGCTTGCCCTTGAACTTGTGGATCAGCTCCTGCTGTAAATCATAGACCGAATTTTCCGCAATGTCCACCGCAACCAGCCGTGCGGGTCCACATTCCGCAATCTGACGGCACAGCTCCGAACCGATGGAGCCGCCGCCGCCGGTCACCAGCACCCGTTTCCCCGCCAGGAAAGAACGTACGCTGGCCTTGTCCAGCTGGATGGGGTCCCGGCCCAGCAGGTCCTCAATCTGCACCTCGCGGACGTTGGAGGCCATGATGGAGCCAGCGTTGCGCTCCAGCTGCTTGATGGGATCGGACAGGATGTGGAGGCGGCACTTGGTCTTGGAGCACAGCTCCAGAATTTCCGCCTTCCGGGAGGCCTTCAGACTGGGAATGGCCAGAATGATCTCTGTCACCGGGGTGTCCTGCAGAATGGCACACAGGTCGTTGATGGGGCCCTTGACCGGTACGCCCTGAACCACCTTTCCGATTTTGTCAGAGGCGTCGTCCAGCAGGCAGTAGGGGGCATAGTTTCCCCCTGTGTTGTGCATCAGCTCGTAGAGCAGGGATACGCCAGCTGTGCCGGTGCCGATGATAGCCACCTGCCGCTTGCCCTTGCCGGGCGTACCCGCCAGGCGGAACCGCAGCATACGGTAGGCAAAGCGGTAGGCCAGCATGATGACTAGGGCGATAATCGTTCCAAAGAATGCGGACACAATCCAGACGCTCTGGGCATCCAGCAGCAGATTCAACACCGTATAAAGTGCAAAGCCTGCCGCCAGCCCGCTGAGCAGGCAGAGATATTCCCTGCTCTCCGCGTAGCGCCACAGGCTCTCGTAGGTTTTGAACACAACCTGAAACACCAGCACACAGGCCGTCAGAAAACCGATATGCAGAATCAGATTGAGCAGGCGGATATCGTCTCTCAGATAGGCTGGCAGAAATATCAGGATATTGCACGCAAAGATGGTAAGCACATCCATCGCCAGCACGATCCACCCGCGAATACGTGCCATGTTCATTTCTCTCTTCTCTCCCATACCTGACTTTATTCGTTCCATTTTATCTCATTTTTTCCTGCAAGTCAAATAAACCAGGTATATATTGGGGAAAATATTCCCCTATTTCCTTGGCTCTGTTTGTGCAACAATTTCCGCTTTATCCACCGAAGATAAACTCTGTCAGGCTGATGGAGTAGTACGCCTGGCTGAACCCCTGGTTGTCGTACAGGAAGAACCCCAGGAAACACACGGCGGCCAGCAGCTTAATCAGCTGGGCGGAGCGTGGGTTGAAGGCCCGGTCTAGAATCCAGGGCAGGGTGCACACGGACCCCAGCACAAAATACCGGGCCAGACGGCCGAACATGTTGGCGCCGTTCATCATGGCCAGCAGCATGAACATCAGGCTGACAATACTCATGTTCAGCAGGATGCACTTCTCCCGGTCCTCCTCCGGGGCCAGCCATGGCCGGAACACCAGCGACAGCACCGGCACCACCGCGAACACCGCCACCCGGAAGGGGTTCATCTGGTTGCCGTCAAACACCTCGTACTCCGCCACATGCTTGCCCATGGAGTCGGCGTACTCCAGAATGGAGCCGATGGTGTCCTCAAAGGTCAGCATGACCGCCAGGGTACCCGCCAGCAGAATCAGGGTCTTCCAGCCCCAGGGCTTCCCCGACAGCAGCGGAAGGAATGCGAAGATAAAGGCGTAGGTATGGAGCAGTCCGGCAATGACAACAAGCAGATAGTACCGTCCCCATTTCTTATCCACCAGGGCAGGAATAGCCAGGGTCAGCACCGCGGAGGCCGTAATCTGCTTCAGGGCCGCCATGGAGAAGGTAAACACGCCGATGGCGAAGTAGAGGAACACCACAAAGGCAAAGTTGCCCTCCGGGGCGTACCGCCGTAGAAAGCGGATAAACAGCACCGTATTGAACAGGGCAAAGGCCATCAGATACAGATGGTAATTGTCCGTCAGCTGGCGGAATAGGCTGGTAATCAGGTAAAAGAGGGGATTGTGTAAGATGTCCAGATTTTCCGGGTCTGACAGAAAGATGAATACCGGCTCGGCGTTCCGAAAGCTGGTGATATAGGCCCATGTGTCATTGTAATCGGTCCGCAGACCGGAAAACAGGGTCATCACTACCACCAGCAGCACCATGCATATGTCCCAGTGTACTCGCCCACGACGGTCCAGGCCGGAGGGATTCAGTTTTTGAGAGCCGTAGGCCAAGGCCACAGAGGCCGCCGTGACAAGCAGCAGATTCAGCATGGTTTCTCCTCCAGCAGAGCGGCCAGGGTCTTGTTCACCACGTCTTCCTTGCGGAAGCAGCGCTCCATCAGGGCGCGGCCTGCCTTCCCCATGGCCCGGCGCTCCTCCGGCGTACAGGACACAAAGCGGCGCATTCTGTCCAGCAGGGTCTCCCGGTCCCCCACGGGGCACAACCAGCCGGTGACGCCATCCTCCACCGCCTCCCGGCAACCGGGAATGTCGCTGGTCACAAGGGCCCGACCGGAGGCAGCTCCCTCCAGCAGCACATTGGACATGCCCTCGTGGTAGGAGGGCAGCACCACGCAGTCAGCGGCGGTGTAGAAGGGCCGCACGTCCTGCTGAAAGCCATGGAAGGTGAGGATATGCTCCGCCGCCAGCTCCTCCACGGTCTGCTTGTAGGCGTCCTCAAAAAAGCCCACCACGTCAAAGGCAACCCGCTCGCCGTACTCCTCTTTCAGCTTCCGGGCGGCCCAGAACAGCTCATCCACGCCTTTTTCTTTCATAATCCGGCCCACAAACAGGAACCGGACCGTTCCGTCCTCCGGGCGTGGCTCCGGCGTGTAGCAGGTCAGATCCACCCCGGCGCCAGGCAGCACGGTCTGCCGCTCCGGGATGGAGATATGCTTCTCTCGGAAAATGGCGGCGTTGCCCTCATTCTCAAAGAACACCCGCCGGGCTTTTCCAAGAGCAGCCCGGTACATCACCGTCACCAGAACCGCAAGCCCCTTCTTCTGGAAGGCGGTGCCCAGCCCCTGGACATTGGCACAGTAGGGCACGCCGGCCAGCCGGCTGGCCAGTCCGGCGTAGATATTGGGCTTGATGGAATATGTAATGACCAGGTCGGGCTTTTCTTCCACAATCAGCCTGCGATAGGTGGAAAAAAGTTTGAAGTCCGTGGCCGGATTGATGCCCCGTCGGTCCACCGCCGTCTCGATACAGCGGCAGCCCATGGCCTCCAGGTCCTGCTCATGGCCCACAAAGGGCGTGCTGAGCACCACCTGGTGGTCCTTCAGCAGCGCGGCGGTCAGCTCCCGGCGGAACTGCCAGAACATATAGGAGTGGTTGGTTATGATCAGTATCTTCATGCCTTCGGGGTCTCTCCGTTTCCTTCCTTCATCGCGCCTGTGCCGCCTTCCACCACGCCATCCTGCCGGAACACCGCCAGGAAGGTGCCGAAAAAGCACTTCAAGTCAATCACAGGCCCCAGATGCCGGAGATAATAGGCGTCCAGTGCGGCCTTTTTGTCAATCTCCAGCTCATCCCGCCCGTGGATCTGGGCCCAGCCCGTAATACCGGGGCGAATCTGCTGTACGCCATACTCCTCCCGCAGGGCAATGAGGTCATACTGGTTCCACAGGGCAGGCCGTGGACCGGACACCGCCAGCTCTCCCCGGATGATATTCCACAGCTGGGGCAGCTCATCTAGGGAGGTCCGGCGCAGAAACCGCCCCACCTTGGTGATGTATTGCTCCGGGTCCTTTAGCAGATGGGTGGGCATGTCGTGGGGGGTGTCCAGGCGCATGGTGCGGAACTTGTAGATGGGGAAATAGGCGCCGCCCCGGGCCACCCGCTTCTGGGTGAAAAACACCGGGCCGCCGTCCTCCCGCTTGATTGCCAGCACAATCACCGCGAACACCGGTGAGAGCACCACCAGTGCCACCAGCGCCAGCAGCCAGTCCACCACAAATTTTACCTTGAGATAGACCTTCTGTCCTCCGGTCAGGCTCCAAAAGGTCCTCTTCTCCTCTTCAACCACCGCACTCCGCATCTCTATCTCTCCATACGCTTATTTTCTGTGTCTCAGCCTGCTTATCCGTCCGATACACTGCAGCAGCGCCGGCCGCACCGGCAGCAGCAGCTTCCACACCCGGCGCAGCAGCGCCCAATCCCACCTCCGGGGGGAAAAAGGCGTTTTCCCGCTCCGGCTGATCTTCACTACAACGCCCAGCACCTGATCGGGCCGGATGGTCTCAAACCAGGTCTGACCGTCGCCGTTGATGACCATCAGGCCGTCCGGCGTGAAATGGTGCAGCCGGTGGAGAATCCACTGGCCGCTGTTTCGCTTGAAAAACAGAATGTCTCCCGTCCGGATGGGCACAAAATCGGGGGATTTCAGGTAGACTTTGTCTCTCCGGTCCCGGAGAAAGGGAACCATGCTGCTCCCCGTCACCACCAGGGGCACCTCCACCCCGGCCCGGAGCAGAGGTGTCAGCCGTTCCTCCACCTGGTCGCTGTCCAGCACATGCCGCCCCATGCTCATGGGATCACCCCGTACTTCTTCAGCAGCTCTACCCGGCGCTCGCCGATGGCTATGCTCTCCCTGGCCGCCCCTGTCCGGCCCCAGGTCTCTCCGGCGTAGTGAACCAGACGCTGCCCCCAGGCCCACGGCAGCAGCCAGTGCCTCTCCTTTAAATAGGGATAGCGCCCCTCCAGCTCATGGGCCGTGGGGAACACCGTCCGCAGCACCGACTGCCCCAGCCTTTGCTCTCCCTCTGCCGTCACGGCGTTGAGGGTGATGCGGCTGCTGTGGAGCCGCACGTCGGAGCTGCTGCCGTACACGCCGGCGGTGAGCAGGTCCTCCAGCAGCGGAACGCAGTCGGTCTCACCCCGTGCAGTCAGGGCTGCCTCCATGGGTGTGGGCCACCGCCCGGCAAAACCCAGATACTCCGTGCCGATGGCAAACAGGTTCAGGGCAAAGCAGTCCGCCCGGAAGGACTCCAGAGCTGTGAAAAAGCCGTCCCAGTCGATACAATCTCCCCAGGCAGCGGCGGCCAGACAGATGTCACACACCTGCCGGACGCCAAAGCCGGAGTGGAGGAAGTGCTTGAAGCTGTGGCAGATGAGGTAGAGCAGGTGGTCGTCCGGCCCCATGGTCCAAACCGGGCCGTTGGTGCCCTCCAGGCGCACGCCCCGGTCAAAAGCCTGTTCAAAACAACGGTTCATGCCGCCGTAAGCCTGGGCATCCTCGGAAAAAAGCCTTCTGTGGAGCTCCACGCGCAGGCCGCTCTCCCGGTCGCCGTAGGTCACCACCTGGGCCTCCCCCAGCTGCTCGTCCCCCTCCTGCTCCATCCCCATGCGGGTAAACACCCGGTGGATGGCCTCCAGGTCCTGGTCCCGGGCCAACAGATCCTCGTCAGAGGAGGGCCGCAGGTCCGGGTTGGAGTAGAGCAGACGGCAGGCCAGCCCCTTGACCAGCAGGGGACGCAGTCCCTCCGCCTCCAGGGCGCCATAGAGTTCCTCCAGTTTCCCGGTACGCCGGGTCTGGCCAACAGCGCTCTGGAGCAGCAGCTGCCGCAGAGGGCGCAGGATCTCTCCATCTGCACCGGCGGCCTTGGCGGCGGGAATCAACCGATCCAGTACCAGCGGGAGAACATGCTGCTCCTCAGCCAGATTCAGGAGAGCACTCCGCCTCCTCTCGTCCTCCGGCCACCGGACGGTCTCCTGCCGAAACAGGGCCGACCGCAGGCACTGCAAAAGCTGCTGCTGATGTTCCTCCACAGGTGTTCTCTCCTCTCAGGACGACAGATCCAGCACCATGACCTCCGGCGGGTTATTAAAGCGGGGCAGGCGCTCCCTCTGGCTGCCCAATCCGCTGGTAATTGCCAGTGTGATATCGTCCTTTTCATAAATTCCGTGGACATATTCAGGGAACAAGCCCTGGTCCCCGCCGAACACGCCGCCCAGCAAAGGCAGCACCACCTGGCCCCCATGGAGGTGGCCGCTGACCACCAGGTCCACGTCCCAGGTTACGGACGCCGCCCCGAACACAAAACTGTCCGGCCGGTGGGACAGCATCACCTTATACCGGTCCGTGTCCTGGAAATCCGTGAGAAACTGCCACACCTCCGGCTTCATCCGTTCCGGGTTGCAGGAGTTGTAGTCGTCCAGAGCAAAGGCGTAGTCGTACATACCGCCCAGCCGCAGCTGTGCGCCGTTGACTGTCAGGTCTATGTAATCCAGCTCCAGCACCACGGCCCCCAGGGTCTCCATCTGCTCCCGCAGATCAGAATTGCCCTTTGACATGTACTCCAGTTCGTGGTTGCCCCAGGCGCAGTAGACCGGCGCAATCTCCACTAGCTGTTCCAGCAGGGAGAGCAGCTCCTCCGTTCCTACCCCGTCGCCGTTGAGCATGTCGCCGTCCAACAGGATGAGATCCGGCTCCTGTTCCGCCACCAGCGTGGCCAGGTCGCTGTTATGTTCCCCGAACATGCTGCCGTGCAGGTCGGCCAGCACAGCCAGCCTGACAGGCAGCCCTGCCTCCACCTGCCAGGTCCGCACCACCGGGCGGTTAGCCGAGCACCACACCCCCCAGGCAATCCAGGCGGCTAGAAGCAGGAGGGCTGCCAGCGCGATCAGCAGCCCTCTTCTCCATAATTTCACTCAGAGAATCTCCATCTGCCGGAGCTGCTCCAGAAATTCGTCCACATCCCGCGACAACGTCTCCCTGTCTACATCATACTCCTCCAGCAGGGCGTCCACCAACTGTTCCGCACCATCTGCCTGGGGCAGAAGCTCCCAGATGCGTGCACCTGTCTCGCTCAGCGAAAACAAGCCGTTATTTTTGATCACAGTATCACCTACTGGAATCAGAGCATAGTCGCCTGCGATCTCCCGCAGGACCAGCTGTTTCTTCACTTCCATTGTGCCGCTCTCACTTTCCGTATTTTTCCCATGTCAGGTGGATCAAGGTCTTGGTCATCTCACAGAGGTACTCCGGCTTGCCGTCGCACCGGCCGGTCTCCGCCGCACAAGAGGCGGCGCAGGAAGCGCACTGGGTATGCATAGGACAACCGGTACACTCCTTGGGCAGTCGGATGGCCTCAACTGCCTGTCGGGCTGCCGCCCAAGCAGCGGCAAAGCCCTGGTCCGGCACGGACACGCCTTGGTCGGCCATCATCCCGCAGGGGAGCAGGCGGCCATCCCAGGTCATCCAGAAGGAGCTGCGGCCCGCACGACAGAAAAGAGGTTCGCCCTCGGCACCGCCGGTGCACTCCTCGCCATCCGGCGGCAGTCCGCCGTTCTTCACGGCCTCCCGCAGTTCCTCCTCCGTCATAGTCTGCTCACGGCAGAGTAGCTCGTATTTGGCAGCATCAACCGCCGAGAATCGGTGCTCTGCCTCTCCCGCTGCCCCGCCATTAATGCGCACCGGCGGGAACATGTAAGTGGTAGACTTGACGTAGACCCCCAGCTCCCTGCCGATACGGAAGATATCTGCCACGTCGTCCTTGTTATCCGGGGTGATGGAGGCATTAAGCCGCACGGGAATACCCGCCTCCTTCAGAGCGCGGATATTGTCCACCACCTGGTGGAACATAGGCCGACCGCACAGCCGCTCATAGGTGGCGTCACTGCCGCCGTAGAGGGTAATGTTGAACCGGAGCGGCGGGTCTTTTTTCAGCGCCTCCAGCATCTCTCCCCGGATGAGGGAGCCGTTGGAGTTGACGGACACCAGTAGTCCCAGCTGCTTCAGTTCGTGGAGCAGCCTCGGAAACTCCGGGAAGGTCAGGGGCTCTCCTCCGGTCAAGAGCAGAAAGACCATGCCGGCGTCCTTTGCCTGCCGGGCAATATCCAGCCACTGGTCGGCGGTGAGCTCCTTCCGTCCAGAGGCGGCTATCTGCTCAGCGGTCTGGTGGACATAACACATTTTACAGTTGAAGTTGCACCGGGGAGTCAGTTCAAAGCTGCCGCTGACGGGTAGGCCCAAAGCATTTCCCTTTTGATGGATATATTGGGACCAGAGGGGTTCTACCTCCCGGCCCGGTTGTTGTTTTGTCTCGCTCATAGCATTTTCTCCAAAGTCTCCACCGCACTCTCGTCCGGCCGACACTCCAACAGAAACACTGGTACAGCGGACAGCACGTCAGACAAGATTTTCGTTACGTTGGTCACATCCCACTTATCCCATACGCGGTAGGCACACTGAGGCATTAAAAAGCGAAACGCTTCCAGCCCTTTTGCAATCCTGATCCGGTTTTCCGGCGACTGTCCCAGCAGCACCAGTGCGTGCAGCGGAGCGCTCACGTTCTTACAGATACGGGAGGTGCCGCTATAACAGATACCATGGACCCATGGGTTCCCATCCTCATCCATACGCAGCAGACACCGGTCGCCATTCAATATCTCTGCTCCACGGAACCGTTCCCACAACGCGGCCTGGGTAGATTTTCCCGTTCCGCTGGGCGCGGAAAAGACGATTCCCATGCCATGATAGAGGATATAAGACCCATGGAGGACCACGCCTCCCTCCACAAGGAGCAGATGAAACAGGTCTACGGCCTCCATAATCTGCCACGCAGACAGCTTATCTCTAAATTCCGGTTTCCACAGCATGGAAATTTTTTGGTTCTGCCGGTTCCACATGCAGCAGGGCCACGGCGCATCGGATTTCTGGTAGCGGAGCACACCGCTTTCCCTGTTCTCTGCCACCCAGACAGTCCGGTATGGCTCATCCAGAAGAGGCGGCGTTTCCGGCAGTGCAGACTCTTCCGAAAAATCGCAGGCTATCAGGATGTCCTCCGCCGGAGCGGAGACGCCAAAGGGTGCCAGAGCCGGCTTTTCACTGATATCCGCCGGAGCGCTTAATGTCACCCCTACTCCGCCGAAGCGGTATCGCCGTTCTGCCATGACGTTCCTCCTCCGCTCATGGGATAAAGAAAGCCCTGCCCCGCATAGGGGCAGGGCTTTCGCGCTTTACTTACGAGGTAAAGATGTTTCTGCTGTCTACAGGAATATGGTAGCAGACGCCGCCAGCACCATCCTGCTGCTTGTACTTACATGCGGTTGCCTCAGCCACAAACACCTTGTAGCCGCCGAGCAGCTCATAAGCACATGTATCCTTCCAGTGATTTGTTTTGAACTCACAACCAGCGGCAATGTTGGCGCACAGCTCAAAGTCCTCAAAGGTAATCTGGGGCTTGCAGTATGTCTTTTTCATGATGCAGTCCCCCTTTCTCAGTTAGACCCGCCGGTCAGCTTCAGAATCGTCAGAGCCACTGTACCCTGGCCATTATTGGTGATGGTTACCTCGCTGCCAGTGATACCGCCGTTGATGGTGTAGTACTGATCCACCGTGCTGTTGACGGCAACGCTCTTACCGCCAATATCAAGGCTAGCGCTTTCGCCGGCAATGAGACGGGCAGCGATCTGGGCGTTCTTGCCGCTCGCAGTATCCTTCAGAGTAACTGTCACGGTCTGGTCAGGAGCCAGGTAGATCTCGTTGTTGGGGCCAAAGTACTCAAACTGCTCCTTATCTGCTTCCATCAGGCCATCCACCAGAGTACCGGTATCGCCAAAGTTCGTCACAAGGTTATGAAGGACGTTGAAGATGGGATCGGACTCCTTATCGGCGGCGTACACGCTACTGCTCTCCAGCGGGTTATACACGCGGATGGCATCCAGGTAGAAGTCGAAGCTGTTCGGTCCGTCCTCAACATAGGTCACATCAAAGGCTTTATCATAGGCCACGGTGATGGTAACGGTGTAAGTGTCGTACTCCAGATCACGGATGGCAATCACAGGTACCTGATAGATGCTGTTGATGTCGTTGCCGTTGTTGTCCGCGGAAACAGTCCAACCGGTATCGCTGTAGGTATAGCCGTAGTAGTTGTTGACGATGTAGGACTTAACGGCCTTCGTACCCTGCTTCACATCCACCAGGATAACACCAGCCTGAGCATCGGTCTGGCTGATGATGTCCGCACCGGTACCGGTGAAGGTAAAGGTAGCGGTGGGCCACTCTCCACTTTCGCCAAAAGCAGCCTCGCTAACGGTTACCTTCTTAGCATTTTCATTGCTCCAGGTCAGATCTTTGCTATTATAGGCGGGATCAGAACCGTAGTTATTCTCCTTTGCCCCCAGCTTCTCCGCCGCCTGGGTCCGATTGCTGGAAGTTCCCGCTGCAGCCCACTTCATGCCAGCAGCGTCCTCAAAGTACACAAAATTTTCCGCCTCATAGTACATGGTGGAAGCAGGGTAAATGCGGATTACCAACTCCTGCGTAGCACCGGAGCTAAAGTGTGCAGTTACCCGGAAGAGAGTCGTGGTATACTGCATGTTGGGCGCCACAAAGGTAAGCGTTGCGCCGTCGGCAGTCAAGCCCTGGTTCTGGCTGTCCGCATTTACGGTAAAGGAGGTGACGTCTCCAGTGGTGATACCCAGGTCCAAGGCGTTAATCACCATCGGCAGGCCGAAGTCCACCACAAAGTTATGGGCGGTAAGCTTCAGCGTGTAGTGAAGAACCAGTGTCTTATTATCCTCACCGAGAGATGCTTTGGTATACTCATAGAGGCCGCTGCGGTACTTGTCGGGGATATAGGTCAGGCCATCCAGATTGGTCACGATGGGCTGCTCATCGCCCTTGCTGTTGGTAATGGTATCCTTGAGAAGGCTTCCGTCACTGCCGACATAGCCTTCGAAATTTACGCCCTCGTTCACGTTCACATAGGTCTCGTAGAACTGGGTGCCGCCGGCGGTGTCGTCCACATAGCGGATGGTGAGGGAATCCTCTTTGACCCGCTCCTTAACATAGATGCGGATCAGAATCGCAGAGTGATCCACGATGCCATACCAATTACTACTATAGCTCCAAGTCAGCACATTATTAAACTGACCACCGCCCCAGACATAAGGATAACCATTGACGCGGTCATTCATGCTGTCATTTTCCGCGTCCCAGATCCGGGTTTCCGTTGCATTTTCCAGATCGTAGTTGACATTGATATTGTCCTTATCACTGCCGGTTCGTTTTCCAAACGTAGCAGTGATATAAGCTACTTCATAATCCTCATTCTCCAGGAATTTCAGATAGCCCACATGACGTCCGGCATCGCCGTTGTAGAAGGTAGAGGTATTGACCAGATTCTCCTCCGCAGGCACCATGCCGGTATCGTATACGACGGCGACGCTCAGCGCCCAGGAACTTCTCCAGCCAAATCCGCCATAGGGGTCTTTGCCCTTAACGCCGCCCCAGTCCTTAATGTGGGTCTGCAGGGCGTTAGTCAGTTCCGTGACCTGGAGGTAGTAGGCCACCAGCTGGTCGGTGCTCTGAACTTTCCGCCAGCCAGACGTACCGTAGACATACCAAGCGTCCTCGCTGGTGCTGTATTTGATCTTGCTGAAGTCGTAGCGATCGCTCCGCATGGTCTGGTCATTGCCGCCGTCGCCGGTCTGCTGACCGTTAAACGTCAGGGACCGATTATAGGGCAGAAGCGTTCCCTTCCAATAGGCCACGGTCTCACCGTTGCCCACGCCTTCATAGGGAACCAGATCTTCCAGAGCCACACCGTCATCGCTGAAAATCGCAGCCGGGACGGTATCCGTGTTCAGGGTCATCCTCTGCTGATTGCCGGCCGTAACAGGCGCATTGGTGATCCAGAACTCAATCTCTTCCGCGGTGGCGATCTCCTGCTTTTCCACATAGTAGAAGGTGAGAGTGTTCTCACTCAGCGGAGAGACCTCGATGGTCTGGCTCGCCTGCGTGGGAGAATACCCCTGGATGGAAGGAGCGGAGATGGTCTGGGTACCGGCGGGAAGGGCCTCGGTATAAGTACCGTTGCCAACCGGCGTGCTGGTGCCATCTTTGTAGGTATGGATGGTCACAATATAGGTCGGGGTGGCCTCCCGGTAGAGATACAGCGTACTCGAGTCGGTGCTACCGCTAAAGCGGGAAGTGCCGCCTATAACATAGGCAAAGCTAGAACCAATTCCATCTGCATCAAACTCTTCAGCACTTCTAATACTATATGCATTCCCATTTTCTGAGATGCTGAAGCTTTGCTGCTGTCCACCACCGCTAAAATTAACAGTTACACTCCAATTCTGGAAGATAGGCCTTTTTGCCGTTATCCCTAGTTTTTGGCCCGCGGCGTCGGTGAGCGTCCAGTTGTTGCCGCTCTGGGCAAAGGTCCACAGGAGAGTACCGGCATCGTTGCTGCCCGTACTCAGGGTACCGTCGCTGTTGGCCGTCAGCTGAACCGCGTTACCGTCCTGGTCCATGGCATAATAGCGGTTATTGTTCTTGTAAACCACCATGTATGTACCGGCAGTAACGCTTCCGGTGACCTGCTCGTATTTCACCGTGTCGTCCACGGCGTAGGCAACCACACCGCCCACGGAGAAGTGAGGCATGGTAAAGGTATAGTTAGTCCCGTTCTTGCTGCCTGGGATCAGGGTATAGGAACCGTTCTCGTTGACCACGAAGCCCATCAGTTGGCTATCCTCGTAGCCCTGCATACTCTGAGGCAGGGGGAGAGTGACCTGAGCTTCATCCGTGTAAGTACCGTCATTGACCTGAATATCATAGGCGGTGTATGCAAGGAATTTAACGTCATTCTTGCCGTTGCCGGAGGAGATCTCTGTAGGAACATTGCTGGTAGCGGTGGCATTTACCGCCACAACGCCCGGAGCCTCCACGGAGACATTGGTTTCAGCATCTGTGGCCGCGCCACCGCCGAGGGCGGAGGCAAAGCCGGTCATATAGGGCAGGGCGCCGTTCATAACCTCATCCTGAGTCTGCGCATCGGGATAATCGCTCCAGATACAGAACATGGCGCCGGCAGGCTCCGCAATGACACTGCCGTCAATAAAGGAAGCTGCATCAAAATCAGCAGCGTCGATCTTACCCTCGGTCATGGCACTGTTCTTGCCCAGGACATAGTAGTAATCCCCGTGGGTATTGATCATGGTAAAGCCCTGTGCTGCCAGTGCAGACGCGGAGGCTACATTATAGCCAGGCCAGCCGCTGGTCCAGTAGCAGACCTGGATGTCATTTTCCACACCGGTCTGGCCACCGTAGTTAATGCCGTCATTGAAGGCACGGACGGTATAACCCATCTCCTGGAGCTTGTCTGCCAGCGTATTGACATAGTCGACGAAGTGATGATACTGCTGAGTCCATACCAGATGTCCGAAGCCCATGCCGCCACTGGGATAGATGTCATTAGCGAACTCGTCGGCACCGATATTGAAGGTGTCGCAGCCCTGACCTTTGAACCATTCGGCATACTTCAGCACCACAGCCTGACCAAAAGCCACCGCTTCCTCATTGGTGATGTCCAGAGAGTTGCTGTTGTTATAGCTGAAATTCACAGGAGCACCGTTTTCATCCCGCACACCATCCAGCACTGCGCCGAAGTGACCGGGGCTGTTCAGCAGGGGGACAATCTCAATGCCCTTATCCTTGGCATGGGCAATGATACCCTTCATCTCGCTCTCGGTGATGTACTCACCGTCAGCAGGCAGAGCAGCATTGAGATATACAGTTTTCGTGGTCGGTACATCAATATAATTATACACGATCACACCGTTGGCAGCTCCGCTTTCCTCTGCCTGCTCCAGCACCTCATCGGTAACAGGAGCAGTGGGCGCTACAGTCTCAGCAGGTGCAGCAGGCTCTTCCTGCAGGGGCATTACGGTCTCAGCGGTCTGCTCCTCGTCCGCAGGCTCCTCAGTCTGGACAGGGGCAGCAGGCTGCTCTTCCACAGGTTCCCCGGTCTCAACAGGCGCGGCAGGCTCTTCCTGGGCGTCTGTGTTGTCCACGGGCACCATGGTCTGCTCGGTATAAGTATAGTTGACACTCATGTCTTCCAGAGCAAACCGGAGCTGGCCTTTCTCGCTGTTGCCGAAGTCCAGCTCCAGCTGGTTGTAGCCCAGCTTAGCCATCTCGTCAATCAGGCTCTTAATCCAATCAGGGGTAAAATACTTCCGGCCCATGTCCAGATGGACGATGCGGTCGAAATTGTCCTGCGCGTCCGCCGTATTGCCGGCCGAAGCACTGACCATGGGCGCCATGCCGAAGATCATCGCCAGGCTGAGCACCAGCGCTACCGCTTTGGACGCGCCCTTCCGCACTGCTTTCTTCATATTTTTCTCCTCCCTTGCAAAACAGTTGCCCCGCAAGGCCGGCTTCCGGCGTCACCGTCGATACTGGGGTCTGGCTGCAAACCATCAGGTCTCCCTCCGGCGTACACGCCGAAAAGGCACCTATTTTTGGTTAGTATAGCATAGGCCGCTTTCAAATTCAAGAATCTTCCTTTATTTTTTCGGATATTTTTTAACAAGCAGTCCCTGTTTTTTATTTGTTCACCCTTGTTTTTGCAATGTTTTGCGCATTTGTAACCAAAAAGCGTCATAAACCACTCACAAACTAATTTTGGAAATTTCCCCTTCCTGTGGGTGTTTTTTTGTTGCCGTTTCCTTTTAACTATGCTATAATTTGTCGTGTGTTAGCATGCGGCGCGCAGATTCTCCGGCTGTCTGTGACGCTGTTTTATGCAAATTGCAAACGGAGGTATGACCTATGCGTATCCGCAAATTCCTGGCCGCGGCGCTGGCTGTCGTCATGCTCATCGGCATGCTCCCCGCCGCCTCTGCTGCGGTAGTCAACCCGCCTGCCAACACCGAGGGCGGTATCACCCTGGGCAAACAGGCCAGTGAGCTGGCCGGCAGCGACACCACCATCACCCTGGACGTGGTGGCCAACACCAACGCCAACCCCATCGCCATCCAGTTCGTGCTGGATGCCACCCAGAGCCTCTTCCTCAGCGAGGACAACAAGACCTATGTGGAAGAGTGGGCCAACGCCCTCAAGTTCATGGCCGACAAGAACATCTACGCCGGTCTGACTATCTTCACCACCGACGCAAAAACCGTAGTGGCTCCCCAGGAGCTCACTGCCGAATCTGAGGCCGCTTTCTCCGGCGTGGAGAATGACTGCGCCGCCTTTGTGATGGCCTCCGACCACGGCACCAACATCCAGGCCGGTATCCGTGAGGGCCTGAACGCCCTCAACAGCCTGTCCACCGACACTGTGGCCGCTGACAAGCGCTACCTGGTGCTCATCACCGACGGCGGCAGCTTCTACTGGCTGGACGACAACGGCAACGCCGTGAACAACTCCTACTACAAGGCCGACGGCACCACCGCCACCATGGCCAACAACGACGCCGCCGAGGGCGGTTACGAGGCTCTCACCAGCCTGAACGACCTGCTGGCCAAGGATCTGCCCGCCGAGCCCCAGACCTACGGCAGCGCTTCCGCCAGCGAGCCTCTGGCCGCCGCTGTCCAGGCCGTCAAGGACGACGCCGACATCTACACCAACTTCGAGACCGGCATCTACTTTGCCGCCAAGGAGCTGGACAAGGTGACTGAGGCCGGTGTGAAGCTGGTCACTGTGGGTTATCCTTATTATAAGGATGACACCAAGGTGTCCGCCCTCTCCAAGCTGGCCGGTGAGTTCATCGACTACGCCCAGAGCAAGAGCGTGGAAAACGGCGGCTTTGACGCCACCCTGGACAACACCGCCTCTCAGCTGGACACCATCATCAGCACCATGTACGGCCAGTCCGCCAACGTGGCTGTTCCCGCCGGCAGCGTCATCACCGACGTGCTGGGCTACAGCTCCTCTGACGGCTACAACTATGACCTGGCCACCTCCGAGGCCATCCGCGTCAGCCTGACCAACGCCAACGGCACCGACGAGGGCGGCCTGTACTGGGAGAGCCAGACCATGGGCGACAAGGATACTCTGGTCTTCCACACCAAGGACGGCAAGGAGTTCCTCACCCTGAAGTACACCAAGGCCTCTGACGGCACCGAGCAGTTCACCCTCACCCTGCACCAGGATCTGCTCCGCGGCCAGAAGCTGTCCATCACCTACACCGCCAGACTGGTGGGCCACATGGGCTTTGCCGGTACTTACCTCACTTACCCCAACGTGGAGGCCTATCTGACCCCCAACGGCACCGAGAACAAGCTGTACTTCCCCCGTCCTTCCGTCACCTATACCGTTGATGGCGGCGGCAGCGGCGGCGGTGAGACCGACATCGAAGATCCCGACGTCCCCCTGGGCCCCGGTCCTGACCTGAATACCACCGATCATTTTGCCTACATCATCGGTCGTGACGACGGTCTGGTCCATCCCATGGACTCCATCACCCGCGCCGAGGTGGCCACCATCTTCTTCCGTATGCTGACCGACCAGTCCCGCACCATGTTCTGGAGCACCAGCAACAACTATGTGGACGCCGACAGCAACGACTGGTTCAACAACGCCGCCTCTACTCTGACCAACGCCGAAATTATCACCGGTAAGCCCGGCGGTCTGTTCGATCCCGACGCTCCCATCACCCGCGCTGAGTTCGCCACCATCGCGGTCCGCTTCTTCGGCGGCACCTATGAGGGCGAGGATATCTTCCCCGACATCGCCGGCCACTGGGCCAACCAGTACATCAACCGTGCCGCCGTTCTGGGCATCATTGAGGGCCGCGGCGACGGTACCTTCGACCCCGACGCCAATATTACCCGCGCCGAGGCTATGACCATTGTCAACCGCACCCTGGGCCGCGCTCCCTCTACGGAGCACATGCTGCCCGACATGATCACCTGGCCCGACAACATGGATACCAGCACCTGGTACTATGCCGCCGTCCAGGAGGCCACCAACTCCCACGACTTCGAGCTCATCGAGGTCAACGGCACCCAGGTTGAGTCCTGGACCGTCCTCCAGCCCGTCCGCGACTGGGCCGCTCTGGAGCGCGCCTGGTCCCAGGCCAACTCCGCCCCCGACCCCAACGGCGGCGAAGTCATGGAGTAAACTAAAGTAATAAAAAGGTCCCCTGTGAATCGTTGATTCACAGGGGACCTTTTTTATCTTCTTAGTCAGAAATCCATGGCCATACGGCCCGACTCCTCCTGGCTCAGCTCGGTCACATGGGTGTCCATCACCCGGTATACCCGCTGGCAGAGGCTCAGCACGCTGGGTCGGTGTGTGGTGACAATGCAGGTCTTGCCCTTGCCGCAGCCGGCGATATTCCGCAGCACCGCCCGCTCGGTGGCTACGTCCAGGGCGGAGGTGGCCTCGTCCAGCAGCAGGATGGGTGCGTCCCGCAGCATGGCCCGTGCCAGAGCCAGCCGCTGCGCCTGTCCCTCGGACAGTCCCTTTCCACGCTCCCCCACCGTGCTGTTGATCTGCTCCGGCAGCTTCTCCACAAACTCCCAGGCACAGGCCAGCTTCAGGGCCTCAATGATCTCCTCATCGGTGGCGGACTCCTTCACCAGGCGCATATTCTCCGCCACAGTGCCCGAAAAAATGGTGTTGCCCTGGGGCACGTAGGCAAAGAGCCGCCGGGTCTCCGCATTGGCCGGTACTTCACGGCCCGTACTGTCCCGGAGCACCACGCTTCCCTCTCCCGGACACACCAGGCCCAGAATCAGACGGATTAATGTGGTTTTTCCTTCGCCTGAGGGCCCCACTAGGGCCACAATCTCGCCGGGCGCGGCACGGAAGGCCGAGTCGGTAATCACTCTGTCCTCCTCCCGGTAGGAGAAGGTCACGTGCTCCATCCGCACCTCAAAGCCTCCGGCGCTGTGGATGTCCAGCCCGCTGCTCTCCGGGAGATGCACCTCACGAGGCAGCTCCGCCAGCTCCCGGATGCGGTGGGCTGAAACCGAGCTGCTGAGAAAGCTGGGGATGATGCCCACCAGGTCTGTGAAGGCGGTGGACAGCTCGCTGCGCTGCTGGAGAAAGAGGGTCATGGTGCCGTATGTAATCCCCCCGCCCCACAGCCGGAACAGGCAGTACCCAAAGGCCACGAACTGAACGATAATCCCCAGCATGGACATGAGTGCGCCGCTCTTGATGGAGAAGAGGTTGTATTTCAGGCTGATGTTCCGGAACCGCTCCTGCCACCAGCGGATTTTTTCGCTGTAATGTGTCCCCACGCCGAAGGATTTGATGGTGTCGAAATTGCTCACCGCCTCCACCTCGAAGGCCATCAGGTCGCTGCTGGCCTCCCGCACCCGGCGGTTATACTCCCGCTTCTTCCGCACCAGCAGCCGCCCTGCCAGCAGCAGAAAGGGCGCGCTGCCCAGGGCAATCAGGGCCATCACCCAGTCGTAGTAGAACAGCACAAAAAAGGTGGCGGCAAACTGGTACACCGCGATGATCACACTGGGCAGCCACTTGATGGCGTTGCTGCTCACCGTACTCACATCCCCGTTGAAGCGGTTGAGGATGTCGCCGCTGGTGTACTGGCTCAGGGACAGCCAGTCGGCGTCCATAATCTGGTCAAAGATATCTGCCCGGATGTCGTTATCAATGTCCAGAGCCAGCCTGGTGGATACCCGGCTGATGACGCTGGTGAACAGCAGGCCCACCAGCGCGCTGCTCACCATGATGAGAATCACCAGCCACAGCTTGCTGGTCTCGTAGCCGGTGATGACGTCGATGGCGTATTTCCCCGCCACACTGCTCACCAGCCCCAGGGACGTGCTGAGGATACCCATTATGATATAGAACACAATGGCGCCCTTGTACCGGGCGCTGTACCCGAAAATCCACTTCCAGTCCTCTAAAATCTCGGAAAAGGTGCCGTCCTTCCACTTTTTCTTTAACAGATTCAGGGATTCAAAGGGGCTCTCACCCGTTCCCCGTTTTCTCTCCGCCATAACCTTCCTCCCGGTGTCCTGTCACGCGGCAGCTCCATTCCGACAGGGTCTGCCGCCTGCTTTCAACATTATACTATGCCCCGGCGGGTTGGGAAAGGGAATTCCGGTTTTTCCCTGTCATAAAATGCAAAAGGAGTGGGGGAGCTGTACGCTCCCCCCACTCCTCTATTGCTCCATGGGCTGAATCCAGGCGGCATAGGTCTGCCAGAAATAGTCCCGTCGGTATCTGTCCAGCGCCTCCTCCGGCACGCAGATGAGGAAATCCGCTCCGTCCCGCAGGCCGTCCCCTGCCGAGTAAGCAGACGGGTCCTCCCCTGTGAGAATCAGTTTTTCCAGGGCAGTACAGCCGGAGAACATGCCGTCGTACAGGAGGCCAATATTGGGCTGAACCGTAATCTCACGGATGACGGTGTTTCCGGCGAAGAGGGACTTGTCCATCCCCACCACCGGCTCTCCCTCATGGCTGCCGGGCAGGGTGAGGGTCTGGGCGGAGTGTCCCTCCTCCGTCAGGCCGGACAAAATCCAGCCGTCCTCAATACGTTGGTAGGTAAACAGGGTCTCGTCGGTGTTGTCCGTCCCCAGGTTGGCCGTCCCGGCGGATGGCATGGCGGGCAGGACAATGTCGGTGGGAGAAGTATCCTCCAGCCAGACCTTCAAATCCTCAATGAGCAGCTTGGTGAACACCGTGGCGCCGCTGGCGTTGAGGTGGAAGTTGGTGTCGTAAAACCAGCCGTTGTCCAGGATACAGCGACCAGGGTCCCCCAGAATGGGGAACAGGAGCTGTCCGTCCAGATAGTCGTAGTAGGCGTCCACCGCCGTCTGGTCGGTACCCGGCTCCAGAGCGGCGGCGTTCATAGGCGGGAAGTGATAGACCACTTTGGCCCCTTTTGCAGTCACCGCCCGGGCGAAGTCGTTGAGGGCGTCGATAAACTCCTCTGTGATGACGTCCTGGGAGAAGGAGATGAGGTCGTTGGGGTTGCAGCCCCCGGACATGATATTGGCTGTCCGGTCCGGGTAGACGATGTCGCCGTACTCGTCAAAGGAGGAGCGGGCGTACACGCCCTCCGGCTCGGGGCCTCCCGTCAGGGTGTACCACAGCTTTTTCCCCGCAAAGGCGGGAAATGCGGCCGCCAGGGACTCGTATCGGCTGGAGTCAATCAGCGGCAGCAGGTCAAAGGCGCCGTCTGCCGCCTGCCAGGCCAGCTCGCCGGAGAAAAAGCAGGACAGAGTCTGGGCGCTCTGCTCCGGGGCGATGACGAAGATATCCCCCTCACGGGCCTGGGTCTGGGCCCAGTCCAGCATCACCACCGTGCCCATACCGGCGTACATGCCGAAGTCCACCACCTGATAGTCGGGGAGATACGCCTCCACCAGGCCGCTTTTCATGGCGAAGGGTACACTGCTGCCCCCTACCACGATGATGCGTGGCCCTTCCGTGGTCTTCAGCCGCTCCATCTTGTATTTCATCTCTCCCAGAAAGGTATCCTCATACTGGTGCGGCAGAGCAAAGCCGAAGAGGAGCAGCAGCCCGGCCAGCAGGCACAGAGCCGCCGCCAGCACGCCGCAGAGCACTGCGGGAGAGGGTATTTTTCGCTGTTTCATGGCATCCTCCCCCTAGAACTGAAAGTAGATGAAGGCGGTGGCCCCGTGCTCTGTCAGCACCAGACAGCGGCAGATCGCGATGGCGGCAATCAGCAAAAAGTAGAGCAGAGGGAGGGCATACCGCCCCCGAAGCTGGTTTTCCCGCACGCTCAGGGCGGGCAGCCGCTCCAGCAGGGGCAGCAGGAACACCAGCAGGCAGGCCAGTATCAGCTCCACTCTGCCCATGCCCAACCCGGTCAGGGCGTCTGACAGGCGGAAGTCGGTGAAGATGGATTGGAGAATGGACACTGCCTGTGACAGGTCGGACGCACGGAAAAACACCCAGGCAAAGCACACCAAAACCAGAGTTACTGCCCGGTGGAGCCCCCGGCCCAAGGGCGACTTGAGCTGCTGCTTTCCCAGCAGCAGGGTCTCCGCCGTCAGAAACACTCCGTGGAGCCCGCCCCACACCACAAAGGTCAGGTTGGCCCCGTGCCACAGGCCGCTGACCAGAAAGACCACCAGAATGTTGAGGCACTGCCGGAAAAGTCCCCGGCGGCTGCCGCCCAGAGGGATGTACAGGTAGTCGGTGAACCAGCGGGTCAGGCTGATGTGCCACCGCCGCCAGAAGTCCCGGATGGAGCCGGCAGCATAGGGCTGTCGGAAATTCTCGGTGAGCCGGATGCCCATGAGCCGGGCACAGCCCACGGCGATATCGGAGTAGCCGGAGAAGTCGCAGTAGATCTGCAGGGCAAAGAGCACGGTGGCCAGCACCATGGCCGCGCCGCCTGCACTGGCGGCGTCTCCATAGGCCGTATCCACAAAGGGGGCCAGAAAGTCGGAGATGAGCACCTTTTTGCCGTATCCACGCACCAGAAACCGGACACCCTGGGCAATATCCTCCTGCTCCAGGGGGTTGGGAGCCTTCAGCTGGGGCAGCAGGTCCCCGGGGCGCTCGATGGGTCCCGCCACCAGCTGAGGGAAAAAGGAGACAAACAGGGCGTAGTACCCCAGGTGTCGCTCCGCCCGGATGGTGCCCCGATAGACGTCAAAGGTGTAGGACATGGTCTGGAACACATATAAGGAGATGCCCATGGGCAGCAGCAGGTGGAAGCCAGTAAAGCCGCTCTCCACCCCGAACAGCCTCAACAGGGAGAACACGCCCCCCAGGGCAAAGTCCAGGTATTTGAAGATAAACAGGATTCCCAGACACACCACCGCATCCAGAACCACCGCCCGGCGCTTCTGCTTCCTGGTCTCCGCCCGCTCGATGCGCAGAGCGCTGCCGTAGGACACCAGGGTGGTGAGAAAGATAAGGCTGAGCAGCCAGGGGCTATGACAGGCGTAGAAGAAGTAGGAGGAGGGCAGAAGCACCATCCACCGCTTTTGCCAGGGGGTGAGCCGGTAGAGGGCCAGCACCGCCGGGAGAAAAACAAGGAAACCGGGGGACACAAAGCTCATTTCTTCTCCCCCCTTACCACAGTCAGAAAACAGGTGAGGGCCGTGAGAAGCAGCAGGAGCAAAATCTCCTCATAGGGCACCGAGCAGGCCAGTGCGGCCACCACCATGGCCGATGCGGACAGCGCCGCCAGCACGGCCGCCGCCCAGCCGCCCCGGCGGAGCAGTCCGGCCAGTGCGGTCAGCACCAGGGATAAAACCAGCATTGCGGGAATGAGGGGGTACTGGAGAAAGACAAAGGTCATGCTTCTCCCTCCAGTGTCCGGCGCAGGTCGTCTATGACCTGCGTGGTGTGGATTTCCGCTCCCTCGGTGCTGAGATGGTTGTCGGTGGCGTAGAAGTACAGCGGGTCCATGAGGGAGGACTGGATATTGGAGATGACGGGGGCGTGGAGCTTCTGCCGGAACAGGGTGTCCAGCTCCATGATAGATTCCTCGCTGCTGTCCTCCGAGATGCTGGTACGGCTGCGGGGCGAATAGGTGAAGTACACCGACACACCCTTGGACGCAAAGCTGTCGTACATGGCGTTGATGCCCTGCCAGTCCGCCTGGGTGATATGGCCGGCGTTATAGAAGGCCCGCTTGATGCCAAAATTCTCCCCGGACAGGTTGTTCTCCCGGTAGAGGATGTAGTCCCCGTAACGGTTGTAGGTGGCCTGCTCCTGCCGGTTACCGTCCTCGTCGTACATGGCGGGTGAGTCGTGGTAGGACCGGGGCTCCATGTTCATCCGGGCGGCCTGGAAGGCCCCGAAGGCGCCGAACAGATTGGTGAACTCCCGGCAGTCCAGCAGGGAGAGCAGGTCGTAGTTGGATTCGGTCATGCAGAAGGTCTCCTTGTCCAGAGCGATGCTGCCGCAAAACTGCTGCTCAATGGCGTCCAGCTCGGGGGAGTGGAGCAGAATATCCCCCTCCTTCATGTAGTGGAGGACGATTCTGGCCTGGGGCAGCATGTTGGCGTAGGCGTACACCCCCATGTTCACCACCTCGTAGTCGGGAAACGCCTCGGCCAGCATGGGGCTGTCGTACCCAAAGCGGGCGGAGGAGCCGCAGAAAAGCACCAGCTTGTCCGCCTCCGCCACCGACCGGAGGTAGTCCGCCTTGTCGGGGAAGGTGTCGAAGTAGGTGCCGCTGTACGTCGGGTCCTTGACGGCGTTGAGATGGAAGCGGGTGATGATGTAATCTCCAAAGGAGGCCTCGTCCACCTGCTCCAGGGTATCAAAGAGGTAGAGGTGCTCCGCTGTCAGGGCGGAAAAAGCCCCCGGCTCCACGGCTGTCAGGGTGGATGGCAGCGCCACAATGTCCGCCGTCACGTTCCCGAAGGCACCGGCTGCAATGGAGGTAACGGGCAGTCCGCCCAGGGTCTCGGGAATAACCAGGTCCCCCTCTCTTCCGTCATAGCCGGTGATGACGGCGACGCCATCCCGCTCAGTCCAGGTGAATGCCTCCTCCGGCGTACAGGGGAGCCACTCCGGGTAGAGGGTCAGCGTCTCGCCCCCGTCCTCTCTGGCGGAGCGGCTGCCAAAGCCGATATGGACGCCGCTGCCGTCGGGCGCGGTGTTCCAGCCCACAGCCAGAAAGCCCTCTCTGGAAAACTGTCCCCGCCAGGGCAGGGTGTTGGGGGACAGCCGTGGGCTGTCCTCCTGGACGGTGATGGTCTCCCCCTGCCCTTCCCCTGGGGCGTAAACGGTGGTAAGGGCGGGTGAGGTGGTCAGCCGCACCACCGCCGGGTATCTGACGTCGTGGAGAATAAGGGTATAGTAGTCGTAGCTGGCGGAAAAGCCGGTCTTACCCGACACGGTGTACCGGTCAAAACTGACTGTGTCAATCCGTCGGCCGGTGGGCACGCCCACGGTGGCCGTCACATCCCCGCCTCTGGGCGTGTCATACACCTGATTGTAAAAAAACAGCTCCGGGTTGTCCTCAAAGACCACCTTGCAGGTGGGCACAGTCTCCCCACCTGCCCCACACCCGGACAGGAGCAGCAGCACGGCGGCCAGCACCCCCGCCAGCACCGGAACTCTGCCAATTCTCACAGAAGCAGCCCCCTTGTGCCCGTTCACCGGTTGATGATTTGGAGTCCGGCTTCCCGGTAGGGGGAGAGCAGCTCATCCTCCGCGTCGGTGAAGATGTAGTCGTACTTCCGCAGGCTTACCGTATGATAGGGCGCCTTCAGGCTGAATTTGGTCTTGTCCGTGATGAGAATACAGCAGTCGGACAGGTCCATGGCGGTGACCTTCAGCTCCTTCACCGCCAGAGAGTTCTCATAGGTGCCCTCCATGTCGATGGCGGCGCAGGAGCAGAGCATCACGTCAAACCGGAACCCCCGCAGTGCGTTGCAGGCGGTGCTGCCGGTAAAGCCGGTGTTCAGCTTCAGCTCGCCGCCGGGCATGATGACCTGCACGTCGTCCTGCTGCACCAGCCAGGTGGCCGCCTGGATGCCGTTGGTGACCGCCACCTTGTGCTGCAGGTTCATCCGCTGCACAAGGGCCAGGCAGGTGGAGGAGTTGTCAATAAATATGGTATGGAAGTCGGGCAGATGGGACAGGGCGATGGAGGCGGTGACCTCCTTCCCGGTGGCGTTGACCTCCTGCCGGACAAAGATGGAGACCTCCTCCGAGCCGTCGGAGTACATGGCGCCGCCGTGGGTACGGCGGAGCAGACCCAGCCGCTGCATCTCGTTCAGGTCACGGCGCACCGTGGCCTCGCTGACGTACACCAATTTGCTCAAATCTGCAACCGTTGCGCGTTTGTGCATTTTCAGGTAGTCCAGAATCAGGTCAAAGCGTTCGTTTGTATGCATAATTACCCCCTCCATAATCCGCCGATATTGTATCATTCGGTCATTTTATTGTCAACATCCCCTTGTTTTTGGAATATTGTGGATTCCGTTTCCGGGCACGAAGACCTCTTTGCCCCCTTCTTTTTGTTCATTTATGCTCATTTGTGTTCAATTGTCCTGAAAAGTATGTTGTTCTTTCTATTTGTTGGATATTATCACTAAAACGTGGACAAAAGATTGCCTTGGTGTTATAATTCCTCACAACAGAACGGCCGTTAATGTTCATGCTACTATGGGGAGGAAAAATGATGAAAGCGAAACGAATTGCACCCGTCATGAGAGGTCTTTCGGCTGTCATGGCCTCCGTGCTCGCCCTGTCTGTCGTGGGCACCGGCATCGCGGAGGGCTATCGTTCAGCGCTGGACGGCTTCCTTGGAACCAGCAGCTATGTCACCATTACCGATGAGGATTCCGCCCGCTTCCAGAGCGACTACGCCACCATCGACGAGATGAAGGCCGCTGCCAAGAACATCGCCATCAAGGAAGGCGAAGAGGGCACCGTTATCATGAAGAACGACAACGACGTGCTGCCTCTGGCCTCTGACACCACCGTGGCCCTCTTCGGTCTGGCCGCCTACGCCCCCTATCCCTACACCAGCGGCGACCACAAGGCCGGCAACGCCGACGCGGTGGACCTGGTTCAGGCCCTCACCGACGCGGGTGTGAAGATCAACGAGACGGTGAAGGACTTCTATCAGAACAACATTCTGAACAAGCACACCGAGGAAGTCCCCAACCAGTGGACCGGCGAGATGGAGACCGCCGTGGCCTACGACCACATCTACGTGGCCTCCCCCGGCGACATGACCACCTACCAGATCGCCGAGGTTCCCCCCACGGAGTATGAAAACCTGGGCGCTCCCGCCGACTGGAAGAGCCAGGTGGACAAGGAGAACACCGTGGGCATCTGCGTGTTCGCCCGCGGCGCAGGCGAGGGCAACACCTACATGCCCGGTTCCGCCGTCAACTACGCCGGTGAGGACCCCCTGGCCCTGAGCGAGGATGAGCTGGCCGTCATCGACGTGGCCAAGGAGACTTGCTCCAAGGTTATCGTCCTCATCAACTCCGGCAACACCATGGTCCTCAAGGACATCGCCGCCGGCGGCGCCCATGAGGTGGACGGCATCGCCTACATCGGCTGCCTCAACGACTACCAGGCTATCGGCGTGGTGAAGGTGCTCACCGGCCAGGTCAACGCCACCGGCGCCCTGCCTGACACCTATGTGGCTGACAACGCCTCCATCCCCGCTGTGATGAACTTCGGCGGCGGCTACTACGCCGACTATGAGATCGTGGGCAGCAACGGCGACGATCCCCGTTACCCCGGTGTGGAGATCGCCAATACCACCGCCGGTTCCTTCGGCGGCAGCGACACCTATAACGGCGGCTACTACATCGTGGAGGCCGAGGGTATCTACGTGGGCTACAAGTACTACGAGACCCGTTACTACGACTCCATTGTGAATCCTGCCTCCGGCGCTTCTTCCGGCGCAGGCGCCACTCAGGACGCCTCCTGGGACTACAATAAGGAAGTGCTCTACACCTTCGGCCACGGTCTGAGCTATCTGCCCTACACCCAGACCCTCAAGAGCGTGGACGTGGACCGCACCCCCGACGGCAACATCACCGCCGTGGTGGAGATCAAGAACAACAGCGACCAGGACGGCTACTTCCTGGCTCAGCTCTACGTCCAGCAGCCCTACACCGACTACGACGTGCAGAACAAGGTGGAAAAGTCCGCCGTCATGTTCCTCAACTCTGCCAAGACTGAGGTTCCCGCCGGCGGCACCGCTGAGGTGACCATCACCGTGCCCACCAAGTACCTGGCCAGCTACGACTACACCAATGCCAAGACCTACATTCTGGACGCCGGCGACTACTACTTCACCGCCGCTGCCGGTGCGCATGAGGCCGTGAACAACATCCTGGCCGCCCAGGGCTACACCACCGCCGACGGCATGGACGCCGAGGCTACCGGCACCGCTCAGGTCTGGAACCTGGGTGAGCTGGACGACACCACCTTTGCCGTCTCCAACGGCACCGCCGTCACCAACGTGGCCGACGACGCCGACCTGAACTACTGGACCGGCGAGGACACCGTCACCTACCTGTCCCGCAGCAACTGGGAGAGCACCTATCCCATCAACTACAACGAGGTTGAGATTTACATCGCCGACAGCCCCAAGGCGGACGAGTGGATCGCCGAGCTCCGCGGCCAGACCTACACCATCCAGACCGGCAACCCCGCCACTGAGGGCGGCGACAAGGGCGTCCGCTTCGACACCACCAGCATCCAGTACGAGCAGCTGGAGAACATCGACGATCCCTTCTGGGACACCCTGGTCTCCTCCATCACCATCGACGAGGCTGTGGGCGCCGTCATCCATGGCGGCAGCCAGTCCGACGTGCTGACCAACGTGGACAACCCCGTGGTCATCCAGAACGAGGGTGTCAGCGGCTTCACCGCCACCTATACCGACGAGACCACCGGCGAGACCTACCGCTTCAACGTCCACTCCCAGACCCTGATGGGCTCCTCCTTCAACCCCGAGTTGGCCTACGAGTGGGGCCGCATCGAGGGCAACTCCGGCCTGTGGCTCCAGCGCTACCACCTGTGGGGCACCGGCCTGACCCAGCGCCGTACCCCCTACAACGGCCGTAACTATGAGTACATCTCCGAGGACCCCATGCTCACCAACCGCATCGGCTACGGCATCCTCCAGGGCTGCGCCGACATGGGCATCCTCAACGGCCCCAAGCACATGGGCTTCAACGACCAGGAGCACAACCGCGGCGGCATCTCCGCCTACATGAACGAGCAGAAGTTCCGTGAGACCGACCTGCGCTGCTTCCAGGGCGGCCTGAGCGACGCCGACGGTATGGCCGTCATGATCGCCTTCAACCGCATCGGCGCCACCAACGCCTCCCACCACACCGGCATGCTGGTGGACATCCTCCGCAACGAGTGGGGCTACACCGGCCTTATCTCCACCGACATGATGAACAACAAGTATTACTTCAATGCCGAGTCCATGGTCATGGCCGGTATCACTCAGGTGGCCGACTTTGCCACTCAGGACAACCACATCAATATGGGTGAGGGCGGCGTGGACGCCACCTGGCCCTACATCTCCGTGGAAACCGTCAGCGGTGACGCCGACCTGGTGGAGCAGGCCCGGGATAACCTGAAGTACCAGCTCTACACCTACGCCAACAGCGCCATCATGAACGTGTCCACCGAGAAGGTCAACACCTGGTGGGACAACGCCCTCACCACCGTCACATATGTCAGCGGCGCTCTGGCCGTGGTGACCGCCGTGGCCTGGATTGCCCTGACCCTGGTGCCCGAGAAAAAGAAGGAGGAGGTATAACCATGAACATCAAGAAACAGTCCGCTGGCGTTTGGGTGAACCTGATTGCCGCCATCCTGGCAGTGGCCTCTCTGATTGTCTACGGCGTGAATATCTCCAGCGAGGGTTACTTCCAGAACGCTACCGTCAGCAGCATGATAAACTACGGTATCCCCGCCATTATTCTGCTGGTGCTGGTGATTGTCCTGGCCCAGCTGAAGCTGACCGGCGGCGCCGCCGCTGCGGTGGAGATTATCTCCGGCGCCATGCGCATCGCCGTCCCCGTGCTCCTCACCCTCTGCCTCATCAACCTGATTTCCGCCAGAGCTGAGGGCCTGGGCTACATCTACTTCTCCAACGCCGACGTCACCCTGGAGGTTCAGACCCCCGAGAACCTGTCCTCCGCTACCGGCACCATCGCCAACATGATCTGCCTGGCGGTGTCCGCCGTTGTCGCCATGGCGGCAGCCTTCTTCCGCCTCACCAAGAAAGAGGCCTGAGAGAACCTACCAGGCAAGCGTTGAAGGCCTGAACAGGGTTTGAATTGCTGTGCCTGGGGAATGCCCTGGGCACAGCAATTTCTTTTCCCCCCAGCGCCCGGAAAGAAGAACGAATGTCAGCATGAGAAAGGCCGGTTACATATGCTCACCATCAGAACATTTACCTGTGAAAATCAGCGGAAACACTGCGTGACCGACACGGCAGCGCCCCGGTTCGGCTTCTCCCTGGACAGCGACCGGGCCGGAGCGGCGCTGGCCAAGGCCGTTCTGACGGTCAACGGCTGGACGGTGGAGACCGACCGGCAGGTCGCCATCCCCTACGGCGGCCCGGCCCTGAAACCCTTTACCCGGTACCGGGCGGAGCTGACGGCGGTGGACGACGCCGGGGAGACCGCCCAGACCTCTCTGGAATTTGAGACCGGGCGGCTGGATACCCCCTGGAGCGCCCAGTGGATCAGCGACGGAGCCTACTCCTTTAAAGAGAAAAAGGTATCCCCCGTGCCCATGACCTTCCGCAAGACCTTTTCCCTCCGGGGCAAGGTGAAGGAGGCCAAAATCCGCTCCACCGCCATGGGCATCTACCAGCTGACCCTCAACGGCGCACCGGTGGGGGACGACTACTTCGCCCCCGGCTTTACCTCCTACAAGACCAATCTGCAGTACCAGACCTACGACGTGACCGGCTGTCTCCAGGCGGACAACACCCTGACGGCGGTGGTGGCCGGCGGCTGGGCGGTGGGTTCCTTTGTGTTTACCCGGAAAAACCGGGTCACCGCCGACCGGCAGGCCCTGCTGCTGGAGCTACGGGTTACATACGAGGACGGCTCCGAGGAGATTGTGGGCACCGACACCTCCTGGCAGGTCACCGAAGAGGGTCCCCTCAAGGAGGCCGACCTGTACGACGGCGAGGTGTACGACGCCACCGCCGAGACCACCGGCTGGCGGAACGCCACAGTGGAAAACCTGCGGGTTTCCCCCGCCATCCGGGCGGCCTACGGCCCGGCGGTCACCGCCCACGAGGAATTTTCCCCCATCACCTGCACCAAGGTGGATAACTGCCTGGTCTACGACTTCGGCCAGAACTTCGCCGGTGTGGTCAGGCTGGACATCCGGGGAAAGAAAGGCCAGAAGATTGTGGTGCGCCACGCCGAGATTCTCAACCCGGACGGCTCCCTGAACACCGCCTTTCTCCGCACCGCCAAGGCCCGCATCGAGTACACCTGCACCGATGGAGAACAGACCTACTCCCCCCGGTTCACCTACATGGGCTTCCGCTATGTGGGCGTGGAGGGCATTGACGTGGAGGACATCCACGTCACCGCCGCCGCCCTCTACTCCGACGTACACGACAACGGCGGCTTCTCCTGCTCCAACGACATGCTCAACCAGCTCCAGTCCAACATCCGCTGGGGCGCCAAGTCCAACTTTGTGGACATCCCCACCGACTGCCCCCAGCGGGACGAGCGCATGGGCTGGACCGGCGACATCGCCGTGTTCTCCCCCACCGCCTGCTACAACTTCGACATGAGCCGCTTCCTGGAAAAGTGGATGCTGGACGTGCAGGCCGAGCAGCTGCCCGGCGGCGGCATCCCTAACACGGTGCCCGTCCAGGGATACGGCTTCCCCGCCACCATGCCCGCCATGGCGGTAGACTGGTGGGGCGACGCCTGCGTGCTGGTGCCCTGGGCGGAGTACATGGCCCGGGGTGACCTGTCCATTCTGAAAAAGTTCTACCCGGTGATGAAAAAGTATGTGAAGGCCTGCAAATTCTGGGCGGGACTGCTCAGCTTCGGCAAGAAGAAGTACATCTGGAGCACCCCCTCGGTGCTCCATTTCGGGGACTGGGTGGCCCCCGACGTGCCCAAGATGCAGCAGTGGCAGGCCCGCAGCAAGTGGACCGCCACCGCCAGCCTGTGCAACACCAGCGCGGTGACCGCCAGAGTGGCTCAGCTGCTGGGCAAGACGGAGGACGCCGCTTACTACAAGGACCTGAGCGCCAAGGTAGCCGACGCCTACTGCTCTGTGTTCACCGACGGCCATGGAAAGCTCCTCAACGAGTTCCAGACCGCCTATGTCCTGCCCCTCCAGTTCGGCATGTTCCCGCCGGAGACCCGCACCAAGGCGGCGGACAATCTGGCCCGTCTGGTGGAGAAAAACGACTTCTGCATCGGCACCGGCTTCCCCGGCACGCCCTACATTCTCTTCGCCCTGGCCGACAACGGCCACGCCGACACGGCCTACAAGATGCTCCTCAACACCAAGTGCCCCTCCTGGCTCTACGAGGTGAAGGTGGGCGCCACCACCATCTGGGAGCGTTGGGATGGCCTGGACGAGAACGGCCAGTGCCCCATCGGGGACGACGGCACCGACAAGATGATCTCCTACAACCACTACGCCTCCGGCGCTGTGGGCGACTTCCTCTACCGCCGTGTGGCGGGTATCGAGCCCCTGGAGGCGGGCTACAAGCGCTTTGCCGTCAAGCCTCTGGTGGGCGGCGGCCTCACCTGGGCCAGCGCCTGGGTGGAGACTCCCTACGGCCGGGCCGCAGTGGACTGGAAGGCGGAGAACGGCACGCTGACCATGACGGTGGCGGTGCCTGTGGGCGCAAGTTGTGAGTTGACGCTGCCCGACGGAAGTCATACAATTTATGGCAGCGGAACCCATACCTGCTCCTGCAAGCTCTGAGAAAGGACATGGACTATGAACAACAAAAAGAATGACTTCTGGAGCACGCCCCTCACCAGCTCCCTCATCCGCTCCTCAGAAGTCCGGCTTCCCGAGATGCTGCTGGGCTACTTCATCGGCCCCTTCGGCGCCCTGCTCTCCTCGGGTATCTTCACCAGCTTCCTCAACAAGTACTTCACCGACGTGCTGGCCCTGGACGAGGCCTTCCTCTCGGTGCTCCAGGTGGTGTCCACCCTCCTCATCGTGGCCGCCAACCTGATTGTGGGCCAGCTCATTGAGCGCACCCGCTGCATGGCGGGCAAGGCAAGGCCCTGGGTGCTGCTGTCCGCCCTGACGCTTTCGGTGGCCAGCGTGCTCATGTTCATCGTCCCCTTTGAGGGTACGGCCAAGATGGTTTGGATCGCCATCGCCTACAACCTCTACTACGCTGTGGCCTACCCCATCTACAACACCGCCAACTCCACCCTCATCCCCGTGTCCACCCGCAACAGCCAGCAGCGGGGCGCTCTGGCCTCCTTCACCAACGTGGCCGGTCTGGGCGTCATGGGCGTGGGCTCCATGGTGTTCCCCATCCTGGTCAGCCAGGTGATGAAGAACGACCAGAACATGTGGTTCATGGTCATGCTGGCGGTGGCCATCTTCTCCGCCCTGACCATCTTCCTCCAGTACAAGTTCACCCGTGAGCGGGTCACCGAGGAGGCCATGACCTCCGGCAGCAGCCAGGAGACCAAGGTCAAGGCCGCCTCCCTGGGTGAGCAGCTGGGGGCCGTCACCAGCGAGAAGTGGTGGTGGATTGTCATCCTCTTCTACCTGGGCTTCCAGTGGGCGGGCGCCATGAAGAACGGCTCCATGAGCTATTTCTGTGAGTGGGTCATCGGCGCCACCGGCACCATCGACTGGGGCCTGGCCCAGACCGTCCTGTCCGTCCTGGGCGCCATCCCCATGGCCGTGGCCGCCCTGTTCGTGGTGCCCCTGGCCAACAAGTTCTCCAAGCGCACCGTGTGCATGGTAGGCATGCTGGCCGGTGCTGTGGGCGGCGTCATCGCCGGTCTGGGCAGCCACAACTTCGTGCTGGTGGCCATCGGCGTGGCCCTCAAGTGCCTGGGCTCCGCCCCCGCCTGCTACCTGATTCTGGCCATGCTGGCCGACGTCATCGACCACATCGAGTTCAAGAGCGGCATCCGCACCGACGGCCTGACCATGAGCATCTACTCCTCCCTGATGGTGGCCGCCACCCCCATCATGAACGCCGTATTCATGGCCATGCTGGGCGCGGTCAACTACCAGAAGCCCACCGGCGGCGCTGAGACCATTGTCCAGTCCGCCGCTGTCCAGAACACCATCACCGTGGGCTACATCTGGGTGGAGACCATCGCCTATGTGGTGTGTGCGGCACTGATCTTCTTCTTCACCGTGGAGAAGAAGCTGCCCGAGGAGCAGGCCGCCATCGCCGCACGGCACAAGCAGGAGGACTGAGCTTCATGATACATTTGGCCATTGACATCGGCGCGTCCTCCGGGCGGCACATTGCCGCCTGGCGTGAGGACGGCGAACTGAAGATGAAAGAGGTCTACCGCTTTTCCAACCTGCCCGATGAGCGGGACGGCCATCTGGTGTGGGACCTGGACCGGCTGTGCCGTGAGGTGGTGGGCGGCCTGAAGGCCTGCAAGGAGCAGGGCATTGTGCCCGACAGCGTGGGCATCGACACCTGGGCGGTGGACTATGTGCTGCTGGACGACCAGGACCGGCCCATTCTGCCCCTGTACTGCTACCGGGACAGCCGTGGTGCTGAGGGCGCCGAGCTGGCCCACAAGGCAGTTCCCTTTGACAGGCTCTATGAGCGGACGGGCATCCAGTTCCAGCCCTTCAACACCATCTACCAGCTCTGTTGGGACAAGGCCCACGGACGACTGGACAACGCTGCGGACTTCCTCATGCTGCCCGAGTACCTGAGTTTCTATCTCTCAGGCGTGAAGGCCCACGAGTACACCAACGCCAGTTCCACCGGCCTGCTGGACGCTAAGGGCAGAACCTGGGACATGGAGATTGTCTCCGCCCTGGGCCTGCCGGAGCGGCTCTTTGCCGCCCGGCCCCAGACGCCCCCGGTGAAGCTGGGCCGCCTGAAGTCGGATATCGGGTCGCAGGTGGGGTTTGACTGCGACGTGGTTCTCCCCGCCACCCACGACACCGCCTCCGCCATCGCCGCCCTGCCCCAAAAGGGCACGGCCTACATCTCCAGCGGCACTTGGTCCCTGCTGGGCGCCGAGCTGGCCCAGCCCGTCACCACCCCCGCCGCCATGAAGGCCAACTTCACCAACGAGGGCGGCGTGGGCACCATCCGGTTCCTCAAGAACATCATGGGCCTGTGGCTGGTCCAGTGCCTCAAGCGGGAGCTGAACGACCAGTACTCCTTCGCCCAGCTGGCCCAGATGGCCAAGGATGAGGCCAATTTCGACTATCAGCTGGACGTAAACAGCGCCCGCTACCTGGCCCCCAAGTCGGTCATAGCGGAGATTGACGGCGAGTGCGCCCAGAAAGGCTGGCCCGTATCCCAGACCCCCGGCCAGTACGCCCACGCCATCTATCAGAGCCTGGCCCACGCCTATGCCGCTGCGCTGGACGAGCTGGAAAGCATCACCGGCGAAAAGTTCGACGTGCTGTGCATTGTGGGCGGCGGCGCCAACAACACCTATCTCAATGAACTGACAGAGCAGGCCATCGGCCGGAGCGTGCTCACCGGCTCTCCCGAGGCCACCGCCCTGGGAAATATTCTGCTGCAGGAGGCTGCATATGTATAACGAAGCGAAAGAGAAGTACGCCGCTCTGGGTGTGGACACCGAGCAGGCCATGGAGCGCCTGATGAAGGCTCCCGTCTCCCTCCACTGCTGGCAGGGCGACGACGTCCGCGGCTTTGACACCGACCCCACCAAGCCCCTCACCGGCGGCATCCAGACCACCGGCAACTACCCCGGCCGCGCCCGTACCCCCGAGGAGCTGATGGCCGACCTGGACATGGTCCTCAAGCTGTGCCCCGGCATGAAGAAGCTGAATCTCCACGCCAACTACGCCATCTTTGACGACGAGAACGGCGGCTGGGTGGACCGGGACAAGCTGGAGCCCAAGCACTTCAAGAAGTGGGTGGACTTCTGCAAGGAGCGGGGTCTGGGCTGCGACTTCAACCCCACCTTCTTCTCCCACCCCAAGTGTGACCCTCTCACCCTGTCCTCCCCCAACGAGGAGACCCGCCGCTTCTGGATTGACCACGGCAAGGCCTGCATCCGCATCAGCCAGTACCTGGCCGAGGAGCTGGGTCAGCCCTGCGTCATGAACATCTGGACCGGCGACGGCTTCAAGGACATCCCCGCCGACCGCATGGGCCCCCGGATGCGCTACAAGGAGTCCATTGACGCTATTCTCTCCGAGCCCTTTGACTTCAACAAGGTCAAGCCCTGCGTGGAGTCCAAGGTGTTCGGCATCGGCGTGGAGGCCTACACCGTGGGCAGCGCCGAGTTCTCCCTGAGCTACGCCGCCGCCAACCCCGGCAAGTGCATCCCCCTCATGGACAACGGCCACTATCACCCCACCGAGGTGGTGTCCGACAAGATTCCCGCCCTGCTGGTGTTCTTCCCCGAGATTGCCCTCCACATCACCCGACCCGTCCGCTGGGACAGCGACCACGTGGTCCTCTTTGATGACGAGACCCGTGAGATGGCCAAGGAGATCGTCCGCTGCGGCGGTCTGGAGGGCAGCGTCAAGATGGCCCTGGACTACTTCGACGCCTCGGTCAACCGAGTGGCCGCCTGGACCCTGGGCTTCCGCAACTGGCAAAAGGCTCTGCTCAACGCCCTGCTCACCCCCAGCGACAGCCTGAAGGCCGACCAGGATGTCGGCAACCTGACCGCCGTGCTGGTGCGTCAGGACGAGCTGAAGACCATGCCCTTCGGCGACGTGTGGGACGAGTACTGCCGCCGGTGCGGCGCGCCCCTGGACGGCACCTGGCTGGACACCGTGCTCCAGTACGAGCGTGACGTGCTCTCCAAGCGCTGAATTGATATCACAAATAAAACGGAAAAGATACAGGAGGAGTATTATCATGGTCAATCGTTTTGTACTCAACGCCATCTCCTATCACGGAAAGGGCGCCATCAAGGAGATCCCCGGTCTGGTGGCCGCCAAGGGCTACAAGAAGGCCTTCATCGCCTCCGACCCCGACCTGGTCAAGTTCAACGTCACCAAGAAGGTCACCGACCTGCTGGACGAGGCCGGTATGGCCTATGAGATCTACTCCGACATCAAGCCCAATCCCACCATTGAGAACGTCCAGTCCGGCGTGGAGGCCTACAAGAAGTCCGGCGCCGACTACATGATCACCATCGGCGGCGGCTCCTCCATGGACACCGGCAAGGCCATCGGCATCATCATCAACAACCCCGAGTTCGCCGACGTCCGCTCCCTGGAGGGCGTGGCCCCCACCAAGAACCGCACCGTGTTCACCATCGCCGTGCCCACCACCGCCGGCACCGCCGCCGAGGCCACCATCAACTACGTCATCACCGACGTGGAGCGCAAGCGCAAGTTCGTCTGCGTGGACACCAACGACATCCCCGACATCGCCATCGTGGACCCCGACATGATGTCCACCATGCCCAAGGGCCTCACCGCCTCCACCGGCATGGATGCCCTGACCCACGCCATTGAGGGCTACACCACCAAGGCCGCCTGGGCTCTGGCCGACTGCCTGAACCTGGAGGCCATCCGGCTCATCTCCAAGAGCCTGCGGGGCGCCGTGAACAACGAGGACGAGGGCCGCGAAGGCATGGCCCTGGGCCAGTTCGTCACCGGCATGGCCTTCTCCAACGTGGGCCTGGGCATCGCTCACTCCATGGCCCACACCCTGGGCGCCGTGTACGACACCCCCCATGGCGTGGCCTGCGCCATGATGCTGCCCATCGTGATGGAGTTCAACCAGGAGTACACCGGCGAGAAGTTCAAGGCCATCGCCGAGGCCATGGGCGTGGACACCACCGGCATGGACCAGGCTGCCTACCGCAAGGCCGCCATTGACGCCGTGCGCCAGCTGTCCGTGGATGTGGGCATCCCCACCAAGCTGCCCGCCATGAAGGAGGAGGACCTGGAGTTCCTGGCCCAGTCCGCCGCTGCCGACGCCTGCGCCCCCGGCAACCCCAGAGAGGCCACTGTGGAGGACTTCAAGAGCCTGTTCCGCCAGCTGATGTGAGATAGGAGAGAAGAGACGCAATGAAAGATATTCTGACCGCTCCCTTTGTGGAGGAGATGAAGAGCACTACCGCCAACATGTACCGCATGGGCTGGGACGAGCGCAACGGCGGCAATATCAGCTACCTGCTCAGCGAGGCCGAGGTTGCCGAGTACCTGGACGTGAACCACGTCATCCGCACCATCCCCACCGGCTTTGACGCCACCCCCCTTATCGGCAAGTACTTTATCGTCACCGGCACCGGCAAGTACTTCAAGAACGTGGAGACCGACCCGGAGAACAATCTGGGCGTCATCCGCATCGCCCAGGACGGCACCACCGCCGAGCTGCTGTGGGGCTACAAGGACGGCGGCAAGTTCACCTCCGAGCTGCCCGCCCACCTGATGAGCCACATGGCCCGCCTGAAGGTGGACCCGGAGAACCGGGTGGTCATGCACAGCCACCCCACCTACACCCTGGCCATGAACTACGTCCACGAGCTGGACGAGAAGAAGTTCACCCACACCCTGTGGGAGATGTGCACCGAGTGCATCGTGGTCTTCCCCGACGGCGTGGGCGTGCTGCCCTGGATGCTCTGCGGCACCAACTCCATCGGTGAGGCCACCGCCAAGAAGATGGAGGAGTTCCGTCTGGTGGTATGGGGCATGCACGGCATCTACGGCGCAGGCAAGACCCTGGACGAGACCTTCGGCCTTATTGAGACCGTGGAGAAGGCCGCCCAGATCTACATGCTCACCGCCCACCTGCCCCGGAAGAACACCATCCTGGACAGCCAGATGAGAGAGCTGGCCGAGTACTTCGGCGTCAACTACCGAAAGGACTTCCTTGACTAACCGATTTCTCCCCGAATCCTGTCTGCAAAAAACAGCAGACCTCACGACAACCGTGAGGTCTGCTGTTTTTCTTTATCTTGCTTCCTGTCCTGCTGCTCCGCCGTCCCATTGAAACCGCTTCATGTCCACGCGGCCATCAGGCAGGAAGGTCACCCGCTCGTTTTCCAGAAGGGCCCGCTGCTCCGGCCACCCCGGCGCCAGACGTCCGGCGTGGTTGACCACCCGGTGGCAGGGGTAATCACCGTAGTGAGATGCGCCACTGAGCGCCCTGCCAACCAGCCTGGCGTTCCTTTCTCTGCCGATGAGCCGGGCAATCTGGCCGTAGGTGGCCACTCTGCCCGCCGGAATTTCTTCCACTACGGATAAAATCTCATAGATCAACCGCTCGTCCATAACCTGTCCCATTTCACCGCCCCGCTGTCGCGGAAAGCCTGTCATTGGTACGCCCGAAGTCCGACCGAGAGGACGTGCCGGTGGCACGTCCTCGACCGAGGAGTCCCTTCCCAAGAGGGCGAGCGCCCTGCGCGACGCCCGATTGGCCGCCGCGGCTTCCGCTAAAACAAAAACAGGCTCCCCGCTGTCGCGGAAAGCCTGTTATTGGTACGCCCGAAGTCCGACCGAGAGGACGTGCCGGTGGCACGTCCTCGACCGAGGAGTCCCTTCCCAAGAGGGCGAGCGCCCCGCGCGACGCCCGATTGGCCGCCGCGGCTTCCGCTAAAACAAAAACAGGCTCCCCGCTGTCGCGGAAAGCCTGTTATTGGTACGCCCGAAGGGACTCGAACCCCCAGCCTTCAGAACCGGAATCTGACGCTCTATCCAATTGCGCTACGGGCGCGTACAAACACCTTAACCAAGGCGCTCAATTATTATAGCAAGGATTTTCCGATTTGTAAAGGGGGTTCTTCTGTTTTTTTCCCTCCGCTCAGTAGGGAATCACCTGCCAGGTATTGACCCCGGACAGGTCGGCAAAGAGTACGTGGTCGGGTGGCAGGAAGGTAAAGATCACCATGGCTCCGCCCGGGGCAACGGTAAGCAGCAGGAGCAGGTCGGTCCGCTGCCGGACAGCGGGACGATTGAATACCGCTGCCAGAAGGAACCCCGCCCCCATCAGCAGGACATACAGGCCGATGTCAAAGGCCAGGGACTCGCCGCCCGCTATGACATGGTAGAGATATCCCGCCGCCAGCATGGCTGCGCAGATGACCAGCAGCGCCAGAAGCCAGGGTCCCAGGCACTCCCGTCCTCTCTTGCGGCACAGGACCAGCGCCCCCACCAAAAAGGGCCAGTAGATGATTTTCAGGTGCTCCCATATGCTCTCGTTGACCGGCGCGATGAGGGCCACAACAGGATTGGGCACAAAATCGTAGAGGAAGTGGAGACAGGCCCCCGCCAGGGTGACAATGACGAACGCGGTCAGGAGCTTTCCGGACAGTCGCGGCATGGCTGATACCCCCTTTTCTCTCTCAAGGATATGTAACGCCGTCCCCTTTTATTTCTCTTTCCTCGAAAACTGCTTTTCTCCACTTGTCCACGGGCCTCTTCCCTTTTTCGCCGCTTTGGTTTATACTGGTGCATGCACATTATGTATACCAACGTGGAAAAGGAGCTCACATGAAACGACGTATTGCCCCCCTGCTCGCCCTGCTCTGCCTGCTCGTCTCCCTGACGGGCTGCGACCTGCTCTCCTCTCCCCCCTCCTCCACCCCTGCCGCCGTGTCCGACGGCTCCACCCTGGCCGTCCACTTCATCGACGTGGGGCAGGCCGACTCCGCCCTGCTGGTGTGCGGGGACGACGCCATGCTCATCGACGGCGGCAACGTGGCCGACAGCAGCCTGGTGGTCTCCTATCTGGAGCAGCAGGGCATCGACCAGCTGGACTATGTGGTCTGCACCCACGCCCACGAGGACCACGTGGGCGGTCTGTCCGGCCCCCTGAATACCTGCACCGTCAGCCATGTCCTCTCCCCCGTCACCGAGTACGACTCCAAGGCCTTCGGGGACTTTGTCAAGTACACCGAGGCCCAGGGGCTGGAGCCGGAAATCCCCGCTCCCGGCGACACCTTCGCCCTTGGTGAGGCACAGGTAACCATTCTGGGCCCTGTGGCCGAGTACAGCGAGACCAACAACACCTCCATTGTGTTGCGTGTGGACTTTGGTGAGACCTCCTTCCTCTTTACCGGCGACATGGAGACCAAGGCGGAAAAGGACCTGCTGGACCAGGGCGCAAATCTGTCCGCCACCGTCCTCAAGGTGGGCCACCACGGCAGCGATACCTCCTCCTGCTACTCTTTCCTGCGGGAGGTCATGCCGGAGTATGCGGTCATCTCCGTTGGGGAAAATAACGACTACGGCCACCCCAATGACGATGTGCTCAGCCGCCTGCGGGACGCCGGCGCCACCGTGTACCGCACCGATGAGCAGGGCACAATCGTGGCGGTGAGCGACGCCAGCACCGTCACCTTCACCACCGGGAAAGATGTCGCCCCCACCCCCGGCCGGGACAGCGAGACCACCCCCCAGCCCAGCCAAAGTGCTGCTGCCCAGGAGACCTACATCGGCAATCTGAACTCCAAGGTGTTCCACCGGGAGGACTGCTCCAATCTGCCCGCTGAGCAGAACCGGGTCACGTTCTCCAGCCGTGAGGAGGCCGTGGAGGAGGGATATACTCCCTGCGGCAACTGCAAACCTTAACCCGCTCATTTTGATTCTGAGGTGATACGGATGAAACGGATTCAGTACAATTCCCCGGTAATCCTCACGTTCTTCTTTCTCTCCCTGGCAGCGCTGGTACTGGACCGCCTGACCGGCGGCTGGACCAACTTCTATCTCTTCTCGGTCTACCGCTCCCCCATCTCCCCCCTGTTCTTCGTGCGCCTGCTGGGCCATGTGCTGGGACACGCCGGGTGGGACCACTTCCTGGGCAACATGCTTCTGCTGCTGGTGGTGGGCCCGCCCCTGGAGGAGAAATACGGCAGCAGCACCCTGCTGATGGGCATTGTCCTCACCGCTGCCGTGTCCGGCCTGCTCCAGTGCCTCTTCTTCCCTGGTGTGGCCCTGCTGGGAGCCAGCGGCATCGTATTCATGCTCATCATGCTCTCCTCTTTGGCGGGCATGAGGGCCGGCTCCATCCCCATTACCCTAATTCTGGTGGCCGTGCTCTACCTGGGCCAGGAGGTGTACTCCATCCTCTTTGTCCAGGACAACGTGGCCAACTTCATGCACCTGGTGGGCGGCGCCTGCGGTACGGCCTTCGGCTTCCTGGCGGCCAGGAAAAAGCTGTAATCACAAAAACAGCGGCGGAAACTTCTGTTTCCGCCGCTGTTTTGCTTTTATCCCAGGGCCACGTCCAGAATCATCATGATAAGGAAGCCGCCCATAACCCCCAGGGTGCCCACGTTGGAGTGCTCCCCCAGATGGGCCTCGGGGATCAGCTCCTCCACCACCACGTAGATCATGGCGCCCGCCGCAAAGGAGAGCAGCCAGGGCATCAGCGGGGCAATCTGGCCCGCCAGCAGCACGGTGAGGATACCGAATACTGGCTCCACAAAGCCGGACAGGCTGCCGCACAGGAAGGATTTCACCGGGCTCATGCCCTCCTGCCGCAGGGGCAGGGAGATGGCCGCACCCTCGGGGAAGTTCTGGATGCCGATACCGATGGCCAGGGCCATGGCGGCGGCATAGAGGGCCGGGTCGTTGCCGTGCTGGGCCGCCAGAGCAAAGGACAGGCCCACTGCCATGCCCTCGGGGATGTTATGTAGGGTCACCGCGAAGACCAGCAGGGTGGTGCGCTTCAGAGGCGCCTTCACGCCCTCCGGCTCACGGGCACCGGGGTGCAGGTGGGGCAGCAGGCCGTCCATGGCGATCATCAGCGCCACGCCCAGAACAAAGCCTCCCGCCGCCGGAATCCAGCCGATCATACCGGCTGCCTCCGCCTCCTCAATGGCGGGAATGAGCAGGGACCAAACCGAGGCGGCAATCATCACACCGGCCGCAAAGCCCAGGAAAATCCGCTGGGCCAGGGCATTGACCTGCTTGCGGAACAAAAACACCATAGCCGCGCCAAGGCTGGTCATCAAAAAGGTAAAGCCGGTACCTCCGGCGGCCCAGAGCAGTGCTGTCATAGGGTTTTCCCCCTTTCCAAAGTTCTATCTTTCTAATAATTAGTTTGAGCTAACCGAATGATACCATGTCGTCCCCGCTCTGTCAATCCCCAGTTGTACACTGGGAAATAATTTTTTCGATAAAACGAAAAAACAGCGCCCCGGAATATCCGGGGCGCTCAGTGCTATAAAAAAGCCTTGCAGAGTTCGCGCCCGCAGGCGCGAATCAAGTAAAATCTGTTTTCTCCGGCGACATGTGCGTCGGAGAAAACACTTCTCAGCCCGCAAGTGTGGAAGCGAGCCGCCAAAGGCGGGCAGCTTCTGCGCGCGGCGGGCTGCATCCCGCTCGAGAAAGCGGCTTTGCCGCTTTTTCGACAGTCACAGCGCCCCGGAATATCCGGGGCGCTGTACTTATTCTGGATATAGCTCGCTTACTTCAGGGCGCTGAGGGCAGCGGCGGTCTTGGCGGCCAGACGGGCGTTGTTGTACACCAGCTGGATGTTGGAGTCCAGAGAGCTGCCGCCGGTCAGCTCCTTAATCTTGGCCAGCAGGAAGGGCGTGGTGGCCTTGCCGTGGATGCCCTGGGCCTTGGCCTCCTCCACGGCGTCGTTGATGGCCTTGTTGATGACGTCGGCGTCCATGGAGTACTCCTCGGGGATGGGGTTGGTCACCAGCATACCGCCCTTGTAGCCCAGCTCGCCCTGGACATGGAAGGCAGCGGCCAGCTCCTCGGGGGTGTCGATCTCGTAGTCCACGCCGAAGCCGCTCTTGCGGGTGTAGAAGGCGGGCAGCTCCTTGGTGCCGAAGCCGATGACGGGCACGCCGTGGGTCTCCAGGTACTCCAGAGTCAGGCCCAGGTCCAGGATGGACTTGGCGCCGGCGCACACCACCATCACGGGGGTCTGGGCCAGCTCCTCCAGATCGGCGGAGATGTCCATGGTGGTCTCGGCGCCGCGGTGGACACCGCCGATGCCGCCGGTGGCAAAGACCTTGATGCCCGCCATGTGGGCGATGATCATGGTGGTGGTGACGGTGGTGGCGCCGTCCTCACCGCGGGCCACCAGCACAGGCAGGTCACGGCGGCTGGCCTTGGTGACGCCCAGACCCTTCTTGCCCAGGTACTCGATCTCCTCCTTGGTGCAGCCGGCCTTCAGGCGGCCGCCGATGACGGCGATGGTGGCGGGCACAGCGCCGTTCTCACGGATGATCTGCTCCACGTTGAGGGCGGTCTCCACGTTCTGGGGATAGGGCATGCCGTGGGAGATGATGGTGGACTCCAGGGCCACCACGGGCTTACCGGCGGCAATGGCCTCGGCGACTTCAGGGGCGACATCCAGATACTTGTTCAGGCTCATTTTTAATTACCTCCAGAATAATATTTTATGTATATTACAATTTGTAGTGGATTTCTCTTGGTTTTACCCGCTGGGGCTTACTCCCCCATGCGCTCCTTCAGCAGGCGGGCGCTCATTGCGGGGTTGATGGTCTCGGCGCTCTCCATGGCGATGGCGCCCGCCGCCATGGCGGCACGGGCGGTGCCCTCCAGGCCGGTACCCTCCAGATAGGCCCAGGCGATGGCCGCCATGCCTGCGTCGCCGCAGCCGGTGGTGTTGACCATGTCGCCGGGACAGCAGGGCACATGGCAGCGGCCGTTGTGGTCGGCGGCCAGCACGCCGTCCCCGCCCAGGCTGATGAACACCCGGCGCAGGCCAGTGGCCAGCAGGGCGTCCGCCGCCTGGTTGAGGCTCTTCTCGTCGGTGATGGTCACGCCGGAGAGCAGCTCGGCCTCCAGGCGGTTGGGCTTGAGGGTGTGGAGCTTGCCCAGCACCGGACGGAGCTTCTCCGCCTTGGCGGTGGACACCGGGTCGGCAAAGATGGGCAGCCGCACGTTCTCCGCCAGCCAGGCGATGGACTCAGCGGGAATGTTGGTGTCAACTACAATAAGCTGGGCGTTCTGGAGCAGCCGGGACCGGCTGGACAGGAATGCTGGGGTCACATGCCGGTAAATCTCCATGTCGCTCACTGCCAGGGCCATGTCCCCCCGCTCGTCGGTGATGAAAAGGTAGGTGGAGGTGGCGCCGCCGGGCACGGTCAGGCACTGGCTCACGTCAATGCCCAGCTCGCCGCAGCTGGCCGCGATGCGCTGGGCGTTCATATCGTCGCCAAAGGCGGTGAGAAGCCGCACATCCATGCCCAGCAGGCTCATGTTGTGGGCGATATTCCGCCCCACGCCGCCCAGGCTCATGCGCACCGCGCCCGGATTGGAGTCGGCAGGCACCAGCTTGTGGGACGGACGGCCGCCGATATCCATGTTCACGCCGCCCACCACCACCGCATAGGGCGCCGTGCGGACGATGTACCCCCGGCCGGCAATGTGCCCCTGCTTCATCAGGTTGGATATGTGCACCGCCGCCGAGGAACGGGTAATGCCCGCCTTCTCCGCCAGCTCCTGCTGGGAGATGAGGGGGTTCTCCTCAATCCACTTGAGAATCTGTCGTTCCCGCTGGGTCATGGCCTCGCCTCCTTGTAAGCATTTATCTTGTTTATAAACATACGCTTATTTTCAGTACATGTCAAGAGGTCGCGCACAATTTTGGTCTCTTTTTTTGCCGAATATCCTCCATCTGCTGCCGGAGGTCCCAAATTTGTGGACAGGTGGCAGTTTTTTCGCTATGATGAAGCCAGAGAGGGGGAGGGAATTATGAAGGTAACGATACGCATAGAGCCGGGCTGCGGTGCGCCTTCGGTGACCATCACGGCCCCCGCCCTCACTGACGAGATAAAAGCGCTGGCCGCCCGGCTGGAGAGCGGAGACCGGCTCATCGGCTGGCGGGACGGCTCCGCCTTCCCCATCCCGCCGGAGGCTCTGCTCCGGTGCTACGGCGAGGACAAGGGGGTCAAGGCCCAGACCGCCAACGGGGTGTTCGACCTGAAGGAACGGCTCTACGAGCTGGAGGCCCGGTTGGACCGGCACACCTTTGTGCGCATCTCCCAGTCGGAGATTGTCAACCTGACCAAGGTCACCGCCCTGGACCTGACCCTGACAGGCACCATCAAGATGACCCTGGCGGAGGACACGGTGTGCTACGTGTCCCGCCGGTACGTGAAAAAGATTAAGGAAGCCCTTGGACTGTGAAAGGAGGGAATCGCTATGACGGACAGACAGAAACAGTGGATGATCCGCATTCTCCTGGGCGGACTCATCGGCATTGCCGTCCTCATCCCCCTGGGCGGCCTCTTCAACGACCTGGTAAGCGGCGGCCTCATCGCCACGGGGAACCACACCCCCTTCCGGCTGGTGAGCTATGACCTGGAGCATCTGACCGGCTCCGCCCCCCTGGCCTTTGCCATTCAGCTTGGGCTCTACTTCCTGATGGGGGCGGTGGTAGGCGTGTCCACCCTGCCCTTTGCCGACGACGGCGCCACTCTGGTGCTCCGCTCCCTGGCCCACTTCGCAGCCACCGCCACCGCCCTCACGCTGCTGGTGGTGCTGTGCGGGTGGAACTGGGGAGCGTTCTGGCCCGTTGTCCTCTATCTGGGGCTGCTGGCGGCGGTGTACCTGCTCATCTGGCTGGGCCGCTGGGTGGGGTGGTATGTGGAGATCGCCGCCATCCGGCAGAAGCTGGGCCTCTCCCCCGGTCCCTCCCCTCTGAAATGGCGAGAGAGCCTGCCCTATCTCCCCTTCGCCGCCCTCATGTGCCTGGTGATTCCCATGGCGGTGCGGCTCACCCTGGACTCCCCCACCCCCATTTTCACCGCCATCTACGCCATGCTCATCCTGCCGGTGGGCGGCTTCTTCTCCGGGCTGTTTCTGGGCAGGCGGCAGGGCTTCTGTCCCCTGTACCCCGTGATGTGCGCCCTGCTGACCCTCTGCTTCGTCCTGCTGGCCAAACTGGTCTCCAACGTGGCTGACGGGGTGATGATCCCCATCGCCCTGTGCTCCGTGCTGCTGGGCAACGCCATCGGCGCCCTGCTCCGCATGCTGAAAGGGAGGCGGCAGACAAAATGAAACGGGAATACAAGCTCTACAACGTCATCCTCCCCATCTGGATGGTGTTTCTCTTCCCTCAGCTCTGGGCCGTCATCATCCCCGGCAACCTCATCATCGACTGTCTGGTGCTCTTCCTCACCCTGCTGGCCCTGAAGCACCGTGGCAAGGGCGGCGTGATGAAGAAATTATGGTGGAAGTTCTGGCTGCTGGGCTTTGCCGCCGACGCGGTGGGTGTGGCGTGGATGTTCCTGGGCTTCCTGCTCTACCTCCCCTTCGGCTCCGCCTGGGAGAACTCGGTGGGCCACATCACCCACAACCCCTTCGCCCACCCCGCCGCCTTCCTCTGGACCCTGGTTGGCGTGGCTCTGGCGGGCGTGTGCATCTACTTCTTTGATAAAAAAGCCATGGGCAGGTGCCAGCTGCTCACGCCCAGAGAAAAGCACATCATCGCCCTGACCATGGCCGTGGTCACCGCCCCCTGGCTCTTCTTCATCCCCATGTACTGAACGGCTTTCTGAAATGAGGTGTTGTTATGGTACGCATCAACGGAAAAGGAAACGCTGTCCTGCTCGCCCTCACCCTGATTACCTTTGCCGCCTACGCTGTGGTGCTGGTCACGGCCTTTTGGGACCTCCCGCTGGATATCCCCACATGGCACCAGCTTCTGCTGCTGTACGCCCACTTCATTCCCATGTTCTTCCTGGAGCTGCTCCTGTGCCGGACGGCAAAGATAAAATGGCGCATCCTCCTGCCCGCCGTCCTGCTGGCCGTCCCGGGCCTGTGGTTTGTGGCCTCCGCCGAGTGGTACGCCATGGCGTGGTTGCTGGTGGGCTGGTGGTGCGTGGCCCCGGTGCTGGGCTGCCTGGCCGCCTGGGTGATCTGGGCCATTTCACGGCGTGTAGCCCGCCCCAATCCAATCTGAGTTCAAGCCGCTCCGGATTTTCCCGTCCGGGGCGGCTTTTTTCTCCTCCAATCTGCCCGGAGTGGTTGCAAATTCGGTGGAAAAAGGCTATACTTAATGGCAACTGCAAAGAATCGAGGAGGATTCGCTTTGGAACGCACGACCATTTCTCAGATTTTCGCCGACCAGGAGCAGTTCGGCGGGCAGACGGTCACCGTCTGCGGCTGGGCCCGCACCATCCGGGACATGAAGACCTTCGGCTTCATCGAGCTCAACGACGGCTCCTGCTTCCGTAACCTTCAGATCGTCATGGACGCCAACGTACTGGGCAATTATAAGGAGATTGCCGGTCAGAACGTGGGCGCCGCCCTTATCGTCACCGGCACTGTGGTCCTCACCCCCGAGGCCAAGCAGCCCCTGGAGGTGAAGGCCGACACCATCGTTGTGGAGGGCCCCTCCACCCCCGACTACCCCCTGCAGAAGAAGCGCCACAGCGTGGAGTACCTGCGCACCATCGCCCACCTGCGGCCCCGCACCAACCTGTTCTCCGCCGCCTTCCGGGTGCGGAGCGTGGCGGCTCACGCCATCCACACCTTCTTCCAGGACCGGGGCTTTGTGTACGTCCACACCCCCATCATCACCGCCAGCGACTGCGAGGGCGCCGGTGAGATGTTCCGTGTCACCACCCTGGACATGGAGAACCTGCCCAAGAAGGACGACGGCACCGTGGATTACAGCCAGGATTTCTTCGGCAAGAGCGCCAACCTGACCGTGTCCGGCCAGCTCAACGCCGAGAACTTCGCCATGGCCTTCGGCAATGTGTACACCTTCGGCCCCACCTTCCGGGCCGAGAAGTCCAACACCACCCGCCACGCCGCCGAGTTCTGGATGATCGAGCCTGAGATGGCCTTCTGCGATCTGGCCGGCGACATGGACGTGGCCGAGGCCATGATCAAGCACATCATCAACACCGTGATGGAAAAGTGCCCCGACGAGATGAACTTCTTCAACTCCTTCGTGGACAAGGGCCTGAAGGAGCGGCTGGAGCACGTGGCCTCCTCCGACTTCGGCCGGGTGACCTACACCGAGGCGGTGGAGCTGCTCAAGCAGAACAACGACAAGTTCGACTACAAGGTGGAGTGGGGCTGCGACCTGCAGACCGAGCACGAGCGCTACCTCACCGAGCAGATCTTCAAGAAGCCCGTCTTTGTCACCGACTATCCCCGTGAGATCAAGGCCTTCTACATGCGCCTCAACGACGACGGCAAGACCGTGGCCGCTGCCGACTGCCTGGTGCCCGGCATCGGCGAGATCATCGGCGGCTCCCAGCGTGAGGAGCGGCTGGACGTGCTGGAGGCCCGCATCAAGGAGCTGGGCATGAACCCCGAGGACTACTGGTGGTACCTGGACCTGCGGCGCTACGGCGGCTGCAAGCACGCCGGCTTCGGCCTGGGCTTCGAGCGGATGGTCATGTACCTCACCGGTATCGGCAACATCCGCGACGTCCTGCCCCATCCCCGTACTGTGGGCAACGCAGATTTCTAATCTACCCGCAATACTGCCTTCATGGTCGCACCGCAGCTTTATTTGGTAACTACGAAGATTTTCAAGGAGGATGGTACGGTATGATCTGCAAGAAAAATCACAGATATCTCCCGGAGTATGCCAACCTGCCCGACTCTCAGGATAACCAGAGCGGTGACCGCCACATCTGCGCCGGATGCGCCTATGAAGAAGGCTTAAAGGATGGTATGGCAGGGAATCCGCGGAAGCGTGACCTTTCCCATCTGCCTGAAAGCCAGGCCGGTACTGTTCGCCACAAAGGTGCCAAAGAAGCTTATGATGAGGGCTACAACGAAGGGTTCAGACGCTCTCGGTGAGCACTAAAATTTAAAAAAAGATGTGCCGCAGAAGAGATACTTCTGCGGCACATCTTTTTTTAGTGATAACGGGCCAAAAACTGCCTGGTCCGCTCCTCCTGCGGATTCTCGATGACCTGACGGGCAGGGCCCTGCTCCACGATAAGGCCCCGGTCCATGAACATCACCTGATCCGCCACATCCCGGGCAAAGGCCATCTCGTGGGTGACGATGATCATGGTGGTGTGCTGGTCGGCCAGACCACGGATGACCTTGAGCACCTCGCCGGTCAGCTCCGGGTCCAGGGCGGAGGTGGGCTCGTCAAAGCAGAGGATGTCCGGCTTGAGGGCCAGGGCACGGGCGATAGCCACCCGCTGCTGCTGGCCGCCCGAGAGCTGGCTGGGATAGTGTCCGGCCCGGTTGGCCAGGCCCATCCGCTCCAGCAGCTCCCGGCCCTCCTCCTCAATCTGGGCGAAAATCTGCTTCTTGTTCTGCTTGAAGTCGGGCCGCTCCTTGGCCAGCAGCTGGCTGGCCAGAGTCACGTTCTGAAGCGCCGTATACTGGGGGAACAGGTTGAAGGACTGGAACACCAGCCCGAAGTGGAGCCGCTTGCGGCGGATATCCTGCTCCTTGCGGCTGTTTTGGCCTTCCGCGTCAAAGAGGGTCTCGCCGCCTACCACGATGCGTCCCTTGTCCGGGGTCTCCAGAAAATTCAGGCACCGCAGCAGAGTAGTCTTACCGCTGCCCGAGGAGCCGATGATGGCCAGGGCCTGGCCCTGCTCCAGCTCAAAGCTGATGTCCTCCAGCACCCGGGTGGGGCCAAAGTGCTTTTCAATATTATGTACTTCCAGAATTGCCATTTTGGTCCCCTCCTCTCACTGGAAATAGGCCAGCTTCTTCTCCAGCCGGCCCAGCAGCAGCGTCACCACGCCGCTGAACACAAGGTAGTACACAGCCACAAAGAACAGCGGCCACAGCAGGCCGGAGATGCCCTGATTACCCTTCATGAAGGACTCCGCCACCCAGATGACCTCTTTCAGGGAGATGGCACGGGCCAGAGAGGTATCTTTTACCAGGGTGATGATCTCGTTGGACATGGGGGGCACGATGCGCTTGATCATCTGGAGCAGGGTGACCTTGAAGAAAATCTGAGTTCTGGTCATGCCCAGCACCTGACCTGCCTCCTGCTGGCCCACCGGCACGCTCTGGATGCCGCCGCGGTAGATCTCGGAGAAATAGCAGGCGTAGTTGATGATAAAGGCCACGGCCACTGCGGCGAAGCGGGAGCTTTCACCGCCGCCCCAGGTGAACAGGTCCAGCATGCCGGGGACATAGAAGAGGGCGATGATCTGGAGAATCAGCGGGGTGCCCCGGATGACCCACACCACCAGCCGGCAGATAAGGCTGATAGGCCGGAAGGCGGAGAGCAGCTTTGCCACACGGCCGGGCTTCTTGCCCTTCCTGGTCAGCGCCCAGTGGATGGGCCGCCGCAGAGGTGCCCAGCGGCTCATGGAGCCGAAGGAGATGATAAGTCCCAGGGGCACAGCGCCGATGAGGGTGACAAAGAAGAGCTGAAGGGTCACCAGGAAGCCCTCGTTCAGGGCTTTTACCACAACGGGGAATTCAGGGGTGGTCCAGAACATGGTATCGTCCTCTCTGTATGGAGATGGGTTGTACTGGGGAAAAGCCGGGCAAAGGCAGAGAGCGGTTCGTGCCCTCTGCCTTTGCCATTATAAATAGGTTTCGGTCATTCAGTCAAGGATAACAGCGTCCGCAAGGCCGTAGGTGGTGGCGGTCTCCAAGGCGGTGCCGTCGGCCTCGGCGGCGGCCCAGAACTCATTGAACGCGTCCACCAGGTCGGAGCCCTTGCGGAAGCCCACGCCGTACTTCTCGGCGTCCAGACCCTGGGCCTCGTTCAGGTTCACGCTGTACGCCAGGTCGGCGTAGCTGGTGCCCTCGCCGATCATAGCGGCGGCCATGAGCACGTCGATGACGGCGGCGTCAGAGGTGCCGGCGGACACCTCCATCAGGGTGTTGGCCTGGGACTGGACGGCCACAGTGGAGGCGCCCAGGGCCTCAGCCGCGTCCTCACCGGCGGATCCGGACTCCACGGCCACGCTCAGACCTTCCAGAGAGGTCAGGTTCTCAAACTCAGCGGCCTTGTCGGCGGGATAGACCAGTACCTGATAGTTGGTGCAGTAGGGATTGGAGGTGGCCATGGAAGAGGTGACCTCATCGGTGAGGGTCATGCCGTTCCAAACCACGTCTATGGCCTTGGACTCCAGCTCCTCCACCTTATAATCCCAGGTGATCTCGCTGAACTCCACCTCTACGCCCAGGCTCTCGGCAAAAGCCTTGGCCATGTCGGCGTCAAAGCCGATCCACTCGTCGCTGCCCTCGGCCTTGTAGTCCATGGGCTCAAAGTAGGTGATGCCCACCACCAGGGTGCCCTTGTCCTTCACATACTGCATATCGCTCTCCGCCGCGGCCTGGGAGCCGGAGGGAGCGGGAGAACCGGAGGGTGTGCCGGTGTCGCCGCCGGTGGTGTTGGAGCAGGCGGTCAGGGTGGTCGCGGTCGCCAGCGCCAGAGCAAGGGCCAGCCATCTTTTCAGCTTCATGATATATCCTCCTTCTGTCAGGCGCCGGTGTTTCGCCTTCTTACTTTATCATACTACCATGATAAATCGCTGATGTAAAGACGTATTTTAAAAATCGGCATATCGCACAAAGCCTTCCAGCGGAAAAAGGCGGATTCAGCCTTGACATTCTCTGGAACCCATGATAGGATACTTACGCTTCTTTAATAAAGAGGATAGAGGCGCGGTACGCATGCGTACCCCGGGACAAGGCCAGGCAGCCGTCCCGTGGGGAGAGGGCGCACCGCCGAAGGTTGCTTCGCCTGCCTGGGCACGGCTTCCTGGGCCGTACGGAAACACCGTGCGGACTGTCACAGCATGTGGAGCGCTATCCTGAGGTCCCCCGCTTTTCACCGTTGGGGGACCCCTGGTTTTGCCATGGGCGCTTCTGTAAGCGTTCATGGCTTTTTTGTTTGGCGCCACATGGGGCGTGTGTGCCCCGGAAAATATTTGGGAGGAAAAAACATGAGAACAAGAAGAACCTGGCTCGCCCGGGCGGCTCTGCTGCTGATGCTGCTCTTCGCCCTGACGACCACCGCCTTCGCCGCCGGTGACCCCACCGACGAGACCGGCACCAAGATGATTGAGTGTACCGACTGCGGCACCATGGGCGTCGTCCTCAGCGATGCGGGCGAGGCTGTCACCTGTGAGACCTGCGGCGGCACAGGCTATGTCCAATCACCCAGCAACTACTTTAACACCATTCTGTCCCTGCTGCCCCCCGTCATCGCCATCGCGCTGGCCCTGATTACCAAGGAGGTATACTCCTCCCTGTTCATCGGTATCGTGGTGGGCGGATTGCTCTACTCCAACTTCTCCTTTGAGGGTACCCTGACCCACGTATTCAGCGACGGCATCGTGTCCGTCCTGTCCGACAGCTACAACGTGGGCATCCTCATCTTCCTGGTCATCCTGGGCACCATGGTGGCCCTGATGAACAAGGCCGGCGCCTCCGCCGCCTTCGGCCGCTGGGCCCAGAAGAACATCAAGACCCGGACCGGCGCCCAGCTGGCCTCCATCGTCCTGGGCTGCCTCATCTTCATCGACGACTACTTCAACTGCCTGACCGTGGGCTCCGTCATGCGTCCCATCACCGACAAGCACCAGGTCTCCCGCGCCAAGCTGGCCTACATCATCGACTCCACCGCCGCCCCCATCTGCATCATCGCCCCCATCTCCTCCTGGGCTGCCGCTGTGGCCAGCTTCGCTGAGGAGGGTCAGGGCCTGAACCTGTTCATCCGCGCCATTCCCTACAACTTCTACGCCCTGTTCACCATCGTAATGATGCTGGGCCTGGTGTTCATGAAGGTGGACTACGGCCCCATGGCCCGCTTCGAGAAGAACGCCATTGAGAAGGGCGACCTGTTCTCCGGCTCCAACCCCTACGCCATGCTGGACGAGGACATCGACGAGAGCAAGGGCAAGGTCATCGACCTGGTGCTGCCCATCCTGGTGCTGGTGGTGTGCTGCGTCATCGGTATGATCTACTCTGGCGGCTTCTTCTCCGGCGCCAACTTCGTGGACGCCTTCTCCAACTCCGACGCCTCCGTGGGCCTGATGCTGGGCTCCGCCTTCGGCCTGCTCTTCACCCTCATCTACTACGCCGCCCGCCGCGCCATGTCCTTCAAGGACATGATGGGCAGCATCCCCGAGGGCTTCAAGGCCATGGTCCCCGCCATCCTCATCCTCACCTTCGCCTGGAGCCTGAAGGCCATGACCGACTCCCTGGGCGCCAAGTACTTTGTCCGTGACTTCGTCCGCAGCGCCGAGCACCTGCAGATGTTCCTGCCCGTCATCGTGTTCGTCATCGGCTGCCTGCTGGCCTTCGCCACCGGCACCAGCTGGGGCACCTTCGGCATCCTGATCCCCATCGTGCAGAACGTGTTCTCCATGAACGACCCCCTGGCCATCATCTGCATCTCCGCCTGCATGGCCGGCGCTGTCTGCGGCGACCACTGCTCCCCCATCTCCGACACCACCATCATGGCCTCTGCCGGCGCCCAGTGCGACCACGTCAACCACGTGTCGACACAGCTGCCCTACGCCATCTCCTGCGCAGCCATTGCGGGTATCTCCTACCTGCTGGCCGGCCTGCTGGCCGCCAACGGCATCCCCGGCCTCATCGCCCTGCCGGTGGGCGCCGTGCTGATGCTGGCCTTCCTGGCCTTCATGAAGAAGCGCCAGGCCGCCTGATTCCGGACAGTATAAAAGCCCCGCCTCATTACGAGGCGGGGCTTTTTTTGTGGGACTGGGGCTCATTTCTTCTCCTGCTTCTCCCGCTCTTCCTTCTCCTGGATGGCCCGGATGGCGTAATCCACGGCGGCGAGAGAGCGGGGGGTGCAGTACTGCTGGATTTTCAGCAGCTCCTGAATGGCTTCATGTGCGGTCATGGTCCCCACGCTCCTTCCCTTTTTCTTCCTTTAGTTTACCACAGAGCGGGGGAAAAGCGCAAGAGGAAAGGACCTCACAGCTCCTTCTTCTCAAAAATCCCACGTGCGATGAAGTAGGAGATGATATAGCCTCCGATGGTCAGCAGAACCATCAGACCGGGCAGCGCCAGGAAGAACCACTCAGGGATGACAATGCCATCCATCGTCTCGGCCAGCTGGCCTATCAGCATGATGCTGCCGAATACCGCCACGAAAATCAGAATGCTGATCAGGCGGCTCTTCTCAGAGCCGAACTTGATGAACACAGGGAGAATCACGGCGTCAATGAGGATAGGCAGCAGCGTGCAGATCAGCAGCCCGATGAGCATCTCATCCAGAGCGCCCAGCTCCGGTTTCAGCGTGAGTACGGCCACCACCAGCACAGCGGAGAAGGCCGCTGCCAGCAGCACAGAGAGCAGGGTAAAGACATACTTGCCCGCCACAACGCCGCGACGTCCGGCAGGAGTGGCTACGGCGTACTTGTTCCACCGGGCCAGGTCGTCGTAGGCAAAGGTGGACATGGGCACCAGCATGCCGATGAGCACGGTCATGGTGTACATGATGGCCGTGGGCATGATTTCCATTACGGCCAGTACTGTATACATGATAAAAAACGCAATGTAATATCCCAGCTGCTTGCGCTGGACCAGAAAGTCCTTATAAACCATTCCCATCATGACGCTACATCCCCCTTCGCGGTAAAGACCATGATCTCGTCCAGGGTCACCCGGTCCACGGTCAGCTCCGGATAGAGCCGGACAAACTTCTCCCGGTCCCGTACCAGGGCCTCACAGCTGAACTGGTTCTCCCGCACGCCCACCAGGAAGGCCCGGTCCACCTTGTCCAGGTCGGCTCTGCCGCACACCAGACGGCCGTACTCCTCCAGCAGCTCATCCTTGGCGCCCTGGAGGGCAACCCGGCCCTTGTGGAGATAGACCACGTAATCCGCCGCCTTCTCCAGGTCGGTGGTGATGTGGCTGGAGATGAGGATGGCGTGGTCCTCGTCCTGGACAAAGTTCAGGAACTGGTCCAGAATCTCGTCCCGCACCACCGGGTCCAGGCCGCCGGTGGCCTCGTCCAGAATGAGCAGCCGGGGTCTGGCCGCCAGCGCCGCGGCGATGGACAGCTTCATCTTCATGCCCCGGGAGTAGTCCTTCACCGTCTTTTTCTCCGGCAGGTCAAACTTCTTCAGCAGCTGCTCAAAGAACCGCTGGTCCCAGTTCTTGTAGATCTTGCGGAGGATTTTCCCCACGTCGCCGGAGCGCAGGGTGTCGTGGAAGGTGGATTCGTCCAGCACCACCCCAATCTCTTCCTTGGCCTCCCGCTCGCCAGTGATGTTGTCCCGGCCCAGGAGCACAATCTCCCCGCCATCCCGGCGGATGAGGTTGAGGATACATTTGATGGTGGTGGATTTTCCGGCGCCGTTCTCGCCGATGAGGCCCACAACCGTGCCCATGGGCACGTCGAAGGTCACGTCGTCCAGCTTGAAGCTGCCGTAATCTTTGGTGAGATGGCGGATTTCAATGGCGTTTTCCATATTATTCGTCTCCATACAGGATGTTGAGGGTGTCTTTCATCTCCTCCAGGGTGACGCCGCCCGATTTGGCGGCCTCCACAGCCCGGGTCAGATGTTCCTCCACCCGGCGGAGTGTCTCCTCCCGGGCCAGCTCCGGGTCCTGGGGCGCCACAAAGCACCCTTTCCCCGGCACGGTGGTGATAAACCCCTCACGCTCCAGCTCTTCATAGGCTCGTTTTGTGGTGATGACGGAAATGCGCAGCTCCCTGGCCAGCAGCCGCATGGAGGGGAGGGCCTCCCCCTCCTTCAGCTCACCCCGCAGAATCAGGCCCTTGACCTGCCGGGTAATCTGGTCGTAGATGGGCACCCCGCCGGCATTGCTGATGATAATATCCATTCGGTGCACCTCGTTTTACTGTGTATACTCAGCATATACAGTATAGACACAGATAACAGTCCGTGTCAATAGGGGAACAGAAATTTTTTATGGTGCCCGAAAACACAACATGGCCGCGCCCACAGGCGCGGCCATGACTTTATTCCGTCTCACTTTTCCTCTTCGGCGTTGAGCAGGCTCTCCGCCCCGTACCGCAGACAGCGGCGCAGGCGGCGCTCCCCACGCTTGATGGTGCGGGAGATGGTGGACTTATCCACACCAAGCTGCTCGCCAATCTCCCGCATATTGAGGCCCTCGGCGTAGTAGAGCAGCAGGGCCTGGCGCTGATGGGGGGTCACGTCCTCCTGAAGGGCACGGATCAGGTTCCGGCGCAGCCGGGAACGCTGCTCCCGGTTGTCCTCCGCCATGGTCCTGGCATACACCGCCATGTCCGCCGCGTAGGCGCCGCCCCTTCTATATCGCGTATTTGACATTGCGCCAATACCCCCTGTCATAGTATCGTTCCGTGACCACGGCCAGGTCTCTGGCCTCCCGCCACATTGTCTCCAAAATTCTGATGCGGTCCTCCAGGACCAGCCGCTGTGTGGTGTCCGTCTCACCGGCCCACTGCAGCTCCAGATCGGTGATCCGCCGCCGCAGAACTCTGGCCTGAGTCCGGTATTCCACTGACATCTCCAGTAAAGTCATCAATCTCTCCGCTTTGCTCCGTTTCCTCTTGGTTTTTCTCCGCCCGGCACTGGGGACACAATTCCTCTCCATCCCCCAGCTCCCAGGCGTAGATCTCATTCCGGCACCGCCTGCACCAGGCCGCCGCCGGTTGGCGCTGCGTATCCCGCAGCGGATTGGTAAAAATCCTCCCGTTCGTGCTTCCTCTCCTGTCCCTCAGGCGCCCTTTTGCCCGCCCAAAAATTTTTTGAAATTTTTTTGCTTTTCCTGTTGACAACCCTCCTTTTGCCTGCTATAATAGGCAACGTTGTGGACGAGCTGAGAGCTGAAACGCTGGTGTAGCTCAGTTGGTAGAGCAGCTGATTTGTAATCAGCAGGTCGGGGGTTCGAGTCCGTCCACCAGCTCCAACAATTTCATATGGAGGAGTTCCCGAGTGGCCAAAGGGGGCAGACTGTAAATCTGTTGCGTCTCGCTTCGGTGGTTCGAATCCACCCTCCTCCACCAGAAAAACGGTGACCTTATGGTTGCCGTTTTTCTTTTCTCTGACTGGCTTTGAAAGCCTGCTCTTGTCTCCGTGGCTTTTCCGCGGAAAAGCGAATCCCCCCTTCTCCAGCACGTCAGGGCAAGCGGCTTTCGCTTGCTCTGCTTCTTTACCCGGTGCATTTCATCTCCCTCCCTTCTCTGTGCTCCCGCTCGCAATAGAACTTGTGTTCTAGTTCTCGTCTATATTACCACCGCTGTCCCGGATCGTCAATACAACTTTCTTATGTTAATCGAACAAGCGTTTTATAAAAGTCCCGCTATTGGGATAATTCTCCGGAGAGGAGCCATTTGCTATGCTGACTCAGGACTGGATGATGCGACAGATTGAAACCATGACCCTTGCCATTGCCAAGCTGATGTTCCAGAAGGACACGGCGGAGTACGAAAACCATGGGGAGACCCTGACCGCCTCTGACAGCCTCCACGCCTCCCTCAACGCCCTGCTGCGTGAGGGCCGCATTGCCGAAGGTGAGGACCTGCTGTTCTCCTCCCTGGACGAGGACGAGCCCGCCTTTCTGGAGGTGGCGGTGGACTTCTACTTCCGCCTGAACCTGCTCTCCGACCAGGAGCTGGAGGAGGGCAATTTCTCCCGCCAGGAGATCGATGAGGGCCTGCGGGACGTGATGGAGCAATACGGCGTGGTTCTGCCCTGACGTGTTCTCTCTCCCCCACGCAGAAAAAAGCCCGTGAGGCGGCTTGTATGCCGTCTCACGGGCTTTTTGTATTTGTCCTGTTATACTCCCATCTGGAAGCCGTCGCCCTTGCCGGAGAGGCCATCCTTGTCCAGCATCCGCTCCAGCACCTCCACGTCGGTGGTGATGTCCATGGCGTCGTCCTGGAAGAGCTTGTCGAGCTGCTTCTCAAAGCCCTCCACGACCTTATCCATCATGCCCTCAATCCGCTCCTTGGCGGCCGAGATGTTCTGGCCCTCAATCCCCTGGGCCTCCATCTGGGCGTAGGCCTTGAGGATCTTCAGGGTGGTGGGCAGATAGTAGTTGAGGAAGCTGCGCAGCTGGCTGTCCTTGTTGGGGTTCTTCCGCTGGTAGTCCAGAATCTTGCCGGTGATCTCCCCGATGCGGTCGATCTTCTCGCTCATCTCCGGGTCCTCAATGGCGTCGTTCACCTGGCGGATCTCCTGGAGAATGGCGTCGTCATCCTCGGGAGGAGCGGGCTGCTCCTCCTTCTCCGGCTCAGGCTCCTCCTGGAGGCCCTCGTCAGAGAGAATCAGGCGGCCGCTGGCCATGTCCAGGTAGCCGGTGGGGATGTAGCCCTCGTCCAGCATCTCCTGGATGTCGTCACAGGCGGTGTGGTAGGAGACCGGCATGGCCTGGGCCAGGGAGCCGATGGAGATGCTCTCCCGCTTGCCGATGAGGGCCAGGTATTTGCGGAAACGCTTGGCCTTCTTGTTCCGCTGGGTGCCGCACACCAGCAGCACCAGACCCGCGCCCAGCAGGCCCAGCGGGAAGCCGATGCTCTGGAGCATGTAGATGAAGCCCATGCCCATGGTGTCGAAGAACTCCACAAAGGAGATGAAGCCGCCCAGAATGGCCAGAATGGCACCCCAGACCATCATGCCCTTGCCCTTGTTCAGGTCCACGGGTCTGCGCTTGGGCATAAAGCGGCCCTTCCTGTCTCTGGGCCGGTCGTTGACGCCCTGCATCCCCGGCTGGGTGGTCTGGGAGGACTTAGAGGTCTGGGTATACTGAGTATACTGGGCGCTCTGGGTATTCTGTGCGCTCTGCCCGTCCTGACGGGGAGGGGTCTGGCCCTGGTAGCGGTACTCGTACTTATAGCCGGAGCTCTGGCTCCAGGACTGGCTGCCCGAGGGACGGTAGGGTCCGGTGGCGCTGGAGCCGTAAGAGCCTCCGTTGTTCCGTCTGCCGCCGAAGGACCGGCCTGTCAGCTTCATGAACAGCAGCACCAGGCCCACCGGCCAGAAAATCACCAGGGCCGCCACCACCACAATCCAGGACATTAAGTCCCCATTGTTGCTGCCGCCGCTGTTGTTGTTGTAGCTGTACGCCATGCGTAGCGCCTCCTATATTCCGCTCCGGCGGACCGCTCCGCCGTTCCCTGTTGAATCATATAATATCATATCTCTGGAAAAAATAGATTGATTTTTTCTTTAAAATCATTAAAATTTACGGTCTGCTCCCCCATGGCCGCAAAAACATGGTACAATGGTCACGAAGCACAGCGCTCTGCGGACCGGAAAACAGCCGTGAATGCGGATGGAGATATGATACAACGAAAGCACTTTCTTGTAAAGAGGGGCAGGTATCCCATCCCAGGTATTCCCGGTGGGGGCGGGACAGCGCAAAAAATGTGTAACCGTTCTGTAGTTGCTTTCCCCGGCACTGGGTCCTATAATGTATACTGATTTCGTAGATTCTGCGGGATATTGGAGTGATTATCATGGCAAACAATGCGGATGGCAAGCGCGTCATACCGAAAAAGAACAACTCCGGCGGCGCGAAGATTGCCGTCATCGTTGTCATTGCAGTTCTGGTGCTCCTGATTGGCGCCTACCTGGCCCTGTGTGCCTGGGTGAGCGCAGGGAAGATTCTTCCCAACACCACGCTGACAGTGACTGACCACACCCTGGACCTGTCCGGCATGACCCGGGAGCAGGCAGAGCAGACCATCAGCCGGGAATCCGGGGGCTGGTATCCCACCTCCTTCCAGCTGACCAGCAGCGAGTACCCCCAGCTCAGCAGGGAGATCACCTCGGATACTCCTCTGTTCCAGCTGGATGCGTCGGCCCTGGCTGCGGAGGCCTGGTCCCACGGCCGGGAGCAGGGCTTCCTGGGCGGCGGCATTGCCTGGCTGAAGGCCAGCTTGGGCAGCGGCTGCGCCATTGAGGCCCAGCCCCAGCCCTCCGAGAAGCTGGAGCAGCTGCTCACCGACCTGCCCGGCGAGCTGACCCGAGCGCTGGACTCCGGCCTCACCGAGAGCACCTATGAGGTGACCGACACCGCCCTGATCATCCACAAGGGCGTCTCCGGCCTGAGCGTCAACGCCGCCGACTTCCGCGACCTGGTGATTGACAGTCTGCTCACCGGCCGTACCTCCATCGAGGTGGCTCCCCATGTCACGCCCCCTGAGGAGCTGGACTTTGAGGCCATCTACCGTGAGGTGTACAAGGACCCTGTGGACGCCTACCTGGACAAGGAGACCAGCGAGATTGTCCCCTCGGTTACCGGCGTCAGCTTCGGCGTATCCACCGCCCAGGCGCTGATGGAGCGCACTGAGGAGGGGGAGGACTGTGAGGTCCCCCTCACCCTGACCGAGCCCGATATGACCACCGAGAAGCTGGAGGACAGCCTGTTCAAGGACGTGCTGGGCAAGAGCAGCACTCGGACCGCCGGCCCCTCCAACCGCTGGCACAATGTGGAGACCGCCTGTGAGCGGGTCAACGGCACCATCCTGCTGCCCGGCGAGGTATTCTCCTACAATGAGCTGTGCGGCCCCTATTCTCAGGCGGGCGGCTATCTGAAGGCGGGCGCCTACGTCAGCGGCACCACCCAGGACACCTGGGCAGGCGGCATCTGCCAGCTCTCCTCCACCATCTACTACACCACCCTCAAGGCCAATCTGGAGACGGTGGAGCGCACCAAGCACAAATACGACGTGGGCTACCTGCCTTCCGGCATGGATGCCACCGTATACAGCGACACCCTTGACTTCAAGTTCAAGAACAACACCGACTACCCCATCAAGATCGAGACCACCCTCACCAAGGACAGCAGCGGCCGCCGCTGGTGCAACGTGACCATCTACGGCACCAACACCACCGGCATCTACGGCGACCCCTACTACGTCCTGCTGGAGACCATCCCCTATGAGACCTACTACGAGCCCAGCGACTCCGTCCCCCAGGGCAGTCAGCCCCAGAAGGACTCCACCCGCACCGGCTACACCGGACGCAAGGTAGAGGTTCACCAGCGCCTGCGGGACGCGGACGGCAACGTCATCAGCGACACCGTCATCCACACCGATACCTTCTCGGTGCGCAACGCCTACTACTTCTATAACCCCGCCGACGCCGCCCTCTGGGGCATCGACCCGGCCACCGGCCTGCGGAACCTGACCCCGGTGACGCCCTCTCCCTCCCCGTCCGAGTCCGCGTCTCCCTCTCCGTCTGAGTCCGTGACGCCTTCCCCCTCTCCCTCCCCGTCGGAGAGTACAACGCCGTCTGAGTCCCCCTCCCCGTCGCCTTCGGTAACTCCTTCCGAGTCCCCGTCGGCCTCTCCCTCCGCCACACCGGACGCTGACGGCAATACCCCGCCGGAGGGTATCCCCATTGTCTCCTCCGCTCCCCAAAATTAAAAAGCTTGGAGCGCACATCTTTCGGTGTGCGCTCCAATTCTTTTTCCGATTTAATTCTTTTGTAATACTTTTTGTTTTCTTTGTTTACAATTCTGCCGTAGGATAAGAATCAGCGAGAGACAGCGTCTTCTTCATTTCATGTATCCCTCTTTCCTTCCTTTGCATGAACAGCCCGCGCCGGTACCGGCGCGGGCTGTCTGCGTTTTTCTCCTGTTCAGATGCTGCCCAGCAGCACCGGCTGCACCTGCCTGCCCTCCATGGCCGCCTCCACCGTCTCGGGAATCCGGCTGAAATCCGCCACCAGGGAGGTGGGCTTGCCCGTGGGGTCGTCCTGTCGGAAGGGGACAAAATACACGTTCTTCTTATCCATCAGCGCGCCGATGTTCTTGGCGCTGCCCGCCAGGCCGTCGTTGGTGGCCACTGCAATGACCAGTGGCCGTCCATTGCGCAGATGGGCCTTGGCCGCCATGGTCACCGAGGAGTCGGTCACGCCGGCGGCCAGCTTGGCCAGGGTGTTGCCCGTACAGGGGCAGATAACCAGTACGTCCAGCAGCTTCTTGGGGCCGATGGGCTCAGCGCCCAGGATGGAGTCGATGGGCCGTTTGTCGCAGATGCGCTGCATCTCCTTCATAAAATCGTGGGCGCAGCCAAAACGGGTGTCCGTGGCGGCGCTGCGCTCGGAGATAATGGGCGTCACGTCCTTCCATCGCCGGTGAACCGCCTCCAGGGCGGCCATGGCGCTGTCGTATGTACAGAAGGAGCCGCAAAAGGCAAAGCCTACCTTCCAGTCTTCCATGCTCACACTCCTAACTCGCTCAACATATTGTAGATGGTGTTTTTGATGCTCTCTCCGGCGGTCACCGGCGCCGTCTTGCCCGGCAGGGACAATGCCCAGATGACCCGTACCCCCAGCCGTGCAGCTGCCTCAAAATCCACCCCTGCGGAGCTGTCAGTTGGATAAACACAAGCCTGAAAAAGAGGCGCCCGCCAATGGCGGGCGCCTCTCCGGCTTCATTCACATGTCGTCGCAGACCTGGAAAATGTAAAACTTCAGATAGTAGGACTCATCCGCCCCCCAGAGGATGGGGTGGTCGGCGGACTGGGTCCGGTACTCCACCTGGCGCAGACGGCGTCTGGCATCCCGGGCTGCCTGGGCGATGGTGTTGGTAAAGAGTTCGGGGGTCATAAAGTGGGAGCAGGAGCAGGTGGCCAGATAGCCGCCGTTCTCCACCAGCCGGATACCCCGGAGGTTAATCTCCCGGTAGCCCCGCACCGCCTTTTTCACCGAATCCCGGGACTTGGTGAAGGCAGGCGGGTCCAGGATGACCACGTCAAACCGCTCTCCGTTCCGGTCCATCTCGGGCAGCAGGTCGAACACATCCCGGCACAAGAACTTCACCCGGTCCTCCACGCCGTTGAGCCGAGCGTTCTCCTCTGCCTGGCGCACGCCGGTCTCCGACGCATCCACGCCGATGACCTCACGGGCGCCGGCCACGGCGGCGTTCAGGGCAAAGGCGCCGGTGTGGGTGAAGCAGTCCAGCACCCGCTTGCCATGGCACAGAGGCTGGATGGCACGGCGGTTATACTTCTGGTCCAGGAAGTAGCCGGTCTTCTGGCCCTCCTCCACGTCCACCATGTAGCGCACGCCGTTCTCCAGGATTTCCACTTTTGTGTCAAAGGGTGTGGACAAAAAGCCCTTCACCCGCTCCATGCCCTCTTTCAGGCGCACCTTGGCGTCGCTGCGCTCATAGATGCCGCGGATGGTAATTCCGTCCTCTGCCAGCACCTTCACCAGGGCCTTGAGAATGGTGTCCTTCAGCCGGTCAATGCCCAGCGCCAGGGACTCCACCACCAGCACGTCGGAGAATTTATCCACCACCAGACCGGGGAGAAAGTCCGCCTCGCCGAAAATGACCCGGCAGCTGTCCGTCTCCACCGTGTCCTTCCGGTACTGCCACGCCGCACGCACACGGGCCTCCAGAAAGGCCTCGTCAATCACCGCGTCCGCCTTCCGGGACAGCACCCGCACCGCGATGGTGGATTTCCGGTTGAGAAATCCCCAGCCCAGCACGTAGCCGTTGTAGTCCTCAATGCGGACAATGCCGCCGTCCTCACAGTTGGGGGTAATCTCCCCAATCTCGTTGTCGTAAATCCAGGGACCGCCCGCCTTGAAGGACCGGCCTTCTCCCCGCTTGAGCCGAATTGCTGCCTGCTCCATAGATAACCTCTCTTTTGTAAGAATACCGCCCTTACAGAGTCGCCGCCCGCTTGGACACCGCCTGCTTGAAGTCGGTGACATAGTGGGTATAGGTGCTGTTCATCAGGGGCGAGCTGATGAGGAAGTCGGCGGTGGCCCGGTTGTTGGCGATGGGAATGTCATAGACCTGGGCAATACGCAGCAGAGCCTTTACATCCGGGTCGTGGGGCTGGGCGGTGAGGGGATCGGAGAAGAAGATCACCAGGTCAATTTTCCCCTCCACAATCTGGGCGCCCACCTGCTGATCGCCGCCCAGAGGACCGCTGTTGTAGCCGTAGACCGGCAGGCCGGTGCGGTCGGCAATCATCCGGGCCGTGGTGCCCGTGCCGCAGAGGAAGTGACCGCTGAGAACCTCCCGGTTCTTCTGGCACCAGTCGATGATTTCCGGCTTCATGTTGTCGTGGGCAATGAGGGCAATCCGCTTCTGGGCGGGCAGCACCTGCTCAATAAAGGTCTCGTCTCTCATGGAACTCATCCTCTCATCTGATTTCCCGCCCAGCAGCTCCCGCCCACGGCGGTGCGCCCCCCAGGGGGTTAGCCATACGTTACAATTCTAATATAAATCCGCCGGGAATACAAGTGCCTCCCTCAGCCCTCCTCCGGCTGACAGAAGCGGAAAAACAACTCCAGCGTCTTCTCTCGGTGCACCAACACCCGCTCCACCAGTGCGGTCAGGGTATCCCGGTCCAGCCGCTCCAGCGTCTCCGCCTGCCAAGCCGCCTCACAAGCGGCGCTGGCCTGAGTTCTGTACCGCTCCGCCGCCTCTCTGGTCCGGCGTGCCTGGTCCAGCAGTGCGCAAAACTCCTCCTCTGTCAGCAGCCCAGCCATCCGATCCCGGTACAGCCGACCGGCTGTATCCGCCCACCGGGTCATAGCCACCATTTTGTCCTCTCGTGAGGGAAGGTGCTCTTCCGGCGGCTCCGCCTGCGCTCCTGTATCCGCCGCAAGAACCGCCAGCTGACGGCGGATACTCTCCAGCACGGCGTCCTCCCGCACACAGTGAGAGGACGCACATCCCCCTCTCCTGTTCCCCTGGCAGACCATGTAGCACGTCCCGTCTCTGCTGCTGACATAGGTCATGGGGGAGCCGCAGTCGGCGCAGAAGGCCAGGCCGGTCAGCAGATGGCTGTTCCCAGCTTTGGGCGCATAGCTCCGCACAGCCAGCAGCGCCTGCGTCCGGTCAAAGACCTGTTGGCTCACCAGGGGCTGGTGGGTGTTGGGCACCACAATCCACGCTTCTCTGGGCAGTGTCACCCGTTTTTCCACTTTGTATCCCACCTTTCTGGCCCGGTTCTGGGTCAGATGTCCCGCATAGGTGGGATTGGTCAGGATTCGGCGCACCATGGTGCCGCTCCACAGCCCAGGAAACCGCCCCTGTGCCCCCTTTTTATACTGGGATGGGGTTGGGATTCCCCCCTCGGTCATGGCCCTGGCAGTACCGCTGACGGAGCCGCAGGAGAGGAATGTGCGAAACAGCAGCCCAATAATCGGGCCGGTCTCCGGGTCGGGAATCAGATGTCCCGGCTCTTCCGGGTCCTTCCGATACCCTATGGGCGGCTGTGCGCCGATAAACCGGCCGCTCTTCTTTCGCACCTCCAGAGCGGTGCGCACCTTGCGGGAGATATCGGCTGTATAGAAATCGTTGGCCGCCGCCAGGAATGGGAGAATCAACTCCCCGCTGCCGGCAGCCCCGGTGTCAATACCCTCGCTGACGGCGATGTACCGCACCCGGCGCTGTGGGAAGTAGATTTGGTAGTAGTACATGGTGCCGATCTGGTCCCTGCCCAGCCGGGACAGGTCCTTGGTCAGCACAGTGTTGATTTTGCCCGCTTCCACATCCGCAAGCAGCTGCCGGAATCCTGGCCGGTTGAAGCTGGTGCCGGTGTAGCCGTCGTCGGTGTAGATTGCCGCCACCGTCCATCCCCTCGCTGCGGCGTACTGCCGGAGGTACTCCCGCTGGTTGGAAATGCTCTGGGACTCGCCTTTCTCCTCGTCCTCACGGGAGAGTCGGAGGTACAGCCCCACTCTGGGCTCCGCCAAGCCACCCCGCCTCCCTTCTCTCCCTGGCCAACACCGCCAGCAGCTCCTCCAGTGTCGGGCCATCCTCTGAATAGCGGCAGGCGACAGGGTAGGTCTCCGCCCGTTTCATGTCGGTTTCCCCCTTCCGAGCCTATCTTTTAGGCTCACTGACATTCTATCGAGGTTTCCCCGTCCCTATGTCTGTTTTTTATCCAACGCGCTCTCCCGCCCCCCCGGGCTTTGAGGCAAGGTCGATGACCAGACAGCCCGGCTTCAGGTCTCCCAGCTCCGCCTCACCCAGTACCCGGGCTGGCACGGTATTGATCACAAGGTCATAGCCGCACAGCCAGCCCAAAAGACGGCCGGTCTGCTCCACGCCCAGACCTAAGCTCTCCGCCCAGGCCAGGTCCGCATACTTCCGGGCCGATACGCTGACCTTGGCCCCCAGCGCCTGGAACCGCTGGGCTGTCATCCGACCTACCCGGCCGTAGCCGATAACCAGCACCCGAGCGCCGTGGATGGTAATGGGCAGCTCTTCCATGGCAATCTGAATGGCCCCCTCTGCGGTAGGTACCGCATTGGCTACGGCCAATTCCTCACGCCGGAAATAATCCCGGAGCACCAGCCCCCGCTCCTCCGCCAGCGCCGCCGCCTCACGGGACACCCGTCCGCCGCAGATCATCTGCCCGGGGCGGAGGGAATCCAGCACCTGGGCCAGGCTGCGCCGTCCGGCGGAGAGGGGCGCGTTCAGCGTGCCTGTCTCTCCCTCCACCGGCAGGGGCAGAATCACGCAGTCGGCCAGGGCCGCCTCCCGCAGTACAGCTTCCTCCTTCACATGCTCTGCTCTCTCCCCCTGCTCCAGGGCAAAGGTGTGGACGCTGTGCCCGTCGGCGGCCAGCAGTCCGGCCAGCCTGACCTGGCGCATATCCCCGCCAATCACCCAGAAATTCAGTTGTTCTCTCATGGATCGTTCCTCCATTCACCGCGACTACTTTATCTTATTCCCTCCCCCGGAAAGAGTGCGGAAAAAGCGGCGCTCCGGATGGACCGGAGCGCCGCTCTTATGCCGTTGCTATTCTGTTTCAGTTCTTCTCAGTGGCCCGGGGCAGCTTCACGGTGAAGGTGCTGCCCTGACCCAGGGTGCTCTCCAGGGTGACGGTGCCGCCGTAGAGCTGGATGATGTGCTTGACGATGGCCAGGCCCAGGCCGGTGCCGCCGTTTTTCCGAGCACGGCCCTTGTCCACCCGGAAGAACCGCTCAAAGACCCGCTTCCGGGCGTCCTCGGGGATGCCGATGCCGGTGTCGGACACCACGGTGGTGACCCAGGCGCTGTCGGCGGACACGTTCACGTTGACACTGCCGCCCTTCACGTTGTACTTCACGCCGTTTTCCATCAGGTTGAGGAGCAGCTCCTTCAGCCGGCTGACCGGGATGGCCGCCATGGCATTCTGTCCGGTGACGTTCAGGGTGACCCCCGCCTCCTTGGCGGCGGGCTCCAGCAGGGTCTGGGTCTCACGGGCAGCGGTGAGCACGTCGCTGGCCTCCTCGCACTGGTCGATGGCCACCGACTCCAGCTCGGAGATGCGGAGAATGTCGTTGATGAGCTCGATAAGCCGGTCCACCTCTACGCCGATCATGGTGAGGAAGCGCTTGCGGTCCTCCTCGCTCTTGACCATGCCGGAGGAGAGCATATCGGTAAAGCCCTTGATACTGGTCAGGGGGGTCTTGAGCTCATGGGACACGTTGGCGGTGAACTCGCTGCGGATGCCCTCGGCCCGCTTGAGCTCGGTCACGTCGGAGATGAGGATGGAGGCACCCACGGTCTCCCCCTCGTACTGCCGGCCGGTGACCGGGGAGAGGAACATGCGCAGGCTCTTGCCGTCAAAGGCCGGGTCGTCCAGGTCCAGCACCACGGGGGTTTTCTCGGTGCGGACGGTCTTGAGGGCCTCACGCAGGCGGCGGGAACGGGTGAGCAGCAGGATGCCGCTGCCGTCGGAGTCGTCGCTCAGGCCAAAGAGACGGCGTGCGGAACGGTTCAGAGTGAGCACATGCCCCTCCTCATCCAGCAGAATGAGGCCCTCGTCCATGCACTCCAGAATCAGGCTGACCTTGTCCCGCTCGGCCCGAATCTCGTCGATGTAGGCGCTCAGGCGGTCCATCAGCTTGTCAATGTAACGCAGCAGAGGCCGGACCTCATCGTCGGCCTCATAGGCGGCAAGGGCTGCCTTGTCCTCCGCCTCACCGTCCAGCACTCCCTGGAGGGCCTCGCCCACCATATTGAGGGGCTTGAGCACCATGCGGGCCATGCGGCTAGCCAGAATGAGGGCCAGCACCAGTGCCACCAGTGCCGCCACCACAAAGCCGCCGGCGCTGTCCCACACCAGGCCGTCGATGGAGGAGACAGGCATGGAGGCACGGCCCACCATGCCGTCGGCAAAGCGCTTGGCCTCATAGAGCATGGTGGTACCCACCGTGTCGGAGGAGCGGAGAGACTCGCCCCAGCCGGTGGCAACCGCCTGCTTGAACTCCTCCCGGTCGGCGTGGTTCTCCATGGTGGCCGGATCGGCCTCGGTGTCGGCCACCACGGTGCCGTCGGCATCAATGATGGTCAGGCGCTTCTCCGGCGCGGCCTGGTTGAATTGCTCCGTCAGGCTCTCCGGGTCGGTGATGGCGCTCTGGGCGTCCATGATAATCAGCAGCTCGTGAAGCGTCTGCCGGGCCGCACTCATCTCCCGCTCCCGCAGCACCCAGATGCCAACGACGCTGGATACCAGAAGCGCCGCCAGAACGGTGAGAAGCGTGGCGCAGATCAGTCGTTTTTTCATCAAAATTCCCCCTGTATTCAGAGAACCGGGCGGCATCCGGGGGAGCTCCCCGGCACCACCCGGCCGCCGTTCAGTTCATCTTGTATCCCACGCCGCGGACGGTGGTGATGTACTCCTCCCCCAGCTTCTGCCGGAGGGTCTTGACGTGCATATCCACCGTGCGGGTCTCGCCGGTGTAGTCGTAATCCCAGACGGACTGGAGGATCTCGTCCCGGGTGAGGGCCACGCCCCGGTGGGTGGCCAGCAGGCGGAGCAGCTCAAATTCCTTGAAGGTCAGGTCCACCTGCTCTCCGCCCCTGCGCACCACACGGGCGGCCGGATCGATCTCCAGGTCGCCGCAGCGGATGAGGCGATTGTCCTCCTCCCGGCGGGTGCGGCGGAGCACCGCCTTCACCCGGGCCTGGAGCTCCATAATGCCGAAGGGCTTGACCACGTAGTCGTCCGCTCCGGCCTCCAGGCCGTTGACCCGGTCCATCTCGGCGGTGCGGGCGGTGAGGAGAATCACGGGCACACTCTCCCGGTCCCGGTCTGCCCGGAGACGGCGGAGGATCTCCAGTCCGTCCATGCCGGGGAGCATGATGTCCAGGATGCACAGCACAGGGCAGTCCTGTCCCTGCTCCCCCTCGAACATGGCCTCGCCGGACTCATAGGCCCGGACCGTGTACCCCACGGACTGAAAATAGTAGCGGAGCATCTCGCGGATACTCTCGTCGTCCTCAACCACCAGAATCACCTGGGACATGGAATCACCCCACACAAAATTTGCCGGTTTCTCAGCCGGCCAGCTCGCCGGTTACGCAGTAGATGGCCCACTGGGCGATGTTGACCGCATGGTCCGCGATCCGCTCCAGATACTTGGCGATGATAATCAGGTCGATGGCCTGGTCGGCCTCGCCCCGGTTGTTTACAATCAGCTCCACCAGCTCGTGCTTGACGGCCTGGAAGAGACGGTCCACCTCGTCGTCCAGGTCCACCACCTCACGGGCGGAGGAGGTGTCACGGTTGGCGTAGGCGAAGATGGAGCGCTTGACCATGATGCCGGCCTTCTGGCTCATGGTGCGGATGTCCTTCATGGCCTGGCTGCTGCCGGGATTGCCCAGCAGTCCGGACAGCTCGGCGATGTTGGCGCACTGGTCGCCGATGCGCTGCAGGTCGGTGACCATCTTCAGGGCCGCGGAGATGGTGCGCAGGTCCCGGGCCACGGGCTGCTGCTGGAGAAGCAGCCGCAGGCAGCGGTTCTCAATGTCCCGCTCCATCTGGTCCATATGCTTGGTCATCTCCACGGCGCCTTTGGCTGCGTCGTGGTCGGCGGAGGTGAGGGACTGGGTTACCGCGTCAATGACGTCCTCCGCCGCGGCGGCCATGTCGATCATCTCGGCGTTGAGCTCCTGGAGCTCCGCGTCAAAGGTCTTTCTCATTTATCCGAACCTCCCGGTGATGTAGTCCTCGGTCCGCTTGTCTCTGGGCATGGAGAAGAGCTGGGTGGTGTCGCCGAACTCGATGAGCTCGCCCATCAGGAAGAAGGCGCACTTGTCCGAGACACGGGTGGCCTGCTGCATGTTGTGGGTGACGATGACGATGGTGTAGTCCTTCTTCAGGTCCCCGATCAGGTCCTCAATCTTGGAGGTGGAGATGGGGTCCAGAGCGGAGGTGGCCTCGTCCATCAGCAGGATGTCGGGCTCCACGGCCAGGGCACGGGCGATGCAGATACGCTGCTGCTGGCCGCCGGACAGGGACAGGGCGGACTTCTTCAGCCGGTCCTTTACCTCGTCCCAGATGGCCGCGCCGCGGAGGGACTTCTCCACAATATCGTCCAGCTTGCTCTTGCTGCGGATGCCGTGGGTACGGGGGCCGTAGGCGATGTTGTCGTAGATGCTCATGGGGAAGGGATTGGGCTTCTGGAACACCATGCCGATCTGCTTGCGCAGCCAGGTCACGTCCACGCCGGGGTCGTAGATCTCCTGGTCCCGGTACTTGACGCTGCCGGTAATCTTAATGTTGGGCACCAGGTCGTTCATCCGGTCCAGGGTCTTGAGGAAGGTGGACTTGCCGCAGCCGGAGGGGCCGATGAGGGCGGTTACCTGACGCTCGGGAATGTCCATATTCACACCCTTGAGGGCGTGGTTTTCTCCGTACCACAGGTTCAGGTCCCGGGCGGAGAGGATAGTCGTTTCATCCATAAGGCTCGCTCCTTACTTTTTTCTCAGCTTGCTGCCCACCAGCTTGGCCGCCAGGTTGATGATCAGGGTCAGGATCATCAGGATGGCCGCGATGGCGAAGGCTACGTCGATCTCGCCCCGCTCCATGGCGTACATGTAGAGGGACACGGTGAGGGTTGCGCCGCTGCTGCCCATGGCCTCAAAGAAGCCGTTGATGGTCAGGCCCATGCCGGCGGTGAAGAGCAGGGCCGCCGACTCGCCCACCACACGGCCGATGGCCAGGATGCAGCCGGTGACGATGCCGTCCACCGAGGAGGGCAGGACGATGGTGCGGATCATGTGCCACTTGCCGGCGCCCAGGCCCAGGGCGCCCTCACGGTAGGACTGGGGCACGGTCTTCAGGCTCTCCTGGGTGGTGCGGATGATGGTGGGCAGCGTCATGACCACCAGGGTCAGGCCGCCCGCCAGCAGAGAGGTGCCCAGGGAGCAGAACTGCACGAAGAAGAGCATGCCCACCAGGCCGTAGATGATGGAGGGGATGCCGGTGAGGGTCTCGGTGGCGAACTCAATGGCGGAGACCAGCTTCCGGTTGCGGGCGTACTCGGTCAGGTACACGGCAGCGCCCACGCCCAGGGGCAGGACGATGATCAGCGTGATGAGAATGATATAGAGGGTGTTGAGAATGTTTGGGAGGATGCCGATGGTGCCCTTGATGTGGCTGGGCTTGGTGGAGAGCAGCTGCCAGGTCACGTTGGGCAGGCCCCGGACAAAGATATATCCGATGATGACCACCAGCAGCGCGCAGGTGAGGAAGGCGCACAGGTACAGCAGGAACCGCAGGCTCTTGTCGTAGACCCGCCGCCGTCCGGAAAGGCGTTTCATTTCCATTTAGTATATCATCCCTTCAGGAAAATTCATAGCGGGAAGCGCGTGCTTCAGTCCTTGTTCTTTTTCTTGAGCAGGCCGTTGAGCACCACGTTGATGAGCATGATGAACACAAAGAGCACCAGGGCGATGGAGAACAGGGCCTGACGCTGGAGGGAGCCAACAGCGGCGTAGGACATCTCGCTGGCCACGGCGGTGGTGAGGAAGCGGACGGACTTGAAGAGGCCGGGCATATTGGCCACGTTGCCAGCCACCATCATGATGGCCATGGCCTCGCCGATAGCGCGGCCGATGCCCAGCACCACCGAGGCGGCGATGCCGCTGGAGGCAGCGGGCACGCTGACCCGGAACACGGTCTCGATGTGGGTGGCGCCCAGGGCCAGGGAGGCCTCCTCATACTCACGGGGCACCGCGTTGAGGGCGGTCTCGGAGACGCTGATGATGGAGGGGAGAATCATGACGGCCAGCACGATGATGGCGGCGAACAGGCTGGCGCCGTCAGGCAGGTTGAAGGCCTCGCGCACGGCGGGGACCAGTACAATCATACCGATAAGGCCGTACACCACGGAGGGGATGCCGGCCAGCAGGTCCACGGCGGGACGGACCACGGCGGCCACCTTCTTGGGGGCCACCTTGGAGATGAAGATGGCGGTCATCAGGCCCACAGGCACGCCCAGCACCACAGCACCGGCGGTGCCGTAGATGGAGGTGAGGATAAAGGGCAGGATGCCGAACTGGGGATCCTTGGCGGTAGAGGCCCAGGTCTGGCCGAAGAGGAAGTCCACCAGGCCGATCTCCATGATGGCGGGCAGACCGGAGACGATGAGGTAAATACTGATAAAGAGAACGAAGACGATGGCGACAATGCCGCAGAAGAAAAAGACGCCGTTCATCACCAGCTCCATGACCCGCAGGGGGCTGCGCTGGCTGGTCTGGGGTCCCCGGCCCTTTTTCTCTCTGGCTTTTTCGGCTTTCCGGGGCCGGGACTCCTGGGCGTTGGAGATATGCAGCGTTTCATCCATAGTTGGAAAAGGCTCCTTTCGGGCGGACATTCAGTCAGCCTGAGACACCTCCGCAGGCTGTGCGGAGGTGTCTCAGGCCAACATTTCGGGTTTTTAATCAGGCCAGGGGCACCGCGCCGGCACCGGTAATCAGGTCGGCGGCGTCAGCGGAGAGGGCGAAGTCCACGAACGCCTGGGCGGCGTCGGACAGCTCGCTGCTGCTGTTGAACACGAAGTTGAAGTTACGCTGCACCTTGTAGGTACCGTCCAGCACGGTCTCCTCGGAAGGAGCCACGTTCTCAACGGAGACAGCCTTCACACCGTCGTTGCCCTCAACAGCGGACAGGGAGGCGTAGCCGAAGGCGTTGGGGTTGCCGGCAACAGCCTGGATGACAGCGCCGGTGGAGGTCAGCTCCTGGGTGTAGACGCAGGTGTCCTCGGTGCCGGTGATGGACTCGAAACCGTCGCGGGTGCCGGAACCAGCCTCACGGCCGATGAGGACCACGGGGGCATCGCTGCCGCCCACTTCGCTCCAGTTGGTGATGGTGCCGTTGGCCAGACCGGCAATCTGCTCCAGGCTCAGGTCGGCCACGGGGTTCTCGCTGTTGACAATGATGGCGATGCCGTCCAGGGCGAACACGGTGGCGGTCAGGCCCTGAGAGGTCTCCTCGTCCTTCAGGTCACGGCTGGCCAGACCCACATCGCAGCTGCCCTCCAGAGCGGCGTTGATGCCGGTGCTGGAACCGGTGGGATCATAGTTGACGGTCACGTCGGGGTACATCTCCATAAAAGCCTCGGCCATGGCCAGGATGGGCTTCTCCACGGAGGTGGAGCCGTTCAGGTTCACAACGCCGGACAGCTCGGTGTTCTCGCTGGGCTCGGCGGAGGGCTGGGCGCTGACCTCAGTGCTGGCGGAGGGGGAGGTGCTGGGCTGGCCGCTGGGAGTGGTATCACCGGTGCTGCTGCAGCCGGCCATCAGGCCCACACACATGGCCAGGGCGAGAAAGAGTGCAGAAATCTTTTTCATCTTGTTCAGTCTCCAATCGTCTTGTTCATTTCTTCATTTCGTGTTGTTCCTTCGAACATGGATTAGTATACTTGGCGTTTGTAAAGTTGTCCCACAGCAGTTTGTAAAGGCTGTGTAAAGTCGGTTTCTTTCTTTACATTACCCATTTTACATTGCAAATATAGGGTCCTTTTGTGTATATAAACCAATCGCATCCTAATAATTGATAATTTAACGACAAAGTTATTGCTTTTTCTCCCATCCTATGGTATAAAGGAATGCCGCCAAAACAGGAAGTGTTTTGGTATGAAATATATCCCTATATTTTATAAAGGAGAGAAGATGGAATGATGAAGAAACTCAGCGCTCTGTTCCTGGCGCTGGCTCTTGTCTTCAGCCTGACCGCCTGCACCGGCGGTACGCCTGACGGCAGCGCCCAGCCCAGCGGTTCCGCTCCTGCGGCCGAGGGCAAGTTCACCCCCGGCACCTATGAGGGCGAGGCCCAGGGCTTCGGCGGCACCATTAAGGTTGCCGTGACCCTGTCCGCCGACAAGATTGATACCGTGGAGGTCCTGGAGTCCACCGAGACCGACGCCATCGGCGAGGTGGCTCTGGAGAGCCTGCCCCAGGCCGTGGTGGACGCCCAGTCCAGCCAGATCGACACCGTCTCCGGCGCTACCGTCACCAGCACCGCTTTCATTGAGGCTGTCAACGCCGCTCTGACTGCCGCCGGTGTGGACCCCGCCGCTCTGACTCCCGTCTCCGGCGGCGCCGACGTCACCGTGGACGAGCAGGCCCTGGAGGCCGACGTGGTGGTCGTGGGCGCCGGCGGCGCCGGCCTGACCGCCGCCATCACCGCCGCTCAGGCCGGCAAGACCGTGGTCCTGCTGGAGAAGACCTCCATGGCGGGCGGCAACTCCGTCCGCGCCACCGGCGGCATGAACGCCGCCAAGACCGAGTGGCAGGACACCAACGAGTTCACCGAGGACGCCGGCGTGGAGAAGACCCTGTCCACCGCCGCTGAGACCTATCCTGAGCTCTCTGACCTGGTGGCCACCGTTCAGGCGCAGTACGACGCCTACAAGGCCAACCCCACCGGCTACTTTGACAGCGTGGAGCTGTTCATCCTGGACACCCTGGTGGGCGGCAAGAACCTGAACAACTACGACCTGGTGGAGACCCTGGCCTCCAACTCCGCTTCCGCCATCGAGTGGCTGTCCACCATCGGCGCTGACCTGCACAACGTGGGTTCCTTCGGCGGCGCCAGCGTCAAGCGCATCCACCGCCCCGTGGACGCCGAGGGCAAGACCATCTCCGTCGGCTCCTACCTCATCCCCATCCTCCAGAAGGCCTGCGAGGACAACGGCGTGCAGATCATCTTCAACGCTCCCGCCACTGAGATCCTGATGGCCGACGGCGCCGCTGTGGGCGTCAAGGCCGAGGGCTACACCGTCAACGCCAAGAGCGTGGTGCTGGCCACCGGCGGCTTCGGCGCCAACCTGGAGATGGTGGCCCAGCTCAAGCCCGAGCTGGACGGCTTCGTCACCACCAACGCCCCCGGCATCACCGGCGACGGCATCAAGATGGCCGAGGCCGTGGGCGCCGCCACCGTGGATATGGACCAGATCCAGATCCACCCCACTGTTGAGCAGAAGACCTCCGCCCTCATCACCGAGGGTCTCCGCGGCGACGGCGCCATCCTTGTCAACGCCGAGGGCCTGCGCTTCTGCGACGAGGTGGGCACCCGTGACGCCGTGTCCGCCGCTGAGCTGGCCCAGACCGGCGGCTATGCCTGGCTGGTTGTGGACCAGAAGATGGTGGACGCCTCCAGCGTCATCGCCGGTTACATCAAGGCCGGCTACACCGTCCAGGGCGACAGCTACGAGGCCCTGGCCGAGGCCATGGGCGTCCCCGCTGACGCCTTCGCCACCACCATGGAGACCTGGAACGCCGCTGTGGCCGCCGGCACCGACGCTGAGTTCGGCCGCACCAGCTTCGCCAATCCTCTGGACACCGCTCCCTACTACGCCATCAAGATCGCTCCCGGCGTGCACCACACCATGGGCGGCGTGCAGATCGACACCAGCGCCCAGGTGCTGGACACTGAGGGCAACGTGATCCCCGGCCTCTTCGCCGCCGGCGAGGTCACCGGCGGTATCCACGGCGCCAACCGTCTGGGCGGCAACGCTGTGGCCGACTTCATCGTCTTCGGCCGCATCTCCGGTCAGTCCGCTGCTGACTACGCCAAGTAATTTATCCCCGGAATATAACAAAAGGACGCCCCGAACCGTTGGTTCGGGGCGTCCTTTTTCGGTTCCCGCCTCCGCGGGGGCAGAACGTCATCTGGTCTCCTGTCCCAGCCTGCCGCTCATGACAAGCAGGATTCCGGCAGCGGCAATCATCAGCGCGATGAGTTCCATGGCCAGTCCTCCTTTCCTTCGCTCGCTTCGTTCTGCCTGTATGGTACCTCTACCATTTAAAGAAAGGGTTAAGAAAAGACCTGGTTCTTTTAAAGTTCTCCGGATTACAGCCCCAGCCAGGCCTTCATGTCCACCATATCCCGTGCCACGTAGTCACAGGGATAGGAGGCAAAGTCGCCCGCAGGGGTGACGCCGGTGGTCACGGCGGCAAAATGGGTTCCGGCCCGCTGGGCAGTCCCGGCGTCCAGCACCGTGTCGCCGCAGTAGAGCACCTCATCCCCGGTGACCCCCAGGGTCTCCATGGTCCGGAGCAGTCCGGTGGGGTCGGGCTTGGGGGCGTGGACCTGGTCGCCCGAGATGGTGAGGGCAAACATGTCCCGGATATTCAGCGCCTCCAGCACCGCCTGAAGGGCGGAATCCCGCTTGGAGGTGATGATCCCCATGGGTACTCCAGCCTCCTTCAGGGCCTCCAGCAGCTCCCGGGCGCCGGGCAGCAGCTTGGTGGTCTTGGGCTGCATGGGGCGGCACTTCTCCTGAAACAGCCGGACAAACTCCTCCTGCCGCTCCGGATCGCTGTCGCCGGTGAGCATGGTGTAGCCGTCCTTCAGCAGGTAGCCCACAGTGCTCCGCACAGCCGCCTCGGTGGGCTCGGGGAGCCCCATCTTCTCAAACGCATGGCGGAAACCGGCCACAATGGACTCGGTGGCGTCCCCCAGGGTATAGTCAAAATCAAAGAGTACTGCCTTGAATTTCACGTGTCATACCGTCCTTACATTGTTTTTTCGTACTGCCTGCGGCCGGTGGTGCTGGGGATGCCCAGCTCATCCCGGTACTTGGCCACCGTGCGCCGGGAGATGGTGCAGCCCTGCTCCCCCATCAGCTCTCTCAGCTTCTGGTCGGAGTGGGGGTGTGCCTTGTCCTCCTCCTCGATGAGTTTGCGGAGCAGGATTTTGGCCGCCTCGGGGGAGGCGCCCTCCTCTCCGTCTCCGCTGCCGCCCAGACCCCGGGAGAAGAAATAGCTCAGGGGATACACGCCCATGGAGCACTGGAGATATTTGTCCCGTATGGCCCGACTGACGGTGGACTCGTGGACCTCCAGCCGCTGGGCCACATCGGCCAGGGACATGGGGGAGAGATGCCCCGGTCCCTGGCGGAAAAAGGGCTCCTGAAGCGCCAGAATACACTGGGCGCAGGAGAGCAGGGTACTCCGCCGCTGCTCGATACTCCGCACCACCCATTTGGCCTGTCTGACTTTGTCTGTCAGATAGTCTTTGACCTCCTGGTCGTCGGTGTCCTTCATCAGCTGCTGATAATAGCCGCTCATGTGGAGGCTGGGGAAGAAATAGTCGTTGGCCAGCACCTCGAAGTGGTCGGGGAAGCTGACCACGATGATATCCGGATTGATGTAGGTGAGATGCTCACGGGCAGCAAAGCCGGTCCCCGGCTTGGGATTGAGGGTCTTGATGAGGGCGCAGGCCTCCCGTACCTCCTCAGCGGAGGCCCCCAGCTCTTTGGCAATGAGGCCGAACCGGCTGCGGGCCAGGGCGTCCAGGTGGTGCTCCACGATTTCCAGGGCCAGGGCGTTGCCTTCGCCACGGCGCAGCAGCTGGAGCCGCAGGCACTCGGACAGGTTCCGGGCCGCCACACCGGCAGGTTCCAGGCTCTGCACAGCCTCCAGCGCCCGCTCCATGACGCTCTGTCCGCACCCGAAGGCCGCCGCCAGAGCGGGCACGTCGTCATCCAGCCAGCCGTTCTGGTTCAGGCTCTCCACCACGAACACCGCCGCCGCCATCACGTCCCGCTCCAGGGACAGCATCCCCAGCTGGGAGAGGACGTACCGGTACAGGTCCTCCTCCCCGTTTTCCACGCCGCCGTAGTTGGCCATGGGGTCGGCGTCCTCCTCGGCGTCCTGCCGGTGGTACCAGCTGTTCTGGACGTCGGTGGACTCCAGCCACTCCAACTTCCGCCGCATCAGGTCGAACTCGTCCTGACGGTCGTACTTCTCATCCACCTCCAGCACCGGATTGGCCTGGGTGGTCTCTTCGATAAACTCCAGCAGCTCCTGGGACCCCATCTGTAAAATCTCCATGGACTGCACCATCTGTGGAGACAGGGTCTGAGTCTGCCTGAGGTTCATGCTCAGCTCCATGTATTTCTCTCCGCTCACCGTGGTATTGTGGAAACTGTCCCAGGGACCGCTTCCATCCGTTCTCTTTTTTACATTATATCACATTATTTTTCTTCCTTCAATTTCAATTCTTCCCGCCGACCGTCCCCTGCGGACAGTGCTCCCTTTCCCTTCACACACTTTTTCTTTCCTTTCCTTCTTGCTTTTTCCGCTCCGGTGACCTTGACAATCACCTTTTCCGGTGATATAGTGTCAGCATCCAAAGTGGCTGTGATGGGGACTGCGCCCTGTACCGCCCCACAGAGAGGAGACGCCGCTGGCTGAAAGCGTCTCCGGCACGCGGGCAGAGCAATACCACCCCTGAGCCGCCCACCGAACCCCTTTCGGGCTAGGCTGGGCCGGGTCCTCCCGTTACAGAGGTCACGAGCGGCTAGATGTCACGCTGCGCACCCTCCGCGACGGCCAACTGCTCCACACTCCGCCGAAAATGCCGTCGGGCTTTGCCCGCCCTGTTTTTCGGTCTGCGTGTGTCGCTGTTGTCCTGCTCCCGGGTGCCTCCGCGCTTCTGGCAAGCAGGGTGGAACCGTGGGACCGTTTTCGTCTCATCCCTGGAACTGTTCAGGGGTGGGACTTTTTTGTCCTTACCCCCAATTACAAGGAGGAATTATCATGGCAGAGGAAAACAATCAGTATACCTTTGAGAACCCCGAATACCGCAAGACCTACTGGCACACCTGCTCTCACATCCTGGCCCAGGCTGTGAAGCGCCTGTACCCCGAGGTGAAGCTGGCCATCGGCCCCTCCATCGACGAGGGCTTCTACTACGACATGGACTCCCCCTTCCCCTTCACCCCCGAGATTCTGGAGCAGATCGAGGCGGAGATGCGGAAGATCTGCAAGGAGAAGCTGAAGCTGGAGCGGTTTGAGCTGCCCCGGGAAGAGGCCATCAAGTTCATGGAGGAGAAGGGCGAGCCCTTCAAGGTGGAGCTCATCAACGACCTGCCCGAGGATGCCCACATCTCCTTCTACAAGCAGGGCGAGTTCACCGACCTGTGCGCCGGTCCCCACCTGGACTCCACCGGCCGCGTGAAGGGCAACGCCATCAAGCTGACTGCCTGCAACGCCGCCTACTGGCGCGGCGACTCCAACCGCGAGACCCTGCAGCGTATCTACGGCATCGCCTTCCCCAAGAAGGAGGAGCTGGACGCCTACCTGCAGCGCATCGAGGAGGCCAAGAAGCGTGACCACCGCAAGCTGGGCAAGGAGCTGGGCCTGTTCACCCTGATGGACGAGGGCCCCGGCTTCCCCTTCTTCCTGCCCAACGGCATGGTGCTGCGCAACACCCTGATTGACTACTGGCGTCAGATCCACAAGAAGTACGGCTATGTGGAGATCTCCACCCCCATGATGCTCAACCGTCAGCTGTGGGAGCGCTCCGGCCACTGGGATCACTACAAGAACAACATGTACACCACCGTCATCGACGGCGAGGACTTCGCCATCAAGCCCATGAACTGCCCCGGCGGCATGCTGGTGTACAAGACCGAGCCCCACTCCTACCGTGACCTGCCCCTGCGTGTGGGCGAGCTGGGCCTGGTCCACCGTCACGAGCTGTCCGGCGCTCTCCACGGCCTGTTCCGCGTCCGCTGCTTCACCCAGGACGACGCCCACGTCTTTATGACCCGTGAGCAGATGAAGGACGTCATCCAGGAGACCGTCCGCCTGTTTGACGAGGTCTACTCCACCTTCGGCCTGAACTACACCATCGAGCTGTCCACCATGCCCGAGGACCACATCGGCACCGTGGAGGAGTGGGAGCGCAACCAGGACATCCTGAAGAACGCCATCACCGACATGGGCAAGGAGTTCGTCATCAACGAGGGCGACGGCGCCTTCTACGGTCCCAAGCTGGACTTCCACCTGGCCGACTCCCTGGGCCGTACCTGGCAGTGCGGCACCATCCAGCTGGACAGCCAGCTGCCCGAGCGCTTTGAGCTGGAGTACACCGGCGCCGACGGCGAGAAGCACCGCCCCGTCATGATCCACCGTGTGGTGCTGGGCTCCATCGAGCGCTTCATCGGCGTCATCACCGAGCACTTCGCCGGTGCCTTCCCCGCCTGGCTCTCTCCCGTTCAGGTGTCCATCCTGCCCATCACCGACCGCACCGCCCAGTATGCCGACGAGGTCAAGGCCCTGCTGGAGAAGGCCGGCTTCCGTGTTGAGGTGGACCACCGCAACGAGAAGATCGGCAAGAAGATCCGTGAGGCTCAGCTGAAGAAGGTTCCCTATATGCTGGTCCTGGGCGACAAGGAGGCCGAGGGCGCCACTGTGGCCGTCCGTAACCGTGCCGGCGGCGACCAGGGCGCCATGTCTCTGGACGAGTTCATCAACATTCTCCGTGAGGAAGTGGAGCAGAAGATCATCCGCTGATATTCTGGCAAGTATAAAAAAGGGGTGCCGCAGAGGATTCTGCGGCACCCCTTTTCAGCCTGTCGAAAAAGTCTTTTCGACAGGCTGTTGCACTTTTTCAAACTTTTAAAAAGTTTGAAAAAGTGGTTTGATTGTACGCGAAAGACAACCCTGACGGTTTTCTTTCACACTATCTTTCCCTCCGAACCCTTTGGCCAAAGTGTTTATCGGTACACTTTTTCCCGCCCTTGACATACCTCGGTTATCTAGGTATACTATACCTAGATAACCGAGGTATTCTTTTATGATACAGAAAGGAGGCTCCCCCATGAAGCCCGACAAAAGCCTGCTCTCCGGCAGCACCACCCTGCTCATTCTCTCCCTGCTCTCCGGCGGCGATATGTACGGCTACGAGATGATTTCCCAGCTGGAGGCCCGCAGCGACCACACCTTTACCCTCAAGGAGGGCACCCTCTACCCCATTCTTCATGGTCTGGAGAACGAAAAGGCGGTCACCTCCTATGAGAAGGAAGCTCCCTCCGGCCGGAAACGGAAGTACTACCACATCACCAAGAAGGGCCTGCGGCTGCTGGACGAGAAGAAAGCGGAGTGGCAGGTATTTTCCGAGAAGGTCAATGCCATTGTCACCGGCACCGCCGGTGCCATGGCCTGAGTTCCCGCCTTTCCAACTGAAAGGAGGGATACCATGCCGGAACTGCGCACCTTTGAGGATTACTGCGGCGCCGTCTGCCGGGAGATCCGCTTTTCCCCGGACCACGCCGCCATCTCCGCCGAGCTGACCGACCACCTCCAGGAGCACATGGAAGCGCTGCTGGAGACCCACCCCGATATGCCTCAGGAAGAGGCTCAGCGGCAGGCCATTGCCGCCATGGGCGACCCCGTTGCTCTGGGCCATGCGCTGGACACGGTACATAATCCCCGGCTGGGCTGGTTCCAGATCTGGTTCCGCCGGGCGGTCCGGCTCATTGCGGCGCTGGTTCTGCTCGTCACCCTCTCCCGCGTTTATGCGCTGCCCTCCCTGTTTCCCGATACTTCTTCTCACTCTCTGCGTCAGCGGTATCAGGACCAGGAGATCTCAGTAAACTACCTTCCCGACCTCACTTTCTCCGTCAGAAATTACAATATTACTGTGGAGGAAGCGCTTATGCTGGAGGCGGAACCTACCCCTGTATTTGTCATCCTGCTCCGCATCCCCCACGACCCCTGGGCACAGGACGTGGAATTTGCCAACTGGCTCTTCGCCCGGGATGATCTGGGCGGTATCTATCTCTCCTGGGAGGAATATATCCCTCAGCAGCTCGCTTCCCCCGCCGCCATAATTCCCACATGCTCTTCAGGCGGTATTGACAGCACACCGTTTGTCAGCTGGTATACCGTGATGGTGCAGCACCTGAACCCTGACGCCCGGGAGCTGACCTTTATTTTTGACCGCTTTGGGGAGGAGTTTTCCTTTACGCTTCCCCTGAGAGGAGGGTCTTGAGATGAAAGACTCCACCTGCTCCGCCGCGGTACGCCGCCGGCGTATTATCACCGACGTCCTTCTGCTCCTCTTCTCCCTGGCTCTGCTGGTCGTTGCCCTGGACTTCCCCATCCCTACAATCGGAGCCGCCCTCCGTGCCGCTCAACAGGAGATACTGTTCGGCCCCGGCGAAATTGTAGCCGAGTTCACCCGGGATGAGCTCCCCGAGGACGCTCCCGATTTTGACCGGGCCTATGTCCTCCAATGGGAGGGCCGATATGCGCTCTTTACCTTTTCCTACTGCGACCTCTCCTGGCATCAGTGGGCTCGCCCCGTTGTTCTGGAGCCGTCTCCCAACCTGCCCCTGACCGCCGCCGCAGGGTCATTTCCCAAATGTGTCCTCATTTACAGTCAGACTGACTCCATCACCAGGGTGGAGGCGGTCCATCCTTGCCTTGATTACGAGCGCAGGGATGTTCAGCCCCTGACCACATCGTCCGCTCTGGCGCTGGATAACCAGCTCTTTTTCCTGCCTCTGTCTCAATCTTTTGACAGCAGTTCCGTGGTTCTGGACGCTGTCCAGCTCCGAGGCTATGACGCCTCCGGCGCTCTGGTCTATGAGAGTCCCGTCCCCGGCACCTGGGCGGAGGGGTACGGCCTGACCCTATCCGATTCCGAAGGGAGGTAATCCCATGGCCTGGGACCCGATTCGTCAATACTGCGACCGGGTGTGCCGCTGCATCCGCTTCCGCCCGGCCCGGGAACAGATCTATGAGGAGCTGCTGGGCCATATGGAGGACCACGCCCAGGCGCTCCAGGACAAGGGCATGGACCCCCGGCAGGCCCGTCAGGAGGCGGCAGCCGCCATGGGCGATGCCGACCGGCTGGGCGCCGACCTGGACAGGCTCCACACCCCCTGGTATCCCCGTCTCACCCGGGTGTTCTGCATCCTGGCGCTCCTGACTTTATGCGCCGGATTCTTTGCCGCCCGGGACGGTATTATGGTCGGCAAGACCTGGGCGCCTTTTGCCGACCCCCAGGCTCTGGTTCTGGCTGATGTGGAATGGCTCTATCCGAACAGTACCATTTTGGCCTCCGGCACCACCGTGGGCGGCGGACAAATCGGCCCCTATTTCTTCTCCGACACCGGTGCCGCCCTGCTCTACCGGATTGATGCCGACGCGGACGGCATTCCCCTGGCGGAGCCGGAATACCGCCTGAATCTAGTGGTTTCTGCCCTGTGTCCCGCCTTCTGGCTCTACCCTCTGAACGACTGCTGTCTCCCGGTCTCATTCAGCGGAGACAATGGCGCTGCTTACGACTTCTCCGCCTTCTCCACCCGCTCGGAGCGGGGGCTGCTCCGCCAGTTCTATGATATCACTGTGTACTTCTCCCAGCCTGTCTCTCTGCCCCAGACCTTCACCATTGAGTTTGGCGATGACCACCAGCTGGTCTACCAGTTCACCGCCCGGGAGGTGACCGCGCCGTGAAGCTGCCTGTTCCCTCCCGAAAGGTCCGTCTGGCCCTCAGCATTCTGTTTCTGCTGTTTTCTCTGGTATTCTACTGGTGGGCCTCCGGTTCTCCCATGCCCACCGCCGACCTTGCCCGCCGGGCTTCCCTCCGGTCCCACGGCCTCACCCCCGGCCCGGTGGTAGCTCAGGGTGTGGTCCATTTTCAGGATCTGACCGACACGCCCAGAGGCACCGCGGAGGGCAGCCGGTGGTTTGTCAGCCGTCAGGGGGACAGCTGGGTGCTGACCACCCACGAACCGACCGGCCCCTTCTGGACACACGACTACGGTTGGATTCCAGCCCTCACCCCCACAGAGGAATCCCCCTTGCTCACCGCCCCCATCCAGTATGCCCTCCACTATTCCTGGGATGAATCGCTGAAAGACAGCGTCTGTAACTGGGAATGGGTCACCCTGGCCGTATGTACCCTGCCCGACGTGGCCCGCATCCAGCTCTATGAAGGCTGGTACAATCTCAGCGAATCGGGCGGCCTGTCCCCCCGGGACTGGCTGCTGGAGCATGGCAGCGTCGCCGACTGCACCCGCCTCTCGCCGGACAGCCCCTTCTGGCTGTGCCAGCAGGTCTGGAATCCCGGCGATGGGGGGTCCGCCACCCTGGCCCGTGCCTATGACGCCCAGGGCAATCTTCTCTGCGAGTGGTGCTCTTACGACGGATAATTCATCCAGTTTATGGTATCTTCTCCCCAGGAGGTGATACCGTGAAGCGTCTCTTTGCCCTTGTGCTCTCCCTCGCCTTTCTCTGTCCTGCCTGTCGGGCCACTTCCGAGCCTGTAACCCGTGGGCAATTTACCGTTGCCCTTTGGGAGGCCTTTGGTGGCGTGCCCTACGAGGACACCGGCGTCTTTTATGACGTCTCCCACAATCGCCCCGATACCGCCGCCATCTGCTGGGCGGCTGACATGGGCTTTTTGCTTGGCACAGGCTGGGGTCGCTTTGACCCCGACCGGCCCATCACCCGGGAAGAGGCGGCCGTGGTGCTCCGCCGTGTGGGCAGCTTTCTGGGCTTTGAGGCCCGCACCATGGGCAATTTGGCGGAGTGTAACGACTTCGACGGCATCTCCCCCTGGGCGGATGATTCCCTCTACTGGGCCACGGACACCGGCCTCATCCTCTGGGCGGAGGGCGGCCTGATGGCTCCACAGGGCACACTGACCGCCGAAGAGGTGTCCGGAATCTTCACCCGCTTCTTTTTCTGATACAGCAACGCCCCGGCCGTGATTCTCCACGGCCGGGGCATTTTTACTGCTCCGATTCCCCCTGGTCTCCCTTCTCCAGCAGTACCTCCAGGGCGTTTTTCAGAAAGGCGGGGTAGGGTACTCCCATCAATCCCAGATTCTCCAGAATGGAAAGTCCCTCGTTGCCGATAAAGAAAATCAGCACCGCCATTCTGGCGTACTGGCCGCTGCCGGTGAGGGCGTCCAGCCGGACGGCCAGCAGCACCAGCACCAGCTCGGCGCACTTCTTGCACAGCCCCCGGAACCCAGCGCCGCTGTCCAGCCGTCCGCCCTCGCTCTTGTCCGAGCGCTTGAACACCGCCGCCACCACCACGCCGGAGACGCAGTCCACCGCCATAAGCACCAGCAGGGTCTGGAGGGCAATGTCCCAGCCCCCCAGCCAACCGGTGAGGACGCTTCCCGCCGCAGCCACCGCCGCCAGAATTCCAATCTTCATCTCTGCCCAGTTCACTCTGTCACCTCAGTCCAGCCCCGCACATCCGGGGCCCAGACATTGTTGTCCTCGGTGCACTCATAGATTTTCCCCTGGTACTTCACCCGGTCACCGATGTGGTAGGCGTCCTCAGACCCCAGAGGCTGCCGCCACTCGGGAATTTCCTCCGGGTTTTCCTCCGTCACGCCCAGGGGGGTGTACAGTGCGGGAGTCTGGTCCATGGGCCAGTCGACCTGCGCCGTGTGGTCCTGTACCACCCGGTACAGATTGCCCTTCTCGTCGGAGATCCGCTCCCCCGTCTTGTAGGCTGTCCCCGGCGTCCACTGGGGAAACAGCACGCCCACCTTGGCAGCCTCATCGTCCTCCAGCACGGCAGCGGCCTGCTGTGCCATGGCGATAACCGCCTCCTGCACCAGGTCATCCCGCTCCTTCTCATAGCGCACCACACCCCGGCGCACTTCAATCCGTCTCATATTTCTGCTCCTCTCCCGCTCAGGTCACCAGTTTCTCTACCTCGCCCCAGGTCAGATTCAGCTGTTCCAGCTCTCCCCAGGTGGCAAAGCGTTCCTCCAGCATGCCCCAGTTTACGTACCAGTACACATACTCCACCGCCAGATGGCAGGGCAGGATGTCCTCGATGATGGCCCGCAGCTCCTCAAAGCCGTCGGGGATACCGGGCACATCGGGAAAGCGCACCTCCACCGTACCCGGTGTCCCCGTCTCGCTGGCCACCGCGTTGATGCCGCATCCGGCCAGATTGTCGTTGATGGCCGCCAGGGTAAAACTGTCTCCGCCGATGCGGAGGAGGGCGGCCAGGGCAGCTCTGCGCCCTTCCACCGTTCCGGTCACCGGTCTACGGCTCAGCAGGCTTTCAATGGCCTCCAGCCCTTCATCCTCCGCCGTGGTGAGCAACATCTCCCTTTGAATGGTGTCCAGCGTCCCCGCTACGCCGTCCAGCGCCTGGCCCTGGGCCTCCAGCTCGCCGCCGTTGATGGTGCCCTCCATCCGGTAGACCCCCAGGGGCCGCAGCAGTTCCTTTAAATACGCCCCGCAGCTCATGCTTTCATCTCCGTCACGCTCAGGCTGCCCAGTTTGGGCAGCTCATCCTGTTCCACGGCCACATCCTCTGCCGGAGCGGTCAGGTCGTAGTTCTCCACGCCTTCTACGCCGAAGATCACCGCCCCCAGCCTGGCACGCAGCACATCCTGCCCCAGCAGTCCGCCATTGAACCAGCTCCGCAGGGCCTGTTCCACCGCTGTCTGCACACTGGCGGCGTCGCTGCCTTCCTTCGCAGCCACCGTCACCGACACATCCACCGTCTTCTCCTTGGGGGCAAGCACCTGCACATCCACGGCAATTTCCCGCCGTTCCTGAAAGTAGGCGGTCAGCGTTTCCAGCAGCTCCTCATCCGGGGCACCTGCCGCCGTGGCCACCACCACGTCCACAGTGCCTGTCCCCCGTCTTTTGGGCAGCACCGCCACCGCGGCCACCTCTGGGAAGGACAGAGCCCCCTGCTCATAAAAGGCGGCGTTGGCCCCGTTGGGCAGACGCCGGTAGGTCTCCAGTACCCGTTCCCGCAGTTTCTCGTCGTCCTCCTTGTCCGTGCCGCCGGTGAAGCCCTCCGGGTTGGAGCACCGGCTCACCCCCACCGGCGCCACCGCCATGGTCAGGATGGTACCTGCCGCCGCGTTGCCCGCCGCACCGGGCTCCACTGCCCTGGCAGGCGCATCAACATAGAGGCTTCCCGATCGGAGCACCGCCGCCTCAGTGGTCTCAAAGCGCACCAGTCCTGCCGTCATGCACACCGTGCCCGCCGGGATGGTCAGGTCAGTACTGCCCGCCTGGTCCACGTGGAAGCGGATGACGCCCACCGCCTGGGCCGCCTCTTTCCGTTCCAGCCCCCGCAGAAAGGCGTGCTGGTCCAGGTACTCCCCCGCCGCCGTCTGAGGAAAGCACTGCCGCGCCGTCCAGTCAGCCTGAACATACAGGGCGTAAACCTGGGCGGCCACCGCGTAGAGACGCACCGCCATGTCTCCGTCCTGTCCTGCCGTCTGGCCCGTAGCCCCGGCGAAAGCCGCCGCCAGCTCCCCGTATATCTCGTTCACTGTTTTCATTGCGCCGTCACTCCTCCAGGGCCACGCCCGCCGTCATGGTTCCTCCCTCATAGGTCAGCTCCACCTTCAGCAGACCGATTCCGTTCTCCTCGGTCAGCTCCACGCCGGTGACCTCCAGGCCGTCCTCGCCCTCCAGGGCCTCCTGGACGTACTGCTTTGCCATGGCCAGCCGGTTCCCCGGCTTTTCCCGGGTCAGGAGGTAGAGCCTGCTGCCCAGGTCGGGCAGGAAGGGAAAGCTGCCCCGCCGCAGGGTGAGCTTCCACAGCACCCGCTGTAAAATGGCGTCATTCCCCTCTGCCCGAGCCAGGCCGCCCTTTCCGTCGGGTACATAGTCCCCGTCCCGTATCATCAGTTCCGTCATGCTTCCCCGCCTTTGTTCAGCATATCTTCCAGCGGCACACCGTTGATGAGCACCTGCCCCATCAGGTTTACGGCGCCGTCCGTGCTCAGCTTTATTGCCGCCTGGCCCTGTCCGGCGTGAATGAGCACCTCGCCCGGGGCCAGGTCGCTGTAGCAGCGTACACCCACCACACAGGAATTCTCTCCCTCCTGCTTGAGCACCAGTACCTCTTCCCCCACAGCGGGCCGCCAGGCATAGCCCCCGGGTGCAAAGATCGCCAGAGCACGCCGCTCCGCGTCCAGGTAGACGCCCGCCGGGTCGCCGCTCAGGGTGGTCTGTCCCACCATGGCCTCACCGTACCCTCTGCCTCTCTTCCGCTCAGAAAGCCACACGGGCCTCCCCCTCTCTCAAACCGTAATCTCCCGCTCGCCCAGCTCCAGGGTTGTGCGGAGGCCCCGCCCGTCTCCGCTGTGCCCGGTGGACAGCACCCGCCATATGCCGGACAGGCCGTACCGCTCCAGATTCAGCTCCACCAAATCCCCGGGCCAGGCCTCCACCCGACCCGCCAGGGTCAAAGCCAGCCGCAGCCGCTCTGCAGCGGACTGCTCCAGCTGGAAACGTCCGCTGTACCGCATAGTCTGGTAGCTGCTCTTGCCCGGCATGGTGAGCACCCGCCGGCACATACCGCCTCTGTTCAGGACGGACTGGTTGACCACCCGCTGTACGCTCTGGGTAGTCCGGTCCCGTACCAGCACCTCGGAGAGTACGCCATAGCGCTTCTCCGTCCACCGGATTTCCTCCACGGCGGCGCCGTTGTCCAGCACCAGCCGCTTTCCATCCTCCCAGGTCGTGAGGTGAAGGATGCCCTGCCGGTCGAAGCGTGGCTCCACGCCGCCGTAGTAGCGCGCGAAGTTGTAGAGCACCTGCCACTCGCTGCTGCCGCTCTCCACCGAGAAGCCGGGCACCGCCGGCAGATTGGCCCCCTCCGCCGTCTGAATGCCGTATGGGGTCACATGGTCCCGCAGGATGTCCCCCAGTGTGGCCGTCTGGTAGTCGGCGGGCTCTGCCTCATTGTCCAGCAGCCGTCCGGCCATACCCCGCCCGGAGATGAGCAGCGTGCTCCCGCCGCTGCCGCAACTCCACTCGTACTCGTCCACCACTCCACGGAACACAACCTCACCGTCCTCCACAGCCACAAACTCCACCGCGTCGGACAGAGCCCCATCCAGCCGGTTCCCCCAGGGACAGCGCACCTCAAAGCTGTCGCAGGGGGTGCCGGTGCCGTAGTTGAGCGTCCACTCCAGCAGCACGGGCAAGGCGTATTCCTTCCCGTCGTATCCAATCAGCTTTCCCGTCACTTTATCCGCACCTGCTCTCCGGGGTAGATGAGGTTGGGATTTTTGAGCTGAGGATTGAGCTTTACCAGGGCCTCCACCGTAGTCCCATAGCGCAATGAGATGCTCCACAAAGTCTCCCCCACAATCACCGTGTGGTAAGCAGCCCCGCTCTCCGCGCCGCTGCCGGTGCTCCCGGCGCTGGTTGTCTCCCCCGCAATCTCTTTCAATCCCTCCTGATAGCCGTCGTAGCACTCCCAGAACTCAAAAGCGTAGCTGACGTAGTCGGCCCTGGGCTCCTGCTTCAGAGAGAGCGCGGCGAAGTAGGCCTTGGCCGACTGCCATACCGGGTGGACCAGCAGCCCGGGGCCCTCGCCGTAAAAGACGGACGCCAGCTTTTTAAACTCGTCGTAGGCCCCCTGGCCCACGAACTCCCCCTCGCCCTTCATGACCCGCCGGGTGGGCCCCAGGTCCTGGAGGCAATACCGGCCGAAGGGCACCTTCCGGGCCACAACTTCCCGCCTATATTCAATGGTGTAGACCCTGGGATTGTGGGGCCACACATAGTTTTTGTAGCGCATTGCCGCCAGTTTGCCCATGTCCATCCCCCTCAGTAAAGTTCAAATCCGCCGTCATACCGGCGGGCATCCCGCTGGAAAGCTCGGTCCAGCTCCGCCAGTCCCCGGACAGCGCCATTCTGATCCTCCGCCGGAAGAAGGGCCACACTTGTCCGGTTGGGCCGGTATTCCGCTGCTGTCTGAGCCTGTCTCAGCTTCTGATAAAGCGCCCCGCCGGAAGCACCGCCCCGGAGCACAGCCGCCGTCTCTTCCAGCCAGTTACCAGCTCTCACAGATTCCGCCGTCTCCAGCCACCCCTGTGTCCGGCCGTCCGCCGGCTCTGCCACTCCGTCGTCCGGCTTCTCTCCGGTTCTCACACCAGCTTCCGCAATGCTGCTGCTCCAAACAGCTCCGCCGCCTTCTGCCCCGCTATCCTCCAGCCTCCGAGCACCTGCTTTTCTCCGTCTCACACCGGCGGCGCTGTGCCGCTCCAGCAGGAGCTCCGCCGTCTCGCTGTTTTCCCGTTCCTCCTGGTCCTCCAGGGCCAGGGCGATGTAGTCCGTCATACCTGCTCCCCCCGTTTCAGCCGCTCATACCGCTCCAGGTCGAAGGACTGGTTTTCTCCGACGTTTGCCGGGGCTGCCAGACCGCCGCACACCGGGCAGTGCCCCTCCTGGGCCTCTGCCCGGCAGGAGGGACACAGCGCCGCCAGTTCCTCCTCCTGGTCCAGCAGCAGATTGAGGGCGCACCAGAGGTAATCCCGGCCGGTCATTTCCTTTGCTCGCGCCTCAGTGGGGAGTGCCCCGAATGCTTTGAGCACACGCCAGCGAAGACGCGCCTCAGGCGTGTGCTCAAGGCTTTTTTTAGGGCGTCCACTCTCTCCTCTCCGTCCTCCGGACTGGGATTTTCCGCCCGGTTCAGGCCGTTCCACAGCTTGGCCAGGGTCCCGATCTCCCCGGCGGAGAGCCCCTTGAGCACCGCCTCACCGTCCGGAAACACCGGCTTTCTGTCCCGTTCCAGCGCTCTGGCAAGCAGGCAGGCGTTGGCGCACAGGGCCTTCTCCTCCTCCCTGCATGCCAGCTGCTCAGCCTCACGTCCGGCCTCCAGCAGCTCCAGGGCGGAGAGGAGGCGCAGATCCATGCCCTTGTCCACCTTGATGCGCCGCCTGCCGCCCAGCAGCACCGACCAGTTCTCCTCCATGGCTTACACCTTCATCTCGATCCGCTTGGCGGCCACAATGGTGATTTTCTCCACCACCATGGCCCCCAGGGCGCCGGTCTCGCCAATGGAGCTCCACTGGCAGCCGGAGTAGATGATCTTCCGGTCGGGCTTGCAGATGACCAGGTTGAAGTCCTCCAGGTCGTGGAAGTTGATGCCGTCCCGGATGGCCTCGTCGGTGGCGTAGAGCCGTGTCAGCTCCAGCACGTGGGTCCGCTGGCCGGGGATGGTGGCCACCGGCTCATCCTCTCCGAAGGCCTCCACGGTCTGGCTGGTCTTGCTGGTTTTGGCGGAGTAGCTCTGGACCACCGCCACCTTTTTGCCGTCCACCTCCAGATAGATGTCGCTGCTTGTGGGGAATCCCGACAGATTCATGTGTGTTCCCTCCCTTTATACGGTGATGTGTGCGGTGAGCCAGATCTGGTTCATGCCGTGGACCACGGCGAAGGAGAACTCCACCAGACACACGGTGGGGTCGTCCTCCAGTGCGGACACCGTCACATTCTCGTAGGCGTCGATGATCTCCCGGCTCACCCGGTTTTCCAGCTCCACCACCACCTGAGCCCGCACCGCGCCCCGGCTCTGTTCGGTGTTTTTGGCTCTGTGGAACTTGGCGCGCAGGCTGCTGCGCAGACCGGGAATCACCTCGTCGATGATGAGGATGGTGGACAGCTCCCGCCAGGTGGTGTCGGGGGTCTCACCGGTCTTGGTCCGGGTGGTGATGCCCCGCACCACGCTCACCACCCCGGCCAGATTCTCCAGGGGGGTGACACCGCCCCGTACCAGGGTGTCGATCTGGTTGTCGTCGTACCGGGCGCTCAGGTCGGTCAGACCTTTCAGCTCTGCGCCGCCCAGAGGGACGGCGGGGTCGCTCTCTCCGGCGATGGCTCCCGCCACAGCGGCGGCCGCCTTGGCGCCGCCGGGAGCGGTGAGCACTACCCGCTCACAGTTGAGGTTGCCTGCCCGCTCAGCCAACTGGCTGGGGTTTTCGTCGGTGCCGCCGGGCACCACGGCGATGCGCTCCCGCCGCAGCTCGGACGCAGCTTTTACGCTGTCCCGCAGGGCCTGCTGCACCGTCAGGGTCTCGCTGTCGCAGACCGTGACGGCCACGTTCTCCTCTCCGGAGAGCAGGGCAAAAGCCGCCTCATAGTCCTCCTCACCCGTTACGGGTACGGCATATACCGCCCCTGCGCCGTTGAGGAAGAGGAGCCTTACCAGTTCGGTCATGGTGTCGCCTGTGCCGAAGGTGGTCTCCGCCTCCTCCAGTCTGGTCAGCTTGTAGAGGGTTCCTGCCTCGCCGCCTTCGCTCACCGCCGCAATGCCCACCGTCTTGCTGCCGCCGGAGGCGGTCACCACAGCGGAGGCGTCATAGCTGGAGTAGACCCCCGGCCGTTCATGTGTCGTCACGCTCATAATCTCTCCCCTCTGATTTCAAAGTCCAGGAAGGTGCCGCCCTCGTCAGCCACGGCGTACAGCCGGGCCTGACACACCGCCTCCACCGGGCAGTGATAGATCTGGCTGTCCTCCTGGAACTGTGTCTCTCCCACGGAAAATTCCAGAACATCCAGTCCGTCGGGTCCCGGGCCGTTGAGGGCGGCGGACAGGGTGTCCAAGGCTTTGTCAATGGCTGCCGCGCCGCCGCTGCTCTGGGCGGCGTAGAGGTCCAGCCCGAAGGTAATTTTCACCCATCTGCCGTAGAGCTCCTCCCACCGTCCGCTGTCCTGGTTGTACCGTTCGCCCAGATAGTCCTGAAAGCCAGCCGGACCACCCTCGCAGCTGCGGAGGGAGACGGCGGCGGCCGCCCCCTCTCTCCGGGTCCGTCTTGCCTCCGGCCAGGCGGTCACAGCCTCCAGGCCCTGTTCCGTCAGGAACGCTGCCATGCGTGCTCGAATCTCATCCAGTCCCGCCATGATCTCCCCCTCTCATGCGTCCTCCACCGTCAGGATGGCCCACCAGTGGCTGATGGTGTCACCGATGCAGATGGGCTGTGCCGCGGACACCTTGAGCCGCAGCCCCCGCCACTCCAGGTATCCGTTCTCCAGGTTCTCCAGCGGCGTGTCCACTCCGGCCAGACAGAGGAAGCGGTCCTTCCGTACCGTCCCCATGGGGGATGGTTCTGTCTGCCGCCAGGTCTCACGCCGCTCGGTGACGCTCTGGAGAAACACCCGAACGGTCTCCGTCTCTCCCTCACGCCTGCACAGCGTCACGCTCTGGCCGTATCTGGCCAGCAGCGTCTCAAAGGTCCCGCTCATCCCTGCACCCCCAGGAAGCAGAAGCCCTCGTCCCTCAGGTAGGGCCGCATCACCTGTTCCGCCTGCCGCCGCAGGCTCAGGCTTCTGCTCTCAGCGCCGCCGCCATCCCGGTGGTGGATGGTCAAACTGCCTGCGGTGAAGGATTCCACTTCATCGGCAGCCCCTGCGGCACACAGTCCGGCCAATCCCAGCCAGGCGGCCCCCATGGTGAAGGCCGCGCCGCAGTCGGCCCTGGTGATGCCGTTTTTCAGCCTGCCCTCCAGCTCCTGCTCGGCCAGGTCGCACAGAGCCTGCAATTCCTCCATCCGGTCCTCGGGCACCTGACCCAGCTGCCGGGCCAGCTCCGCCGTCTCTTCCGCCATACCGTTCCCTCCCGTCTCTTTTGGATGGGGGCGGGCTGTAATCGCAGCCCGCCCCTGTGCCGTCTTACACCTTCAGTACCCGGCTGGCGTCCTGATAGAGCTTGGCAAAGCCGCAGGTGCTGGTGATGGCGGCCCGCTCCAGCTGCCGGTCGATAAGCTTGTCGTACTCCACGGTCACGTCGCCGGCCTGCACCATCTCCAGGGCGTAGTTCTTATCCAGACCGATCATGGTCTTCTCGCTCATGGCGGAGGTGCGCAGCAGGTTGGCGCCCAGGGGGGTGGTCATCTTGCCGGTGCCCTGGAAGTTGAGGCCGGTGAGGGGGTTCTGGAACTCGCTCATCTTGAGCATCTTGAGCATCACGTCCCCGGACACCAGCATGGTGTTCATCTCGTAGGGGTCGAACTGGGCCCAGAAGTCCACCAGGTCGTCGTAGGTAAGGGTGCCGGACTCACCGCCGATGGGGGAGGTACCCACCTGGTACTGCTTGGCGGCGTTGTTGTTGCCGTCGCCGTTGATAAGCACGTCGATGGCGTCCTCCAGCAGCATCCGGTTGATGTGTGCGCCGATCTGGCGCAGGGTGACGGAGAAGAGGTCCAGCTTCTGCCACCGGATGGCCTCGTAGCTGGCCACCAGCATACGGCCCCGCTTGTGGAGCTTCACCAGATTCTCCTGGGTCTTGACCTCGGTCTGGGGGATGGCGGCGCCCTCCTCCACATTGCGCAGTTCCTTTTCCTCCTTGCCGGGCACGGAGGCCACGGAGCGGTAGTCCATGCCCTCAATGCGGGTGGTGGTGGCCACAATGGAGGGCAGCAGGTTGGCCTCCTCCATGCCCTGGCGCACGGCCCGGGCGATGTACTCGGGGAAGAGGACGGCAGAGTCGGAGGTGCGGAAGAATTTCTCCACCACGTCGCTGCCCGCGCCCTTCACCTTGATGTCAAAGCGCTTGAGCTGCCGCTGGTAGGCGTCCAGGCCCTCCAGGGGTGTGCCCTTGTAGCGCTCGGAGGGGTCCTCCCGCTCCAGCACCTGGGTGAAGGACTGACCCGCCTGCCGGTACATACCCTTTTCCAGTCTCACATTGTCATAAGCGTATCCCATCTTTTCAGCTCTCCTTCCTCCGGCGCGGTGCGCCGGCACACAGTTTTCTCTCCGCCCTGGGATTACAGCAGGATGGTGGCCTGCTTCTCCGCGCTGCCGGCCTCCACCACCAGATAGGCGGTGCCGGACGCGTTGGTCTTGACGCCGCCGCTGGCGTTGGCAGACAGCTTGGTGTAGCCCACGGCCACGGCGTCGCCGCAGCTGACCTTGATAAAGCCCTTGAGCTGCACCAGGGCCAGACCGTCGTTGACCTCCAGGGCCACGCCGCAGAAGGCGTCCCCGTCGCCGCAGGGGCCCACCTTGCCGTCGCCGGTCATCTTGACGGGGCCTGCCGTGAGGCCCTCCTCCGCCAGGAAGGTGACCATCATCTCGCCGATGCCTTCAAACGAAACCTTTGCCATACTCCGTTCTCCTTTCTTTTATCCGCGCTTCAGATGAGGAAAGCGCCGTCTCTCTGGTCCATCTCGGCCTGTTCGGTGTGCCGGGGCAGCTGTACGGTGATGGGGAACCGGTCCTCCAGCCGTTTCTGGTAGCTGTCACGCAGGGCCTCCAGTTCCTGGCCCGTGAGTTTGTCGGCAATGCTTTTACGGATGTGTTCCTCCACACCCTTTTCACAGATGCCGCCCAGCCGAAGCACCTCGCCCCGCAGCCGCTCCAGGTACTTGCGACCCAGGGCGGCCTCCTCCTCCAGCTGCTTGGCCCTGTTCAGGAGCACAGGCTGGTCCTTCAGGTATTCCATCAGGTCGTTCTCCTGACCGCCGCCCATCCGCTTGATGACTCCGGCCTTGGGCTGGGCGGGCACCGCCACAAAAGACCACTCATAGGCGTCGGTGGCGCCGGACAGGTCTGCCCAGCACAGCTTTCCGCCGTATTCTCTGCCCTTGACGTGGGCGCATTTTGTTCTGTCCCGGATGTCCTCACCGCAGATGGAGCACACAGCCCGCTCCACGGCGCACCCCACGGACACTTCCCGCTTGATGCCGCCCTCGATTTCGGCGATGAGGCCCCTGTTCTCCTCGGTGCGCACCATGTAGGCGTAGCCCTTCAGGTAGCAGTACCGGTCCCCTGCTCTGGTAAGGATGTGCTCCTCCCGTACCACCTCGGTGCGGTAAATCCGGGCGGCCTGACCCTTGGCGCTCCACTGGTGGTCGAAGATGCCGCTCTTTCCCTCAAAGAGCTTTGCCAGCTCCTCCAGGGTCTCCTCGGTAAACCGCTCCCCATCCCGGTCGATCTCGTTGTCGCACAGCCGCACGGCGAAGGCGTATACCTCCTCCGCCGTCAGGGCCTTCCGGCTCCAGCGGTTGATGAGGACCAGATCCCGCTCTTCCACGGTGAGGGGCTGTCCCATGTCCGCCTGCTTTACAATGTCCATTTCCTACCCCCTGTTCTCCGTCGGCTCACTGCTTCTGTTCCATGCCATCCAGCTCCAGGCGAATTTTCCTGGCCTGCTCCCGGTAGAGCTCCGCTCTGGCCTCCTCCACCAGGTCCTGGAGGTTGATGTCCTCCCAGTCCACGGTCACCCCGCCGCCATATCCCTTCAGCTCCAGCCACAGTTCGCAGATCCGCTCCACCACCGGCTCCAGCCCCCGTCGGATGGCGGTAAGCTCGCTGGTCATCATGTCGGCCTGCTGGGCGCTCATCCGCTCGGTGGAGGACCAGGACAGGCCCAGCATAAAGGGCGGGATGCCGGTCCTGGCGATGAGCTGCTCCAGAATCTGCCGCACAGGCACCTGGCTGTCCAGAATCTGGTTGTCCGCGCCGATAACCTTGATGTCCACGTCTCCCACGGCCACGAAGTCCCGCACGCTGCCGTTTTTTCCCGCCTGCATGGCGGCGGACCACTCCCGTGCAATCTGCTGGCTGCGCTCGGCGGCGTAAGCCCGGTCCATGGCGTCCTCGCCGGGCTTGTAGACCACGGCGAAGCGGACGTTGCCCATCCGCTCCCAGTTCATGCCCTCTGCCTGATAGATTTTCAGCAGAATTTCGGTGAGGAAGGGCATGGACCGCAGCAGAGACACGCCGTAGGGGCTGTCGGTCTCGGGCTGGAAGGGGGTGAAGAGCAGCAGCTCCTGACAGGGCAGAGCCTCCAGCACGCCGTCTCTCCCCCTTGTGCACAGCGTGATGTCCAGGGGCGTCTCCCCCTCTTTGATTTCCACGTCGGCCACGTTGCCGCAGAGCACCGCGGCGATGCCGTCCCGCCTGCCGTTGAGCACGATCTCCCCCACCGCTCTCCCACAGGTGAGCATGGAGTCCAGATAGCAGTCCAGGAAGGACTGAATCCCCCGCTGGCACCGCCCGGTGCTCACCGTTCTCAGGAAGTGTTCCATCTCCCCCTGCGCCCGCTGATTGCCGCACTGCACCACCGGTCCGCCGGAGAGACGAATCAGCTTCAGGATGGCGGCGTCCACAATGGGCACTGCCTCCCGGATGCTGCGGTACAGGGCGATCTCCCCGTTTCTCAGGGGCACATACCCGTCCAGCACACCGAAGGGGTGTCGTCCGCCGTCCCGCAGCTGGACGGCCACCCCTGCGGGTGCCTCACTCTTTTTCTTCTCCCAGAATCCCATCCGAGCCCTCCCGTCTCCTAAAATCTTGTCCGCTCCACATAGGCCGCGCCCAGGTAGGGCGGCTCTCTGCCTGCGGCCACCGTGGCCGCAAAGTAGCGGATCTCGTCCATGGCGTGGTCGTGTTCCTTGCGCACCCGGTCCTGTCCGCCTCTGTCCGCCCAGCAGTAGAGCTGAAACTCCCGCAGGGCGTCGTCACACCCCCGACAGATCACCAGCTTTTTCTCCCGCAGCAGCCCGGCGGTGGTGCGGATGCCGGAGAGCACATCATTCTCCGCCTTCAACACCCGCCAGCCCTCTCTCCGCAGAACCTCAATAAAGCTGGCTGCCGACGGGTCCACCACCACCATCCAAATATCCCGCCCTCCGGCCAGTTCTCTCAAATCCTGGGCATACTCTCCATCGGTTTTCTGCCGTTTTGTCTCTCTGGAGTTGTAGTAGAACTCCTTCACCCGGTACCAGATGCCATCCTTCCACCCCCACAGCCCGAAGGAGGCGGGGTTGACGGTGCCGTAGTCGCAGGAGATGCACCACCTGCTCAGGCCGTCGGGCGGTTCCTCAAGGTAGCTCTCGTCGAAGAAGTCGTAGACCCTGCCCTCAGCGGCCACCCACTCCCCCAGCACGAACCTGCGGTAGAAGGCTCCGCTGAACATCCGTCCGTAACGTGCCTTTACCTCCGGCCTGAGCCCCGGGTTGTCCTCCATGGTGAAGTGGAGGTACAGGGCCCTGCGCTCCTCCGCCTTCTGGATCCACTCTTTATAGAACCAGTGCTCAGGGCCTTCGGGGTTGCAGTTGAACCACAGCCTGCTCCCTGCCACGGAGCACCGGGCGCAGGCCTGCTCCACGAAGGACCGGGGCATGAGGGCCACCTCATCCAGCAGCACCCCGGCCAGGGTCACGCCCTGAATGAGGGCGGCGCTGCCCTCATCCCTGCCGCCGAAGAGGTAGAAGGTGTTCTCCTGTCCACCCCGCCGGACGGTGAGGAGATTGCGGGACACCTTTTCCTCGCACCGGAACCCCAGTTCTTCCAGCACGGGAATGAGACCTCTCACCAGATTGCGCCGGAGGGACACGGTGGTCTTGCCGCACAGTCCGAAGGCGGTGTTCTGGAATCTGGCCATGGCCCAGCACACAAAGGACAGTCCCATGCAGAAGGTCTTGCCGCTGCGGACGGCGCCGTCGCAGATGATGGCCTCATGTTGCCGTTCCGGACCGCACCACCACCGCAGCACAGTCCGCTGTTTTTCGGAAAACACCCAGCTGCGCACTCACTCGCTCCTCCCGGGCACAGATTCCATTCCGGTGCTCTCATCGCCGGAGCGCTCCAGCGCCCGGAGGAAAGCGTCTGCCTCGTCCTCCTCTCCCCGTTCCAGCATGGCGGCGATTTTCTCCAGCACCGCCACCCGGTCCATGAGTTTGATCTCCACGGTTCCGTTTCCGCTGCGCTTGAACTCGGTGAGGGCGGAGAGGTCCAGGTTGTCGATCTCGTCCACCCGCTCGCCGTCCAGGAAGGCCAGCTTGACGGCGTCGTTGACTCTGCCGCCTGCCAGGCGCTCCATGCGCCGCATCAGCGTGTTCATCCGCCGCTCCCGTTTTTTTCCGGACTCCGTTTTCATTTCACTCACCTCTCAACCCCAGCTGTTTCGCCCCAAAATATTGCCGTTTTCCGTGCACCAACCGGGAAAAAACTTTTTCTTTTCTGTCTCAGCCCCAAAAAGGGCACAAAAAAGCACCCCTGCGGATGTTCCGCAGGGGTGCTTGCATGGCATTGTTTTTAGTTCTTCAGGCCCTCGGCCCAGGCGGTGTACTTGGCCACCTTCTCGTCGGCCTCGGCCTTGGTGGCGCCGCTGGCCAGGATGTAGACCTTGACCTTGGGCTCAGTGCCGGAGGGACGGACAACCAGGTCGGTACCGTCGGCCAGCTTGTACTTGAGCACGTTGGACCCCTTGAGCTCCATCTCAGTGACAGCGCCGGTCTCGACGTTGGTCTCGGTGCCGTCGGCGTAGTCCTTGCGCAGGACCACCTTCACGCCGGCAATCTCGGTGAGGGGCTTCTCTCTCAGGTCGGCCATGAGCTTCTTCATCTTGGCCAGGCCGTCCAGGCCGGGCATGACCAGGTTGAGGGTCTTCTCGCCGTAGAAGCCGTACTTCTCATAGCACTTCTGGAGGGCGTCGTACAGGGTCATACCCTGACCGGCGTACCAGGCGGCCATCTCGGTGAGGGCCAGAGCGGCGGTGACGGCGTCCTTGTCCCGGACGTAGTCGCCCAGCATGTAGCCGTAGCTCTCCTCGTAGGCGAAGATGACCTTACCCTCGCCGGCGTTCTCCAGCTTGTCCTTCTTCTCGGCCAGGAACTTGAAGCCGGTGAAGGTGTCGTAGCACTTCAGGCCGTTGGTCTCGGCCACCTTGCGGGCCATCTCGGTGGTGACGATGGTCTTGAGGGCCACGGGGTTCTCTGGCATCTTGCCGGTGCGCTGCTTGGCGCCGATGAGGTAGTCCAGCAGGATCACGCCGGTCTGGTTGCCGGTGATGGTGATATACTCACCCTTGTCGTCCTTGACCATGATACCCACGCGGTCGGCGTCGGGGTCAGAGCCCAGGATGAAGTCGGCCCCTTCCTTCTTGGCCAGATCCACAGCCAGGTAGAAGCCCTCGGGGTTCTCGGGGTTGGGGGAGACCACAGTGGGGAAGTTGCCGTCGATGACCATCTGCTCAGGGACGCAGATGACATGCTTCATGCCCAGGCGCTTGAGGGCCTCGGGGATGAGCTTGTAGCCGGTGCCGTGGAAGGGGGTGTAGACCATCTTGAAGGTGTCGGCCACCTTCTCCACGGCGGCCTTGTCGTTGACCTGGCCCATGACGTTGGCGAGGAACTTCTCGTCGGTCTCAGCGCCCATCAGGGTGATGAGACCGGCCTTGACCGCCTCGTCGTAGTCCATGCGCTGGATGGAGTCGAAGAGGTCCAGCTCCTCCATCTTGGCGGCGATGGCGGCGGCGTGGTGGGGGGGCAGCTGAGCGCCGTCCTGCCAGTAGACCTTGTAGCCGTTGTACTCCTTGGGGTTGTGGCTGGCGGTAACGTTGACACCGGCGATGCAGTGATACTCCCGCACGGCGAAGGACACCTCGGGGGTGGGACGCATAGCGTCGAAGAGCCGGACCTTGATGCCGTTGGCCGCCATGACGCAGGCGGTCTCACGGGCGAACAGGTCGGAATTGTTGCGGCAGTCGTAGCAGATGGCCACGCCCCGCTCCACGGCCTCAGGGCCCTCAGCCTTGATGACCTCGGCAAAGGCCTGGGTGGCGTGGCGGATGACATGGACGTTCATCTGGTGGAGTCCCACGCACATGGTGCCCCGCAGTCCGGCGGTGCCGAACTCCAGGGGAGCAAAGAAGCGGCTTTCGATCTCCTTTTCATCATTGGCGATGCTGCGCAGCTCTTCTTTTTCCGCCTCAGAGAGGGCAGGGCTGTTCAGCCATTTCTCATACATATCACGGTAGGACATGGGACTTACCTCCAATATCTGAATTTCCGGAATCACAGGTTCCCGCTATTGTGATTATAGCACAAGCCGTTCTTGCTATCCACCCCTCAAGTCCAGAATTACCCACAAATTTCAAATCTAAAAAAGGGCGGAACTCCTGGCGTATATGTGCAGGAGCCCCGCAGATTGTTTCCGGCAGGTATTTACTTGTGGTAGCTGGAGCCCTCGGCGATTTTGAAGGCCCGGTAGAGCTGTTCCAGCAGCATCACCCTGGCCAGGTGGTGGGGAAAGGTCATTTTGGACATGGACAGCCGCAGGTCGGCCCGCTCCTTGACGGCGGGATGAAGGCCATAGGAGGAGCCGATGACAAAGCAGAGCTGGCTGCGGCCCTGACCGGCCCAGTCGGTGACGCGGCGGCTGAGTTCCTCGCTGGAGAGGCTTTTCCCCTCCACGCACATGGCGGTGACAGCAGCGCCCTTGGGCAGTCGCTGGAGGATGGCGTCGGCCTCCTTCCGCAGGGCAGCGTCGATCTGGGCCTGGGAGGGGTTGTCTGGCAGCCGCTCTTCGGGCAGCTCGGTGAGCTGGAATTTGCAGTATCCGCCCAGCCGCTTTGCGTACTCAGCGGATGCGTCGGTGTAGAACTTTTCCTTCAGTTTTCCCACGCAGATGACGTGAATTCCCAGCATATCTTACACCTCATAGCGGGCGCCGGCCACATCCCGGGGCGCCACCTCCAGCTGAACATCTTTCCCCGGCCGGATCCCTCTGTGCTCCATGGCGCCCAGAACGGTATCGTAGGCCTTTGCGGGGGTGTTGTTTTCCTTGGAGAGATGGGCCAGAATGACGGTGCTCGCCCCGTTTTCCACAGCAGAGCAGGCCAGCTCAGCGCCGGCCTGGTTGGAGAGATGGCCCCATCCCCCCTGGATGCGCTCCTTCAGGTAGTAGGGATAGGGTCCGGACTGGAGCCATTCCGGGTCGTAGTTGGTCTCAGCCACCAGCAGGTTGGCGCCCTGAATCCCTCTGGCCACCTCCTCGGTGACCCTGCCCAGGTCGGTGACCACGGCGGCCTTTCGACCTCCGGCGGACACCGCATAGCCCACACTTTCCGCCGTGTCGTGGGGGGTGGCAAAGGACTCCACGGTCAGCCCACCGATTTCAAAGGCGTTTCCTGTCTCAAAGGTCCGAATCCGGTCTTCCAGGAAGGCGATCCGGTAGCACAGCTGACGCCCGGTCCCTCTGCTGGCGTACACCGGCATAGTAAATTGCTTTGTCAGCGTGTTCAGCCCGCAGATATGGTCTGAGTGCTCGTGGGTAATCAGGATACCGGAGAGCTGGCTGGGGTCAATCCCCAGTTCCCGCAGGCTTTTGGTAATCCGCCTGGCGGAGATGCCGGCGTCGATAAGAATGTGGGTTTCACCGTCGGACACCAGCAGGCTGTTGCCGCTGGAGCCGCTGGCGAGGGTGGTCAGTGACAGCAAATGAATCTCTCCTATGTACGGTCTGCCAAAGGTACTGTTTCCGGATGACTGCTGCTTTCATGGCATCCGGTGCGGAGCATAAAAACAGAGCGGCAGCACATGGCCGCCGCCCTGCCAGACTGTTTTGTCAGCCCACCTGGGCCTGCTTGTCCTCGTCGGGGGTGACAACAACACGGATGTCAGCGCCCACGCCGGAGAGTTTGCGCACAATGTCCTCATAGCCCCGCTCAATATAGTGGATGCAGTCCACCTCGGTGACGCCGTGAGCGGCCAGACCGGCGATGACCATGGCTGCACCGGCCCGCAGGTCGCAGGCCCGAACGGGAGCGCCGGTCAGGTGGTCCACGCCCTCAATGACAGCCACCTTGCCGTCCACCTGGAACTGGGCGCCCATACGCCGGATCTCGTCCACATAGCGGTAGCGGTTGTCCCAAACGCCCTCGGTGATCACGCTGGTACCCTCCGCCAGGGAGAGAACCACGGCCATCTGGGGCTGCATGTCGGTGGGGAAGCCGGGATAGGGCAGGGTTTTGACATTGGTGCGGGTAAGACGCGCATTGGGATCTCTGCGCACCAGGACAGCGTCATCCCGCTCCTCCACCTCCACGCCGGTCTCCACCAGCTTGGCGGTGATGCACTCCAGGTGCTTGGGGATGACGTTCTTGATGAGCACCTCGCCGCCGGCGGCAGCCACAGCGGCCATATAGGTTCCCGCCTCGATCTGGTCAGGGATAATGGAGTAGGTACCGCCGTTGAGGCGCTCCACGCCCTTGATTTTGATCACATCGGTGCCTGCGCCCATAATCCGGGCGCCCATGGAGTTGAGGAAGTTGGCCAGGTCCACGATGTGGGGCTCCTTGGCCGCATTTTCGATGATAGTGGTGCCGTCAGCCAGAGCGGCGGCCAGCATGATGTTCATGGTCGCGCCCACGGACACGATGTCCAGGTAGACCTGAGCGCCGCTGAGGCGCTTGCCGTCCTTGACCCAGGCGTTGACAAAGCCGCCCCGGACGTCCACCTCAGCGCCCATGGCCACAAAGCCCTTGATGTGCTGGTCGATGGGGCGGTCACCCAGATGGCAGCCGCCGGGAGGGGGCACCTGAGCGCTGCCGAAGCGGCCCAGGAGCGCGCCGATGAGGTAGTAGGAGGCGCGGATTTTCCGTGCCAGCTCGTTGGGGACCTTTGCGTTGCGGATGTGGGAGCAGTCGATGTCCACCGTGGTACGGTTGACCGTGCGCACATCTGCGCCCAGCTCCTGCAGAATGTTGAGGATCATGGTCACGTCGCTGATCTGGGGGATATTTTCAATGCGGCATACGCCGTCCACCAAAAGTGCAGCGGGGATAATAGCCACCGCGGCATTTTTGGCGCCGCTGATATCGATTTCGCCATAAAGCGGCTTACCGCCGCGAATCACGTATTTTGTCAAAACGGCACCCTCTATTCTCTCCGTTTGGGCCATAAAATGGCCTGTTCCGTAAGCAGGCCGGTATCACACCGGCCAGACAATTCGAATTTATATTTTTTGCCGTACTCCTTCTGAAGGGGAATTCCCGACGTTTTTCCGGCGCGGCATGAGGACCCATGCTAGTCGTAGATATTATAACATAGTCTCATGTAAAATCAAAGTAATTTTACGGTATCTCTGGCCTGATGATTATATTTTCATGCTTTTTGGCCCCTTCTTTTTCCGTTTCTTCCGTTTCTATGGTGTCACTATGTCCTTTTTTCTGTGGTTTTATTCCTTTTAAACAAATCTCCAAAAGGGATTGTCCTAGAAATTGGATTCTCTGTTTTTAGGCTTCCTCCGTGGGAGGAAATTTGCATCCATGTCTACCAAATGTCTACCAATATAACTTTTTCCGCAATACGTCAGGATGTTTCTCAAAAAAGCGCTGTTTTTCTCTCTTTTATTTCGACTGAAAGGGGCGTTATACGACCCTGAGTGGTTGTTTTCGACCCTAAAACTCAAATTTTAGAAGGAGGAATTCCAAATGAGAAACCTCAAGCGGGTCCTCAGCCTGGCTCTGGCCTCCGTCATGCTCCTGGGCATGATGGTCATTGGCGCCGGCGCTGCGGACAAGACTGCGGCTGACCTGACCGACATGGACAAGGTCACCAACAAAGAGGCTGTCTCCGTGATGGTCGACCTGGGCATCATCGAGGGCACTTCCACTGACCTGACCGACATCGACACCAACTGGGCCGAGGGCTACATCAAGTACTGCTATGCCAACGGCATCATCTCCGGTGACGGCCAGGGCCACTTCTTCCCCACTCAGGGCGTGACCGTTGTTCAGGCTGCCAAGATGCTGCTGGTGGCTCTGGGCTACGACGCTGAGGCCAGCAAGTACCAGAACAACTCCATGTGGTCCGTCAACATCATGAAGGATGCTCAGGTTGCTGGTCTGCTCAACGGCGTTGAGGGTACCGCTAACGACACCCTGACCCGTGACGGTGCTGCTCAGATGATCTTCAACACCCTGAACGCCAAGACTGTTACCCCCAAGTTCCAGTATGACATGGGCGTGCAGTACCTGAGCGAGTACGTTGTCTCCACCACCACCCTGGGCTATCAGACCTACGGCATGGTGAAGGTGACCGCCACTGTGACCGGCATTACCGCCGACGGCAAGGCCACTCTGACCAATGTGGAGCCTAAGGATGCCACTACTCTCGTGAATGAGAAGCTGCCTGTCACTCCTGACATGGTGGGCAACGCTGTCAACCTGTACGTGAAGGGCACCCTGAACTCCGACGGCACCCTGAACAAGGCTGAGAAGCTGATCTCCACCTCTCTAGTCATCGGCACCACCAACGTGCTGGGCACCAGCACCGACGGCACCGCCCTGGCCACTCTGACCGACAAGGTGAGCACCAACAAGAAGTTCATTGCTGAGCTGGAGGAAGATACCTCCAAGGTTTCCTACTTCGTGAATGGTGAGTCCAAGAGTGCTGAAGATGCTGCGGCTGCTGTCAAGACCGGCGTCATTGTTGAGCTGATCGACACCAATAGCAACGGCAAGGCCGACCTGGTCAAGCTGACTGTTAAGGAAGTCAAGACTGTCGTTGGTGAGGTCAAGACCAAGACCGAGAACGACGTGCTGATGGTTGCTATCCCCGGCGTGACTTCTGCGAACACCACCCTCACTTATGTGAAGGCTAGCGAGCTCTCCGGCTACGAGGGCCTGGCCAAGGACGACGTGGTCCTGACTGTCAAGGTTGGCAACATGACCTACATCGAGAAGGCCGCCTCCGTCGAGGGCGTTGTGACCGGTATCAAGGGCGATACCTCCAAGACCTACAAGGTTGACGGCGTGTACTACGCTGTGTCCGCCCTGGAGGGCGCTTCCAACAGCGGCTATGAGGGCAACGACTTCAAGAACACCTACACCTTCTACCTGGACAACGGCAACAACATCGTGAAGGCCGTTAAGGTTACCGAGGAGACCGTTACCAAGACCGCTGTTGTTCTCCAGTACGGCCAGATCTCCAGCACCGCCATTGGCTCCAGCTTTGTTGCTCAGGCTCAGCTCCTGTTCGAGGACGGCACCGTTGAGGTCGTCGAGATGAGCAAGCTGAACGGCACTGAGCTCACCAGCGACAACTTCACCACTACCACTGGTGAGGTCGGCACGGGTGTGTTTGTTGACTACTCCGTCGATAAGAACGGCAAGTACGAGCTGACCAAGGTCGAATCTGCCGAGGATGTTGCCACCGACAAGGGCATCACCTCCAACACCGCCAAGTTCGACGGCACCAACGTCGCTAACGCCAACACCATCTTCCTGGTGAAGAAGGGCACTGGCTCCAACGTGACCTACACTGCCTACAAGGGCATTGCCAATGTTCCCAGTGTTGCCAAGGCTGACCTGAAGGGCGGCCAGGTTGTGAGCAAGGACAGCGTGGCTACCTACGTTTACATCGTTGCTGATAAGTTCACCGGCGATGTGTCCGCTGAGAAGTACACCTACATCATCAGCGCCAAGCCCGAGACTGTCTCCGACGGCAACAACGGTGTGGACTATGTCTACTCCGCCATCGTGGACGGCGAGAAGACCACTCTGACTGCCGACACCGATAAGCTGTTTACCGCCAGCGGTCTGTACACCTATCAGACCACCGATGGTGTGGTGACTAAGGCTGAGTCTAAGCAGGACGCTCTCAAGAAGGGCATCACCACCATTTCCGGCGGCACCCTGGTTGTCGGCGCTGACGACGCTGCTTACCTGTACACCGACGACACCGTCTTCTACGCCATTGACGAGAAGGCCGGCACCGTCGAGAGCGTGAGCGCCTCCAATATCAGCGCTGATAAGGATGTCGAGGTCTTCGTCATCACCGCTGAGAAGAGTGATAACAACACCGCTTCCGTGGTGTTCGTGATCACTCCTGCTGAGGGCTAATTAAACGATTAGCACTGGCACAAAAACAAAAGGAACCCCAGGCCAATGGCCTGGGGTTCCTTTTTTGCTTTTATCCTATTTGTTTCAGAAAGATAAGCCCAATGTCACTGCTGCGGTCTCAAAACGAGTTGGCTGGAAGGTAGTCCCCTGACAGGGGGGCACCCTCCGCAGTTTTGCTGGTGGTTATTTCCGCATACTCCATACGCTCAAGACTATCACCATCTTTTCCTAGAAAGGCTGTGGCCTCTCCATCGCCGCTGTAACGGACGTAGCAGACAACCTGTTCTCAGTGGCCCATATCTTCCGCAGTGGAAATCAAAGTGCAGAAGGTACTACTGGTTAGTCCAATGGTAGTCCGGTGGTCAACGCTATCTTCATTCTCAATATGCCAAATTAAAAACTCAAATGACCTGCTATGTACAACAAAGAGCAGCGGAACGAGGCTATATGAGGAGACAGGAAAATACCAAGGGCTAAAATGGATACCAGTCTCGATGTTCTCCGGTCTCCGCACACGGAACAAACGATTGGAAAGGAGTAATGTCATGAGTACGAAAACAGAACACATCGGTCTCCATCAGTGGGAGAGCACGGACCCGTTCTTACGGGAAGACTTCAACCAGGACCACGGCCTTATTGATACCGCGGTAAAGCAGACGGAGAAAAAGGCCGACCAAGCTCTGTCTGGATTGGAAGACGTGAGCTACAATGTGTACAACCTGCTGCTGCAAAACTACTATGAAGGCAAGTATACCGGATTCAGGCGGGGACTGATGTTCGACGGCTTTCTGGACAGCAGCCGTATTGCCTCCTGGGAGGGAAGCTCCTACCGGGACACCACAGCCCATACAGTCAGTATCGACACGGTCGGTCAGTCCGATGTCCCCCGGCCCGCCACGCTCTCCACAGGCGAGTCGGCACGTAGGGGCAGCTTTATCTCCCGTCTTTGGACTGCCCAGGGAAATGGCGTGATTACTGCCGTTTCTGTAAAAATCTCTGGTACGTCCAAGGCTCAAACTGCAGCACTCTCCATCTGGCAGGACGGCAGGAAGCTGGCGGATGCAGATGAACAGCTCACATCTTTGGAGTCCAGTTCCACCTGGCATGAGTTTTCCATCTCCTGTCCCATCCGCAAGGATGAGACCTACGAGTTTCGGGTGGAGAATGTCACTCCTGAGGGAACAGCCGGAAGCATTTTCTGTGCCTTTGAGGATGAAGACAGCATCAATCACCCGATTGCCATTGGACTGACGGTGACACCCGGCGGCACTACCTCCGGCGCTTTGATTTCCACTGCTGAGGATATCGGCCAATGGACGCAGGCGGTCTGCTACGTCCGTCACAGCGGCGATGGAGAAGTCTCGGTCTCTCTGGGAAAAGACAGCGGCAGTCTTGAGCCTATGGAGCATACGGAAACAACCGCCAGCGAAACTCTGGAGGGTGCCCCCTGTCAGGAGACTACCTTCCGGCTGACCTGTTCTGAGGCCACAGCGACTGGATGTCTCCGGCTTTCTCTGTCGGCCTCCAGCGGCGCCGCTCCCATCATCTACGACTACGGCGTCATCTTCCTGGAATAAGCAAGAATAATAAGGATAAGAAAAGGAACCCCAGGCCAATGGCCTGGGGTTCCTTTCGTTTGTGTGAATCGCTAGATTACACAGCGGGGGTAATCACGAACACCACGGAAGCGGTATCGTTGGTGGTACCCTTGGCGAGAACAACGGCGACCTGAACGGTAGCGCTGGTCTCGATGTCGCTGGCGTTCACGGTCTCCACGCTGCCGGTCTTGGCATTGATGGTGTAGAAGACAGTGTCGTCATTGTACAGGTAAGCGGTCTTGCCGGCGAAGGCATTCTTCAGAACCAGAGTGCCGCCGGAGACGGACTCCAGACCGGTGGCGGGAGTCACAGCCTTCACAGCCTCGCTCACCACACCGTCGGTGGTCACGTAGGTGACCAGGCCGTTGGTGCCAACATACTCGGTCTTGTCCACGGTCAGGGTGGTCTTCACGCCGTCCACGATGGCGGAGTAGACGTAATCCAGACCGTTGTTGCCGTCAGAGACAACCTCGTAGGCGTCCTTGTTCAGGATGTAAGCGTACTTGGCAGCAGCCACGTCGCCGGAAACCTTAGCGGTGTCGAGGTAGACGTAGGTAGCCACGCCGTTCTTGCTCACGACCTGACCGGAAGCCAGGTTGCCCTCGCCAGCAGCGATGGCGGGAACATTGGCGATGCCCTTGTAGGCGGTGTAGGTCACGTTGGAGCCAGTGCCCTTCTTCACCAGGAAGATGGTGTTGGCGTTGGCAACGTGAGTGCCGTCGAACTTGGCGGTGTTGGACTTGATAGCGGTCTCGGCAGCGATGGTGGTGACCTTGATGTCATCAGTGTCGGCGACCTTGGTCAGCTCGTACTTGCCGTTCTTGTCGACGGAGTAGTCAACGAACACGCCCTCGTTGCCAGCAACATTGACGGTGTCATAGTTGACCTCATTCTGGTCGGCGCCGGAAGCAACGACGGTCTTGCCGCCGAACTTGCTCATCTCGACGATCTCAACGGTGCCGTCCTCGAACAGGAGCTGAGCCTGGAACACGTTGGTGCCGCCGATGCCGGAACCGGAGATCTTGCCGTAGTCGAGGACAACAGCAGTCTTGGTAACGGTCTCCTCGGTAACCTTAACGGCCTTCACGATGTTGTTGCCGTTGTCCAGGTAGAAGGTGTAGGTGTTCTTGAAGTCGTTGGCGGTGTAGCCTTCCATGGCGTTGGAAACCAGGCCGGACTTGGCATAGTACACGCCATCAACCTTGTAGGTATCGTTCTTGATACCGGTGACAACGCCCTCAACGGAGGTGGCCTTCTCGATGTAGGTCACGCCGCCGATCTCGACAGTCAGGACCACGTCGTTCTTGACCAGACCCTCGTAGCCGGAGACGGTCTTGGCATCAACATAGTCGGAGGTCACGCCGGGGACGGAGACCATCAGCACGTCATCCTCGGTCTTGGTCTTGACGTTGTTGGTCAGGGTCTTGACAGCCTTGTTGGTCAGCTTGACCAGGTCGGCCTTGCCGTTGTTGTTGGCGTCGATGAGCTCAACAACGGTACCAGCCACGATCTTGGCGTTGGCAGCATTCACGTCGTCCAGCTTGGTGCCGTTCTCGAAGTAGGTAGCGCCCTCGTCCAGCTCGGCAATGTACTTCTTGTTGCCGCTCTTGTTGGTGGTCAGGTCGTTGGTGGTGTTGGCCACATAGCCGGTCACCTTGGTGCCGTCGGTGCTGGTGCCCAGGACGTTGGTGGAGCTGATGACCAGGGAGGTGGAGATCAGCTTCTCAGCCTTGGCCAGCTTGCCGTTGGTGTCCAGGGTGCCCTTCACATACAGGGAGACAACGTTGCCCACCATGTCGGGGGTAGCGGTCAGGGTCTTGCTGATAGCCAGGTTGTTGGTGCCCACGGTGGCGGGAGAGAGGACAGCCTTGCCGTTCTCAATGCCGGTCACAGTGGCGGTCACCTTCACCATGCCGTAGGTCTGATAGCCCAGGGTGGTGGAGGAGACAACGTACTCGCTCAGGTACTGCACGCCCATGTCATACTGGAACTTGGGGGTAACAGTCTTGGCGTTCAGGGTGTTGAAGATCATCTGAGCAGCGCCGTCGCGGGTCAGGGTGTCGTTAGCACTACCCTCAACGCCGTTGAGCAGACCAGCAACCTGAGCATCCTTCATGATGTTGACGGACCACATGGAGTTGTTCTGGTACTTGCTGGCCTCAGCGTCGTAGCCCAGAGCCACCAGCAGCATCTTGGCAGCCTGAACAACGGTCACGCCCTGAGTGGGGAAGAAGTGGCCCTGGCCGTCACCGGAGATGATGCCGTTGGCATAGCAGTACTTGATGTAGCCCTCGGCCCAGTTGGTGTTGATGTCGGTCAGGTCAGTGGAAGTGCCCTCGAAGATGGCAGCGTCCACGTCGCCCATCAGCACGTAGGTGATGAGCTTGGCCATGGTGGCACGGTCCACGCCCTCAGTGGGAGCGAAGGAACCGTCGGGCTTGCCCTCGATGATGCCCAGGTCGACCATCACGGAGACAGCCTCTTTGTTGGTGACCTTGTCCATGTCGGTCAGGTCAGCCGCAGTCTTGTCCGCAGCGCCGGCGCCAATGACCATCATGCCCAGGAGCATGACGGAGGCCAGAGCCAGGCTGAGGACCCGCTTGAGGTTTCTCATTTGGAATTCCTCCTTCTAAAATTTGAG
>NZ_AAXG02000001.1 GCF_000169255.2 Pseudoflavonifractor capillosus ATCC 29799
AAAAGGTGAACTGAACCGCCAGCGCTGTCAAATTCTGAAGCGCTGCCTTCAGGAGGGCGATATGCAGCAGCCCGGACTTTTTTCCCTCACCGTACCCACCGGCGGCGGAAAAACAGTGGCATCCCTGGCCTTTGCCCTGGCTCACGCCAGACGGCATGGTCTGCGGCGGATAATCTATGTTATCCCTTACACCTCCATCATTGAACAGACAGCAGAGATGTTCCGCAGGATACTGGGACCGGAGAACGTATTGGAACACCACGCCAATGTCCTCTATGATTTGGAAGGCGAGGCCAATCCCCACACCATCCATATGGCCAGAGCCACAGAAAACTGGGACATACCGGTAGTGGTAACCACGGCGGTGCAGTTCTTTGAGTCCCTGTATGCCTGCCGTTCCTCCCAGTGCCGCAAGCTCCACAATATCTCCGGAAGCGTGGTCATCTTTGACGAGGCTCAGATGATACCCCTCCCTTTTCTCCGTCCCTGTGTCCACGCTATTTCCCAGCTGGTGGCGCATTACAGTGTCTCCGCCGTCCTCTGTACGGCAACCCAGCCCGCTCTGGAATCAATTTTCCGCGAATTTCTTCCCAACGTCCCTATCCGTGAACTCTGCCCTGCCGACACCTGCCAGTGGGAGATATTCCGCCGTGTCTCCTTTCTCCAGGCAGGCCGCCTCACCTGGGATGAGCTGGCAGCGCAGCTCAATGAACGCAGCCAGGTCCTGTGTATCGTCAACACCAGGAAGGCCGCCCAGGAGGTATACACCCGCCTGGACAGAGCCGGCAGCTTCCACCTGTCCACGCTCATGCACGCCAGCCACAGGAAACAGCAGCTGGCGGAGATCCGCCGGCGCCTGAAGGAGGGTCTTCCCTGCCGTGTGGTCTCCACCTCGCTGATTGAGGCCGGTGTAGATGTGGATTTTCCCACCGTGTTCCGTGAATTGGCCGGACTGGATTCTATCCTCCAGGCTGCCGGACGGTGCAACCGGGAAGGAAAGCGCTCCGCTGAGGAGAGTATTGTTTACATTTTTGAAGGCGAGAACAAAGCACCTCCGCTGTTTTCCGCCGCCATCGGCGCCGGAAGGGATGTCATGGCCCGCCATGAGGACATCGCTTCTCCGGCGGCCATCCACGATTATTTTCACCAGCTTCTGGATTTGAAGGGCAAAGAGGCCCAGGACAAGGAGCGAATCCTTCCCCTTATTCAGTCGGAGTTTTTCCCGTTCCGCACTGTGGCGGAACGCTTCCATCTCATCGACTCACCCACCAGGACAGTCTATATCCCGCTTGGAGAGGGAGCGGCGCTTGTGGACCAGCTGCGCGCCGGTATGAGCAGCCGGCAGTTGTTCCGTCAGCTGGGACAGTACGGTGTTGCCATCTATGAAAAGCATTTTGCCGCGCTGGAGAGCGCAGGCGATTTGGAGGTGCTGGAGAACGGCGCAGCTATCCTGCGAAACACAGCCCTCTACTCCAGCGAGACCGGGCTCTCTCTGGAGGCAGACAGCGGAAAGGCTCTGTTTGTCTAAGGCAAAATAGAGGTGGAGAAGCATAAACGCTTCTCCACCTCTCCAGCCAGGATCTTCTCTAACTCAATATTTCAATCCACGCACTTCTGCGACTTATGTGAGTATACCATAAGTTCTTCCTGATTTGCAAACTCTCTTTTCAATCTTTATTGACTTAGAAAAGATATATGTTGACTTACATATACTTCCGTGTTATATTAATGTCATTACAAAAATGGATATATACGGAAACTAAATTTTAGAAAGGAGTGACGCCTATGTCCATAAAACTGGAGGTTTGGGGAGATTATGCCCTCTTCACACGTCCGGAGATGAAGGTTGAACGGGTCAGCTATGACGTGATGACCCCCTCAGCGGCCAGAGGGCTGATCGAGGCCATTTACTGGCATCCGGGAATGCGGTGGCGCATCGACCGCATCCATGTCTGTGCCCCCATCCGCTTCACCAATCTGCGGCGCAACGAGGTCAAATCCACGGTCTCCGCCACCACAGCCCGCACGGTGATGGAACGCGGAACGGGTGAGCTGTATCTCAGCACTTCGCAGGAGATTCAGCAGCGCGCCGCACTGCTGCTGCGGGATGTGCGCTATGTGATTGAGGCCCATTTTGAGATGACGGAAAACGCCGCACCTGGAGACAACCCGGGAAAATTCCAGGATATTATGAAGCGTCGGATTCAGAAAGGACAGTTTTATCACCAGCCCTGCTTCGGCTGTCGGGAGTTTCCCGCCCACTTCCGCCTGTGTGAGGAGATACCGCCCTGCCCTGACGAACTGAAAGGGGAACGGGACCTGGGCTGGATGCTCTACGACATGGACTATACCAATCCGGAGAACATTACCCCTCTCTTCTTCCGCGGTGTTCTCCGAAACGGTGTGCTGGATGTACCGGCCTGGGACAGTGAGGAGGTACGGCGATGATACTACAGGCATTGACCGAATACTACCGCACCCTGGAGCAGGCAGGAAAAATTTCCGCACCCGGATGGAAGAAATCAGATATTTCCTATGCTATATACATCAGCGATAGCGGCGCACTGGAGCAGATCGTTCCCATCAAGGTTCCGGTCCAGCAAGGAAAAAAGACCGTTCTGCGTCCCCAGTCCATAGAACTCCCAGTGCCCACCGACGGAAGAACATCCACCGCAATCCGGCCCAATTTTTTGTGGGACAAGTCTGATTACCTCCTCGGAATCAGCAAGGGAGGCACTGAGCGCGGCGCTGCATGCTTTGCCGGAGCGGCAGCGCACCATAAAGCTATTCTGTCCGGTATCTCTTCCCCCGCAAGCGCCGCCTTACTCTCCTTTTTCCAAACATGGGAACCAGAGAAGGCCATGGAATACCCGGCTCTGCTGGAATATATAGAGGACTTTCTCAAGGGCGCCACTCTGCTTTTCCGATATGGCGGCGGGTACGTTCATGAGGATGCCGCAGTCAGGGATGCCTGGCAGAGATACTATTCCGCACAGGAGAGCGGAATAGTATCCGCCTGCCTTGTCACAGGCAAAACTGGCTCTATCGCCCGCATCCACCCCAAAATTAAGGGTATTATCAACGGAGAAGCCATGGGGAACACATTAGTGGGTTTTAACTCTCCCGCCGTCTGCTCCTATGGAAAAGAGCAAAGCTACAATGCCCCTGTCAGCCAGGAAGCGGTGTTTTTCTACACCACCGCCCTCAACCATCTGCTCTCCGACCGGGAGCATGTCTACCGGATGGGGGACGCCACGGTGGTCTGCTGGGCCAAATGCGGCGGGGACGTCTACCAGAATCTGATGGGCTGGGCACTCTTCGGACAGGAGCCCTCCTACACGCTGACGGATCTCCAGGGCGCACTGAAAAATCTGTGCGACGGAAGTCCGGCGGAGTTGGATGAGGAGCGGCTGGACCCCAATATGGAATTTTATATTCTGGGTCTCTCCCCCAACGCCGCCCGCCTGTCAGTGCGCTTTTTCCTGCACAACACCTTCGGTCATTTTCTGAAAAACGCCCAGGCTCACCAGCAGCGGCTGGAGATTGTCAAACCCGCCTATGACAAATTTGATGTTCTGCCCCTGTGGAAGCTGCTGGACGAGACCGTAAACCAGAACAGCCGTGACAAAACCCCGGCCCCCAACATGGCCGGCGAAGTGCTGCGGTCCATTCTCACAGACACCCGCTACCCGGCCACCCTGCTGTCCGGCGTGACGCTGCGCATTCGTGCGGAACACGCTGTCACCCGGGGCAGGGCCGCCATTATCAAGGCGTATTATCTGAAAAATCCACATTCCGATGTACCGAAGGAGGTTTTGACCGTGTCCCTCAATCCCGACAGCTCCAACCTTCCCTACAACCTGGGGCGTCTGTTCTCCGTGCTGGAGACCATCCAGTCCGCCGCCAACCCGGGCATCAACTCCACCATCAAGGACAAGTACTTCAACTCTGCCTCCGCCACCCCTGCCATCGTGTTCCCCGTGCTGCTGAATCTGGCCCAGAAGCACCTGAAAAAGCTGGACACCGGCCTGCGCACCTACTATGACAAACAGCTCACCACCCTGCTCTCCAAGCTGGGCGAGGGCTATCCTCAGCGTTTGAATCTGCCCCAGCAGGGTTCCTTCCAGTTGGGCTATTATCACCAGACCCAGGTCCGTTTTGAGAAAAAGGAGGAAAAGTAATATGTCTGAGCCTATCAAGAACCGCTATGAATTCGTCATCCTCTTCGATGTGGAAAACGGCAACCCCAACGGTGACCCTGATGCGGGCAACATGCCCCGGGTGGACCCGGAGACCGGCCTGGGCATCGTGACCGATGTGTGCCTCAAGCGCAAGATCCGCAACTATGTGGAAACCGTAAAGGAAGACGCCACCGGCTACCGTATCTATGTCAAGGACGGTGTTCCCCTCAACCGCAGTGACGCGGAGGCGTATGCCGAGCTGGATGTCACAGAGAAAACCGTGAAGGAAAAGAAGAAGGCTAACCCCGACCTGGACCGAAAGATCCGGGACTGGATGTGCGCCAATTTCTATGACATCCGCACCTTCGGCGCGGTGATGACCACCTTTGTGAAGGCCGCTCTGAACTGCGGTCAGGTGCGTGGTCCGGTCCAGCTGGGCTTTGCCCGCAGCGTGGAGCCGGTAGTCCCCCAGGAGGTCACCATCACCCGGGTTGCCATTACTACCGAGGCCGACGCGGAGAAGAAGGGCACCGAGATGGGCCGCAAGTACATCGTCCCTTACGGCCTTTACCGCTGCGAGGGATACATCTCCGCCAATCTGGCCCGCAAGACCACCGGCTTCTCCGAAGAGGATCTGTCCCTGCTTTGGGAGGCTATTCTCAACATGTTTGAGCACGACCACTCCGCCGCCCGGGGCAAGATGGCAGTACGCGAGCTGATTGTCTTCAAGCACGACAGCGAACTGGGCTGTGCCCCTGCCTGGAAGCTGTTTGACGCCGTGTCCGTCACCAGAAAGAATCCTGATGATCCCGCCCCTGCCCGCTCCTACCAGGACTATACTGTCGCCGTGGACGAGGCCGCCCTCCCTGCCGGCGTTATCTGTCAGCGGATGGGGTGATCTATGCCGAGGAGGACTACCTCCAGCTCTCCGGTCTGCAGCACTTTGCCTTCTGCCGCCGCCAGTGGGCCCTTATCCATGTGGAGCAGCAGTGGCAGGAGAATCTGCGCACTGTGGAAGGTGATCTCTTTCACCGCCGTGCTCACGATGAGCAGCTCCGGGAGCGACGGGGAGACACTCTGATCCTGCGTGGTCTCTCCGTCGCCTCTCCCACCTTGGGGATATCCGGAAAATGTGACGTGGTGGAATTTCACGCAGACCCCAGTGGTATCTCGCTCTGCGGAGAGGAGGGGCTGTGGGTCCCCTTCCCTGTGGAGTATAAACGGGGCGCACCAAAAGCCCATCAGGCGGATGAACTGCAGCTGTGTGCCCAGGCCATGTGTCTGGAAGAGATGCTCTGCTGTACCATCCAGGCGGGTGCCCTTTTCTACGGCGAAACCAGGCGGAGGACGTTAGTGCCCTTTTCCGCAGAGCTGCGTGAAGAAGTGCAGGCAATGCTGGAGGAGATGCACCAGCTCAGCCGCCGGGGATATACGCCAAAGGTAAAGCCCTCCAAAGGGTGCAGTGCCTGCTCGCTGAAAGAGTTGTGTCTGCCGGTTCTGATGAAGGGGAAAGCCGTGGAGTCCTATCTGCATGACGCACTGGAGGGTGAGACATGAGACATCTGCTCAATACCCTGTTTGTAACCTCAGAGGACATCTATCTCTCTCTGGACGGCGAAAACGTCGTAGCCAACCGGGAACATACGGTAGTGGCCCGCTATCCGCTCCACACCCTCTCCGCTATTCTCTCCTTTTCCTATCCGGGCGCCTCTCCGGCACTGATGGGGGCCTGTGCACAGCGGGGAATCTCCCTCTCTTTCTGCACGCCAAGAGGAAAGTTTCTGGCCCGGGTTACCGGTGAGGCCAATGGAAATGTTCTTCTGCGCCGTGCCCAGTACCGTGTGGCAGATGATCCTGTCCAGAGCTGTGCTGTCGCACGTGCTATGGTCTTTGGAAAGGTGTACAATGCCCGCTGGAGCATTGAACGTACCCGCCGTGACCACGGTCTCCGGGTTGACACCGGGCGTCTGGAGGCCGTGTCCGGGCAGCTGAAGGCGCTTCTGCCACAACTTCTGGACGAGACAGCTCTGGACTCTCTGCGCGGCCTGGAAGGCGCCGGCGCCACCGCATATTTCAGTGTATTTGAGCAGTTGATCTTGGGTGATTCAGCTCTGTTTCAGTTTCATACCCGCAGCCGCAGACCGCCCCTTGACCCTGTGAACGCTCTGCTCTCCTTTTCTTACAGCCTGTTGTCCCATGACTGTGCATGGGCACTGGAGAGTGTGGGTCTGGACTCCTATGTAGGCTTTCTCCACCGAGACCGTCCAGGCCGCAGCTCTCTTGCGCTTGATTTGATGGAGGAGTTTCGCCCCTGTATTGCGGATCGTTTTGTCTTGACCTGCATTAACAACCGCATCTTTCAGAAGTCAGACTTCGAATATCGTGAGAACGGCGGCGTCTTTCTCAGTGAGAGCGGGCGGCGTATCTTTCTTCAACGATGGCAGGAGCGCAAAAAGGATACTCTGACGCATCCTTTTCTGGGTGAAAAGGTACCGTGGGGGCTGGTACCCTATCTGCAGGCGCTGCTTCTGGCACGATATCTCAGGAATGACTTGGACGCTTATCCTCCATTTTTGTGGAAGTGAGTATGTTATGTTAGTACTGATTACATACGATGTTAATACCGGGGATGCTGCCGGACGCAGACGTCTGCGGCAAATTGCCAGACAGTGCGTTAACTATGGTCAGCGTGTACAGTGCTCTGTGTTCGAATGTCTGCTGGACTCAGCCCAGTGCAAAATGCTTCAGGCAAAGCTGTTGGAGATCATGGACCAGGAGAAGGACAGCCTGCGGTTTTACTATCTCGGAAGCCGCTACGAAAACAAGATCGATCACTTCGGCCGCAAAACTTCCTATCTGCCGGAAGACCCTCTGATTCTATAAGTGTGCGAGGCTCCAGCCCCCATAAATTCTCAGGGAGGTTCGCACTTATATCCAGCCGCTTCCCACGAATCATGATACGCTATTTTCTCTTATAGTTTTTCAGCATTTAATATATGCACTTAAAAATTGTGTAAAATGCGCAAATTTGCAGGTATTTATTTGTGTATATCTGCTGTCGCTCCCCACACGGGGAGCGTGGATTGAAATAACCCCGCGCCCACGCAGGAGCAGAGAAACCGGGGTCGCTCCCCACACGGGGAGCGTGGATTGAAATTTTCGTTCTGGACCCACACAATGGAGGAGGAAGCCTGGTCGCTCCCCACACGGGGAGCGTGGATTGAAATGTGTTCGTGTTATGTGACAGTTAGCCTTGCTAACGTCGCTCCCCACACGGGGAGCGTGGATTGAAATTCCCAGGCCGACCTGCTCCAGGCGCAGAAGAACCGTCGCTCCCCACACGGGGAGCGTGGATTGAAATCCGAACAAGAAATACGCCGTTATCTACGCCGACCCGGTCGCTCCCCACACGGGGAGCGTGGATTGAAATTCCGCATGGTCCACAACCAGACCGCAGCAGAACGTCGCTCCCCACACGGGGAGCGTGGATTGAAATTTTCCTGACGGCCTGCACTGCACAATCGGGCAACCGGTCGCTCCCCACACGGGGAGCGTGGATTGAAATTGGTTGCTCTCTCTGGTACGCTTGCGCTCCCGGGCCGTCGCTCCCCACACGGGGAGCGTGGATTGAAATCGTCAAGGTAAACATCGGAAACATCCAGTCCACAGGTCGCTCCCCACACGGGGAGCGTGGATTGAAATCTGGACTCAGGAAAAAGCTATCGCTGTTCCGTTGTGTCGCTCCCCACACGGGGAGCGTGGATTGAAATCGGGGAACCGGAGGGTGGCGGCTCTACTCCCTGGTGTCGCTCCCCACACGGGGAGCGTGGATTGAAATAGGGCGTAAATACGCCCATCGACGAAACCGACGCGGTCGCTCCCCACACGGGGAGCGTGGATTGAAATCATCCGGCACCATGGAACTGTACAAGTTCCTCAACGTCGCTCCCCACACGGGGAGCGTGGATTGAAATTCCCTGGTGCGGTAGTAGGCGGTTACAAAGGCCGTCGCTCCCCACACGGGGAGCGTGGATTGAAATCGAAAACCCGCTGGTGGACCTGACCCTCAACTCCCGTCGCTCCCCACACGGGGAGCGTGGATTGAAATCATCCTCGCCCGCCGGTCCCGGCGGGCCCTGGAGCGTCGCTCCCCACACGGGGAGCGTGGATTGAAATCAGGCCGCGCAGGGCTCAGCCTCAACCATCTTTGTAGTCGCTCCCCACACGGGGAGCGTGGATTGAAATTGGGTGGCGCAGGCGGTGGTTGCGATGTCGTACCGGTCGCTCCCCACACGGGGAGCGTGGATTGAAATTCGTCCGTGTAGGTGGACATGCGCACGTCCTCCAGTCGCTCCCCACACGGGGAGCGTGGATTGAAATATCATCGGTCAGCTGCCTCGCCCGCTCAATCCACTCGTCGCTCCCCACACGGGGAGCGTGGATTGAAATCCGGAAAAGACATACGCCGTTATCTATGCCGACCGTCGCTCCCCACACGGGGAGCGTGGATTGAAATTTCCTGATTGCCAGGTGTGACGGACAGCCCATTGTGTGGGTCGCTCCCCACACGGGGAGCGTGGATTGAAATCCAGCAGCTCCTCCATCTGCTCCATCATCTGCTCTTTGTCGCTCCCCACACGGGGAGCGTGGATTGAAATCAGGAACATCTTGATGGGCTCCTGGCACTTGCCAAGTCGCTCCCCACACGGGGAGCGTGGATTGAAATAAAGCTGCCGGGGGACATGGGGTTGAGGGCAAAGTCGCTCCCCACACGGGGAGCGTGGATTGAAATGTTGCCCAGGTACTGGACAACCGCACCGGCGAACGTCGCTCCCCACACGGGGAGCGTGGATTGAAATAGGTAAAAGCCCTATTCCATAACTTTTTATTGGAGGTCGCTCCCCACACGGGGAGCGTGGATTGAAATGTCAAATACCATACGATAATATGAATTATCGGCGTCGCTCCCCACACGGGGAGCGTGGATTGAAATGTATAATCTATGAATATAGGCGATTTTCATAACCCAGTCGCTCCCCACACGGGGAGCGTGGATTGAAATAGAGGCCAGGAGTATAATTATACCTGTACCCCTAAAGTCGCTCCCCACACGGGGAGCGTGGATTGAAATCGCTATTAAATACGAATAAAGAGAGGTATTGCAAGTCGCTCCCCACACGGGGAGCGTGGATTGAAATGTAGGCGTTCTATTTACAGTTTACCGTCTAACAGGCGGTCGCTCCCCACACGGGGAGCGTGGATTGAAATCGGCAATATGCGGGGAAAATTGCAGAAATCCAAACGTCGCTCCCCACACGGGGAGCGTGGATTGAAATACAAAAGCGCCCTGTTCCAGTTCGAACCGCATAAGTCGCTCCCCACACGGGGAGCGTGGATTGAAATACGGAGGGAGTGTCACCGGATGTTACGGAACCAATGTCGCTCCCCACACGGGGAGCGTGGATTGAAATATCACCGCTGGGCCGCCTGAAAGCACCATATGGGTCGCTCCCCACACGGGGAGCGTGGATTGAAATCGGGGAGACATTACGTGAAGGAAATGCTCTCCCCATGTCGCTCCCCACACGGGGAGCGTGGATTGAAATCGAAGATTTTTATCGTCCACGCCGCCGGACACATGGTCGCTCCCCACACGGGGAGCGTGGATTGAAATATGTCGGTGGTCAACGTGGTTTTGACTTCTGGCCGTCGCTCCCCACACGGGGAGCGTGGATTGAAATCTGCATGATGTCGGCGGCAATGTCCGCCGCTTCATCGTCGCTCCCCACACGGGGAGCGTGGATTGAAATAATGCCGCGAAGGACTGAGCAAAAGTTCGCCCGGTCGCTCCCCACACGGGGAGCGTGGATTGAAATTTTTTGATGTCGGCCAGAATGCGCCGGGCACGTGTCGCTCCCCACACGGGGAGCGTGGATTGAAATTGTAACCAAATTGTAACATTATGCGTCGCCACGACGTCGCTCCCCACACGGGGAGCGTGGATTGAAATTGGGTGCTGTCCGCCATGATGGATGCCGGCGCCCGGTACGTCGCTCCCCACACGGGGAGCGTGGATTGAAATCGGAAGGAACTGTCCAACATCAACCAGCAGATTAGTCGCTCCCCACACGGGGAGCGTGGATTGAAATAGCGCCGCAAAACTCTCTGCAAACGTGCGGCCTGTCGCTCCCCACACGGGGAGCGTGGATTGAAATAGGACAGCCACCAGGACCAGGATAAAGAGAAGGCCGTCGCTCCCCACACGGGGAGCGTGGATTGAAATTTTGTAGCGGTAGACATAACTTTTGACCTCCTAATTGTCGCTCCCCACACGGGGAGCGTGGATTGAAATCCTGTACTCCCCGCCTCGTGATTGGAGGCCTCGGTCGCTCCCCACACGGGGAGCGTGGATTGAAATCTCTCCCTCTCCGCCGCCATCTCTGCGGCCCTGGGTCGCTCCCCACACGGGGAGCGTGGATTGAAATTGTCTGGTCTGCCGAAACCTCTAACAAGCTGGTGTCGCTCCCCACACGGGGAGCGTGGATTGAAATCGAGAGGCGCGCGGGATATCTCAGGAGGGGCTTGCAGTCGCTCCCCACACGGGGAGCGTGGATTGAAATCATCCGGGGGCTGGACGTGCTGCCGGCGGATGACGTCGCTCCCCACACGGGGAGCGTGGATTGAAATACGTTGCGGCTTTTGGAGGTGAAACGATGCAGACAGTCGCTCCCCACACGGGGAGCGTGGATTGAAATAACTAATGAAAGTATATCATAAGCGCGGCGGAAAGTCGCTCCCCACACGGGGAGCGTGGATTGAAATGGCATGATGCACAAAAATGGGGGTGGGTTTTGTAAGTCGCTCCCCACACGGGGAGCGTGGATTGAAATGATCACGTTGCCCTGTGCAAGGTCATACAGGGTTTGTCGCTCCCCACACGGGGAGCGTGGATTGAAATTATGGGGGTTCGTGCCCTCTCGATCCTGTCTATGCGTCGCTCCCCACACGGGGAGCGTGGATTGAAATAAAAACTTGCGGGTATAATCGTAGCTCTCGCCAAAGTCGCTCCCCACACGGGGAGCGTGGATTGAAATCCGTCTCCAATGGACTTCTCGCTTATCCCTAAAAACGTCGCTCCCCACACGGGGAGCGTGGATTGAAATAGCAGCAGATCAACGCTCTCAACCTCCAGACTGCCGTCGCTCCCCACACGGGGAGCGTGGATTGAAATCCAGGCTGCGATTTCACCCGGTGTGGCGTCTCGGTCGCTCCCCACACGGGGAGCGTGGATTGAAATCCGTTTGTCATCCCCCTATCGGCGTCTACATCCTGTCGCTCCCCACACGGGGAGCGTGGATTGAAATAGAAGTTTTACGAGCGTGACGCTCGTGGTGGTACTGTCGCTCCCCACACGGGGAGCGTGGATTGAAATTCCTATCGGGTTTGCTGTTATCGGTAATGTAACGTCGCTCCCCACACGGGGAGCGTGGATTGAAATCTAACGATAAGTATTTTTCTGTTCCTGCTTCTGGGTCGCTCCCCACACGGGGAGCGTGGATTGAAATCGGTGGAACATACGGAGGTGGCGGCGGTGGCGGCGGTCGCTCCCCACACGGGGAGCGTGGATTGAAATTCCCGTATGTATTACAGCTCAAACAAGCCGCCTGTGTCGCTCCCCACACGGGGAGCGTGGATTGAAATCGCTCCATCATCGGCACCTACTACGACTACGCCATGGTCGCTCCCCACACGGGGAGCGTGGATTGAAATAATGCCGGGAAGCCCATCGACCCGGTGACCGTGCGGTCGCTCCCCACACGGGGAGCGTGGATTGAAATCTGGCTCTGTGCAGCGGTGGAATCGGCCAGGGTGAGGTCGCTCCCCACACGGGGAGCGTGGATTGAAATCGTTAGCCAGACGCACAGGTAGCTGTCCACCGGGCGGGTCGCTCCCCACACGGGGAGCGTGGATTGAAATACCCTGTTTCCCCTCGGGGATACCAAGGTTTAGCACGTCGCTCCCCACACGGGGAGCGTGGATTGAAATTCTACGGCGGCCTGGGTGCCAGGGTCTCCGGTGTCGCTCCCCACACGGGGAGCGTGGATTGAAATGAGTCCTATGGCTACGCTGTGACACTCCAGCCCGTGGTCGCTCCCCACACGGGGAGCGTGGATTGAAATAGTCTGACGCTCTGGAGCTTCTGAAAATCAGGTGGGGTCGCTCCCCACACGGGGAGCGTGGATTGAAATAAGAATCACCCCCACCAGACGAAAAAAAGACCAGGTCGCTCCATACAATACAAATGCGTAACGCAAAATTAAACTTAAAATACCGGACCAAAGACTGTCAGCAATAGCGTAAGTTTCTGTGGCATAGCCTTTTGTAGATACGCAGAAGATTTTTTCACCTCACGATCAGGTTTTGACAAGAATCATAATACTGAAAGTGAATTTATCGAATTGAAGGCCAAAGTCATCAACAATATCTGCAAAGAGGTCATCACCTTTATCAACACAGCAGCAAATATATCGTTTTATTTGTAGATGCACCATGCTGCTCCGATCATTCCAAGGAAAAATACTGCTCCCGGCGGTCCTTGCCACCGAAGAGGTTGTTGTACTGTACCTGCCGGTACTGCTCAATCAGGCTGGTATATTCGTTGTTCTCCAGGTGGCTGTACGCATGACCGCTGGTGTCCGTGTACCCCACAAAGGTCATGGCAGGCAGCTGCTCCTGCACGTCCCAGAGGAAATCATTCCACGCAGTCCCCTCCAGACCGGCACAGCGCAGCACATGCAGGGCCAGGAAATTCAGACTGGTCACCTGGGGCACCTCCTCCGGCAGAGGATAGTTGGCCCACACCACAAAGGGCACCTGGTACTTGCCCATGTACTGCTCCATGGTCATCTCGGCCTGGGTGACGCCGTAGGCCTTGTCCAGGAACTCCTGCTCCACCGAGGGCTGGTGGTCGCCGAACATGACCACAATTGTGGGTTCGTCCAGCTGAGAGAGGTACTCAATCAGGGTCTTGAACGCCTGGTCCGACTTGTTGGCCAGTGTAAGGTACTGCTCCGCCATGGGGTACTTTCCCGGCTCATCGGCCACCGTCACCTCCGCCGGATAGTCCTCCACGGTGTAGCTGCCGTGGCTCTGGATGGTGACGTTGAAGAGGAAGAGCGGCTTTCCCTCCTCCTTGTGCTCCAGCTCCCATATGACCTGCTCAAAGTCCGACTGGTCGCTCACATAGCCGTGCTCCATGGTCTGGGGCACGTTCATGTCGTCGCCGCACTTGAAGCTGTCAAAGCCCAGCAGGGGATAGGCACGGTCCCGCTGCCAGGAGGTACGGGTACCAGGGTGGAAGGCCAGGGTGCTGTAGCCCTGCTCCTTCAGCAGGGAGGCCAGGGAGTAGGTGGGCTCCAGCACATACTGCTGGTAGGGGATGCTGCCCGAGGGGAGAAAGGCCATGGAGTTTCCGGTGAGGAACTCAAACTCGCTGGCGCTGGTGCCTGCGCCGAACACGGAGGTATAGGCGTGGCCGAACACCGCGTTGTCCAGGCTGCTGACATAGTCCACCACGCTCTCGCTCAGCTCCAGATTGCCGAAGAATTCAAAATCCGCCCAGGACTCGTTCATAATGGCGATCACATTGGGCCGCTGCGGGGCATCTGCGGTCCCAACCGGCCCCGACACCTGAGACATGAGCTGGTCCACCCCCTCCGGAGAGGTGTCCGCGGGCTTGTCCACCTCCAGAAACTCGGTGTTGCGCAGGAATGTGGCCAGGCAGCCGCCGGTGCGGTAGGACCCGGCAGGGTCCCACACGTCGGTGGTCACACCCAGCTCTCCCAGGCGGCTGGTGGGGAACAGGAAGCACAGGCAGGCCAGTCCGGCGCACAGCCAGCCCAGCCGCCCCTTCCAGCCTGTGAGCCGGAGCCTGTTCCGCACCCGCTTCAGGCTCAGGAGGCACACCAGAGCAATCACCAGCGCACCCGCCAGGCACATCTGCCAGGTGGGGACAAAGCGGTAGCTCCCCGCCACGTCGGCGGCGGTGCCCAGAGCTGAGAAGTCCCAGGGCAGAATGGGAGTGCCACGGAACAGGTTGACAAAGTAGTTGGCCGCGCCCCACAGGCCTGCCGCCAGGTGGAACACCCAGGAGCTGAGCCAGACCCGGCCTGTCAGGCCGCAGAGCGGCCAGTAGAGAAGGGCGATACAGAGGGCATTTGCCGCTGCCACAGGCAGCGGCATGGCCCACGGCGCAGCGCCGTAGGCCAGCTGCATCAGCCAAACGGCGGTAAAGGGCGTCAGCAGCAGGGCCGCCAGCAGTGGCATCCACCGGCGGATGTCTTTCAGCAGGGCCCGGCCTTCCTTCTCACCAAGCGCTGCTGTTTCCGGCTTATCTTGTCTCAATAATTGGTTCATTTGTATCATTTCCTCCGGGAACGGACTTAAGGCGATATTATAGCGCGAAAATCAGGATCTGTCAAAAGGGGGTTCCCGGAAGGGAACCCCCTTTTGGTCCGCTGTCAGGGAGACGCTGTCCAGAGCTGTTCCGTCAGGCTGGCCGCCCCTGCCGGTTCCAGCTTCATCACCGACACCTCAAAGGCGGTGCGGGTCAGGTTTTGTCCGTTCTCCACCTTGATGTACTGCCGGCTCTGGAGCCGGCCCTCCAGCCGCACGCCGTCCCCCACGCTGAGGGAGGCGCAGCGCTGGGCTAGGGAACCCCACACGATGCAGGGCAGGTAGTCCGCCCGGCCGTACCGGCGGTTCACCGCCAGCATCAGGTCGCAGATGTCCCGCCCCAACGGGGTACGGCGGAGCACCGGCGGCTTGCATAGCACCCCGGCCAGGGACAGGTCGTTGGCGTGCTCCCCCGACCCAGGGCGCAGGCTGCGGGCAAAGAGGGTGATGACCAGCCGGCTGCCCCGGCCGCTCTTGTTGTTGAAGGAGCGGACCTCTCCCTCAATCTCCACCTCTGCCCCCTCCGCCACCGGGCACTGCTCCAGCTGTCCGGCGGAGACCACCACATTGATCCGATCCTCTGTGCCCGACAGCCGCTCCACCCGCAGAGGAAAGGTCCAGTAGGTCACGCCCCGGTTCTCATGGGAGACCACCGGCGCCGCCGCCGCCTCACCCCGCAGGAAGGCATGGTTCTCGTTCCAGTCTGTCTGCATACCAATCCACACTCCCGTGTCATTTCTCAGGATGTGAGATATATATGCAGGTTTGTCCCCCACTATGACCATCCCCTCAGGCTCCATATTCCGCCGCAAAGGTCAGCAGCTTTTCCCGGTCCCGTGGCTCCACCTTAACGGTGTAAAGCTCATTTCCGGCGGGTACCAGTCCCTTCAGCGTCTCCAGTTCAGGGGCGCGCTCCAGGTCCAGGCCGTCCACATACAGCAGCACCCGCTTGCCGGTGAAGGGGTGGGTCTCCAGATACCGGCGCAGGGGACGGGCGGTCTCCCCCATGTAGACGGGGCTGCCGAACACCAGCAGGTCGTAGTCTCCCGGTGCATAGGGCAGGTCCTCCGAGGGATGGTTCACCGTCACGGCGTAGCCCATCTCCGCCAGCCGTGCGGCCAGTGCCTCCGCCTGGGGCACGTTGCGCTTGGCGTTGGAGGGCTGGTACAGAAACAGGGCCTTCCGCGCCCCCTGTCCCAGCCGCTTCTCCGCAGGACGGCGGCGGCTGTCCCGGATGCTGATGGTCAGCTTGAAGAAAATCATCAGCCCCACCGCCGCCGCGGCCAGCAGGGACAGAACAATAAACAGAATATTGAGCAGCAGTTCCATGGAAGAAATCCTCCTTTTCCAGGTGCAGTCAAAGCATAACAGAGAGATCTTATTTCTTCCATGGGTGTTTTATTAAAATAAGTTAAAGTTTTGGTGCGCAGACGCCCAGAATGGACCAGGGCTTGACATTCTCCCCCACCCTCCCTATGATGAAAACAGCAACCTCCAAAAACTCGGCAGAGATATGTCAGGGAGGCGATGTTCTTGTCTCAATCCACACAGACCCGGCTCTCCGGCCTGGACGTCCTGCGCAACGGCTCCATGCTGATGGTGGTCCTGCTCCACGTCTCCGGCGTGGGCGGTCTGCTCGCCGCACTACCCGCCGGTTCTCTCCGCTGGTGGGCCCTCTGGGGTCTTGAGGCCCTTTGCTCCTGCGCCGTGAACTGCTACGGCCTGCTCAGCGGCTACCTGGGCGTGGGACACAGGCATCCCCTCTCCCGGCTGGGCTCTCTCTGGCTCCAGGCCGCCTTCTACTCCGCCGCACTCACGGTGCTGTTCGGCCTTCTGGACCCCGGCTCCCTCCGGGTGCGGGACATGATCGCGCCTTTCTTCCCTGTGCTCAACGGCACCTACTGGTATTTCAGCGCCTACTTCGCTCTCTTCCTGCTGATGCCCTTCCTGGACAGCGTCCTCACCGCCCTGTCCCCCGCTTCTGCCAAACGGCTGGTTCTGGCGCTGATTGCTGTCTTTTCCCTGGCCGATTTCATCTCCCCGGAGGAGATTTTCTCCACCCGCGGCGGGTACAGCGTGGCCTGGCTGGCGGTGCTCTACCTGCTGGGCGGCTGTCTGCGGCTCCATCCCCCTGCCAGACTGCCCCGGCCCTGGCTGCTGCTGGCCGGGTATGTGGGCTTCTCCCTGCTGGCCCTGGTGGGCAAGACCTTCGGCGTATCCCAGCCCGGCACCTTCTTCAAGTGGGGGACTCTCCTGTCCTACACCTCCCCCCTCATTCTTCTGGCCGCACTGTGCCTGTTCCTGGCTCTGTACCGCCTGCCCCCTCTGCCCGCTCCCATTGCCCGGGTTGTGTCCTTCTGCTCCCCCTTGTCCTTCGGCGTGTACCTGCTCCACGCCCATCCGCTGGTGTGGTCCCATTTGCTGGCCGGTCGGACCGCCTTCCTGGCCCAGTTCTCCACGCCTCTGTGCCTGGCCGGAGCTCTGGCCGTCGGCCTGGCCATCTTCGCCGTAGGCATCGGCGTGGACTATGTGCGCAGCCTGATCTTCCGGGCCGGTGGGCACGTCATCGACCGCCTCCGGGCAGGCCGCAGTGCGCCGGTAAATTGACTTTCCCCACCGTATCGGCTAAAATATAATACCTACTTTTTGAAAAGGCGGTGACTCCGTGACCTTCCTCACGCCGCAGTTCTTCTGCTTCTTCCCCGTGACGGCGCTGGTCTTTTTCCTGCTGCCCCAACGGGCCCGCAACCCCTGGCTGCTGCTGGCCAGCTGGTTTTTTTACCTGTGCGCCAAGCCCATATACCTCACCTTCCTGCTCTTCACCATCGCGGCCTCCTACCTGACCGGGCGGCTGCTGGAGCGAAAAAAGAGCAAGGGGGCGTTGGCAGCCTGCCTGGTGATACTGGGTCTGCTGCTCTTTGTGTTCAAATACCTGAACTTCGCCCTGTCCCTGGCGGGTCGGGGACTGAATCTTCTGGGCTTCTCCTTCTCCACGCCGGTATTGGACATCCTGATGCCGGTGGGCATCTCCTTTTATCTGTTCCAGGCCATGGGGTACGTCATCGACGTGTACCGGGGCAAGGTACCGGCGGAGAAGGACCTGCTGATCTACGCTCTGTTTCTCTCTTTCTTCCCCCAGATTGTCTCCGGCCCCATCGCCCGTGCCGACCAGCTGCTGCCTCAGTTTAAAACCGAGCACCGGTTCGACTGGGACGAGTTCCGGGCCGGTCTGTTCCGGTTTTTGTGGGGTGCCTTCAAGAAGCTGGTGCTGGCCGACCGGCTGGCCGTGCTGGTGAACACCATCTTCACCGCGCCCCAGGACTTCGGCGCTCTCCAGCTCATGGGGGCCGCCGTGGCCTTCTCCCTCCAGCTCTACTGCGACTTCTCCTCTTACTCGGACATGGCCCTGGGCGCGGCCCGTGCCATGGGCTTCTCCCTGCTGGAGAACTTCCGCACCCCCTTCTTCTCCCGCTCCATCGCGGAGTTCTGGCGGCGGTGGCACATGTCCCTGTCCCACTGGTTCCGTGACTACCTCTATATCCCCCTGGGAGGCTCCCGGAAAGGCACGGTGCGGAAGTACCTGAACGTGCTCATTGTCTTTGCCGTCAGCGGACTGTGGCACGGCGCGGCCATGACCTTTGTGGTGTGGGGCGTACTAAACGGCCTGTACCAGGTCATTGGAGGCGTCACCGCCCCTCTGCGGGGACGCCTCCATGGCGTCCTCCATCTGAAGGAGGACGGCTGGCCCCTGCGGCTGTGGCAGATTTTCTGCACCTTCCTGCTGGCCACAGCGGCCTTTGTGTTCTTCAAGGCCGGGTCGGTGTCCACCGGGCTGGACATGCTCTCCGGCATGTTCCACGGCCCCCTGTGGGTCTTTACCAGCATGGGCCTGGACCGCTGGGAGCTGCTGGCGGCCCTCTTCGGCCTTGTGGTGCTGCTGGCGGTGGACCTGCGGTCGGTGAACCACGACATCACCGCCGACTACCTCTCCGCTCCCCGGCTGGTGCGGTGGCTGGTGCTGTGGTTCCTGCTCTTCTCCTGCGTGGTGCTGGGCAGCTACGGCGCCGGGTACGACGCCCAGTCCTTTATCTATGGCTTCAGCTTCTGACCGGAAGGAGGACCCGGCTTGAAATCTCGTTTTCTCCGCAGGGAACTGCCGCTGGCCGCGGTTTTCCTGCTTATCACCGCTCTGCTGCTCAACTTTGTCTCCGACGTGCTCCGCCCCGCCCACACGGACTACGGCTCCACCTGGAGCGCCTTCCGTGCCGAGCCGGAGGACAGCCTGGATGTCATCTACCTGGGCAGCTCCTACGCCTACTGCGACTTCAACCCGTCCATTGTCTACGACAACTCCGGCCTGACGGGATACGTGATGGCAGGCTCGGAGCAGACCCTGTCCATCACCTATTGGTACCTGAAGGAGGTCTTTAAGACCCAGTCCCCCTCCGCCGTGGTACTGGAGGCCACCTCCCTCTTCTTCGCCCAGTACCAGAACTACACCCAGCTCAACATCGACCTGATGCCCTTCTCTCCCAACAAGCTGGGCGCCATCTTCACCGCCGCTGAACCGGAGCTTCGCACCGGATTGCTCTTTGACCTGTGGTTCTACCACGGCCGCTGGTCGGAAATCCGCCCAGGAGACATCAAGCGGGCCCTGTTTCCCATCCAGCGGGACTACCTGAAGGGCTTCACCGCCATTGACGAGGTGAAGGAGGGCGTGGGCGTGGAGCCCTACGTGGCCGACCGGGAGATCTCCGACGAGGACTACGCGGCCAACCTGTCCTGGCTGGCCAAAATTCTGGACCTGTGTGAGGAGCACGGGGCCACCCCCATCATCACCTTTAACCCCACCTACACCCGCTGCACCCAGGAGACCTACGAGCGCATCGGCCGGGAGATTCAGGCCCTGGACGAGAACGTGATCTTCTGCAACTGGAGCGAGATGTTTGAGGAGATTGGTCTGGTGCCCACCGCCCACCTCTACGACGGCGGCCACCTGAACCAGGACGGCGCGGCAATTTTCTCCGCCTGGCTGGGGGAGTACCTGACCGAAGAGATCGGCCTGGTTCCCCGGGAACAGACCGCCGACAACACCGCCCACTGGCAGGAATCAGCCCAGTGGTGGCAGGACTATCTGGCACAGTAACAAAAAAATCCGGTCTCCCGAGGGAGACCGGATTTTTTATGTCTGGAGATTACTCCTTCACTTCGATGCCGGCGTTGGCAGCGGCCAGCTCGGCGGAGTACTTGCCCCAGGTGGCGCACATGCCGTGGCCGATACCGCCGATGGTGTTGTGGCCCGCGATGTTGGCGGAGCCGATGATCTCACCGGCCAGGTAGGCGCCGCCCACCACGCTGCCGTCCTCACGGACCATCTGGGCGTTCTCGTTGATACGGGGACCGCCGGCGGTCATCATCAGGTAGGGCACGGTGTACACGGCGTAGTAGGGACCTTCCTCGAAGGCCACCAGGTTGTCGGTGCGGCCAAAGACGCTGTCGGCGCCGGCGGCCACGTCCTCATTGTACTTGGCAATGGTCTCGGGCAGCTTGTCCGCGCCGATCTGGGCGGCCAGGTCCTCCAGGGTGTCGGCCTTGAACATATAGCCCTGCTCCAGCAGCTCGTCGATCTTCTCCTGGGTGGTGAAGGCGGCGGAGTTGCTCATCATACCGGTGAAGAGGGCCTGCTCCTGGGCCTCAGCCTCCTGGAGCATCTGCTCGGTAAACACCACATAGATGATGTTCTGGTCGGTGGTGCGCCACACGGTGCGCTTGTCCATGGAGGTGGCGGCGGGCTCGTTGAAGACACGCTCGCCGGCGGTGTTGATCCACACGGCGCCGTTGTAGTTGATGTTGCAGCGCAGGGAGGCCTGGAAGCCGCTGACAGGCACGGAACCGCCGTAGCAGGAGCAGTAGTCCATGTTGTCGAAGGCGGCGCCGGCGGTGCGGGCGAAGTCATAGCCGCTGCCGATGGCGGTGTTGGGGTCGTTGGAGGTGATGTTGGTGAAGTTGAACTCCTTCAGCCACTCCTCGCTGTAGCCATAACCGCCGGTGGCGATGATGGTGGAGGGAGCCAGGACCTCCTGGTCGCCAATCTTCACGCCGATGATGTTCTTGTCGGCGTCCAGCACCACGTCGGTGACCATGGTGTCCAGCATGAGCTGGGCCTGACCGGCGGCGATGTACTCATCCAGCTTGGCGCTGAGGGCCTTGAGGAAGTAGGTGGCGCCGCCGGAGGACGCACCGCCGGCGGTGTAGGTGACGCGGTCGGTGTTCATGGTCAGGTATCCGCCGCTGTCCACCTGGTCGCTGAACTCCACGCCGATGTCGTTCTTCAGCCAGTCGATGGCGGCGCCGGAGCGCTCGGCATGGACCTTGGCGATGGCGGGATTCAGGTTCTGCTCGCCGCCGCCCATGGTGATGAAGTCGTCATAGAACTTCTCGGGGCTGTCCTCGATGCCGGCGGCCTTCTGGGCCTCAAAACCGGCGCCGGAGATGGAGCCGCCGGCGGTGTTGGCGGAGCCGCCGATGCGGAAATTCTGCTCCAGCACCAGCACCTTGGCGCCCACCTCGGCCGCACGGACGGAGGCCACCATACCGGCCAGACCGGCGCCAACCACGATGACGTCGGGGTCAATGGTGATCTCGGCGGTGGTCTCTTCCTCACCGCCGCCGTTGAGGGCGTTCTCCACAGCGGCCATGATGCCGTTGCTGGTCATGGTGGCACCGGCCACCGCGTCCACCTGGGTGGACTGCTGCTCCACGATGGCCTTGGGGATGTCCTCCAGGGCAGGATCGCTGATGCCGGCGGTCTCCTCGTGGGAGACGATGGTCACGTCGGTAATGTTGCCGTTCTCCACGGTGACGCTGACCTCAATGGGGCCGTTGTTGCCGTTGGCGGAGCCGGTATAGGTGCCGTCAGTAAAGGCGCCCTGAGCAGGGGCGCTTGCGGAGGGGGTAATGCTGGGGGAAGGGGTACCCTCACCTGCTGGAGCGCCACAGGCGGCCAGGGACAGCATCAGCGCGCCGCTGAGCAGGAGACTGATGATTCTGTTTCTTCTTTTCAAGCTCTATTCCTCCTTATACTCGCCTGGCAGAGAAGCGTCCAGGCGGCCACTACACATTGTAGTTAATTTATCGACAATTTGCAAGTATTTTCGACTTATTTTTTGTCACTTTCGTTTTATTTGTTTTTATGTTTACCTATTATTTTGTTTGTTTCTCCAATTTTCTTGCAAAAACAGGAAGGAGGATGGGATGCGATGCATCCCATCCTCCTTCTTATTTTTCCGTCAGCCGCTCCCCTGTCTCTCGGTCAAAGAGATGGAGCCGGTCCAGCCGGAGCGAGACCTCCAGTCCCTCTCCCGGACGGCCCGGGAAGTCGGCACCTGCCGCCATGGTGAAAGTTCCCCCACCCTGACACTCCAGGAACACCAGACACTCCCGCCCCGTATTCTCCACGGCGGTAATACAGGCCGGAAAGGCCACCGGGTCTCCCGGTCCTGCGGGGCACACGTGCTCCGGCCGTACACCCACAGTCAGGCTACGGCTAAAGGCCCCCTGGGGCAGCCGGGTTCCCTGCCCCAGAGAGAAGGCCTGCCCGGAGAGCTCCAGCCAGGTGCAGCCGTCCCGCCAGAAGACCTTCCCATCCCACAGGTTCATGGGCGGTGAGCCGATGAACTGGGCCACAAAGAGGTTGGCTGGCGCGTCGTAGAGAGCCCTGGGGGTGTCCACCTGCTGGAGCACGCCGTCCCGCAGCACAGCAATACGGGTGCCCATGGTCATGGCCTCGGTCTGGTCGTGGGTGACGTAGATGGTGGTGGTGCCCAGACGGCGCTGGAGGGCCACAATCTCCCGGCGCATATCCACCCGCAGCTTGGCGTCCAGGTTGGAGAGGGGCTCATCCATCAGAAAGAGCTTGGGCTGGCGCACCATGGCACGGCCCAGGGCCACCCGCTGGCGCTGGCCGCCCGAGAGGGCGCCTGGCCTGCGGTCCAGATATTCGGTCAGGCCCAGGCTCTCCGCCACCTCCTCCACCCGGCTGCGCACCGCCTCCCTGCTCCAGCGGCGCATTTTCAGCGGAAAGGCCATGTTGTCCCGCACCTTCATGGTGGGGTAGAGGGCGTAGTTCTGGAACACCATGGCGATGTCCCGTGCTCTGGGCGGCACCCGGTTGATGATCCTGCCGTCCATGCGGATGGTCCCGCTGTTCACTGTCTCCAGTCCCGCAATCATCCGCAGAAGGGTGGACTTTCCGCAGCCCGACGGCCCCACGAAGATCATGAACTCCCCGTTCTCCACCGTCAGATCCACATCCCGCACCGCGTGGACGCCGCCGGGATACCACTTGTTTACCCGCTCGATGGTCAGCCCTACGCTGCCCGCTGTTTCCGCCATGGTATCTGCTCCTTTTTCAGTCTTTCATGCCGGAGGCCGAGATACCCGCCTCCAGATAGCGCTGGCCGAAGAGGAAAATCAGCAGCGCAGGGGTTAACATAATTACAGATGCAGCCAGAGAAGCTCCGGCGTTCTCCGCCGTCACCGTGGGCAGGTAGAGGGAGAGCGGCCAGAGGGTCTTATCTTGAAGGAAGGTAAGGGGCTGCTCCAGGGCGTTCCAGTACTCCAGGAATCCCAGCACCACGGCGGATAGGATTCCCGGCGCACCCAGGGGCAGACCGATGTGGAGGAAAATGGCCAGAGGCCCCGCCCCGTCCAGCGCCGCCGCCTCGGTCAGGGCCGAGGGGATGGCGGCGAAAAACCGGACCATCAGAAAGACCGGGAAGGTGGACACCGCGCCGGGCAGGATGATGGCCCAGATGGTATTCATCAGGCCCAGGCCGTCCAGCACCAGGTAGCTGGATACCATGGTGACCTGAAAGGGCATGAGCATGAGGACGATGTACAGCCCGTAGAGGGCCTTCCGGCCGGGAAACTGGAACCGTGCGAAGGCCCAGGCCGCCGGGGCGCCGATGAGCACCTGGCCCAGCACCACGGGGAACACCTGGCGGCAGGAGTTCCAGAACATGGCGAAGAACTCCGGCGTGTCCAGCAGCAACTCCACATAGGGCTGGAGGGTGGGGTACATGGGCAGCAGAGGCCACACCGCGTTTCCCCCGGTCTCTGACAGCACGGGGGCCAGGTTCTGCTCCACCTCCTCCGCCCCCATGAGGGAGCCGGTGAGCAGCATCCACAGCGGCACCCACACCAGGCAGGCCAGCAGTGCCAGTATCATGCCGATAAACCATTTTTTCACCCTTCCATCCCTCCTTCCGCCCTGCCCCAGGCCCGCTGGAGCAGGAGAATCAACAAAAATACCGTCACAGCCAGCAGCACCGCCCCGGCGCACATCTTGTCCACGTCCAGGCTGACAAACCAGTTGTTGAAGAGGTGCTGGAGCATGTAGATGCTCTGGTTGGGGTAGCTGCCGCCGATGAGATAGGCCTCCCGGAACACCTTGAAGGAGTTGAGCAGGGAGAGCACCGTCACCGTAAAGAACGTGGGGGCCAGATTGGGCAGGGTGATGCGGAAGAACCGGGCCGCTGCCCCGGCGCCGTCCATCTGGGCCGACTCATAGAGAGCGGGCGGGATGGACGTAATGCCTGAGAGCCAGAGAATCATGTCGTAGCCCGTGTTCTTCCACAGATAGGTAAACACCAGCACGCCGAAGGTCAGGCTGCTGTCCAGCCAGTCGGCCCCCTCCAGCCCCACCAGAGCCAGCAGCTGATTGAACAGGCCGTTCTCATGGAACACCACCTTCCACAGCAGCACAATGGAGGCCACCGGGATGGAGAGCGGAATGAGAAAGCTGGTCTTGAAGATACCCCGCTTGTCCTCCACCGCATGGATCAGCAGTGCCAGCAGCAGGGAAAACACCAACAGGATTGGGATGCACACGGCGGCAAATTTGGCCGTGTTGGCCGCGGCCAGCCGGAAAGCGTCGTTCTGGAGCACGGAGATATAGTTCTTCAGACCCACAAACTGCCCGCTCATGGCGGAGAAGAAGGACCGGCGCACCACGTCCCCGAAGGGCACCAGTACCAGCACCGACACCGCCAGCAGACTGGGCAGCAAAAACAGCCAGGGCACAGCCCGGTCCTCCGCCCGCTCCCCCTGCCTCCAGGGCGGAAGCTCTTTTTTGCGCCGTCTCACAGTCTCTCCTCCTCTCCCGCTGTCAGCGCCGGACCGGGCGGCGTGATGTCCGCCGTCAGCCATGCGTCATGCCGCCGCAGCCCGTAATCCGCCGCCAGCCACAGCGGCGGCAGCAGCCACCATGTCCGTCCCGGCGCTCCGCCGCCCAGCCGGACAGACAGCAGCGTCAGCACAAACACGCTCCCCGCCGCCCCCAGACAGGCCAGCAGCAGGCCGGTCCCCGTCTCCGGGCGCAGCCGTCCGGCGGGCGCCAGCAGGGCGCAGGCCGCCAAGGCCCACACCAGGCACCCCAGAGCCGCCGGCCAGAGAAGTCCGTCCCGGGCACCCATGGCGCCGGAAACCGCAGTCCACAGCTCCTCTGTCAGCTCACCGGCCAGAGCGGTCCAGAAGTCAAAATCAGACCACCGGGTGGGGATAAGCCGGTCGGGAATCTCCCATGGGAATCCCAGCACCCAAAGGGTCAGTCCGCCCGCCGCCAGTACGGGGATCAGGCATTGAGCGAACAGCAGCGGAGTGCGGCGCAGCCGCCACAGCCGCTCCCCCAGCCTCAGCAGGATCACCACGCCCAGGACCAGCCCTGGCAGGGCGGCCAGAGCGTTCAGGACCCCGCCCAGCAGAGGCAGGTCGGTCACCTGTCCCACCGGGAAACCGTTCTGGCTCAGCCAGGCCGTTGTCTCCGTCCCGCCGCCTCCGTCCTGAAATTGGAGTATGGCCCGGTCCATGGCCTGCGTGCTGCTCTCCTCCGTCTGAATCAGGGCCAATCCATCGTCTCCCCGGAACACACCCCGGACGGTGTAGGTGTTCCCGTTCCACTCCACCGTCTCGCCCAGCACGTCGGTGCTGCCCCAGAGCGCGGCAGTCGCCGCCTCATCCAGGGCGATGCCCTGGATATCCCCCCGGATAGGCCAGCCGCCCCGGAGGAAGGCGCCCGGCCACAGCAGATCCGCCTGGCCAAACACAGTGAGCAGTCGCACCGGGGTGCTCCGCTCCCCTGTCTGGTCGGTGAGCATCTGGTTCTCCTGTTCCTGCCACAGGACAAGGTCGGGAAAGGAGGTGCTGCCGTCCTCCTCCGCCCAGCGCTCCGCCTGACAGAGTTCGGCGGGGCTGACGCCGGCACCTTCCCCCGTCCAGCGGACAGCCGCCCCCTGGGTCAGCGGTCCGCACTGCTGGGCAAAGCAGAGGGTCGCCATCCAGGCGCAGAGAAAGAGCAGGGCGGGAAGCCACCGGAACAGTCCCCATGTATGTCTCTTCATCGCTTCGCCCTCCGGTTACGCCGTCTCGTCCAGCACCCGCACCCGGTCCCCCTGGTCGATGGGCTTGCTGCTGCTCACCACCACCCGGTCCTCCGGAAGCAGGCCGTCCGCCTCCACGGCCACCCGCTCGCTGTCCCTGGCCTTGACCGTGACAGGCACCTGGGCCACTGTCTGCTCTGTGCCCATGACGGTCTGCTTCTCCCGCAGCACCAGCACAAACTCCCCGTTCCGGCCGCTGCGCATGGCCCCCAGGGGCAGGGTGGTGCTGTACTGCTCGCTGCGCTTGGTGATCTCCAGCTTGGCCGACGCGCCGCCGGCCCAGCCGGTTCCCTCCAGCGCCGCCGTCACGGTCACCTGTCCCTTGTCGTCCGCCCCGCTGATGGAGGTGATGGTCACTTTGGCGCTCTGGCTCTTGCCCTGGCTGGTGAAGGAGAGGGATCCCTCGTCCCCCACCGCCAGCTGCTCGGCCTCCTTCTGGTCCAGGGTGCCCGTAAACTGGTACCCCAGGTCGCCCCGGGACAGAACTGCTGCCTGCTCTCCGGCCTGGGTCACGCCGGTTTCGGTACGGATTTTCTTCACCGTGCCCCCAATAGGTGCGGTCACACGGCCCCCAGCCTCCTGGGCAGCATGGAGAATATCCAGAGTCTCCTGCTTCTCCCGGCGCTGGCTCACGTAGCCCAGGCGTTCAATCTCCGCCTGCTGGGCGGAGGCGGCGCCGGTTCTTCTGTCGTTCTCCGCCTGCTGCTGGGCGCTCTCCAGCCCCCGCTGAGCGCTCTCCACCCCCTGCTGGGCGCTCTCGATGGCCCGCTGGGCGGTGATCAGCTGCTCCTCTGTGGCGGAGGCGGCGTCCTCCGCCGACCGCTGGGCGCTTTGGAGCCCCTGCCGGGCGGCGTCCAGGGCGGACTGGGCGGTGACCACCAGGGTCTCCTCGCTCATGTCAGTGCGCTTCTCCGCCTCCTTCAGCTTCTCCTCCGCCTCCGTCACTTTGGCCTCGGCCTCCGTCACCTTCTCCTTCCACTTCTCCTGCACCTTTTTCAGGTTTTCCTTGGCCCGCTTTACCGCGTTATAGGCGGTGTTGCTGGATTGCGCCAGGCTGTTCATGTTGGCTTCCGCCTGATCCCTGATGTCCTGGGCCTGGAGAAGGGCCGTCCGGGCGGCTGCAATGGCCGCCTCATCCCCCTGGGCCAGAGCGGCGTCCAGATCCGCCTGGGCCTGTTTTACCGCCTCCTCCGCCCGGTTGTAGGAGCCGACAGCGGCAATATACGAGCTGTCCGTGCTGGTCTGCTGGTCCTCGGCGGTCTCCAGCGCCTGCTGGGCGGTATCCTCCGCCTCCGATGCCGACTCCTTTACCGTCTCCAAGTTGTCCTTGGCCGCCTCCAGCGCCTCCTGGGCCGCCTTGACCAGGGCCTCCTTGGCCTTAACCTCCGCTTCCGCCAGCTCCGCCTCCGCCTGGGTCACCTTATCCTGCGCCTCCGTCAGGTCCTGGGCGGCCCGGTCCTCCGTCACTCCACGGCTCTCGGTCAGCCGCTCATAGTCCTCCTGGGCCCGCTTCAGGGTGGTCTGGGCGGTGGCCAGATTGTCCTGGGCAGTGAGGACGGCGTCCGTCCCCGCCGAGGTCTGCCCCTTCGCCGCATTGGAAATCTTCAGGTCCAGCAGGGCCAGTTCCTGCTCCAGGGTCTCCACAGCCCGGTCCAAACTCTCCCGGTCCAGCTCCAGCAGAGTGTCACCCGCCTGGACCGCCTGTCCCTGAACCGCCGTTATCCGGCTGATCTCCAGCCCCTCCGGCAGGTCCACCGTCAGGTCGCCCATGGCCTGGATGGCGCCGGTTATGGTACAGCGCTGGGTCAGGATGCCGCTCTTGCTCTTCTCCGTCTCCACACGGGCCACGGTGATGCCGTAGGCCGCCCGGGACAGAAGGGTCAGCACCAGCATGAGGACAAAAAAGCCGGCCAGCGCCTTGGCTGCCTTCCGCTGAAGGGCGTGCTTCATTCTGTGCTCCGGCGGGGTCCCCGCGGCCAGCCGCGCCCGCTCTTCCTGTATCCGCTCCGCCGTGTTCCATGCCATGGGTATCCCTCCGAATTCAAATCAGTGGAATAAACATACAAAACCATTCTCTAAACTATCTGGAAATTTCACATCCTTTTTTAAAACATTTTGTAAACATCCCGCCCTGATTTCCCCCGGTTTTTCCCCTGATTGTCCCGCCGGAAGATTGACTTTCCCCGACAAATGCACTATGATAATCCGGTGTGTGTTTTCACGATATCTCTCATAAAGATGTAAGGAGGGTTTCCTGTGAAGGAGAGAGAGACCTTTGCCTCCCGTCTGGGCTTCGTGCTCATTTCGGCGGGATGCGCAATCGGTTTGGGAAACGTGTGGCGCTTCCCGTACATTGTAGGCAGATACGGCGGCGCCGCCTTTGTGCTGATCTATCTGGCGTTCCTGGTGATTCTGGGCCTGCCCATTATGGCCATGGAGTTCTCCGTGGGCCGTGCCAGCCGCCAGAGCATCGCCACCAGCTTCCACAAGCTGGAGCCCAAGGGCACCAAGTGGCACTGGTACAGCTGGTTCGGCATGGCGGGCAACTACATGCTCATGATGTTCTACACCACCGTGGCCGGATGGATGATTCTCTACTGCATCAAGATGGCCAAGGGCGACTTTGTGGGCGCTGACACCCAGGCCGTCCAGGACATCTACTCCGGCATGCTGTCCAACCCGGGCATTATGCTGGTGTTCATGATTCTGGTCATCCTCATCGGCATGGGCGTGTGCTCCCTGGGCCTGCAGGACGGCGTGGAGAAGATCACCAAGGTGATGATGGTGATGCTGCTGGCCATTCTGATTGTGCTGGTGGTCCGGTCCGTCACCCTGGAGAACGCCATGGCCGGTCTGGAGTTCTACCTCAAGCCCAACTTCCACAACCTGATGTACGACGCCAACGGCAACTTTATCCTGGGCGAGGCCATCTTCGCCGCCATGGGCCAGTCCTTCTTCACCCTGTCCCTGGGCATCGGCGCCATGGCCATTTTCGGCAGCTACATCGGCAAGGAGCACCGCCTCATGGGCGAGGCCATCAACGTGGGCATTCTGGACACCTTCGTGGCCTTTGTGGTGGGCCTGGTTATCTTCCCCTCCGCCTTCGCCTTCGGCATCCAGCCCGACAGCGGCCCCAACCTGATCTTCATCACCCTGCCCAACGTGTTCAACGCCATGCCTCTGGGCCGTCTGTGGGGTGCGCTGTTCTTCGTGTTCATGTCCTTCGCCGCCCTGTCCACCGTCATCGCCGTGTTCCAGAACATCATCACCTTCCCCATGGACAAGTGGGGCTGGAGCCACAAGAAATCGGTGCTGGTGAATATGGTGGTCATCTTCATCCTCAGCCTGCCCTGCCTGCTGGGCTTCAACCTGTGGTCCGGCTTCAATCCCCTGGGCGACGGCACCGTGGTCATGGACCTGGAGGACTTCATCCTCTCCGACAACCTGCTCCCCCTGGGCAGCCTGGTGTACCTGCTCTTCTGCGTCTCCAAGCACGGCTGGGGCTGGGACAACTTCCTGGCCGAGGCGGACGCCGGCGAGGGCATCCGCTTCCCCGCCCGGTTCCGTCCCTACTTCCGCTATGTGTTGCCCCTGCTGGTGCTCATCATCTTCGTCATGGGCTACTGGAACAAGTTCGGCGCCGCTCTTATGAAGCTTCTCGGCGCTTAAACATTCAAAAACGCCGCGCTGCAAAGCAGCGCGGCGTTCTCTTTCTTCTTTTACAGGCGCAGGCGGAGCAAAAACACGGTGCCCTGAGGACCGGTGCGCTCCACCGACAGCTCCCCGCCGTGGAGTCTGGCCAGCTCCCGGGCGATGGACAGCCCCAGGCCGAAGTGGCCCTTGCCGGTGCGGGCGGCGTCAGCCCGATAGAAGCGGTCGAAGATGTGGGGCAGGTGCTCCGGCCCGATGCCCGGTCCCGTATCCGACGTCCGCAGGCAGGCCCAGCGGCCCTCCACCGCTCCCGAGAGGGTGATGGTTCCCCCTTCCGGCGTGTAGGAACAGGCGTTGTCCAGCAGCACGGAGAGAATCTGCCGCAGCCGCTGTGGATCTCCCGTCACAGACGGAAGTGGCTCGTCAGGCACCTCCAGCGCCAGAGTCTGCCCCTTCCGCCGGGCGATGGGGTAGAAGTCATCTGCCGTCTCCAGCAGCAGGGTATCCAGGTCCACCCGCTCCCGCCGGATTGACCAGCTGCCCGCGTCCATGCCCGCCAGAGAGAGCAGATCCTCCACCAGCCGGGCCATGCGGGCGCACTCCCGCTCGATGCCGTCGGTCAGGGCGTTCGCCCGCTCCGGCTCCACCCGCAGGGCGGAGGCACTGGTGCGGATCACCGCCAGAGGTGCTCTAAGCTCGTGGGAGGCGGCGGCCACAAACTCCGCCTGCCGCCGCTGGCTGGCCTCAACAGGGGCCATGGCCCTGCCCGCCAGCACCCAGCACAGCCCCAGCAGAGCCACCACGCCCAGGACCACCAGTCCGGCAAAGGCCGCCCGGAGCAGCAGCACCTGCCGCTCCGCTCCCGTCATGTCCCGGAGGAGCACCAGGCTCTGCCAGCCGTCGTGGGCCGGGATGAGCACCACAGCGGCCAGATACCGGTCCCCGTGGTCCCCCGCCACCTCAAAGGGCGGCGTGGCGGTGGTCTCGATGACCGAGAGGGGGCGGGCGTCCACGTCCACGCCTCTGGCTGTGCCCCCATCCCTGGCCCGCTGGATCAGCGTCTCCCGGCCGGTCTCCGGTGTCCAGGCGCCGGAGAAGCGCAGGGGTGCCCCTCCGTCCCACAGGGCGATGATGAGCCGGTCAGTGGCCTCCGTCTGGGCCAGCCATTCGGTGGAGATAATCCGGTCAGCCTGAATCTTGGCCACAATGGCGTTGATGTTGCTCTGAAAGGCGGATTCCCGGCTCACCCGGAGCTGCTCCTCCGCAATGGACAGGGCTACCAGGGCCATCACCAGCAGCACCGCCCCGGTCAGTCCGGCGGCCAGCAGGGTCAGCCGGCGTCGCAGCCGGAGCAGGGCCTCCCTCCTGCGGACAGCGCTGCTCATGCGCCCTCCTCCAGCCGGTAGCCCACGCCTCGGGCAGTGACAATCCGGGCGCCGCTGCCCACCGCTGACAGCCGGCGGCGGAGAAAGTGGATGTAGTTGTCCAGATTGCCCTCCTCCACCGGCGCGTCAGGACCCCACACCCGGGCCAGCAGCAGCTCCCGGGTCATGGTCTGGCCAGCGTTGCGGAGAAAAATCTCCAGCAGGCGGCTCTCCCGCTTGGAGAGGGAGCAGGAACCGCCTGGCCCCTGCAGGGTGCACAGCTTAACGTCCAGCTCCAGCCCCCACCGGCTCAGGGCGCTGCTCTGCTCCCACTGGACCGGCCTGCGGGACAGCGCCCGAATCCGGGCCAGCAGCTCCTCCGCCGCAAAGGGCTTGGTCAGATAGTCGTCCGCCCCGGCATCCAGCCCGTCCACCCGGTCGGACACCCCGTCCAGAGCGGTGACCATCAGCACCGGCGCGGTAATGCCCGCCTTCCGCAGCCGGGATACCAGCTCCAGGCCGTCCATGCCCGGCAGCATTCGGTCCAGAAGAATCAGATCATAGGCGTTCTGGAGGGCAAAGTGGAGCCCGTCCTCCCCGTCGTAGGCCATGTCGGCGGTGTGCCCCGCCTTCTTCAGGTGGATCTCCACCGCGCCGCACAGATCGGCGTCGTCCTCTACCATGAGAATGTGCAAGGGTTTCCCCTCCTTCCTTGGTACCAGTATACCAGCCGCTTCTCTAAGAAATCTATAAGAAGCGGCCATTTCCCTGAAATTTCACTTCTCGTCCCGCTTAAAGGTTTTTTACAGAAAGCCGTGCTATGCTGGCCTCACCACAACGGAAGGAGCTGACTTATGAAACGAATCATCGCACTGGCCCTGTCCCTGGCTCTGCTGCTGGGACTGGCGGCAGGCTGCGGCCAGGAGAGCGGCAGCGAGACCGCCATGGGCCGCTATATTGAGGAACAGGGTCCTGTTCTGGAGAATGTGCATCTGGCGGGAGGCCTCCGGCGGCTGGAAAACGGCGATCTCTCCCTGCTGGCTCAGATGTCAGAGGAGAGTGGGCTGGGGTACTATCGCTATGTGTTCCCGGCTGACGGCGGCGAACCCCAGCGCACAGCCCTGAAGGGTCTGCCCGCTCTGCTGGGCGAGAATGGCTATGTACGGACTCTGACCGAAGGGGCGGACGGCACCATCTACGTCCTCTACGCCTCCGGCACGAAGAGCTCTCTGGTGGCCCGCAGCACCGACGGCGTGACCTTTGAGCCCATTGACATTCCCGACCTGGCTGCGCCCCAGCAGACGCCCGAAGGGGGCGATGCCGGTTCGGCCGGTTCCGTTGTCCTTGGCGGCTCCTCCGCGGATATCTCCGTCACCGAGGAGGGCGTCAGCGTGGTCTCCTTTGACGGTCAGAAATATGTCTCCGGTATCCTCCCCCTCTCCGACGGTTTCCTGCTGATGTTCAGCACACCCGGGGCCTCCCGCTACTCGGCGGACGGTACCCTGGTGGCGGAATATCCCGGCATGCCCACTCCGGGCAGTACCGCTGTCTGGGAGAACACCCTCATCATGCTCAATCAGGACTCCAGCGCTCTGGTGACCTATGACCTGGAGACCGGCAGGCAGAGCGGTACTTACAGCTACGACGGTCTGGGCTTTCTCACCGCCGTTGGCCTGGACAGTGACGGCATTTTCCTGGCCGACACCACCGGCATCTACCGCCAGTCCCTGGACGGCAAGCTGTGGGAGCGGCTGGTGGACGGCGGTCTGACCACCCTGGTCATGCCCAACGTGACCATCGCCGGTCTGGTGGGCGACGGCGGCGACGGCTTCCACGCCCTGCTCTCCACCGGCGAGAACACCTTCCAGCTCATGCACTACATCTTTGACCCCAACACCCCCACCAACCCGGACACCGAGCTGACCGTATTCTCTCTCAAGGACAATAGCACCATCCGGCAGACCATCGGCGAGTTCCAGCGCCGTAACCCCAACGTGCGGGTTAACTTCCGGGTGGCCCTGGACGAGAACGCCTCTGCCACCACCGAGGACATCATCCGCTCGCTGAACACCGAGATCCTCAGCGGAAACGGACCGGACATTCTGCTGCTGGACGGCCTGCCCGTGGACTCCTACATCGAAAAGGGCGTTCTGACAGACATGACCGCTCTGATTGACCGCATGGTGGCTGAGAACGGGCTCATGTCCAACCTGATGGGCGCCTACGCCAGGGACGGGAAGATCTACGGCGCTCCCGCCCGGTTCACCCTGCCTGTCATGATGGGCAGCACAGAGGAGGTAGCGGCCGTCACTTCCCTGGAAGACCTTCTGAAGCTGACCCAGGCAGGAGAGCAGGACGAGCCCCCCTTCCTGCGTGCGCCCCAGACCCTGTGGGACGAGGAGGGCACCGGCATGCTGATGGAGTTCTACGACGTGAGCGCTTCCGCCTTCCTCAATCAGGACGGCGTGGATGAGGCTGCCCTGGCCGACTATTTCCGCACCGTCCTGGCCCTGGACGAGAGCGTGAAGCGCTACTCGCCTGAGTCCAACGACGCCGCCCTCACCATGGTGGCCTCTGTCAGCTCCAACGGCGGCGGATATGAGATTGTGGATATGGGTGCCTACGATCTGCAGGCAGGCTTTGCCCGGTTCCACTGCACCACCCTGTCCGGCATCTACGGTCTGGAGAATATCTGCTCCAATCTGTCCCAGAAGGGCTATGGGCTGGACAGCCTCTTTGGCCGGGGACAGTACACCCCCGTGGGCGCTGTGGGTATCCTGTCCACCAGCAGCCAACAGGAGCTGGCCGCCAGCTTCGTGGAGATGCTGCTCTCCCCCACGGTGCAGGACTCCTATCTCTCCGACGGCTTCCCGGTCAACGGCAGTTCTCTGGAGAAGCTGGTGCAGGAGACGCTGACATCGGAGGACGGAACCGTGGAGAGCGACATGGGCTTCCTGGACCTGTGCGGCACGCTGGACACCCCCATCCTCACCGACCAGGTGGTGAAGGAGGCGGTGCTGGACCAGATTTCCGGCCTGCTCAGCGGCTCCCTCACACCGGAGGATGCCGCCGCAGCTGTGGTGGAAAAGGTGTCCCTCTATCTGGCGGAATAAGACGAAAAACGGCCGTCCGGCAAATGCCGGACGGCCGCTTTTTATTTGTTCTCAGGTTCCCAGGCTGTCATAGTAGACCACAAGCCAGTCCAGATTGGAGAAATCTTCGTCGCTGAGATAGTAATAGCCGTCCTCGTCGGGCTGGACCTGCACCAGGATGGAGGTCTCCTCCATGTAGCCCAGAGAGGGAATCAGGGACTCCAGCAGGTCGGCCAGGCTCTGGCCGTAGTCGGCGTCGTAGGTATTCACATACCAGTCTTCCCACTCGGCGTCGGTCATGGCATCGGGGTCCACATCGGCGTACTTGGCCTCAAAATTCTCGCTGAAGTCGTACCAGGCGCTGTTGAGCTGGTCGATGATATCGATGGGCTTCACCACTACCTTGACGGAGTAGCTGCCGTCGTCCATCTTGCTGGCCTCCTGGACGGTGTAGTCCGCCTTGGCGAAGATCTGCCGGTAGAGGTCGGCGAAGCGGGCGGTCAGCTCCTCGGTGGGGTATTCAATGGCCAGACAGCTCATCAGATATTCCGCCTCGGCGGTCATCTTGCTGTCGTAGGCCTCCTGGCACTCCTCTTCAGTGGAATCGGCCACCAGGTCCAGATAGCCCTGGAATTCGCCCTTGTAGATCACATCCATCTGGGCTTTCACGTAGTCCACCGCGTCCTGCTTGGTGACGCCGCCGCCGAAGAGGTCGCAGCCGGTCAGGCACAGAACGAGAGACAGGGCCAGGGTGAGCAGGGTGAGCTTGCGCAGTTTCTTCATTCTCGGTTCCTCCATTCTTTGTATATGGTGCAGCTATCCAGAGGGAGGCTCCGGCGCTTCAGGCAGGCCGGAACAATCCGCTCTGTCTATGCGCGGGACGGGGAATGGGTTTCTTTTCGGGCTGAGGGTCTTCTCAGCCGCACAGCTCGGCGATGGCCTGGGCGAAGATCTTGCAGGAGAGCACCAGGTCGGCCACGGGGATGCGCTCGTTGGGGCCGTGCATCCGGGGATCGGAGCCGGGCAGCTCACAGCCGAAGGCCACGCCGCCGGGGATGTCGTGGACGTAGGTGCCTCCGCCGATGGCCAGGGGCTTGGCGTCCTTCACGCCGGTGTAGTTCTCATAGCAGGTGAGCAGGGTGCGGACAAAGGGGGAGTTGGCGTCGGTATGGTGGACGGTGGTCATGTCCCCGTCGCCGGTGACCGAGATGCCGTGGGCGGCAAAGGAGGCCTCGCAGGCCTTCTTGCAGTTGTCCTCGTTGGCGCAGATGGGGAAGCGCACGTCAAACTTGGCGCTGAAGCCGGTCTCGTCCAGGGTCATGAGGGCCAGGTTCAGGGTCAGGGGGCCGGACAGCTCGTCCTCCTGGGCAATGCCCAGGGCCTTGCCTCTGGTGTCCCCGTGAGGGAAGAGGGTGTGCATGGACTTGATGGCGGCGGTGCTGCCGCAGCCGGCCAGAGGCAGACGGTCCAGCAGGGTCAGCAGGGCGGTGATGGCGTTGTTGCCGCCGTCCGGGCTGGCGGCGTGGGCGTTCTTGCCTGCGCAGTGGACATGGACGCCGCCGTCGGTCTCCTCCACGGTAAAGGCGGCGCCGGTCTCCTCAGCGGTCTGACGGGCAGCGGCCTCCACGTCGGCGGCGGACACACCCGCCACCACGGCCTCGGCCTCCGGGGGCACCACGTTGGTGCGGAAGCCGCCCTTCAGGCCGGTCACACGGGGCAGAACCTCGGCCTTGGCCCAGGTGCTGCCGAAATCGGGGTGATAGTGGCCCTTCTCAATGTTGATGACGGGGAAATCAGCGTCGGGAGAGAAGGTGTACTTGGCGTAGGGCTCGGTGGCGTAGTAGTGGGCAATGTCCTCGGAGCCGGACTCCTCGTCGGTGCCCAGAATCATGCGGGCGGAGTGGTTCAGGGGAATGCCCAGGTCCTTCACGCACTTCATGGCAAAGAGAGCCGCCACAGCGGGGCCCTTGTCGTCGGCCACGCCCCGGCCGTAGAGCACACCGTCCTTCTCCACAGGGCCGTAGGGGTCGGTGTCCCAGCCCTTGCCCTCGCCCACCACGTCCATGTGGGCCAGAATGTGGAGAATGGTGTCCTTGTCGTTGAGCTCGGCGGTGCCCACGTAGCCGTCGTGGTTCTTGGTGGCAAAGCCCAGCTCATCGCACAGCTTCAGGGCCTCGTCCAGCGCCCGGGCGGGACCCTCGCCGAAGGGCATGCCAGGCTGGGCCTCTCCCCGCACGCTGCGGATGGACACCAGGCGGCACACTGCCGCCACCAGCTCCCGCTGCTTGGCGGGGTCGTCAAAATAGGCGCGAATCTGCTCCTCATATTTCATCATGGAAGTTCCTCCTTGTTTCCGGCCTGGCCGGGTATCAATCTATTTCTCCTCTTCCTCGCCGCCGCCGGTCAGCTCACCCAGGTATTTGTACACCGTGTACCGGGACACCTGGAGCCGCCGGGCCACAAAGGGCACCGACTTGCGGAAGGAAAAGGCGTTTTTCTGGTCCAGAAGGGCAATAATCTTCATCCGGTCCTTTTTGGTCAGGGCGGACACCGGCTTGCCCACAACGCTGAGGCACTCGTCAAAGATGGCGGAGAGCTGGCTGTCCCCGCCCCGCCACATGGCGCTCTGGAGGTCGGCCTCGGCGCTCATCAGGTCCACCAGAATCCGGTTGGCGTACACCAGGGAGGTGTAGTCAAAGTTGATGCCCAGAGCCAGATTGTACCCGTCCCCGATGAGGTGGAAGGTACTGCTCTTGATCTGCTGTCCGCTGGGGGTGGTGGCGTACAGGTTGACAAAGTCGGTCACCAGAGCCGTCTCATCCAGCGCCAGATCCGTGCCCAGGATATCCATGGTGGAGCCAACGGTCCGCCCGGAGATATGTCCGTTGTAGATGGACAAAATGGGGTGGGTGGGGTCCCCCATGTCGTGGACCAGGGTCTCGCAGGAGCCGCCGAACATCTCCGCAATGCCCCGGGCGGTCCGATCCAAAAATTCAAATGCTTCTTCCCGCGTCATTGCGGTTCCTCCCTCCGGAGATTTGAGCGGCAGTCAGCCTGCCGCATTTTATCGCTAAAGTATCAATATTGTACCTCCAGGGGGCGAAAATTGCAAGGGATTTGGGGACCGTGCCTCCGTGCTTTATGTTTCGGGTGTTTTTGTGTCAAAAACAGGCCTGGCGCCGCCGGAATTCAGGCAGCGTCAGGCCGGAAAAGGTTAGAATATGCTTACGGATAGGCGTTGGAGTAGCTTTTCCCCGCCTCCAGCTGGACATGCCGGGCGGCAAACAGCTCCTCCACGGTGACAAAAAGATAGCCCTGGGCGTGGAGCTGGTCCACAATCTGAAGGGCGGCGTCCACCGAGGCAGGGAAGATGTCGTGCATGAGGACAATGGCACCGTCCCTGGCCTGGGCTGTCACCTCCGCCACCTCCCGGGGTGTGTTCTGGTCCCGCCAGTCCTCCGGGTCAATGGACCAGATGATAATGGGGCACTCCGCCCACGCCTTCACCGACGGATCGGTCATGCCGTAGGGCGGTCGGAGGAGAAAATCCCGGTGCCCCAGAATCCCGGCCAGCAGGTCCCGGGTGCGACCCACCTGGGCGTCAAAATCCGTCCGGTTCAGTCCGGTGAGCTCCACATGGTCGTAGGTGTGGATGCCCACCTGGTGCCCCTCTGCCTCCATGCGGCGGACAATGTCCTCGTTGCCCTCCACCTGGGCACCGATGAGGAAAAAGGTGGCGTGTACCCCCCGCTGGGCCAGCCCGTCCAGCAGGGCGGTGGTGGTGGAGCGTCGGGGTCCGTCATCAAAGGTGAGGGCGATGAGCTTCTGCTCCCCGTCTTCGGACAGCACGGGCACCTGGGCGGTGCTCTCCGCCGTGACAGCGGCAGGCAAAGCGGCCCTCAGCGCTGCCCCTGCCGTAAGGGCCAGCGCCAGGACCGCCGCGCCGCTCAAAAGAGCAAATTTTCGCCTGTACTGCCTGTTTCCCATCCCGTCCGCCGCCTTTCTGTCTGTTCAAAGACAGTATGTGCGGCGGACAGCTTTTTTTGTGATGCAATTTTTTCCTGTTTACTGCCCGTCCCTGGGGTCCGGGTCCCCCTCCAGAGAGAGGAAGTAGCGGTAGTAGGGCAGGAGGAAGCTGTACCCGTCCACCAGTACCTGGGGCAGCTCCGGCGTGAAGAGCACGCCGCCGTTGGGGCACTCCCGGGAGAGCACCAGCCCCTTCCGGTTGTACCAGGGCGTCAGCAGCGGGGTGGTCTGTCCCTTGGGGCGCTTGTACTCCTCCCCCTCCAGCACAAACTCCTCCTGCTTGTTGAAGGCCCGCACCAGCTTCTCAAAGGTCTTGGGGTCCCGGTCCAGCCGGGCACGGAACTTGGCCATGGTCAGGGCGCCTGCACACCAGTAGCCCAGGCCGTAGCTCCAGGACTCGGGCGCCAGCTCGAACCAGAACACCGGACGGCCTGTCCACTCCTCGCCGCCCGGCCGCTCCATGGACAGCCACAGGTGGTCCTTATAGGGTCCCCGGCCGTGGAGCCGCCGGGCGTCCCGGTAGATGCGGGACACCTTGAGCACCAGCCCCAGGTCCCCGTGCCGCTGCGTCATCTCGTCGAACACCTGCCGCCCCAGCTCCCGCATGGGGTTGTAGAAGTGGGTGAGGTACTCCTCCTTGTGGGCCTCAAACCAGGTCTTCTCGTTGTTGAAGCGGATGCCCCACATAAAATCTATCGTCTTGTCGCTGAAGCCCTGAAACACAGGCGTTCTCCTTTCTTTTCCCGGAGGGTTTTAATTTACATAACTTATATTATGACTTCTTCTCTTTCACAGCAGCCGCCACAAAGTCCCGGAACAGGGGGTGGGCCTTGTTGGGTCTGCTCTTGAATTCGGGGTGGTACTGCACGCCCACAAACCAGGGGTGGCCGGGCAGCTCCACCGTCTCCACCAGGCTGCCGTCGGGAGAGAGGCCGGAGAGCACCAGGCCCTTGGATGTCAGAGCCTCCCGGTACTGGTTGTTGAACTCGTAGCGGTGGCGGTGGCGCTCGGAAATGACCTCCTGGCCGTAGGCCCTGCGGATCTTGGTGTCCCCCTCCGTCAGGCGGCAGGGGTAGGCCCCCAGGCGCATGGTGCCCCCCTTCTCGGTCACGTTCCGCTGCTCGTCCATCAGGGCGATGACCGGATAGGGGGTGGCCGGGTCCAGCTCGGCGGAGTGGGCACCGGTGAGACCGGCTGCGTGGCGGGCAAATTCCACCACCGCCATCTGCATGCCCAGGCAGATGCCCAGGAAGGGCACATTGTTCTCCCGTGCGTACCGGATGGCGGAGATTTTCCCCTCCACACCCCGGCTGCCGAAGCCGCCGGGCACCAGAACGCCGTCGCAGTCACGCAGCAACTCTGCCGCGTTCTCGTCGGTGACCTGCTCGGCGTCCACCCATTTGATGTCCACCTTCACGCCGTTTTCAATGCCGCCGTGGGTGAGGGCCTCCGCCACCGACAGATAGGCGTCATGGAGGGCCACATACTTGCCCACCAGGGCGATGCGCACCGTCCCCGCCGGACACTTGGCCCGCTCCACCATGGCCTGCCACTCGGTCAGGTCGGGTGCGGTATCCCCCAGGCCCAGACGGCGGCAAACCGCTCTGGCCAGGCCTTCCTGCTCCAGCATGAGGGGCACCTCGTAGAGGATGGGGGCGGTCAGGTTGGGGATTACATTCTCCGGGGCGATGTTGCAGAAAAGGGCGATCTTCTCCCGCAGGTCACGGGGCACCGGGCTGTCGCTCCGGGCCAGAATCACGTCGGGCTGGATGCCTAGGCCCAGCAGCTCCTTCACCGAGTGCTGGGTGGGCTTGCTCTTCAGCTCCCCGGTGCCCGGGATGGACACAATGAGGGACACGTGGAGGTACATCACGTCCTGCCGGCCCACCTCCTGGCCCACCTGGCGGATGGCCTCCAGGAAGGGCTGGGACTCGATGTCGCCCACGGTGCCGCCGATTTCCGTGATGACCACGTCCACCTCTCCGGACCGGCCCACCCGGTAGATCCGGCTCTTGATCTCGTCGGTGATGTGGGGAATGACCTGGATGGTGCCCCCCAGATAGTCGCCGCTCCGCTCCCGGCTCAGCACGGTCCAGTACACCTTACCCGAGGTGACCGAGGAGTTGACGGTGAGGTTTTCGTCGGTAAAGCGCTCATAGTGGCCCAGGTCCAGGTCGGTCTCGGCGCCGTCGTCGGTGACGAACACCTCGCCGTGCTGGTAGGGGTTCATGGTGCCCGGGTCCACATTCAGGTAGGGGTCGAACTTCTGGAGGGCCACCCGCAGGCCCCGCTGCTTGAGCAGCCGTCCAAGGGACGCCGCCGCAATGCCCTTTCCCAGTCCGGAGACTACGCCGCCGGTGACAAAGATATACTTCACTGCCATATTACAATTCCTCCCATCGTTTCAGATGGGACCCCATTGTCCCGGGACGCCCTTGCCCCTGCCTTCCTATTCTGTTTTCATTCCGTACAAAAAGCAAAACAGCCCTGGTACGTTGTACCCAGGCTGTCCGGTACGTTTTATTTTACTCGCTCTTCCCCGCTCCCGTCAAGACGGAAGGTTCAATTTTCTCTCCGGTGTATTTTACCGGATTCTTGCACAGATCATACGCCGCCCTGGTGGCAGTCCATCCCCCGGCGTGGCACACTGAGGACAGATTTCCCTTTTGTTTACGGCTCCTTGCGCAAGTCTTAAGGAAATCGTAAGGTGACGCAAAGCCTCTCTTTCACTTTTTCTCCTATACTGGGTACACGCTGAAACGGATGAACAAAGGAGTATGAGCACCATGTGGAATTTCAAATACACCGCCCAATACCTCGCCTGTGTGGCCGATCTGGAGGCCCACCCTGACGTGCAGTCCATGCGCTTTCTCCCCCAGCACGCCAAAGGGGTGAGTACCTACGACCACTGCTGCCTGGTGGCCTACTCCAGCTTCCGCATCTGCGCCGCACTGGGTCTAGACGCCCGTTCGGCGGCACGTGGCGGCCTGCTCCACGACTTCTTCCTCTACAACTGGCAGACCGGCTCCCGCCCCGGCTGTGACCACGCCTTTAACCATCCCCTCTACGCCCTGGCCAACGCCGAGGCCCGGTTTGACCTCAACGACACCGAGCGGGACATCATCGCCACCCACATGTGGCCCCTGCCCCTCCACCGGTTCTACCGCTGCTGGGAGTCCCTGGTGGTCAGCTGCATGGACAAGGTGTGCGCCCTGGCCGAGCTGATGGGCCTGGTGCCCCTGCTCACCAGAGGAGGCCGGATTCCCGCGCCCGTGCCGGTGTATCCCTCGGTGCCGGAGGTCACCGCCGCCGCAAAGGCCGGTTGACTTCTCCCAACGGGCGTGGTACCCTTTTCCCAAACGAAAAGGGGGTACGCGTATGCACAGCCCTGCGACACAATTTGTTCTCTCCAACGGCCTGTCCATCCCCGCCGTGGGCTTCGGCACCTACAAGACCGGCGACGGGGACAGCGCCGTCCTGTCCAATGCCATTGCCCAGGGATACCGCCACTTTGACACCGCCTCCTTCTACGGCACCGAGACAGCGCTGGGTCAGGCCGTGGCGGAGAGTGATATCCCCAGAGAGGACTTTTTCCTCACCTCCAAGCTGTGGAAAACCGAGATGGGCTATGACGCCGCCCTCCGTGCCTTTGACGCCACGCTGGAGCGGCTGGGGACCGACTATCTGGACCTCTACCTCATCCACTGGCCCAGACCGGACCTGGAGCTGGAGGACTGGGCTAAACTGGACCGGGAAACCTGGCGTGCTCTGGAGCGGCTGTATGAGTCCGGCCTGGTGCGTGCCATCGGGGTGAGCAATTTCCTGCCCCACCATCTGGAGCCCATTCTGGCCTCGGCCAACGTGGCCCCCATGGTGGACCAGCTGGAGTTCCACCCGGGCTACACCCAGGATGAGGCCGTGGCCTTCTGCCAGAATCACAGCATTCTGGTGGAGGCCTGGAGTCCCCTGGGCCGGAACCGTCTGACAGGCAATGGCGTGCTCACCCGTCTGGCGGCTGAGCACGGCGTGTCCCCCGCCCAAATCTGTCTGCGCTTTGCCCTTCAGCGGGGTGTGCTCCCCCTGCCCAAGTCCTCCAGCCCGGAACGGATGGCGGAGAACCTGGACCTGTTCTCCTTCTCCCTGACCGGGGAGGAGATGGCAGCGCTGAGCACCATGCCCCAGACAGGCTGGTCCGGTGAGCACCCCGACCGGCCCAGAGTCCGGCCTCAGGAGGTGAACTGATATGGAACCCAAGGAACTGCTGGACTTTCTCCACATTGCCGAGAAGCTCAAGTGCAACACCCGCCACTCCTACACCTCCAACTGGCGGCATGAGTCGGTGGCGGAACACTCCTGGCGGTTGGCCCTGATGGCCTTTCTCATGAAGGACCAGATTCCCGGCGTGGACATGGACAAGGTGCTTCGCATGTGCCTCATCCACGACCTTGGCGAGGCCATCACCGGCGACATCCCCTCCTTCGAAAAGACCGACACCAACGAGCGCACCGAAGCAAAGGCCATTGACGGTCTGGTGGCCTCCCTGCCCCAGCCCCTCTCGGGTGAACTGGCGGCCCTGTTCGCCGAGATGGAGGCCAGAGAGACTCCCGAGGCCAAGGTGTTCAAGGCCCTGGACCGGATGGAGGCGGTGCTCCAGCACAATGAGGCCCCGCTGGAGACCTGGATTCCCCTGGAGTATGAGCTCAACCGCACCTACGGCACGGAGGACGCCGCTCCCTATCCCTTCCTGAAGGCCCTGCGGGAGCAGATGTGCCGGGATACGGAGGAGAAAATCTCCGGCAACATGTCCTGACAAACAGCATGCGGAGGCATCTCGGATGAGATGCCTCCGCATTTTCGTATCCGAACCCCTCAGTATAGCAGAGGGGCTCCTGTTCACTTTTACAGGCTCTTCTCCAGATTGGCCTTGATAGCCCGGAGGAACTCCAGGGAGGTGACGCCCTTGGCGGGGTTCTCACCCTCCCACAGGCCCACCAGATCCTTGGTCATCACGCCGCCCTCGATGGTGGCGATGGTGGCGGCCTCCAGCTTGTCGGCGAAGGTCATCAGGTCGGCATTGCCGTCCAGCTCGCCCCGCTTGCGGAGGGCGCCGGACCAGGCGAAGAGGGTGGCCACCGGGTTGGTGGAGGTCTCCTCACCCTTCAGGTACTTGTAGTAGTGGCGGGTGACGGTGCCGTGGGCGGCCTCGTACTCGTACTTGCCGTCGGGGCTGACCAGCACGGAGGTCATCATGGCCAGAGAGCCGAAGGCGGTGGACACCATGTCGCTCATCACGTCACCGTCGTAGTTCTTGCAGGCCCAGATGAAGCCGCCCTTGGAGCGGACCACACGGGCCACAGCGTCGTCGATGAGGGTGTAGAAGTACTCAATGCCCAGTTCCTCGAACTTGGCCTTGTACTCGGCGTCGTAGATCTCCTGGAAGATGTCCTTGAAGGTGTGGTCGTACTTCTTGGAGATGGTGTCCTTGGTGGCGAACCACAGGTCCTGCTTGGTGTCGATGGCGTACTGGAAGCAGGAACGGGCAAAGGAGGAGATGGAGCTGTCCTTGTTGTACTGACCCTGGAGCACGCCGGCGCACTCGAAGTCGTACACCGTCTGGCGGAACTGCTCCTTGCCGCTCTCATCGGTGAACACCAGCTCAGCCTTGCCGGGACCGGGCACCCGGTACTCGGTGCCCTTGTACACGTCGCCGTAGGCGTGACGGGCGATGGTGATGGGCTCCTTCCAGGTCTTGACCACGGGAGAGATGCCCTTGACCATGATGGGGGCGCGGAACACGGTGCCGTCCAGAATGGCACGGATGGTGCCGTTGGGGGACTTCCACATCTCGGTGAGCTTGTACTCCTCCACACGCTGGGCGTTGGGGGTGATGGTGGCGCACTTGACGGCCACGCCGTACTTCTTGGTGGCCTCGGCGGAGTCGATGGTCACCTGGTCCCGGGTCTTCTCCCGCTCGGGCAGACCCAGGTCGTAATACTCGGTCTTCAGGTCAATATAGGGCAGCAGCAGCTCGTCCTTAATCTGTTGCCACAGGACGCGGGTCATCTCGTCCCCGTCCATCTCCACCAGAGGGGTGGTCATCTTGATTTTCTCCATCAGGCTTCACTCCTTTGCCGCGATAACGCGTTTGAGTCATTATATCCTTTTTTCCCCTGTTCCGCAAGGCGCAACCACAAAAGTCTTTCCCCGTCCTGTCCGCCGCCTTGATTTTCCACTTCCTGTGATATATAATAAAATATCTTGTTGCGCGGCGGTTCGCCCGCCGCAGAGGAGTTCACTGCCATGGAAAAAACCTACATTCCTCAGGGCTACGCCCCCTGTCTCAACCTGTATGACACCCAGAAGGCCATCGCCATCCTCAAGCGCCTGTTTGAGGACACCCTGGGCGGCGCGCTCCATCTGCGCCGTGTGTCCGCCCCCCTGTTCGTGGAGGCCAGCACCGGCCTGAACGACGACCTGAACGGTGTGGAGCGCGCGGTCTCCTTTGATATCCCTGCCGCCGGCCACGACGCCCAGGTGGTCCACTCCCTTGCCAAGTGGAAGCGTATGGCCCTGTACCGCTATCAGTTCTCCGTGGGCGAGGGCCTGTACACCGACATGAACGCCATCCGCCGGGATGAGCAGCCCGACAACCTCCACTCGGTCTACGTGGACCAGTGGGACTGGGAGAAGGTCATCGCCCCCCGGGACCGGACGGTGGAATACCTCCAGACCACGGTGCGCACCATTGTGGACTGCCTGTGCAAGACCCAGTCCACCCTGCGCTCCATGTTCCCCCAGCTCACCGCCCTGCCCCTCATCCACTCTGAGGTCTCCTTTGTCACCACCCAGGAGCTGGAGGACAAGTGGCCCGACCTGACCCCCAAGGAGCGGGAGGACGCCTGGGTGAAGGACCACCCCACCACCTTCCTCATGGGCATCGGCGGCGCCCTCAAGTCCGGCAAGCCCCACGACGGCCGCGCCCCCGATTACGACGACTGGTCCCTCAACGGCGACATCCTGCTGTGGAATCCGGTGCTGGAGCGGGCCTTTGAGATCTCCTCCATGGGCATCCGTGTGTCCCCCGAGTCCCTGGACAAGCAGCTCACCATCGCCGGGTGCGACGACCGCCGGAATCTCCCCTTCCACAAAATGCTGCTGGAGGGCAAGCTGCCCCTCACCATCGGCGGCGGTATCGGCCAGTCCCGGCTGTGCATGCTGCTGCTGGGCAAGGCCCACATCGGCGAGGTCCAGGCCAGCGTCTGGGACAGCGAAACTCTCAGCGCCTGCGAAAACGCCGGCGTCATCCTCCTGTGAATTTTTCAATACAGAGAAGATAAGAAGGAGCGTTTCCCATGTTATTCTCTCACTATGACCGGTATCACTACGCCCGCAGCCCCCTGGTGGAGGTCATCTGCCAGCTGCGGTTCCCCGCCATCCTCTCCATCGGCGCCAATGACCCTGTGGACTTCCAGGAGGCTATCCGTCAGGAGTTCCCCCGCTTCAACAAGGTCAAGGAGCGCCCCGCGCCCAAGATGACCATGGTGGACGGCGCCCCCAAGATGGTGCAGCCCGATCCCATCACCAACTACACCTTTGTCTCTGAGGACGGTCTGTGGAAGCTGAATCTGACCCAGAACTTTATCGCCCTGTCCACCCTGCGCTATCAGCGCTGGGAGGACTTCGCTCAGCGGCTGGACCGCCCCCTGGCCCAGTTCATCCAGATCTACAACCCCACCTTCTTCGAGCGGGTGGGCCTGCGGTATGTCAACGCCTTCTCCCGCCGGTTCCTGGGTCTGGAGGGCACCCCCTGGTCCGACCTGATCCAGCCCGCCTTCCTGGGCGTCATGGCCGAGCCCGATGTGGATGAGGCCAAGATCGGCAGCTGCTCCCTGAATGTCAGCATGGCTCTGGAGGACAACTGCCACATGAAGGTCCACGCCGGTCCCGGTCTGCTGGGCGGCGGCAAGAAGGACCCGGAGGTCAAGTTCATTCTGGACAACGATTTCTCCTCCGCCGGAAACATCGCCCCCGACCAGGTTGCCTCCGGTCTGGAGAACCTGCACTATCACGCGGTGCGTCTCTTCCGCGGCGCCCTCACCTCCGAGCTCCACACCGCCATGGGCGCTGAGCCCCTGGCCTGAACCGCTTATACTCCCGTTCTCTCTGCCCGCCGGCGTCATGCCGGCGGGTATTTTTTGTCTTTCCTTCCATATAAAACTTTATTTTAAATCCCATTGTCAATTCTGACAAAAATAATTCATCTGTCAATTTTCGGTTGACAAAGTCGGTTAGCTTGTGTAAACTCCTTTATGTTAGATGGAGCTAACCGCTCATTTTTTCAGGAAGCAGACCGCTTCTTTTCTTTTTGCCCGGAAGTTAGCTATTGCTAATATCAGAGAGGAGACCTTCTGCCATGATGATCAACAAACGGCTCATCGGAATCGTGCCCGAGAGCAAACGGTATATTGCGGGAAATGTGGCCTTCCAGTGGCTGGGTATGGCCAGCAACGCGGCTATGATTTTTTCCTTCGCCTGGGTGCTCCAGGGCCTGCTGGACGGCTCTCTGCCCGCCTGGGGTCTGCCCGCTGCCGCAGGTGTGGTGGTACTGGCGGCGGTGGTGCGGTGGATCTGTGCCGTGGGGGCGGGGCGGATGAGCTTCCGGGCCACCAAGGCGGTGAAGCAGGTGCTCCGCCGCCGGATTTATGAAAAGCTCCTGCGCCTGGGCCCGGCGTACAGCCAGAAATGCTCCACCGCTGAGGCGGTGCAGCTGTCCACCGAGGGTGTGGAGCAGCTGGAGACCTACTTCGGCGGCTACCTGCCCCAGTTCTTTTACAGCATGCTGGCCCCTGTTACTCTGTTTCTTCTGCTCTCCCCGGTAAGCCTGAAGGCGGCCGCCGCTCTGCTGGTGTGCGTGCCCCTCATCCCCATTGCCATCGCCGCCGTGCAGACCATCGCCAAGCGGCTGCTGGGCAAGTACTGGGGCCAGTACGCCGCCCTGGGCGACACCTTCCTGGAAAATCTCCAGGGCCTGACCACCCTGAAAATCTACCAGGCCGACCAGGCCCGGCACGAGGAGATGAACCGTGAGGCCGAGTCCTTCCGCCGCATCACCATGAAGGTGCTCACCATGCAGCTCAACTCCATCACCATCATGGACCTGGTGGCCTACGGCGGCGCCGCTCTGGGCATCGCCCTGGCCGTAATTGAGCTGCTGACCCGCAAAGTGGGCTTTGCCGGGTGCTTCGCCATCCTGCTGCTCTCCGCCGAGTTTTTCCTGCCCATGCGGCAGCTTGGCTCCTTCTTCCACGTGGCCATGAACGGCATGGCCGCCAGCGACCGGATTTTTGCCCTGCTGGACCTGCCGGAGGAGTCCTCCGGCACGGTGGAAGAGGCCCCTGAGGGCGGCCTGCGCTGCCGTGGGCTCCGCTTCTCCTATGAGGCCGACCGTGAGGTGCTCCACGGACTGGACATGGACTTCCAGCCCAACAGCTGCACCGCCATTGTGGGCGAGAGTGGCTGCGGCAAGAGCACCGTGGCAGCCATCCTGTCCGGCCGTCTGCACGGGTACGCCGGTGACGTCACCCTGGGCGGCATGGACCTGAGCACGCTGTCCAATGAGGCCCTCACCCGGGCGGTGACCTACGTGGGCTTCAACAGCTGGATTTTCCGTGGCACCGTCCGGGAGAATCTGCTGATGGCCAGACCTGACGCCAGCGAGAGCGACCTGTGGGCCGCCCTGGAGCGGGCCAAACTGGCCGATTTCCTCCGCAGCGAGGGCGGTCTGGACTTGAACCTGGAGAGCCAGGGTGCCAACCTGTCCGGCGGACAGCGGCAGCGGCTGGCTCTGGCCCGTGCGCTGCTCCACGACAGCCCGGTGTACATCTTTGATGAGGCCACCTCCAACATCGACCCGGACAGCGAGAACGACATTATGGAGCAGATTATGCTTCTGAGCCGAGAAAAGACCGTGGTGCTCATCACCCACCGGCTGGCCAACGTCACCGCCGCCCACCGCATCTATGTCATGGACGGCGGACGGCTGGCAGGCGTGGGCACCCATGCCGCCCTGCTCTCCCAGGGCGGACACTACAAAAAGCTGTGGGAGAGCCAGCAGGCGCTGGAGAACATTGGAACCTATGAAGAGGAGGCGGAAGCGGTATGAATCAGAAGAACACAAACCGAAGCGGTCTTGGCATCATGGCCCGGCTGATTGTACTGGTGGGGCCGCTGCTGCCCTTTATGGTGCTGGCCATTGCCCTGGGCGTGGCCGGATTCCTGTGCGCCACCGCCATCACCGTGCTGGGTGGCTGGTCCATGCTGAATGTGCTGGGGCAGGAGGCCCCCATGTCCTTCATTCTGCTGTTCCACTTCCTGGTACTGGCGGCAGTGCTGCGGGGCTTCCTGCGGTACGGTGAGCAGGCCTGCAACCACTTCATCGCCTTCAAGCTGCTGGCCCTGGTGCGGGACAAGGTCTTTGCCGCCCTGCGCCGCCTGTGCCCCGCCAAGCTGGAGGGCCGTGACCGGGGCGACCTCATCGCCCTCATCACCTCCGACATCGAGCTGCTGGAGGTCTTTTACGCCCACACTATCTCCCCCGCCGCTATCGCCCTCATCATGTCGGTGATTATGGCGGTGTTCATCGGCTCCTTCCACCCCCTGCTGGGCGTGGTGGCCGCCATCGCCTATGTGACCATCGGTCTGGTGCTGCCCTTCCTCATCTCCCGGAGTACCGGGGACGCAGGCAGGCAGTTCCGCGCCGGTGCAGGCGCCCTCAGCGGCTTTGTGCTGGACAGCCTGCGGGGTCTGCGTGAAATTCTCCAGTACCGACGGGGCGCTCAGCGCCTGGAGGATCTGGATGAGCGGACCGCCGCCCTTTCGGACACCGAGCAGAAGCTGAAGGACGCCGCCGCCCGGGGCATGGCCCTGACCAACACGGTGATTCTCTTCTTTGATCTGGTCATGCTGCTCTCTGCCGCCCTGCTGTTTCAGGCCGGTCTGGTGGGCTTTGACGGGGTGCTCATCCCCCTGGTGGCCCTTATGAGCTCCTTCGGTCCCGTGGTGGCTCTGGCCAACCTGGGCAGCACACTCCAGAACACCCTGGCGGCCGGCGGACGGGTACTGGACCTGCTGGACGAGGCTCCCCTGGTGGAGGAGGTGGAGGGTAAGAGCCCCGTGTCCTTCTCCGGCGGCAGCTGCGAGCACGTCACCTTCTCCTATGGTGATGAGACCATCCTCTCCGACCTGAGCCTGGATGTCCGCAAGGGCGAGATTCTGGGCATCATCGGCCCCAGCGGCAGCGGAAAATCCACCCTGCTGCGGCTGCTCATGCGATTCTGGGACGTGAACCACGGCTCCGTGAAGCTGTCGGGTACCGACGTGAAGGACATCAACACCGCCGACCTGCGGCAGATGGAAGCCCTGGTGACCCAGGACACCCACCTGTTCCACGACAGCATCGCCAATAACCTGCGCATCGCCAAGCCGGACGCCACCCAGGCGGAGCTGGAGGACGCCTGCCGCAAAGCGTCGGTCCACGACTTCATCCTCTCCCTGCCCAAGGGGTACGACACCCCGGTGGGCGAGCTGGGAGACACCCTGTCCGGCGGCGAGCGGCAGCGGCTGGGTCTGGCCCGTGCCTTTCTTCACGGCGCGCCCCTGCTGCTGCTGGATGAGCCCACCAGCAACCTGGACAGCCTGAATGAGGCGGTTATCCTCAAGGCTCTGAAAGAGGAGCAGGGAAACCGGACGGTGGTGCTGGTGTCCCACCGGGCTTCCACCATGGGCATCGCCCACCGGGTGTGCCGGGTGGCCAACGGGAGAATGAGCTGATGAGCGTTGACATTGAGGCCAAGCGTCAGCGGGAAAAGGCCATGGTAAACGAGATGATCGCCCTCTACTGCCGGAAAAAGCACGGTGCAAGAGGCGGCCTGTGTCCCGACTGCGCCGCTCTGGCGGCCTACGCTCAGCAGCGGAGCGACCGCTGTCCCTTTATGGAGACCAAGACCTTCTGTTCCAACTGTAAGGTCCACTGCTACAAGCCGGAGATGCGTGAAAAAATCCGGGATGTGATGCGCTTTTCCGGCCCCCGGATGCTCTTTGTCCACCCTGTGGCCGCCATCCGACACGTTATGGAAACCAACCGAGAAAAACGACGACTGGAGGAACTGGGATGAAAAAAGTACTGTATGTCATTCTGGGCTGTATCGGCCTGGGCCTGGGCGCCCTGGGTGCTGCTCTGCCCCTGCTGCCCGCCTTCCCCTTTCTGATGCTCTCCGCCTTCTGTTTTGCACGCAGTTCGGAGCGGCTCCACAGCTGGTTCACCTCCACGAAGCTCTACAAGAACAATCTGGAGAGCTTTGTCCGGGGCAAGGGCATGACCTGGCCCACCAAGCTGCGGATTATGGGGGTTGTCACCCTGACCATGGCCTTTGGCTTTGCCATGATGGGCCGGGTGCCGGTGGGCCGGATCATTCTGGCCATCGTGTGGGTGTGCCACATCCTGTACTTTGTCTTCGGCATCCGCACCATCCCCGCCGCCCAGGCCACGGAGGAGCCGGAAGAGGACATCTGGCAGGATGAGAACGCGGCGTGACAGGACCTTTTCCGTTCAAACTCCCCCGCATTAGGAATTTCGGTTGAGAATCCTTCCCATTTATCCTACTGTTTTATATGGTTTTCCGATTGACTTCTTTCGTGCCCTTTCTTATACTTTGTTATGAGAAAAAATGGGCGGCCCGGGGGTTCCTGCATGCCGCCTCAGATGAAAAGGAGCGATTGCTATGGGTACCATTCAACTGGCCGAGCACCTCTACTCCGTGGGCGTGCTCAACCCCAGCCTGCGTATTTTCGACATCATCATGCCCGCCCCCTACGGCACCAGCTACAACGCCTATCTGCTCACCGGCGAGAAGAATGTGCTGATTGAGACCGTTCACGCCGACTACTGGGACGAGTACCGCTCCAACATTGAGCAGGTGCTTCCCCTGGAGAAGATCGACTATCTGGTCATGAACCACAACGAGCCCGACCACTCGGGCAGCGTGGCCAAGCTGCTGGAGGCCTGCCCCAACCTGACCATCCTGTGCACCGCCGCCGGCAAGAAGCACCTGGTTGACATCACCAACAACGCCTCCCTGCCCTTCCAGGTGGTGAAGCAGGGCGACAGCGTGGACCTGGGCGGCGGCCGCACCCTGGAGTTCATGCCCTCCGCCATGCTCCACTGGGCTGACTCCATGTTCACCTGGTGCCCCCAGGACAAGGTGCTCTTCACCTGCGACTTCCTGGGCGCTCACTACTGCGAGCCCACCATGCTGGACCGCAACATCCACGACCAGAAGGCCTATCTGGACATGGTGGCCCACTACTACAACTGCATCTTCGGGCCTTTCAAGCCCCACGTGCTGGCCGGTCTGGACAAGATCGAGCCTCTGAATCCCTCCATCATCTGCCCCAGCCACGGCCCCTGCCTCACCGGCCGCATCGCTGAGATCGAGGGTCTCTACCGCCAGTGGAGCACCTCCACCGCCAAGACCGAGAAGATGGCCGCCGTGCTCTACTGCTCCGCCTACGGCTGCACCGCCGCTCTGGCGGAGGCCGCTGCCGCCGCCCTCCGGGAGTCCGGTCTGCGGGTGGAGATGCGCGACGTGGCCACCACTCCCCTGAGCGAGACTGCCGCCCTGGCTAACGAGTGCGACGTGCTGGCCGTGGGCGCCCCCACCATCAACCGGGACGCCCCCAAGCCCATCTGGGACGTGGTCACCTCCATCGACGCCATCAACTGCGCCAAGAAGCCCGCCTTTGTCTTCGGCTCCTACGGCTGGAGCGGCGAGGGTCCCGAGATGCTGCGCAGCCGTCTGGCTCAGCTGCGGTTCAGCGTGCCCGACGCCGCCTTCCGCTGCACCTTCACCCCCGCCCAGGCCGACCTGGACGCGGTGACTGCCCTGGCCAAGGAGGCCGCTGCCAAGCTGGGCTGAGCATGCCTGCATCCTGACAGAACATAAAAACATCCGGAATCACCTCGGTGATTCCGGATGTTTTTTTCCGGGATAAAAAACGCCGCCGGCAAATACCGGCGGCGTCTGATTGATGTGATTAACCCAGCAGGTTCTTCTCGGTGGAGGGGTCGAAGAGGTGCACCAGCGCCTCGGGGAAGGTGAAGTTGACCTCGGTACCGAAGGGGATACCGGCGCGGTGCTGAGCGGGCAGGTCGGTGGAGGGGATGCGGAGCACGACCTCCTTCTCGCCGGCCACAACGTGCAGGTGGACCTCGCTGCCCATCATCTCGGACACGTCCACGTGAGCGGTAACGGTGCCCTCACCGGCGGAAGGCTTCAGGATGAGGTGCTCGGGACGGCAGCCCAGAATCACGTCCATGGAGCCCAGGCCCTTGGCAGCCAGACCCTCCTGGATGTTCTTGGCCAGGTTGACGCGGGTGCCGGCATAGTCCACATAGTAGCCGTTGCCGTCCTTGACCAGCTTGGCGTCGAAGAAGTTCATCTGAGGCGTGCCGATGAAGCCGGCCACGAAGATGTTGGCGGGGTGATCAAAGACCTGCTGAGGCGTGCCGATCTGCTGGATGTAGCCGTCCTTCATGATGACGATACGGTCGCCCAGAGTCATAGCCTCGGTCTGGTCGTGGGTAACATAGATAAAGGTGGTGTCGATGCGCTGACGGAGCTTGATGATCTCGGCGCGCATCTGGTTACGCAGCTTGGCGTCCAGGTTGGACAGAGGCTCGTCCATCAGGAACACCTGGGGCTCACGGACGATGGCGCGGCCGATGGCCACACGCTGACGCTGGCCGCCGGACAGAGCCTTGGGCTTACGCTCCAGGTACTGGGTGATGTCCAGGATCTCAGCGGCCTCACGGACGCGGCGGTCGATCTCGTCCTTGGGCATCTTGCGCAGCTTAAGGGCGAAGGCCATATTCTCGTACACGGTCATGTGGGGATAGAGCGCGTAGTTCTGGAAGACCATGGCGATGTCGCGGTCCTTGGGCTCCACGTCGTTGACGCGGCGGTCACCGATGAACAGGTCGCCCTCGGAGATATCCTCCAGGCCAGCGATCATACGCAGGGTAGTGGACTTGCCGCAGCCGGAAGGGCCGACCAGGACGATAAATTCCTTGTCCGCGATCTCCAGGTTGAAGTCGTGGACTGCCACCACGTTCTTGTCGTAGATCTTCTTCACGTTCTTCAGACTCAAAGTTGCCATGTACACGGGCCGTGACTGCAATGCCTCCGCAAATACAGCCTTGCATCCGGGGAGCAAAACCCCGTATGCTTTACAGCAGGTCTCCACACTGCCGCACCGCCGACCCGGCGGATTTTGGTCTCCTCCTTTTTTACGGGGAGACGGGCCTATATTAAATTAGTATGTAATTTAAAGTTGGAGTAGCCCCGCCTCGCCTGATTCAATATCCGGGCCGTAGTCCAGCCCGCTTGAGGATAGTCTAACACAAAAAATCCGCTCAGGCAATCTCGATAAAACGGCCAAATTTTCCAGCCTGTTTTTGGGCAAAACACCATTTCTCTTCTTTTTGTCTCCGCCCCGAAGCCTCCTTCCCTTGACAGTGCACCGGTTCTCTGGTATCCTGACAGTGCGCTATATGACTGACGGAAGTGGGTTGACCACATGGAGTATAGCGGACATGAGCCGACCGTCTGGGCACGCTGCGCTTTCGCGCGGTGTGCCCTTTTTGCATCCCCAAAACAGGAAGAGAGATTTTAAGGAGGCACGGTTACAGATGAAAACCGATATCGAGATTGCCCAGGCATGCACCATGCTGCCCATTACCCAGGTCGCCGAGGAGCTGGGCGTCAGCCAGGAGGTTCTGGAGCCCTACGGCCGCTACAAGGCCAAGCTGGACCCGGCAGCCCTCAGCGCCCTGCCCCGGAAGGGACGGCTGATTCTGGTCACCGCCATCAATCCCACCCCCGCCGGCGAGGGCAAGACCACCACCAGCGTGGGTCTGGCCGACGCACTCCACCGGCTGGGCAAGAAGGCCGTGCTGGCCCTGCGTGAGCCCTCCCTGGGCCCCGTGTTCGGCATCAAGGGCGGCGCCGCCGGCGGCGGATACGCCCAGGTGGTGCCCATGGAGGACATCAACCTCCACTTCACCGGCGATTTCCACGCCATCGGCGCGGCCAACAACCTGCTCGCCGCTATGCTGGACAACCACATCCAGCAGGGCAACGCCCTGGACATTGACGTGCGCAAGATCACCTGGAAGCGCTGCGTGGACATGAACGACCGCCAGCTGCGCAACATCCTCTGCGGCCTGGGCGGCAAGGTCAACGGCATGCCCCGTGAGGACGGCTTTGACATCACCGTGGCCAGCGAGGTCATGGCGGTGCTCTGCCTGGCCACCGGCCTGAAGGACCTGAAGGAGCGGCTGGGCCGCATGGTGGTGGCCTACACCCGGGACGACAAGCCCGTCACCGCCCGTGACCTGAAGGCGGACGGCGCCATGACCGCCCTGCTGAAGGACGCCATCAAGCCCAACCTGGTCCAGACCCTGGAGCACACCCCCGCCCTCATCCACGGCGGCCCCTTCGCCAACATCGCCCACGGCTGCAACTCCATCACCGCCACCGACGCCGCCCTGCGTCTGGGTGATTACGCCGTCACCGAGGCCGGCTTCGGCGCCGACCTTGGCGCTGAGAAGTTCCTGGACATCAAGTGCCGCTACGGCGGCCTGACCCCCTCCGCCGTGGTGGTGGTGGCCACCGTCCGTGCCCTCAAGCACCACGGCGGCGCGGCCAAGAGCGAGCTGGGCACCGAGAATCTGGCCGCTCTGGAGAAGGGCCTGCCCAACCTGCTCCAGCACGTGGAGAACATCACCCAGGTGTACGGCCTGCCCTGTGTGGTGGCCATCAACCGCTTCCCCACCGACACCGAGGCCGAGCTGGCCCTGGTGGAGGAGAAGTGCCGTGCTCTGGGCGTCAATGTGGCCCTCAGCGAGGTGTGGGCCAAGGGCGGCGAAGGCGGCGAGGCCCTGGCCAGGGAGGTCATGCGCCTGTGCGAGACCCCCGGCGACTTCCGTTTCTGCTACGACGCGGACAGCTCCATCGAGGAGAAGCTGGACGCCATCGCCCAAAAAATCTACCACGCTGACGGCGTGGACCTGACCCCCAACGCCCGCAAGCAGCTCAAGCAGCTCACCGATCTGGGCTATGACAAGCTGCCCATCTGCATGGCCAAGACCCAGTACTCCTTCTCTGACGACGCCGCCCTGCTGGGCGCCCCCCGTGGCTTCCGCATCACCGTGCGCAACCTGAAGGTGGCCGCCGGTGCCGGCTTCCTGGTGGCCCTCACCGGAGACATCATGACCATGCCCGGTCTGCCCAAGGTGCCCGCCGCCGAGAACATCGACGTGGACGAGAACGGCAAGATCACCGGCCTGTTCTAAGCTATAATATAAAAAAGAGTCGTCGCCACAATGGCGGACGACTCTTTTTACGTTCAATCTCAGCCCTGCTTGGCCCGGTCGGCCTGAATCAGGCGCTTGATGGCCTCCACGCCCACCCGGACAGCGGAGGACACGTCGTGGCTCTCGTCCTGGGGCAGGCCGGCGGCGTCCCGCTCCTGGTTCCAGATGACGTGGAAGGCGGAGCCGCAGCGCACACCCAGAGCGGAGGCACAGCAGAACAGGGCGGCAGACTCCATCTCGGAGGCCAGAACGCCCAGGCGCTTCCAGGCCTCCCACTTGGCCTGGAGCTCATAGGAGACGGGCATACGGGCGGGGTCGTGCTGGCCGTAGAAGGAGTCCTTGCACTGGACTACGCCGGCGTGCCACACATAGCCCATATCCTTGGCGGAGTCCACCAGGGCGGTGAGCACCTCATAGTCGGACACGGCGGGGAACTCGATGGGGGCATACTCCCGGCTGGCGCCCTCATGGCGGATGGCGCCGGTGGCGATGACCACGTCGCCGGACTTCACGTCCAGCTTGATGCCGCCGCAGGTGCCCACACGCACAAAGGTGTCGGCGCCGATTTTGGTCAGCTCCTCCATGGCGATGACAGCGGAGGGGCCGCCGATGCCGGTGGAGCAGACGGACACCTTCTCACCCAGCAGGGTGCCGGTATAGGTGGTGTACTCCCGGTTGGACTGGACCTTGACCGGGTTGTCGAAGTGGGAGGCAATGATCTCGCAGCGGCCGGGATCGCCGGGCAGCAGGACATACCGGCCCACGTCTCCCGCCTTGCACTTGATGTGGAACTGCAGCTCATGTTCGTGCATATCGCTCACCTCATAACATTATTTCTGTCTTTTTTTATTCATTATAGCGGTTCATGCTCCCCTTCTGCAACCCCAGTTGTCCATTTTCCTTTGCCGCCCTTGTCACTGTTTTTCAAGGCAGCCAGGCAAAATTCCCCTTTTTTTATTTAAAATGTCCGCTCACCCTTTACGGCTGGTCTGAATTGCGCTAATATGTTGTTAGTTTCCTGCTGTTAAAGCGGTGTACTTCTCTGTGCCATGTCACATAAAAACATGTCTAACGTAAATAGGAGAGAGTGTGCGTGAAGATTATCATTGTAGGCGACGGTAAGGTTGGCTTTACATTAGCGGAGCACCTGTCCCGTGAGGACCACGACGTCACCATCATCGACACCCGGGACGAGGCCCTCCAGCGGGCCTCCGATACGCTGGACGTCATGTGCGTCAAGGGCAACGGCGCGTCCCTCGCCACCCTGCGGGAGGCAGGCGCCGAAAACGCCGACATCCTCATTGCGGCCACCAACCTGGACGAGATCAACATGATCTGCTGCCTCACCGCCAAGCGGCTGGGCACCAAGTATACCATCGCCCGGGTGCGCAACGTGGAGTACGCCGTGGAGCTGGCCACCCTGAAAAAGGTGATCGGCATTGATATGATCATCAACCCGGAGAACGCTACCGCCGTGGAAATTGCCCGGCTGCTCCGGTTCCCCTCCGCCGCCAATCTGGAGACCTTCTACCGTGGCCGGGTGGAGCTCATCGGCTTCCGGGTGCAGGCGGACGACTTCATCTGCGGCCATCCCCTGTCCGATCTGAGCCGTCAGGTCAAGGACCTGCCCATCCTGTTCTGCGCTGCGGAGCGGGGCGACAAGAGCATCATCCCCGACGGCTCCTACGTGCCCACCGCCGGAGATAAGCTCTACCTCATCGGCCAGCCCGCCGGTATGACCCAGTTCTTCAAGCTGCTGGGCCGCTACGCACCCAAGATCAAGGATGTGTTCATTGTGGGCGGCGGACGCATCTCCCACTACCTCACCGCCCTGCTGGAGAGCATGGGGCTGCGGGTAAAGCTGGTGGAGCGGAACATGGAGCGCTGCCGTGAGCTGAGCGAGCTGCTCCCCCACACCATGGTCATCTGCGGCGACGGCACCGATCAGGAGCTGCTGGAGTCGGAGAACGTATCCGCTGCCGACGCCTTCGTTGCCCTCACCGACCGGGATGAGGACAACCTGATTATCTCCCTGTACGCCATGCAGCTGGGCATCTCCAAGGTGGTGGCCAAGTCCAACCGCCAGAACTACGCGGGCATCGCCCGGGCTGTGGGCCTGGACAGCGTCATCTCTCCCAAGCTCATCACCGCCAACCAGATCCTCCAGGTGGTGCGGGGCATGGAGAACTCCAAGGGCAGCGTGATGACCGCCCTGTACCGCATCGCCGAGGGCAAGGTGGAGGCCATGGAATTTGTGGTCAACGAGACCACCCGCCACCTGAAGACCCCGCTGAAGGATCTGCGGCTGAAAAAGGGCATCCTTATCGCGGTCATTGTCCACCAGGGCCGGGTCATCATCCCCCAGGGCTCCACCTGCATGGAGCAGGGCGACACTGTCATCATCGTATCCGGCGACGAGGGCATCCTGGACGTCAACGACATTTTTGACGATTCTCTGCTGGATGCGGGCGTCATAGGAGGAACGGGGCTGTGAATTTCAAGCTGGTCTTCCGCATCACCGGCCGCACCCTTCTGGTGGAGGCCGTCTGCATGCTGCTGCCCCTTCTGGTCGCCCTTCTCTACCACGAGTCCCCCATGCCCTTTGTGATGACCATTGCCATTCTGCTGGTGGTGGGCGGCATTTTGTCCGCTCTGCCCGCCTCCAACCACTTTTTTGCCCGTGAGGGCTTCTTCGCCGTGGGCCTCATCTGGCTGCTTATCTCCGCCTTCGGCGCGCTGCCCTTCTGGTTTTCCGGGTATTTCCCCACCTATGTGGACTGCCTGTTTGAAGCCGCCTCCGGCTTCACCACCACCGGCGCGTCCATCCTTCCGGTGGTGGAAAACCTGCCCAAGGGAATTCTGTTCTGGCGCTCCTTCACCCACTGGCTGGGCGGTATGGGCGTGCTCATCCTCACCATCGCCCTGATGCCCTCGCTGGGCAGCCGCACCCTCCACCTGATGAAGGCGGAGAGCCCCGGCCCGGTGGTCAGCAAGCTGGTGCCCAAGACCAGCCAGTCCTCCAAGATCCTCTACGGCATCTACTGCGGCCTGACCGCCATCCAGATCATCTGCCTCAAGCTCACCGGCATGGAGCTGTATGACTGCATTGTCAACTCCTTCGCCACCGCCGGTACCGGCGGCTTTGCCGTGCGCAACACCTCCATCGGCGCCTATGGAAATCCGGCCGCGGAAGTTGTCATCACCGTATTCATGCTGCTTTTCTCCGTCAACTTTGCCCTCTATTTCCTCATCCTGTGCGGAAAAATCCGCCAGGCCTTCCGCAGCGACGAGTTCCGCTTCTTCCTGTGCGTGGTGGGCGCCAGCATCCTGCTGATCACCTGCAACCTGTGGTTTACCGGAGGCTACTTCACCAATCTGTGGGACACCATCCGTGCCGCAGCCTTCCAGGTGGCCACCATCATCTCCACCACCGGCTTCTCCAGTGTGGACTTTGACCTGTGGCCGGAGTTCTCCCGGTTCCTGCTGGTCATCCTCATGTTCATCGGCGCCTGTGCCGGTTCCACCGGCGGCGCCCTCAAGTGCTCCCGGGTACTGGTGCTCTTCAAGTGCATCCGCCGGGAGATCAATCAGGTCATCCATCCCCGCTCCGTCAATGTGGTCAAGCTGGACGGCAAGGTACTGCCCGAGGATACCCTGCGCTCCATTCTCATCTTCTTTGCCGCGTATATCTTTATTGTTCTGACCGCCGGCTTGGTGCTGGCCCTGGACAATTTCTCCTTCGGCACCACACTGACCGCTGTGGTGTCATGCATCGGCAACATCGGTCCCGGTCTGGAGATGGTTGGCCCCATGGGGAACTACTCCGCCTTCTCCCTGCTGTCCAAGCTGGTGCTCACCCTGTGCATGATTGTGGGCCGGCTGGAGCTGCTCCCCATCCTGGTCCTCTTCAGCAAGCGGGCTTGGAGCCGCTCCTGAGCCTTGCCGCTCTCTTCCACGGAGGAATCAACCGACATGAAAACCACCAAGGAGCTTATCCGGAATACTGCCCGTGACCTCTTCAATGAGCGGGGATACCGGGCGGTCTCCATGCGCAATATTGCCGATGCGCTGGGCATCAGCGTGGGCAATCTGACCTATCACTACCCCCACAAGGAGCTGCTGATGGAGGCCATTATGGACGCCGAACTGGGCACCATGCCCGCTGCGCCCGAACCCGGTCTGTCCGGGCTCAACCGCCTGCTGGAGCGGATGCTGGAGTCCTTTTTTGAGACCCCCTTCTATTTCAACGACCCGGCGCTGTACAGCTCCGTCCCCCGCCTTCAGGACCGCCACGCCGCCAGCGTGGAGGCGCTGCTGGCCGTCCTGCGGGACACCATCGCCGGCTGCACCGAGCTGGGACTGTTTGTCCCGGCGCTGAGCGGCAGCCGTCTGGAGCAGGTGACCCGCCTGCTCATGCTCAGCCACACCGGCTGGGCCCAGCACAACGCCACCTGGCCCGACTCCTATTTTATCTCGGTTTCGGAGATGATGGAGACCCAGTGGGCGGTGCTCATGCCCTATCTGACCCCTGCCGGTCAGGCGGCCTATGCCGCTCTCACACAGCGGACGGAGGACTGAACCCTTAAAAAATAAAAGGAGAGGCCCGCAACATTGCGGGCCTCTCCTTTTATTATGTTCTGTTTCAGTTCTCTTCCACGTATTCGCCGTTCTGAATGCGCTCATAGAGGGTCTTGAGCATGTCCAGATAGGTGGGCGTCTCGGCCAGGGTGGCGCCGGAGACGGCGTCGGGGGTCTGCCAGTAGCCCTCGTCGTTCTGGGTCATGCCGCCGTCGGCGTAGTAGTCGTAGTCAAAGCCGTTCTCCAGCACAAAGTCCTTGATGGCCTGCATGTTGCCGGGGAAGGTGATGGGGCTGGGCCAGAAGTCCGTGCCGTGGCCGTTGGTCTCCTTGGCCTCAATCTGGCAGGTCATGGCCACGTTCTCGTCGTCGGCGCTGGTGACGCTCTGGGCGCTCTTGAGGATGTAGGCGGGCTGGGCAGAGGCGTCCACATACCACTTGCCTCCCGCTTCGGTGGCCACATAGTCGTTCATCTTCACGGTCTGGCCGTCAATATCGGCGGAGTAGACCACGGCCACCTCACAGGCGGGGTCGCTGCCCAGCTCGCCGGTCCACACCACATCGCCGATCTGGATGTACTTTGCAAAGTTGCACTCGGTCTCCCCGGCGGTGAAGGTAATGAGGCCATCCTCACCCAGGGCGGAGATCACCGCCTCGTCGGTCATGTTGCCCCAGCCGCCGGCGGCGCCGTTGTCGTCCCAGGGCAGCATGGGCTCGTAGAACTGCACCGCATAGGCCTGGTTATTGTCCAGATCCCAGTAGAGGGTGGCCTTGATGACGCAGTCCTGAGCGGAGGTCACGTCCTTGGTGTAGATGCCGTAGGTAGTGGCGCTGACAATCTTGCGGTCGCTGGGGATCTCCACAGGCTCGGCGCCGGTGGGATAGGAGGCAGTCTCCCCGCCCTCGTCGCCGCCGTCGGCCTCAAAGGGGTTGGCCTCCGGGTCCAGGGCGTTGAGCACGGCGGCACGGCAGCCGTCGCTGGTGTAGGTGGCGCCGGACACGCCGTCAATCTCAGCGCCGTTGGCGGTCACCACCTGCTCCGCCAGCTCCTCCAGAGCGGCGCCGCCGATCTCGGCGGTCTCGTCGGGGGCGTCAAAGCTGACGGCAGTGATGACGCCGTCCTCCACCGTCAGGGTGGCGGTGATGACACCGCCGAAGCCCTGGCCCTGACCGGTCAGGGTCTCGCTCTGGGTGGCGGAAGCGCTGACGGAGGGCTGGGCGCTCTCTTCCGTCTCAGGCGCGCTGCAGGCCGCTGTGCTCACCAGCAGCGCGGCGGCGGCACAGGCAGAAATCCATTTCTTATTCGTGGCAGAATGCTCCTTTCATTTTAGTACTTTCGTGCTAATTTGAGAAAATCATATCACGCACCTCTCCACCGTGCAAGTACTGTTTTTTGCCGCTATACTTTGCAAACTGCCAATTTAGAAAGCTTTTCCGCACAAAAAGTCCCCTTTCCCTTTTTTTACGGCCGCTTTTTGTCAAATTTTTATCGAACTCGTCAGTTCCAACAGTTTTTGCCCATTTCCCCTTAAAATTTTTTCTTTCGCATTGCGACGAATTCGCTTTTTTCCCTTTTTAAGTGTTTTGGGTCTACATAAGTTTTGTTTCGTCAGATTCGTCATAAATTTCATTTGCTAACCTTATAATTTTATTGATTTTATCGAAAGCATTTTTACGCCCCTTACTTTTTGTAAATAACGCCTTGCAAATTGGAGTGTTTATGGTAAGATTAATGTGTCATTAGCAAACGGAAGGTCAGACCAAAGGATGTTGAAACTCGCTTAAGCAAAACATTATTTTTTCTTTGACCTTCCCAATATGTAAAGGAGTGGGAAATTTGGACGTACAGAATCTCTTCTGGCTGGGCCTGCTGGGCGCCGCCATCGCGCTGCTCTTTGCAGTCTTCCAGGCTCGAAAGGTGCTTCGCTTCTCCGAAGGCACCGATCTGATGAAGAAGATCGCCGCCTCCATCCGCAAGGGCGCCAACGCCTACCTGAAGCGGCAGTACACCACCGTGGCCAAGATTTTCGCCGTGGTATTTGTCATCTTGCTGGTCCTGGCTGCGACCCATCTGCTGGACAACTGGTTCATCCCCTTTGCCTTCCTCACCGGCGGTATCTACTCCGCCCTGGCCGGCTTCATCGGCATGAAGATCGCCACCAGCTCCAATGCCCGTACCGCCAACGCCGCCCACGAGAGCCTGAACCGTGGTCTGAACGTGGCCTTCTCCTCCGGCGCGGTTATGGGCTTCACCGTGGTGGGCCTGGGCCTGTTTGATATCTCCGTCTGGTTCCACATTCTCAAGTACATCGCCCACTTCGAGGCCGCTCAGATCGCCTCCACCATGGTCATGTTCGGCATGGGCGCCTCCTTCATGGCCCTGTTCGCCCGTGTGGGCGGCGGCATCTTCACCAAGGCCGCCGACGTGGGCGCCGACCTGGTGGGCAAGGTTGAGGCCGGCATCCCCGAGGATGACCCCCGCAACCCTGCCACCATCGCCGACAACGTGGGCGACAACGTGGGCGACGTGGCCGGCATGGGCGCCGACCTGTATGAGTCCTACGTCGGCTCCATCCTGGCCACCTTTGCCCTGGGCGCCGCCGCCTACGCCGGCAGCGACCTGACCTGGAACGCCATGCTGCTGCCTCTGCTGGTTGCCGTGGTTGGCGTGGTGTGCTCGGTCATCGGCTCCTTCCTCATCCGCACCAAGGAGAACGCCGACCAGCGCTCCCTGCTGGCCACCCTCCGCAAGGGCACTTACACCGCCGCCATCCTGGCCGCCGTTGTGGCCGCCCCCCTCACTTACTGGCTCATGGGCTCCTGGGGCCCCTACATCGCCATCCTGGCCGGTCTGGTAGGCGGCTGCGCCATCGGCTACTTCACCGAGTACTACACCTCTGACACCTACAAGCCCACTCAGAACCTGGCCAACTCCACCGAGACCGGCGCCGCCACCACCATCATCGGCGGCATCTCCCTGGGCATGGTGTCCACCGCCGCCCCCATCATCATCATCTCCATCGCCGTTATCGTGGCCTTCCTGGCCTCCGGCGGCACCCTGTCCACCAACAGCCCTGACTACGCTGCCCTCTTCTCCAAGGGCCTGTACGGCATCGGCATCGCCGCTGTGGGCATGCTGTCCACCCTGGGCATCACCCTGGCCACCGACGCCTACGGCCCCGTGGCCGACAACGCCGGCGGCATCGCCGAGATGAGCGGCCTGGGCGCTGAGGTCCGCACCCGTACCGACGCTCTGGACTCCCTGGGCAACACCACCGCCGCCACCGGCAAGGGCTTCGCCATCGGCTCCGCCGCCCTCACCGCGCTGGCCCTGCTGGTCAGCTATGTGGACGTGGTCAATGCCAAGCTGTCCACCCTGGGCAACGGCCGTGTGCTGGACCTGTCCCTCACCAACCCCGCCGTGCTGGTGGGCATCTTTGTCGGCGCCATGCTGACCTTCGTCTTTGCCGCCCTCACCATGAGCGGCGTGCAGCGTGCCGCCCAGTCCATCGTGGTGGAGGTCCGCCGCCAGTTCAAGGAGATCGCCGGTATCATGGAGGGCAAGGCCGACCCCGACTACGCCTCCTGCGTGGACCTGTGCACCCGTGGCGCTCTGCACGAGATGGTCGCTCCCTCCCTGCTGGCCATCGTGGTGCCCGTCATCACCGGCCTGATTCTGGGCGCTGAGGCCGTTGTGGGCCTGCTGGGCGGCGTCACCGTCACCGGCTTCGTGGTGGCCGTGTTCATGTCCAACGCCGGCGGCGCCTGGGACAACGCCAAGAAGTACATCGAGGGCGGTACCCACGGCGGCAAGGGCTCCGACTGCCACAAGGCCGCCGTCATCGGCGATACCGTGGGCGACCCCTTCAAGGACACCTCCGGCCCCTCCCTCAACATCCTCATCAAGCTCTGCTCCACCGTGTCCATCGTGTTCTCCGGCCTCATCGTCAAGTTCTCCATCTTCGGATAAATGCTTTCGCCGTGCGCCCTCTCCGGACAGGAAGGGCGCACGGCGTCTCTACTTCGCGTTTTAAACAAGTTAACTCCTCTGTTTTTGTATATTAAGTTGAAAAACTCCCAGAGAGATTGACATTTTTCAGGCTCTATGCTACGCTTTGGCCAAGCTAAGTTCCATATAGGTGTGTTACTGGTGACAGGCACTAACCTTATACTATTGCATGCATGTTAACGTGATATGTAATAGTTGTCGGTTAGTGCTTTTTTCGCGTAGAGCGGCCGGCAGGAACCGAATCACAAACCTACAATGTGATTAGGAGGTAACACACAATGAGGGAAAAATTCTTCGGCGTACTGCAGCGGGTGGGCAGGTCCTTTATGCTCCCCATCGCCATCCTGCCGGTGGCAGGTCTGCTGCTGGGTCTGGGCAGCTCGTTCACCAACGAAACCACCCTGGCCACCTACAATCTGCTGGGCGTTATGGGCCCTGGCACCGTCCCCTACTTCATCTTCTCGGTTCTGAGCAAGTGCGGCGGCGTTATCTTTGATAACCTGCCCCTTATCTTCGCCATCGGCGTGGCTATCGGTATGGCCCGTCAGGAGAAAGAGGTTGCCGCTCTGGCCGCCGCCGTCTCCTTCCTGGTGATGCACTCGGCCATCTCCGCCATGATCACCCTGACCGGCGGCGTGGAAAACCTGCTGGAGGGCTCCACCACCTCGGTGCTGGGCATCACCTCCCTGCAGATGGGCGCCTTCGGCGGCATCATCGTGGGTCTGGGCGTGGCCGCGCTCCACAACCGGTTCTATAAGGTTCAGCTGCCCCAGGTGCTCTCCTTCTTCGGCGGCACCCGGTTCGTGCCTATCATCAGCACCCTGGTCTTCGCCCTGGTGGGCATCCTCATGTTCTTTGTCTGGCAGCCCATTCAGGAGGGCATCAACGCCCTGGGCGTGCTGGTTTACAGCTCCGGCTACTTCGGCACCTTCCTGTTCGGCATGATCAAGCGGCTGCTCATCCCCTTCGGCCTGCACCACGTGTTCTACCTGCCCTTCTGGCAGACCGCCGTGGGCGGCACCATGGAGGTGGCGGGCACCGTGGTGGCCGGCGCCCAGAACATCTTCTTCGCCCAGCTGGCCGATCCCACTGTCACCCACTTCTCCACCGCCGGCACCTGGTGCTTCACCGGTGAGTTCGTCCTCTACATCTTCGGCTTCCCCGGAGCCGCTCTGGCCATGTACCGCTGCGCCAAGCCGGAGCGGAAAAAGCAGGTGGGCGGCCTGCTCCTCTCCGCCGCCCTCACCTCCATCCTCACCGGCATCACCGAGCCTCTGGAGTTCTCCTTCCTGTTCGTGGCCCCTGTGCTGTTCATCATCAGCTCCGTCTTCGCCGGTCTGGCCTACATGCTGTGCCACATCCTCAACATCACCGTGGGCCTCACCTTCTCCGGCGGCTTCATCGACCTGGCCCTCTTCGGCATCCTGCAGGGCAACGAAAAGACCAGCTGGCTGCTGATCATCCCCCTGGGCATTGTCTTCTTCCTGGTTTACTACTTCCTCTTCTCCTTCCTCATCAAGAAGTTCAACTTCAAGACCCCCGGCCGTGAGGAGGGCGACCAGGAGACCAAGCTGTACACCAAGGCCGACTACAACGCCCGCAAGGCCGGCGAGAGCGCTGACAGCGGCGACCAGGTGTCCGCCTCCATCGCCCAGGGCCTGGGCGGCGCGGCCAACATCAAGGATGTGGACTGCTGCGCCACCCGTCTGCGCTGCACCGTCATCGACAGCAGCAAGGTGGATCAGACCATCCTGAAGTCCACCGGCGCCCACGGCGTGATCCAGAAGGGTCAGGGCGTGCAGGTGGTGTACGGTCCCCAGGTGAATATCATCAAGGCCAATCTGGAAGACTACCTGCGCAGCGGCGCGGCCCAGCAGGCCGCTCCCGCCGTGGAGGCCGCTCCCGCTGAGGCCTCCGCCCCGGAGGCCCACACCCACGGTGCGCTGGTCAAGACCATCGTCATCGGCAGCCCCTTCCACGGTGAGTCCGCCCCCGTCACCGCTTCTCCCGACCCGGCCTTTGCCGAGAAGATGATGGGCGACGGTGCCACCGTCATCCCCTGCGAGGGCGTGGTCACCGCCCCCTGCGACGCCACCATCAGCTTTGTCTTTGACACCAACCACGCCATCGGCCTGGAGCTGGAAGACGGCGTGGAAATGCTCATCCACGTGGGCATCAATACCGTAGCCCTCAAGGGCGAGGGCTTCCACGCCCTGGTTCAGGAGGGCGACCAGGTGAAGAAGGGCGACCGCCTGCTGGAGTTCGACCTGGACTTCATCCGGGAGAACGCCGCCTCCGTGTCCTCCCCGGTGCTCTTCACCTCCATGGAGGACAACCAGGAGCTGCGGCTTCTGAAGGCCGGACATGTGAAGCCCGGCGAGGACCTGCTGGCCCTGGATATCTACGAGTCCTGACAAACAAGCGCGTTATCTGTATAGGAGCGTGAGCGTGTGTACCGGATCACAAAAATTCTCAACCATAATACGGTTCTGGCCCTCAATCAGGAGGACAACCTGGAAAACCTGGTGATGGGCAAGGGCGTGGGCTTCGGCCGCAAGCCGGGTGAGCGGGTGGAATTTCCTCCCGACGCCACGGTGTATCAGCTCTCCCAGAAGTGCGACCGGGGCAACCCCAGGGATCTGGTCAAACGCATCGATCCGCTCTATCTGAATATCGCAAACGCCATCATTCTGGACGCCAAGAATACCTTCGGCCAGGTGGACACCAGCATTCTCATCCCCATGGCCGACCACATCGCCTTTGCCGCCCAGCGCATCCAGAAAAACGCCCCCATCGGCAACCCCCTGACTCCGGACATCAAGGCCCTCTTCCCTCAGGAGTTTCAGGTGGCCTGCCGGGGCGGGGAGCTGATTCGGGAACAGACCGGCCTCCGGTTCAGCGACGACGAGCTGGGCTACATCGCCCTTCACGTCCACTCCTCCCTGGAGTCCATGCAGGTCTCCCAGGCCATGCGGACGGCGGGCATCATCCGGGAGTGCGTGGACCTGGTGCAGCAGGCCACCGGGGTCATTCTGGACGTCAACTCCCTGTCCTACAACCGGCTCATGAGCCACATCAAGTATATGGCCGCCCGGCTGCTGAAGGGTGAGCGGCTGAGCATGGACGTCAACCACATCATGCGGGCGTCCTGCCCCCGTGCCTTCAACATCTCGGAGGAGATCTGCCGCCAGCTGGAGCACACCCTGGGCAGCCCGGTGGATGAGGCGGAGATCGGCTATCTGGCCATGCACGTTCAGCGCGTTTTTGACACGGAGGGACGGACACAGCCCGCCACTCTGAAGCAATAAAATCTAATTTATAAAGGAGTCTTGCTATTATGAAGAGCTTTACCTATGTGATTCAGGATCCCCTGGGCATCCACGCCCGTCCCGCCGGCCTGCTGGTCAAGGCCGCCAAGGAGTTCGCCGACACCGAGATCACCCTCACCAAGGGCGACAAGACCGTGAAGGGCACCCAGCTGATGAAGCTGATGGGCCTGGGCGTCAAGACCGGCGACTCCGTCACCGTGACCGCCGAGGGCGCCTCTGAGGACGCCGCCATCGCCGCCATGGAGCAGTTCTTCAAGAGCAATCTGTAAGCACAGCGTTCCGCCCGCCGTCCCACCGGGGCGGCGGGCGGTTTGGTTTTCACGGAAAGGGGAGCTAGTACATGAAGATTTTACAGGGTCAGGGCGTGTCCAAGGGCATTGAGAAGGGCACCCTCTACTTCTATCACCGGGTCAGCGCTGTGGTGGAGCAGCAGATGGCCCAGGACCCGGCTGCGGAGCACGCGCGGCTGGAGGCCGCCAGAGCCCAGGCCATGGAGCAGCTGGAGGCCATGGCGGAGAAGGCCAGAGCCCAGGCCGGTGACGACGCCGCCATTCTGTTTGAGACCCACGCCATGTTCCTGGAGGACGAGGACTTCACCGGCGCCATGGACGAGCAGCTGGATGAGGGATACACCGCTGAGTACGCCGCCCAGCAGGCCGGTGAGCAGTTTGCCGCCATGCTGGCCGCTATGGATGACCCCTACATGCAGGCCCGTGCGGCCGACGTGCGGGACGTGACCGGGCGGCTGCTGAACATCCTCACCGGCGTGGCCGAGGGCGGCATCAACTCTGAGGTTCCGGTCATTCTGGCCGCCGACGACCTGGCCCCCTCCGAGACCATCCAGCTGGACAAGAGCAAGATTCTGGCCATCGCCACCCAGGGCGGCTCCGGCAACAGCCACACCGCCATTCTGGCCCGTACCATGGGCATCCCCGCCGTGTGCGGCCTGGGCGGCGCCCTGAGCGAGGAGCTGGACGGCCAGGAGGCCTACATTGTGGGCGAGACCGGCCAGCTGGTCTTTGACCCCGACCAGGAGACTCTGACCGGTCTGGAGGCCCGTCAGCAGAAGCAGGCCGAGATGCGTGAGCTGATGCGCAGCATGGTGGGCCAGAAGGACGTCACTCTGGACGGCCGGGAGATGATGGTCTACTGCAACATCGGCTCTCCCGAGGACGTGCCCGCAGTGCTGGCCAACGACGGCCAGGGCGTGGGCCTGTTCCGCTCCGAGTTCCTCTATCTGGCCACCGAGGACTATCCCACCGAGGAGGCCCAGTTCCGGGCCTACAAGCAGGTGGCCGAGGCCATGAAGGGCAAGCGGGTGGTCATCCGCACCCTGGACATCGGCGCCGACAAGCAGGTGGACTACTTCCACCTCAACAAGGAGGAGAACCCGGCCATGGGCCTGCGGGCCATCCGCATCTGCCTCAACCGGCCTGAGGTGTTCCGCACCCAGCTGCGCGCCCTCTACCGGGCCAGCGCCTACGGCAAGGTGGCCATCATGTTCCCCATGATCACCAGCGTGTGGGAGGTCCAGGAGTGCCGCCGCGCCTGTCAGCAGGTGATGGACGAGCTGAAGGCCGAGGGCATCCCCTTCAACCCGGACACCGAGCTGGGCATCATGATCGAGACCCCGGCGGCGGTGTTCATGGCTGAGGAGCTGGCAGAGCTGGTGGACTTCTTCTCCGTGGGCACCAACGACCTGACCCAGTACACCCTGGCCTGCGACCGCCAGTGCAACGACCTGGGCAGATTCTTTGACCCCCACCACCCCGCCGTGCTGCGTGCCCTGAAGGCGGCCACCGACGCCGCCCACAAGGCGGGCATCTGGATCGGCATCTGCGGCGAGCTGGGCGCCGACCTGGAGCTGCTGCCCACCTTCCTGGCCATGGGCATTGACGAGTTGAGCGTGAGCCCCTCCGCTGTGCTGCCCCTCCGCTCCGCCATCCGGAAGAGCTCCGTCAAGGACTGCAATCTGGACCTGCTCAAGGGTTGAGCGCTCCTTCATACATCAGAAATCCCCGCCGGCGTATTGCCAGCGGGGATTTTTTGATTGTATTTCGTATTTTTATTCTCCAGAATTACTTTTTGTACTCTCCCGTTTTATTCTGTTGCCTGCCATAGACCTCTATTTGACCTGTCCCGGACTTGGCGCTACTCTGTGCCATGGAACAAAGCCCTTGATACCCCCCGCCCTCTTTTGCTATACTTACCTCACAGAGAGGAGGGCGCCTATGGCCTTTGAGGTAGTGAAATCCTTCCCCGGCGGCACCAGCATCGGCTTTATCGAGGGGAAGTTTGACCGCTGGTGCGTTCAGGAGCGGGTCTTTGTCTGGACCCGCCGTCCCACCGACGCAGGCTGCTTTGCCCGTCTGCTGGAGCTGGCCCAGCGGTACGGTACGGACAAGGTCATGGCCGACTTTGTCGCTGTCTACGACGCCATGGGCGTCAAGCCGCCCCGGGGTGACCTGCTGCCCAGCGACCAGGTTCTGGACCTCATCACCCGGCTCTCCGCCGCCTATGGCTCAGCCCCCGGGGATGACGTCCGGGCGGACAGGCTCTTCACCACCCTCTACCTGACCATGATCGCCGAGGAGAACAAGGCCAGAGCCATTCTGGGCAAGCGCATCAAGCGGCTCGGCGTGCATCTTGTGCTGATGGAAGGGCGCACGCCGGAGGAGGCCGCAGCCTTCCCCACCGGGAAAAAAGCGGCTGAGCTCAGCGCCCTGTGCCAGTCTTACGGCTTCTAAGGAGGAACATTATGTCAATCCACTGGGATCTTCCCGCCCGGATTCCCGTCCTGCTGGACGGCGACCCGGGTCATGACGACGCCATGGCCTGGATGCTGGCCAAGGCGTCTCCTGCCCTGGATATCCGGGGCATCACCTCGGTCTGCGGCAACCAGACCATTGAAAAGACCACCTACAACGCCCTGCGGGTTATGACCCTGCTGGGCATTGACGCGCCCATGGCCAAGGGCCGGCCCGGTCCTTTGGTGGCTGAGCCCATGGTGGCCCCCAGCGTCCACGGCGAGTCGGGTCTGGACGGCCCCGTCCTGCCCGAGCCCGACCGGGAACCCCTGCCCTGCTCGGCTGCCGAGCTGATGGCAAAGGTGCTCTCCGAGAGCAAGGAGCCGGTGTACCTGGTGCCCACCGGCCCTCTGACCAACGTGGCCTCCCTGCTTCTCTCCCACCCGGAGCTGAAGGAGAAGATCGGCGGCATCTCCCTTATGGGCGGCGGCATTGCCCACGGCAACTGGACCCCTGCCGCTGAGTTCAACATTCTGGTGGACCCGGAGGCCGCCGACATTGTGTTCCGCTCCGGTGTGCCCATCACCATGGCGGGGCTGGACGTGACCGAAAAGGCCCTCATCTTCCCCGAGGACTTTGAGCGGATTCGGGCCGTAGGCAACCCGGTGGCCCGTATTGTGGCCGAGTGGCTGGAGTTCTTCTACCGCTTCCACCGGGAGAAGGGCTACGCCGGCGCCCCCGTTCACGACGCGGTGGCGGTGGCCGCTCTGGTGGCTCCCCAGCTGTTCACCGTGGAGGAGATGCATGTGGATATCGAGGTAGCCGGAGACTACACCCGGGGCGCAACGGTGGGCGACCGGCACCACCTCACCTCCGCCGCCCCCAACGCCCGGGTTATCATGGGCGTGGACCGGGACGGCTTTGCCGATTTGCTGGTGGAGGCCGTGAAAGCATATGGGGAGGGACAGGCATGAACAAGCGACCCGTTATCATCGACTGCGACCCGGGAATTGACGACGCCATGGCGCTGCTGGCTGCCTTCCGCGCTCCCGAGCTGGACATCAGGGCCATCACCCCTGTGGCGGGCAACGTGCCCCTGTGCCACACCGCCCCCAACGCGCTGAAAATCCTGGCGCTGGGCGGACGGGAGGACATCCCGGTCTACCCCGGTGCGGACCGGCCTCTCTCCGGTGAGGTGAGAGACGCGGCGGATGTCCACGGTGCGGACGGTCTTATGGGCTGGCCCATGCCCGAGCCCAAGTCCGCGCTCCGTGAGGAGAAGGCCTGGGACGTGATCTGGCGGGAGGCAAAGGCCCTGGATGGAGAACTGGAGCTCATCGCCACCGGTCCCCTGACCAACCTGGCCATTGCCCTGGCCAAGTATCCCGACCTGCCCAAATACATCAAAAAGCTGACTGTCATGGGCGGCGGCGCCTGCTTCGGCAACGCCACGCCCGCCGCTGAGTTCAATATCTACGCCGACCCGGAGGCCGCCGAGATGGTGTTCCGGTCCGGCATGCCCATCGCCCTGTGCGGCCTGGATGTGTGCTACCAGGCCAGCCTGGTGGAGGAGGATATTGCGGCGCTGGAGGCCATGGGCACCGTGCAGGCCGCGTTCTCCGCCGCCCTCAGCCGCCTGGAGCTGTCCTGGGCCCTGCCGGGGGTCACCGGCGCGCCCATGTACGACCCCTGTGCCATGATGTACGCCATTGACCCCAGCATCTTTACCTCTGTCCACTGCTGGGTGGGCGTGGAGCGCTCCGGCGTCCACACCCGGGGCAAGACAGTCACCGACGCCTTCAGCGACGCCAAGCGTACCCCCAATATGGACCTGGTGCTGGATGTGGACCGGCCTGAATTTGCCCGGCGTCTGCTGGCTCTGCTGGGTGAGTACGGCGCATAATATTTCTGCAAAACATCAAAAAAGCAGGTGGAAAGTGTTGCTTTCCACCTGCTTTTTATCATTTCTGGCTCTGCCAGTCCGCCGGATAGACGAAATAGAGGAACCGGGCGTGCCCCGTCACCGAGAACCGGATGGAGCTTCCCTTTGGGATATAGATGATCTCACCAGGTCCGGCGGATACGGTACCCCGGTCGGTCTGGATGTCCAGCCGTCCCTCAATCACATAGTCCATCTCGTCGTAGTTCAGCGTCCAGGGGAAGGTGGTGTCGGTCATCTCCATGATGCCCGCACCCAGCCGGGGACTCTCGTCAAGGGCGAACAGGTCCCGGGTGTAGACCCTGTCACCCGTCCGGCCGGTGTCCATCCGGTGCTCCTCCGTCACCTTCAGCTGGGGCACCGGAACCTTTTTTACCATCTCCCCGGGGACTTCCCCCAGCTTCTCCAGCAGCACCTGGCGCACCAGGGCCTCCAGTGCCTGCTTATCCACGGCTTGCCTCCTTTCTGGTCAGCAGCATGGCCACCGCCACGGCGGACACACCGCCCACCAGCTTGCCCACAATCATGGGGAAAATCATGGACGAGTCAAAGCCTGCGGTAAAGCCCAGGTGGTCGCCGAACACAAAGGCCGCCGACACAGCAAAGGCCACGTTGATGACCTTGCCCCGGTGATCCATGTCCTTCATCATGCCGAACATGGGGATGTTGTTGGCCAGGGTGGCCACCATTCCGGCGGCGGCGATGTCGTTCATGCCCAGCAGGTGGCCCAGCTTCATCAGGGGCTTGCGGAACACCTTGGTGATGACGTACACCAGCGGGAACGCTCCCGCCAGCACCACGGCGATGTCGCCCACTACGGTGAAGCCCTCCTCAATGGGGGTGAGGCCGGGCAGAATGGTGATGGGGGTCAGCTTCTGGACAATGGCGATGGCCAGGCCCACGGTGATGATGACCACCACCGCCCTGCCGAACACCTGAAAGCCCTTCACCATGCCGTTTGGAATCTTCCACAGGCCGATGGCGATGAGCACGGCGATGAGCACGATGGGGATCAGGTTGCGCAGCACCATGCCGATGCTAAACCCGGCCACCAGGCCGCCCACCAGGGAGCCAAGAGGGATGGTGACCACGCCCGCCAGCACGCCGGAGGCCAGAGCCGGCCGGTCCTCCTTTTGGATGATGCCCAGGCCCACAGGAATGGTGAACACAATGGTGGGCCCCAGCATGGCGCCCACGATGAGGCCGCCAAACTGCCCCGCCTCTTCCGTCAGCGCCAGCTCCTTGGCCAGGGGCGCGCCGCCCATGTCGTTGGCCAGAATGGTGCCCACGAACATGGCCGGGTCTGCCCCCAGGAACTGGTACACCGGCACCACCACCGGCCGCAGTACATCGGCCAGAACCGGCGCCAAGCAGATGATGCCGATCATGGACAGCGCCAGGGCGCCCATATTCATGATACCCTCTTCAAACTTCTCCCCCAGGCCGAAGCGGTTGCCCAGAATCCGGTCCACCGCGCCCAGGACCATGAAGAGGACCATTAGATAGATGATAATCTCGTTGATGGACAAATTCATTGCCCCTTTCCTGTTCTCTCAGGGCTAGGTCTGGTCCACGATGCCCACCACGGCAGCGTCCACCGGGACGTCCTTCCCGGCGGCCACACGGGCCGCGCCGCCTGTGGCCACCAGCACCCGTTCTCCCTCCCCCGCGCCCACGCAGTCGGCGCAGATGAGGAGCTCTCCCCCCACCCGGACGGTGAGAAAGGACTTACCGAAGAGGCCGGGGGACTTCTTGGTGGACCAGATATTACCCTCTACCGTACCCAGCAGCACGGCCGCCCCCTCCTCTCCGGATGCCCAGCTCCCGCAGCTCCCGTTCCATGGCGGTAAAGCGGACGTAGATCCCCCGCTCGGCGGTACGGGCGTATTGCTTGTACTCCAGGGCCCCGTCGGCCAGATAGACCCGCTGCCCCTCCAGCAGAGCCAGAAGAACCGTCCGTTCCTCCTCCGTCAGGGCCACGCCCAGGGAGAGAAGGGCCATCTGCTCGATGGGAAGATGGGTGATGATCAGGTCTCCGCCCCGCTCCTCCAGCGTCACAGGCCCTCTCCCCCTGTCACGGGGATGGCCCGGTCCCCCTTGCGGAAGCCGCAGGCGTTGGCCTCGTCGTAGTCCAGGTGAACGGCTGTGGAGAATTTGGGGGAAATGCGCACCTCCACCGCCTCAAAGGTAACCGGACGGCTGGTGAGGGTGCGCAGCCGGATATCCTGTTTGTCGGACAGGCCCCACCGTCTGGCGTCCTCCGGGGTCATGTGGATGTGCCGCTTGGCGGCGATGACCCCCTGCTTCAGGGTGATCTCACCCGCCGGTCCCCGGAGGACAATACCCGGCGTTCCGGCTATGTCCCCCGAGATGCGCACCGGCGGCGCAATACCCAGGGATACTCCGTCGGTGAGGGAGACCTCCACCTGGCTCTCAGGCCGCTCGGGGCCCAGCACCACCACGTTGCCCAGCTGGCCCTTGGGGCCCACAAGGGTCACCCGCTCGGCACAGACAAACTGCCCCGGCTGGGACAGATCCCGCACCTTCTCCAGCTGGTGGCCCGGTCCGAACAGGGCCTCCACATGAGCCCGGCACAGGTGGACATGCCGCCCGCTGGCCTCCAGAGGCACGGTCAGCCGCTCCACCACCGCCTCCGCCAGCCGTTCCAGCGCTGTGTGTTCCATTTACTTCACCTCCCGGGGGTATTTCCCCGCCTTGAGCTTGATCATCATGATCCACATCAGGGAGGACAGGCGGTTGAGCCCCAGAATCATGTCCGGCCGCTTCACACCGCCGTCGGCGTCCCGGAAGGCGGCATAGGCCGCCAGCTCGGTGCGCCGCACCACGGTGCGCACCTTGTTCACCGCCAGAATGGCGGGAGAGTCGGTGTAGTGGGGCATGAAGTGGGGCTGGCCCAGGTGCTTCTCCGGGTAGTGGGAGTACTCCCGCAGCTCTGCCGGGCCATACCCGCACAGCTCAATCTCCCCCACCGGCTCGTCCAGCACGTCGAAGCGGATGAACCGCCGCACAAAGGCCAGCACCTCCTCCAGCTCCTGTGCCAGGGTGGGATACCCCGCCCCGGCGCAGGTCTGCTGAGCTAAGAGAATCTCCGCCTCCAGGCTGTCGATGCAGCCCCGGAAGGCGATGCGGGGATGGTCCTTGTCCACCAGGATATTGCCCTTCAGGTGGGTCATGTGCTCCGGCTTCTCCGACAGCACCGCCCCGGATATGGTGCGGTACCGGGCCGAGGGCCGCTCGCCGCCCTCGGTCTGCCCCTGGGGATAGACCACCTCCACCCCCTTCTCTCTCAGCCAGTCCCGGGCGGCAGGGGTGAGAACCTCCCCCGCCCGGACCACCACCGGACCCCGGGTGCCGCCGCCGGACATGCGGCGCACGTCCTCCTCGGTCAGCAGCGCCACGGCTTACTGCCCGTCGTACTCGCCCTTGCCGTGGGGCAGGACGAAGTCCACCTCAGCGTGGGGGCGGGGGATGACGTGGACGCTCACCAGCTCGCCCACCTTCTCCGCCGCCGCGGCGCCGGCGTCGGTGGCCGCCTTGACGGCCCCCACGTCGCCCCGGACCATCACGGTCACCAGGCCGCCGCCCACCTGCTCCTTGCCCACCAGCTGGACGTTTGCCGCCTTCACCATGGCGTCCGCCGCCTCAATGGCGGCCACCAGGCCGCGGGTCTCCACCATACCAAGTGCATTTGTGTTAGCCATTTTCCTGTCTCCTTTTCCGTTGTGCGCCCCGGAAACGGGGCCTTTTGTATGATTCCCACCCTGGGGCATGTTCTGTCCCTCGGGTGTTTTTTCCACATCTGCCCGGCCCATGGTGGAAACTGAAGTCTCCTTTTCCTCTGTCCGGGCAGCACGTCCCCGCTTTCTGCGGGGCTTCTTTTCCTCTATTTCTTCCACAGCCTTGACGGGCATATGGGGCGCGCCGCCCACGGTTCCGGCCGGTTCGCCGTTGAGAGCGGTCACCTGCTGCTCCATGGCCTCCTCTCCCTCGGCTCCGGCGGGCTTGGCCGCCATCAGGCTGTTGGTCAGGTTCTGCACCTCCTGCAAGAGGTGCTCCTGAGGGTTGAGCAGCACGCCGTCGGCATTGACCTCACTCATACGTTCAGCCTCCTCATGATCAGGCGCACCAGCTCGTCCATGGCGGCGGCGTCAACCGTCCCACGGTTTCCCGTGCGGCAGGCAGGGCCGCCCCGCAGCTCCTCCAACTCTTTGACGCCCCAGGCCACCCGCTTGATATTGATAAGGTCCAGGGGGCCGATGTTGTTGGAGCTGGAGGAGCCGCCCACCGCGCCGCAGCCCAGGGTGAGGGCCGGGAACAGGCAGGTGCTGGCGCCGATGCCGCCCAGAGAGGAGGGCGTATTCACCAGCACCCGGCTGGCCGGCACAGCGGCGGCGAACTTCTTGACCACATTCTCGTCCTCGGCGTGGATGGAGAAGGTGTGGCCCGCGCCCTCCCACTCCAGAATCTCCACGCACCGGCGGAGGGCAGCCTCCTCGTCGCTTTCCACATAGAGGGCCAGAATCAGCCCCAGCTTCTCGTTGGAGTAGGGGTAGCCGGGACCCACGCCGGTCTCACGGGCCACCAGCACCCGGGTGCCCGCCGGGATGCCGGACAGTCCGGCCAGAGCCGCCACCTGCTCCACGCTCTTGCCCACAATGGCCGGGTTCATGGTGCCGTTGGGCCGGAGAATGCACTTTGAGAGAGCCTTGTGCTGTCCGTCGCTGAGGATGCAGGCCCCCTGACGTGTCAGCTCCGCCGTCACCGCGCTCTCCATCTCCTTGGTAACCACGATGCTCTGCTCACTGGCGCAGATGGTGCCGTTGTCAAAGGTCTTGGAGTCCAGAATCCGCTTCACCGCCATAGGCACGTCGGCGGTGCGGTGGATATAGGCCGGTCCGTTGCCCGCGCCCACACCGATGGCCGGAGTGCCCGAGGAATAGGCCGCCTTGACCATAGCCCCGCCGCCGGTGGCCAGGATGAGCCGGGTATCCCGGTGCTTCATCAGGGCGCTGGTGGCCTCCATGGTGGGGGTGGAGATACAGGAGATGCTCCCCACGGGCGCCCCCGCCCCCTCCGCCGCCCGGCGGACCACTGCCACCGTCTCCCGGATACAGCCCAGGGCGCTGGGGTGGGGGGAGAAGATGATGGGGCTGCCCGCCTTGAGGCAGATCATGGCCTTGTAGATGACGGTGGAGGTGGGGTTGGTGGAGGGCACCAGCCCGGCCACGATGCCCACGGGCACGCCGATATCGATGATGCGCTTCTCCTTGTCCTCGGCCAAGATGCCGATGGTGCGCTGATTTTTAATGGCCTCGTAGAGGGTGAGGGCGGCGAAGCGGTTTTTCAGCTCCTTGTCCTCTTTTTTGCCGAAGCCGGTCTCCTCCACGGCCATGGCGGCCAGCCGCCCGGCGTGCTCCGCACCCGCCGCCGAGATGGCGGCCACAATTTTGTCAATCTGGGCCTGGTCCATCCGGGCAAGTGCCCGCTGGGCCTCCTTGGCCGTCTTAATCAGGTCCCGGACCTCCTGGACCGACTGTAAATCCTTATCCAGCTGCATGGAATCCCTCCTAAATTTCCCGGGGCCGGGCCGCAATCGCCTTTACCGCCTCGGCAAAGGCCGCACAGGCGGCGTTGCAGGCGCTCTGGGTACCGGTGAGCAGACCGCCGCCGAAATTGGTCTCGCTGGGCGGCTCATAGAGCGTCACCAGCTCCACGTCCGCCGCCTTCAGCGCCTCGTCCAGCCCCACCATCGCCTCCAGGGGCGGGGCGATGAGATAGGCCAGCGCCTCCCCCTCGGCCACCCCCGCCGTCTGGGACAGGTAGGTACCCGTACGGGAGACGGTGTGGGCAAAATAGACCACCGAGCCGTCCTCGTTGGCGGAGCGGAAACCGCCGCCCTCCTGGAGGAAGGCCACCGCCGCCCGCAGACCGCTCTGGACCTCCGCCGGATTGGGTCCGGCCAGAATACCGATGACCTCACCGGCCAGCTTGGTGGAGGCGTTGCCCGCACCCGCGTACAGACTCCGGCCGTACACCACCTCCACGGCGGCGGCCTTGGTGGCCTCGTCCAGGGCGCAGTAGGTCATGTCGTCGCAGTCGGTGGTGAGGATGCCGATGGAGCGGTGGCCGTCGGGCAGGGAAAGCCGTTTGGCCAGCCCCTCGCTGACATTGGCGATGGTGTGGGTGGCCAGTACCTTGACAGGAATCAGCTCATCAATCATGGTTCCGCCCCCCTTACAGCTTCAAATCAATGCCGGAGGCCCGCTTCTCCAGCATGGTGTGAATCAGTTCGGCGATGTGTGCGCCTGCCTCCACCGCTGTGGTTCCCTGCCGGTGGATGTTGGAGACCACCGTGCGCTTGGACTCGGGGATGCCGATATGGGGCTGGTAGGTGATATAGGCGGACATGGACTCAGCGGTCACCAGTCCAGGCCGCTCCCCCACCAGCATGCACACCACCTCCGCGCCGGTCAGGTCACCGATGTGGTCGGAGGCACCCACCCGGCAGAACTTGACGAACAGCGCCGGGCCAGTCTCCAGCCCGTAGGCCTTCAGGCCGCCCTTGATGGCCTCCAGGCAATCCAGGGCGTTGGCCTCGATGGCGGCGGAGCTGAGGCCGTCCCCCACCACCAGGGCCACACGGGGCTTCTGTCCTAACGTCTGGCGGATGACGGCCTGATTGGCCTCGTCGAACCGGCGGCCCTTGTCGGGCCGGGTCAGGTACTCGTCCTTATCCTTGCACAGAGTCTGTACCGGCACAAAGCCGCCCTTCTTCACAAACGCCTCGTCCACCATGGAGAAGCAGGAGTCCTGAGCCGCCGCGTGGTCAGCCCGGAAACGGAGCATGGTGGCGGTCTTGTACCGGGCGCCCGCCCGGCCCAGGCCGATGCGGGCGGGGGTCTTCTGCTTCAGGTCCAGAAATGCCCGCCCGTTTCTGGGCTCTTTTACCAGATACTGACGCCGCAGGTCGGTCTGGGTGATATCCGGGATGGCGGCGGCAGGGTCAATGCCCCCCGCCGCCGGACGGGTCACGCCCTGGGGCTCCATGGGGTGGTAGTCGCTCCCCTTCACCTGAGGGGTGGGGGCCTGTCCGGCCACCTCGGCGATCATGCGCTCAATGAGGGCGCGCAATTCCTTGTCGTTCATTCTTGTCCCTCCTTCACGCCAGCAGCACGGAGCCGTCCCCGGCCAGCTCGGTCAGTTTTCCGTCCCGCACAAAGCCCATCTTCTCCAGCCAGTCCTGGAAGGGCTTGATAGCGGTCAGGCCGAAGAGCTCACGCAGGGCGGCGGTCTCGTGGAAGCCGGTGGTCTGGTAGTTGAGCATCACGTCGTCGCCGTGGGGAATGCCCATGAAGTAGTTGCATCCGGCGGCGGTGAGGAGGACGGCCAGGTCCTCGATGTCGTTCTGGTCGGCCTTCATGTGGTTGGTGTAGCAGGCATCGCAGCCCATGGGCACGCCGGTCAGCTTGCCCATAAAGTGGTCTTCCAATCCAGCCCGTATAACTTGCTTGGAATTATACAGATATTCGGGGCCGATGAAGCCCACCACCGTGTTCACCAGGAAGGGCTGGAACCGTTTGGCAAAGCCGTAGCACCGGGCCTCCATCACCACCTGGTCGGCGCCGTGGTGGGCCTCGGAGGAGAGCTCGGAGCCCTGGCCGGTCTCAAAGTACATCACGTTGGGTCCGGTGGCGGTGCCCTCCCGGAGGACCAGCTGTCTGGCCTCCTCGATGAGCTTGCCGTCCAGACCGAAGGCCTCGTTGCCCTTCTGGCTGCCGGCGATGGACTGGAAGATAAGGTCGCAGGGTGCCCCCTGCTTCACCGCGTCCATCTGGGTGGTCACGTGGGCCAGGACGCAGATCTGGGTGGGGATCTCCCACCGGGTGCGGATTTCATGGAACCGGTCCAGCACCCGCCGCACGCTCTCCACGCTGTCGTCCACCGGGTTGAGGCCCAGCACCGCGTCTCCCGCGCCGAAGGTCAGGCCCTCCAGCAGGGAGGCCATGATGCCGTCCGGATCGTCGGTGGGGTGGTTGGGCTGGAGGCGGCAGGACAGGGTGCCTTCCTCGCCGATGGTGGTGTTGCAGGTGGCGGTGACCCGCAGCTTTCTGGCCGCGTAGATCAGATCCAGATTGCTCATGATCTTGGTCACAGCGGCGATCATCTCGGCGGTCAGACCCCGGGAGATGCGGCGGATGTCCGCGCCGGTGTGTTTCTCGTCCAGCAGCCACTCCCGCAGCTCGGACACGGTCCAGTTGCGGATCTCACTATAAATTTTCTCGTTCATGTCGTCCTGGATGATGCGGGTGACCTCGTCCTCCTCATAGGGCACGGCGGGGTTCTCCCGCAGGTCGGACAGGAGCAGGTTGGCCGTCACCACCTTGGCCGCCACACGCTCCTCGGCATTCTCGGCGGCGATGCCCGCCAGCCGGTCACCCGACTTCTCCTCGTTGGCCTTGGCCAGCACGTCCTTCACCGATTGGAATGTATACACATGGCCGTGCAGGCTGGTTTTCAGTATCATGGTCTGTTTCCCCCTTGTGTTTGCTTTTCGCTGCCCTGGGACTGGAAGGCCAGGGTCTTTACCACCACCGGCAGCACCGCGCCGCCGGCCACCGGTGCGCCGATGTCCAGATAGTCCCCGCTGCCGGCGCTGATGCCGTCCAGGCAGAGAATGGCCCCCTCCGTTCCCAGCAGGGGCCAGAGGGTCTGGCCAAGCACCTTGGCCATGTCCCCCTCCACCGCGATGACAGGGAACATGCCCCGCTCTAGCAGCGGCTCCATTCCGGCCCTGATGCCACGGGCCAGGTCCTGGATTCTGCCGTAGGCCGGGTTGGGTTCACCCCGCAGGCTGAGGGCAATCTGGGTCATACCCCCCTGGTCGGCAAACCAGCCCGCCTTGTCCCGCAGGGCAGCGGCCAGAGCGTCACCGCTGCCCTCCTCGTCCGCCGTCAGCCGGAGGACGGGCAGGTTTTTCAGCGGAAAGGACACATTGCGGTAGAAGATGGTGGATCCGGACACCTGGGTGGAGTGACTGCCCGCCCCCACCACGGTGGCCCGGATGGTCTCGGTGCCCCTGACGATGCCCGTCCGCTGAAAGGCGGAAGATGCGGCGATGGCTCTGCCCAACAGGACGCCGATATCCCCGTAGGCAAAGGCGTCCTCCGGCGGCGACCAGATGCAGTCGGCCACCCCGCCGGAGAAGGAAACCCCGTCCACGCCCTCCGGCGGCGTCCAGGTGGTGTCCCGGGTCATGAGGGCTTCCAGCAGACTGTCCGGCGGTATCAGCCCCGCCGCCTGCTCCAGGGCACAGGTTAGAGCCGACACCACCGGTTCCAGGCTGGACGCCTCCGCCCGGTCCCCTGCTTTTGGAATTGGTACGGAGGACACCGCCGCCCCCAGCCGCTCCAGGGCCGGGGAGACGTAGGTGATGCGCCCCCGCTCGTTCTTGATGAGCCGCCCGCCCACGTCCAGACAGCCGGTGGCCGTCAGGGCACCATTTTCGTAGAGTGCCAGGTTGGAGGTGCCTCCGCCGATATCAAAGTGTAATATTTTCTCATGATGTTCCTTGGAGTATTCATCTATCCCCGCCCCACGGGCCGCCAGGATGGATTCCAGGTCGGGCCCGGCGGTGGCCACCACAAAGTCCCCGGCGAAGTCGGACAGGGCGGCCAGCACCTGCCTGGCGTTCTCCTTCCGGGCGGTCTCGCCGGTGATGATGACCGCGCCGGTGGAGATATCCGACTGCCGGAAGCCCGACTTGCGGTACTCCTCCGCCACAATGGCCCGCACCCCTTCGGCGTCAATCGCCGTCTCGGAGAGAAGGGGCGTGAAGTGGATGGCGCTGCGGTAGAGCACCTCCTTCTCCCCGATGGCGATGCGGGGTACGGAGAAGGGCCCCGCACGGTTCTCCAGAGTCAGACGGGAGATGACCAGCTGGGTGGTGGATGTTCCGATGTCAATGCCCACGGACAGGAGCTGCTCGGGTGCCATTTACATCAGCTCCTTCAGGATGGCCTTCAAATCTTCCTGAGTAGCGGGTCGGGGGTTGCCCGGAGCGCACACATCAGCCAGAGCGGCCTGGGCGATGCTGTCCAGATCGGCCAGTAGGGTCTGCCCCTCCACGCCGCAGGCGGTGAGCTTCTCCGGCATGCCCAGTCCTGCCCGCAGCCGCTTGACGCCGCCTATCAGCGCCCGGGGATTCTTGGCCAGGCCGCACAGTCCGGAGAGCCGGGCGTACTTGTCCGCCGCCCCCTTGTCAGCGCTGTTGAAGGCGATGACGTGGGGCAGAAGCATGGCGTTGAGCCGCCCGTGGGGGATGTGGTACCGGCCGCCCAGGGCGTGGGCCAGGGCGTGGCAGATGCCCAGTCCGGCGGCGTTGAAGGAGATGCCCGCCAGGCAGGAGGCCAGCAGCATCTCCCCCTTGGCGGCATTGTCCCCGGCGTGGGCATGGCTCAGGCTGCGCCAGGCTATAGAAAAAGCCTTCTCCCCCATGGCGTCGCTGAACGGGGTGGCTTTCCGAGCCACACAGCCCTCGGCGGCGTGGGTGAGCACATCCATGCCTGTGTCCGCCGTCACCGCCGGAGGCACTCCGGCAAGCAGGGACGCGTCCAGCACCGCGCAGTCGGGCAGCAGGGCATCGTCCACCAGGGGGTACTTCACCCCCGCGTCCGCGTCGGTGAGGACGGCGAAGGATGTGACCTCCGAGCCGGTGCCCGCTGTGGTGGGGATGCACCACAGCTCCGGAGGCGGATTCCCTCCCGCAAAGTGGCGCATGGCCTTGGCGCAGTCCATGGGGGACCCACCGCCGAAGGCCAGCACTATGTCCGGCCCGAAGGCCCGAAGGGCGTGGACCCCCTGGGCCACCAGACGAAGGGACGGGTCGGGCTTCACCTGGTCGAACACGCTGATCTCGCAGCTCTTCAGCCGCTCCTTCACCCCCTCCAGCAGCCCGGATTTACGGGCGAGAAATTCATCCGTCACAATGAGCACCCGCCGCCCCGCCAGCTCCTCCAGGGCCGCCAGAGCGTCCGGCCCGAACCGGATCTCCGGCCTGATCGCAAAAAGCTCCATGTTTTCTGCCTGCCTTTTCCTCAGATGGCGTTAGTATTGCAGAATTCTCAAAAAATATAGCCCCTGCGGAAAATTTTCCGCAGGGGCAAAAAACAGGAGGCCTCCGGATTGCCGGAGACCTCCTGTCAATTTCATCTATTCTGTTCTTACCAGGAGCAGCGCACGATGCACTTGAGGGTCTGGCCGTCCACCGTGGCGGTGACGGTGGTGGTGCCCTTGGACACAGCGGTGACGGTGCCGTCGCCGGAGATGGTGGCCACAGAGGAGTCGGAGATGCTCCAGGTGGGGTTGGAGCTGGTGCCGCTCACCTTGAGCTGCCACTTGGCCCCTGCCTCATTGAGCGTAAAGTCTGTGCGGTTGAGGGACAGGGTGGTGGAGGTGCTGCCGCTGGAGCTGGTGGAACCGCCGGAACTGCTGGCACCGCTGGTGACCGAGTTGTAGACCTTGCAGGTCTGGGTGTATCCGCCAGCCATGGTGGCGGTGATGGTGGCGGTACCGGTCTTACCGGCAGGGCTCACCTTGCCGTTTTCATCCACGGTGACGATGGAAGGATCGCTGCTCTCCCAGGTGATGGTTCCGGTGGAGCCTGCGGGAGAGAAGGTGACCTTCAGGGTCACGGGGTCGGGGTACTTGTTGCTCAGGCTGAACTCCGTCAAGCTGAGGGTGAAGCTGGTGGCAGTCTGTCCGGCGGGAATCTCGCCGGTGTCGCCGCCCTCCGGGTCCTGGGAACCGCTGGGCTGGGGCTCGGCGGAGTCAGTGGGCTGAGGCTCGGCGCTGTCGCTGGGACTGGGAGCGGGCGTGTTGCTGGTCACAGGGTTGGGATCCGGGTCCACCGCCTGCTCGCCCTTGTGAATAAAGGGCCCGATAATGGTAACCACAATATAGATAGCAGCGGCGATGAGGGCCAGAGAGAGCACCCAGCCCACAATCTGGAGGGGCGTGGGGCCGCCGCCGTAGCCGCCGCCCCGGGTGTTGGTCTTCAGACGCTTGCCGCCCTTGTGGCGGGGCTCGTCCTCGTCGTAGACCTCCTCTTCGTAGTCATCATCGTAGTCGTCCTGATACTTGCCCCGGCCATAGGCCTCCTGCTCCTCGCAGAAGGGGCAGCGCTTATAGGTAACGGCGTAATACTCGCCGCAGTTTTCGCAGCGGATGGTTTCGTTTCTCGCGCCTGTGGGTTTTCTGGCGGCCATGTGCATCCCTCCGTCATTTTCGGTGTCATATCACCTCTAATCTTACACGCTGCGGCAGGAATCGTCAACGGTCTAACGCAAATTGTACGTTATTTTTTATATTTTATGTCTACTCATAAAAGTAAGGTGCAGGATTGATTATCCATTCCCCATCCGATATAATGTCTGTTGAACCATAAATGAAATGGGAGTTGAGGCCTGATGAAGGGTTCCATGACCGCGGCGGCGGTTCATAAGCAATATGAGGACGGCATCTCCGCCTTCCGGCGTCAGATCGGAGACGCTGCGCTGCGCCAGCGCTTTGCTGCCGAAGCGGACGCCTTTTTCCGCGCCTGCGCGCTGGGCGTCTGGGGCCGGGACGGAAACGCCCTTACCCCCCGCCACGTGGAGTACTACAACGCGGTGTACACCAAGGGGAACCCGGTGCCCTCCATCCTGTTCTGGGAGCTGTCCTCCGCGGTGGCGGACTACCCCGGTTTCCAGGCTCCCGGCTTTTTCGCCCGGATGCGGGCCAGCGACAAGGTGTCCGGCGGAAAGCTGTCCCGCCGGTTTGTGGACCTGATGACCCTGATGCTGCTACTCTTCGCTGCGGTGGACGACATCGTCAGCGAGGAGGAGGCCGGGTTTGTCAACCACTGTGCCGACACCCTGCTGGCTCTGTGCGACCGGGACGGCCTCAAGGGCGACAAGGCCCCTCTGGACGTCAACGACTTCATCACCCGCCGTCCCGACGCCCCCAAGCCGGACACTCCGGCCCCAGCCGCTCAGGGTGAGGGTGCGCCTCAGGCTCAGTCTGCCCCACAGCCCAAGGAGGAGGCGGAGCCCGCCCCCAGTCTGGAGGAGCTGCTCTCCGAGCTGGACAGCCTGTGCGGCCTGGAGAAGGTGAAAAAGGACGTCAAGAGCCTGATTAACCTGGTCAAGGTGCGCAAAATGCGCCAGGAACACGGCCTTCCCGTGCCCCCCATGAGCCTACACCTGGTCTTTATGGGCAATCCGGGCACCGGCAAAACCACGGTGGCCCGTCTGCTGGCCAAGATCTACCACGCCATCGGAGTACTGTCCAAGGGCCAGCTGGTGGAGGTGGACCGGTCCGGACTGGTGGCCGGATTTGTAGGCCAGACCGCCATCAAGACTAACGAGGTCATCCAGAAGGCCCTGGGTGGTGTGCTCTTCATCGACGAGGCCTACGCCCTGGCCAACCAGGACTCCCCCAACGACTTCGGCAAGGAGGCCATTGAGGCCCTGCTCAAGGGCATGGAGGACCACCGGGCCGACCTGATTGTCATTGTGGCCGGTTACACCGAGCTGATGAGCAATTTCATCAACGCAAACCCCGGCCTGGAGAGCCGCTTCAACAAGTATTTCTATTTTGAGGACTACAACGGCGATGAGCTGATGGAAATTTTCCGCTCCATGTGCAAGAAGAACGGCTACACCCTGGACGAGGAGACGGACAAGTTTGCCGCTGAGGGCTTCAAGCAGCTCTACGAGGATCGGGATGAGAACTTCGGCAACGCACGGGATGTGCGCAACGTCTTTGAGCGTGCGGTGGCCCGCCAGGCCGACCGGGTGGCGACCCTGGGGACCCCCAGCAAGGAGGACCTGATGGCCATCACGGTCTCCGACCTGAAGGAGGACGACGAGCCGGAGGAGACTCCCGGCCAGGCCATCGCCCAGGACGCCGCTCCCCTGCCTACGGAAGACGGCGGGGCGGAAGATCGCACTCCCACCCAAGAATAAGGCCCAGACGCAGGTCGGCCTAAAAGCCTGTGAGGGAGTGGGGCGGACAGAAAAACGGGAACTCAATCTTTGAACATAAAACGGGACGGGCCTGACGGCCCGTCCCGTTTTGCTTATGCGCTTGATTTTATTCAGGCTTTCTCAGACACAAAGTTTTGGAGAATCTGCGCCACCTCGGCACGGGTGGCAGTGGCAGAGGGCATCAGCTTTCCGTTGCTGCCCTGCACCACGCCGGTGCCGCAGGCCCACTGCATGGCAGGGGCGGCATAGGCGGAAACCTGAGCGCCGTCCTGATAGGTGGACAGGTCGGCAGTGGCGGAGACATCCTGGCCCTTGTACTTGGCATAGCGCCACAGCATGGTGACCAGCTGCTCACGGGTGATGCTGTCGTCGGGGGCAAAGCGGCCGTCGGAATAGCCGTCCACGATGCCGTTGGCCTTGGCCCAGTACACAGCGTCAGTGTACCAGCTGCCGGCGGCCACATCGGGGAACTGCTCGGCGGGAATCTCAACAGCAGGCTTCTTCTCCATGTTGTAGAGAATCTGAGCCAGCATGGCACGGGACAGGTTGTCCATGGGACCGAACTTGCCGTTGCCATAGCCGTTCATGAGGCCGTTGGCCAGGACATAGTCGATGGCGTCGTGATACCACAGGGAGGTGTTCACATCGCTGTAAGCGGCGCTGGGGCAGTTGTCGCTGTGGTCGCCCTCATTGGCAGTGAACACGGCGGTGACCTTCACGTTGGACGCAGGCATCCGGAAGGTATACTTGCCGCTCTCCTTCTCGGTGACGGAAATCTCGCTGCCGTTTCTGTCGGTAACGGTCAGGCTGGAAAGCTGGTAGCCCTCGTCGGCAGAGACGGTCAGGGTGACGGTGATGCCCGCGGCAGCCCAGGAGGGCTGAGCCTTCACGGTGCCGTTGGCGCTCTTCTCCACGGTCACGGAGTAGGTGGGGACGCCGGGATCGCTGGGTTCCTCTTCCTTGTAGATGAGATACTGATCCCGCTTGGCGCCGAAAGCGTTCAGATCGTCCTGGAACTGGGCGCGGATCTCCTCCACGCTCTTGCCGGCCTTGATGGCGTCCTTCATCCAGGTGTTGCCCACCATGGCGTCAAACTCAGCGGTGAACATCTGGGCGGTATCGTCGGGGAAGAGCTCATTGAGGGTGGTCAGGATGGTCAGCGCGGTGTCCACGGGGGAATAGGCGTGCTCGTCGGCAATGTGGAGCTGAGCGCCGTAGCAGGCCTTGTTGGGGTACTTGACGCCGGCGGCCTCATTGGTGTTGTTCCAGGGGGTCATGGCAGCCATACGGAAGTGGACGCCGGGGAGATCCGCCTCCTTGAGGGCGGTCACGAACTCGGTCATCTTGGGCTGAACGAAGGGCGCGCCGAAGAACTCATAGGCCTTGGTGGTGCCCCAGCCGGAGCACATACCCTTCTGCTCGTCGGCAGAGGCGGCCCAGGCGCCGGTACCCTCCAGCCAGCCGATGCTGGCATAGGTCAGCAGAGTGGTGGCGGTGGGAATCTTGCGGTCGGACATGACAAACTGCAGGCCGGTCTCATCGTAGTACATATCCCGGTCCCAGTTCTCCATGGGGATAACGGTCAGGTTCAGGTTCTCCAGAGAGGCGCCGGAGGCGTGGCCCTCGGCCTTGATCATCTCCGCCAGCTCGCCAATGGTCATGCCGTAGCGGGTGGGGATGGCGTAGCCCTCGCCCATGGTCTCGGTCTCCCAGACAGGGCCGTCATAGGCCTCGCCGCCCAGGGGGTTGGGCCGGTCCAGAACCACGAAGGACTTGCCGTTCTCCGCGCAGGAGAGCATGCAGTCGGCCATCAGGTTCACGCAGGAGTTGGCGCGGGTGCCGGAATCCTGCATGTCGAAGAGCAGGACGTCCACGTCCTTGAGCTGCTCGGCGGTGGGGCCCTCGTCGGTCAGGCGGTAGACAGGCAGGCCGGTGCCCTTCTGGCTGACCGGGCTGTCGGTGTACTGGCCGGCCTCAGAGGTCTGGAACTCGCCCCGCAGGCCGGTGCCGGTGCTGAACAGGGTGGTCAGGTTGACGCCCTTGGCAATCAGGGTGTCGGCCAGGTGGTTCAGGTCCTTGTCAACGCTGGTCTCGTTGGCCACCAGGCCCACCTTCTTGCCCTCCAGCAGGTCCATGTGGTTGGCAAGCAGGTTCTCATAGCCCAGGGTGACCACGGGCTGACGGGTGTTGACCAGTTCCTTGTCGTCGGGGGTGTTGTACTCGTCCATCAGGTACTTGTCACGGATGACGAGATAGTCCTGCACCTCTTCATCCATGCGGGCCAGCATCTCGTTGGTCTTTTCCATGACCTGCTCGTTGGTGGCGCCCTTGGGGAAGGCCTGGATCTCCTCACGGACCCAGCTCACGCCCACACGGGTATCCACGGAATTGGGCATGTTGAAGGCCTGATCGCCTGTGCCGGCGTACATGGCCTGGAGCATCAGGAACAGGGCGGTCTGCATCTGGATGGGAGAGCAGGCCCGCTTGTCGGTGATGTGGATCTGAACGCCGTGGGACAGCTCATTGGTGTAGTTGGCGCCAGTGGTCTGGTTGCCGCTGTAAACGGTGATGGACGCAGGACGGAACTGCACGCCGGGCAGGTTCAGCTCGTTCATCCGCTGGGCCAGGTCGATGGGGTCGATGTAGGGGGCGCTGATGAGCTCAAAGGCCTTGGTGGTGCCGCGGCCCTCGTTGATGGTGGGACCCTCAAACCAGACGGTGCCGGTGTAGAGCAGAGCGGCCTCCCAGGTGGGCATGTTGGGAGAGGGCAGGATGAAGCCCATGCCGGTCTCGTCCCAGTACATATCACGGGTGTAGCCCTCGCAGGGGATGACGGTCAGGTCGCAGTCGGCCAGGGAGATCTTCTTCTCCATGGTGGGGTCGTCCCAGTTCCAGTTGGCGGGAGCGGAAGTGGTCTCACCGTACTCGTTGGCAGTGCTGCCGGGAGCGCCGGTGATCCAGTAGTTCTTGTAGCCCTCACCCTGGTAGAGCTTGGCCAGCTCGCCCATGGTCAGGCCGTAGCGGGAGGGCAGAGGATAACGGCTGATGCCGCTGGCGTTCTCGGGGGTGGTCATGGTGCCCTCCACCACGCCGCTGCTGATGCTGCTGGGCCGGTCCAGGACGATGAACTCCACGTGGTGGTCCTCACCCTTGGACGCATAGTAGTTGTTGGCCTCCACGCAGGCGGTCATCACGTCAGCCAGCGTGTACATGTAGGTCCAGGTCTTGCTGCCGATCTCCTGCAGGTCGAAGAGGATCACATCCACGGGCTCATACCACTTGCCGTTGTTGCCGGTCAGCATGGCCAGAGTGGGACGGCCGGGGCTCTTGGCGTCCACAAACTCCGAGTCCAGGGGAGCCGGGTTCTCAAAGCCCATCTCGTCCAGGTGCTCGGCAATGGTGCCGCCGCTGTAAAGGCTCCATGCAGGCAGCCCGGTGGTGGGGTCCTTGGAGTGGGGCACCGCCGCACCGGCCTGATAGGCGCCGCGCACGCCGTGCTCACCGCCGAACAGGCACACCAGGTTGATGTCCGGGTCAGCGGCCAGCTTGTCGGCCATATGGTCCATATTCTTGTCTACGCACACCTGATTGGTGACCAGGGCCACATTCTTGCCCTTCAGGTGCTCCTTCCATTCTTCGCTTTCCAGCAGAACCTCGGCGCCGATTTTTACGCCGTCAGTGCTGTTCTTCGCCGTACTCACTGCCGCGGCGCCGGGAGCAAACAGCGTCATGCTCAGTGCGGCTGCGAGGATCAGGCTCAGCATTTTTTCCAGTTTGCGCTTCATACGCTTTTCCGCCCTTCCTTAAGATTGTCTCCTTTCCGGAGCGCCTTCATAGTAGCGCAGGGCAGAATGTGTTTCAATAATTTCCATATTTTTTGAAATCTTATTTCACCAGTTGGAAGTTTGACTTATTTTACAGGAATTATATCGAAACTTTGCTGGAATTTTATGTTATTTTTATGCAATATGTACATTCCATTTTGGAGCTTCACCTGTTCCAGGTTCCTCAGCCCACCACTGTGCTGAGGAAATTGGCCAGGGGAATGTAACCGATGGGCAGGAAGATGGCGGGCAGCATATTTCCCACCCGGATTTTCTCCTTGGGCAGGCCCAGCATGTTCAGGGCAATGCCCACGATGATGGTGCCGCCCACAGCGTTCATCTCGGTGACCACCGCAGGGTCCATGCCCTGACCCACCAGAGCGAAGATAAGGGTCAGGCCGCCCTGGTAGAGAAGCAGCGGAATGGCGGAGAAGGCCACGCCCACGCCCATGGCTGCAGCAAAGGTGATGGAGGTGACGCCGTCGATGACGCCCTTGGAGATGAGGATGTCGTACTTGCCCAGCATGCCCGCCTGCATGGAGCCATTAATGGCCATGGCACCCACGCAGAAGAGGACCGAGGCGTTGACAAAGCCCTCCACAAAGCGGCTGTTGCTCTCTCCCCGGATCAGCTTCCGGCGGAGCAGATCTCCCAGGCCGTCCATCCGCTTCTCGATGTTCAGGGCCTCCCCCAGCAGGGTGCCCACCACCATGCAGACGATGACACAGAGGGTGTCCGCCGTGCCGATCATGCCCGAGATGCCGATGCCCAGCACGCACAGGCCCAGGGCACAGGTGAGGATGGAGGCAAACCGGTCGCTGATTCTGTTTTTGAACGCCAGACCCAGAGCGCTGCCCAGCAGGACCAGCGCCACATTGATAATGGTAGCAAGCATGGATGTTCCCCCGTTTACTTTTGCACTTTACTGTGATAACTTTTCTATCATACCCCCTGATCCACCATTTGTCAAAGCGTTTCTGTCCTCATGTCCCCCTTGTCCCATGAATAAGCTGTTCAGGAAGGGGGGCGCGAATCTTGAAACTCAACCGCTCGTCCATGCTCTACGGCACACTGGTCCTCACCCTCACCAGCATCATTTCCCAGGTGCTGGGCTTTGTGTACCGGATTTTCCTCTCCCGCCTCATCGGCGCGGAGGTGATGGGCCTCTACCAGCTCATCATGCCGGTGTACTCGGTGATTATGTCCCTTACCGCCATCGGGCTGACGGTGGCGGTGTCCAACCTGTCGGCGGAGTACCACGCCCTGGGCAACCCAAAAGCCATTGTCCAGCTGCTCCGGAAGGCCCTCACCGCCTTTTTGGTGCTCTTCGCCCTGGTGGCAGGGGTTACCGTCCTGCTGTACGACCCCATCTCGGTCTACCTGCTGGGGGATGCCCGTACCCAGCTGGGCCTGTTGCTGCTGCTCCCCTGCATCCTCCTCACCGGCATCGAGAACCTCCACAAACACTACTTTTACGGCACGGGAAACATCCGTCCCCCCGCCGTTGTGGAGCTGACCGAGCAGTTTATCCGCACCGGCGCGGTGCTGGGCCTGCTGGTGCTGCTGCTGCCCCAGTACCCGGAGCGGGTGGTGGGCATCATTGTGGCGGGTATGTGCTGCTCGGAGCTGTTCTCCTCCGTCACCCTGGTTCTTCTCTTCCGGCGGCATATGGGCCGTCCCGCCGCTCTGCCCGGCAAGGGAGAGGACCCACGCCGTTTGAAGCGGCGGATGTGTTCCATCGCCCTGCCCATCGCCGCCACCGCCCTGCTGGGCAACCTGATGGGCTCGGCCAACGCCGTTCTCATCCCCCAGCGCCTGGTCCACGCAGGCATGGACGTGTCTGCCGCCATGAGCGCCTTCGGCGTCCTCTGCGGCATGACGGTGCCCATGCTCTGCCTGCCCACCGCCTTTATCGGCGCCATGGGGCTTGTGCTGGTGCCCAAGCTGTCCCAGAGCGTGGCCCTGGGCCGGATGGACAAGGTCAGGCGCCGCATCTATAAGGCTCTGCTGGCCACCTCCGTGCTGGTCATGCCCGCTCTGGCCATTCTGGTGGTGCTGGGCCCCACCATTGGCGTCTATCTCTTCCGGGAGGCCACCGTTGGCCGCTATATGGTCCCCCTGTCGGTTGGCGTACTGCTGTCCTGCTATCAGTCGGTGCTCTCAGGCGTCCTCAGCGGCATTGGCCGCCAGGCTGCCGCCGCCCGCAGCTCTCTCATCTGCGGAGCGGTGCAACTGGGCTGCACCTGGGTGCTCATGGGACTGCCCGGTGTGGGGCTTGGTGGATATGTGGCCGGATTTGTCCTCAGTTCCGCTCTGGGGGCGCTCCTCAACTACTGGGAGGTCTCCCGGCGCACAGGCCTGAAGCCCCGCCTCTTCCAGTGGTGCACCGCCCCCGCCCTCTCCGCCCTGCTCATGGGGCTGGTCATCAATCTGCTGTTCCGCATCCTCCTGGACGCGGGTATGGACGGCGCCCCCGCCTGTCTGGCCTGCATCCTCTTCGGCGGCGTACTCTACCTGGCAGCCCTCTCCGCCCAGGGCGTCCGTCCCTCTCAGCTGTTTCGGCTCAAATAACATTTTTCTGACAAATTCCCGCCCCCTTGCTCTTCCGGCTCTCTTTGTGCTATGATATTTGTCAGCACCAACAGACCGCCGGGAGGCCATACCATGAACAGCACCATGCAGAAACCGCCAAAATTTACCCGTCCCAGACTGCCCAGAGAACTGCGGCTGCCTGCCGTTCTGGCCGCCGTCATCGTAGGACTGCTGATCATCCGGGCGGTGCTGGCCGTCCTGATGCCTGGTACCGCCGATACCCTGCCCGAGGATGTCCCGGACGCCCCGGAGTGGGTGGAGCGCCAGCTTCTGCCCATCAACGAGTACTCCCGCCCGGGAGAAAAGCTGACCGCTGTCAACGGCGTGGTGGTCCACTACACCGGCAATCCGGGCACCACCGCCCAGCAGAACCGGAGCTACTTCGCCGGTCTGGCCCAGAGCGGTGAGACTTTTGCCAGCAGCAATTTTGTCATCGGCCTGGAGGGTGAGATTCTGGAGTGTGTCCCGCTGGACGAGGTCGCCTATGCCTCCAGCCAGCGCAATTACGACACCCTGTCCATTGAGGTCTGCCACCCGGACGACACCGGGGAATTTACCCAGGCCTCCTATGACGCGCTGGTCAAGCTGGTCCAGTGGCTGGTGGACACCTACGATTTGGATCGGGACCAGATTCTCCGCCACTATGATGTAACGGGCAAGGAGTGTCCCCGTTACTATGTCCAGCACCCCGAGGCCTGGGAGGCCTTTCTGGACGATTTGGAGTTTTAAACGCAGCAGCGGCCTGCCGGAACATTCCGGCAGGCCGCTGTATTTTTACAGTTCTTCCCTTGTGACTGCGGGCAGGCTTCCGCCGCCGGTGAGCAGTCCCAGCAGCCCTTCAAACTCCACGCCCTCCAGCGGAGGCGTGGCCAGAGCCAAAGTGCGGCTGACGCACTGCTGCACAAAGGCCGCCGCATCCGCTGCGGCCTGGCCCAGGTTCTCCTCACGCAGGAGTCCGCCCAGCAGCACCGCCGCAAACAGATCCCCTGTCCCGGGAAAGCTGCCCTGCTCCCGGTGGGTGAGGGCCAGCTCCATTTTGCCGGTGACATGGTCCAGGCTGGCTGCTCCCACCTGCTCCGCTCCGGCAGACACGCCAGTGAGCACCACTGACCGCCGCCCGTTCAGGGAAAGACGCTCCAGCCAGCTGCGAACTGTATCACGGTCCGGCTGGGCCTGGTAGTCCTCACCCAGCAGCAGAGCCGCTTCGGTCAGATTGGGGGTAATCACGTCCGCCTGGGCGGCCAGTTCCCCCATCCGGGCGCACAGCTCCGGCGTACAGGTCCGGTAGGCCCGGCCGTGGTCTCCCATCACCGGGTCCACCAGCACCAGGGTCTTCTCCCGCCGGAACCGGCAGATAGCGGTCTGGAGCAGGCCGATCTGCCGCTCCGAGCCCAGAAACCCGCTGTACACCGCGTCAGGCTCCACGCCCAGCTCTCCCCAGTGGGCCGCAACCTGTCCCATCTGGTCGGTCAGGTCCAGAAACACCGCATGTTCTGACGCAGGAAACGCCGTATGGGCCGAGAGATAGGCCGTCAGCATAGGGTTGCACTGGCATCCCATGGCAGCCAGCACCGGGAGTATCACCGTCAGGGAGCACCGGCCTACGCCGGACATATCGTGGACTGCCGCCACCCTGGGTGCGCGTTTCATATGCCTCACATCCTTGGCTGATTCTCGCATTTTCATTGAGCACTATTATAATGGCTTTTCCGTCCCGGTTCAATTGACAATTTTGCCGCTCAATGCTAAAATACCTCCAGTTCCTTTGTCTCTTTCCCTTGCAGCAGCAAATTTCAATATGCGGGTATGGCGGAATTGGCAGACGCGCTGGATTTAGGTTCCAGTGGGCAACCGTGTGGGTTCAAATCCCACTACCCGTACCAACTTGGATGAGCCCCGCTTTTCGAACTATTTTATCGAAAAGCAGGGCTCTTATCTTAGGAAAGCCTTAATCTCAAGGTGATGCAGAATGGAATTACGGGATATTATAAATCTTATCGACGCCGTACCTGTCACAGAACAAGCAGTCGTCACGCAGCTAAAGCACGTGGAGGATGACGAACCGTACCAGGTATGGACCATTGATACAGGCACTGCACGATACATTCTAAAAGAGGCAAAGGAATACGAAGCCGAAACCTACCGCTTGATTCTCTCAGAATTAAACGCTGACTGCACTCCTGCCATATACCAAATGATTTCTGCCGGAGAAAAAATCTATCTCCTCATGGAATATATAGACGGGGAAAACCTGTGTCACTGCAACCGAGCAAAACTGACCCTGGCGCTGGACGCCTTGATATCTTTGCAGCGAAAGACCTGGAATAACCGCTCCCTTGTAGACTATGGATATTCCTTTGAAAAAAGTCTCCATGGCCGTGAGCAGCGCGGCAAATATCTAAATGATCCGCTTCTGGAAGAAGCATACGAAAAATTTATGAGGATGTATCGCACAGTGCCAAGAGCGCTGTGCCATGACGATTTGCTCCCCTTCAATGTGCTCGCTTCAGATAACAGGGCTGTCCTCATCGATTGGGAGTGCGGCGGTATTCTCCCCTATCCAACCGCGTTTGCCCGTTTGATCGCACATTCCGAAGAAACAGAAAACGCCCTCTTTTTTATGACATCGGAAGACAGAATCTTTGCCATCGATTACTACTATAATAACCTGTTGAAGGAGATGGGGATTTCCTACACAGAGTGGCGAAATACCCTGGAGTACTTTTTGTTTTTTGAATACTGCGAGTGGGTATTTGTCGGCAATAAATACGATGCCAAAAACAGTGAATTCTACAAAAAATATCTCCCTATCGCCAGACAGCAGGCCAGCAAAATCAAGCTGATGGAGAATAGGCCGATATAACATTGAAATACGGCCTGTGCACCCCAGCCCGGACCAGCGCATAGCATGGACTGCGGCCCCTGACGGTACGTCGCGTGGAGCCGCGAAAAGGAGGCGCGTCCGATGAACAATCTCCTGCAGAAGCGGCTTGCCAGCCTTCTGTGTGTGAAAAGCATTGTAACGCTGGTTATGGCGGCTGTATTTGCCTTCTCCGTCCTTACCGACCGCATTTCAGGCAAGGACTTTCTGACTGTATTCTCCGTCATCATCGCCTTTTACTTTGGTACGCAGAGCGAACGGCTCAACGGCATGCTGGGAAAAGAGCAGGACAGCTGATCGTCCTCAGCCTGCCCGGAAAACAGAAAGCGGGTCCGCCCTGTGGCGGACCCGCTTTCCTGTGTGTGTGTAAGAAAAGAGAGGGAGGAGGGAAAACTTCTGTCATCTGCTGACACTAAGAGAATACCATGATTCCTCCCAAAAAGATTGACTAATTTATAAAGAACTTGTGAACAATTTGAAAACAACTTCGCGCAGAAACAATCAGAAACGATTCAGGGGCACGGAGCCGTCGTCCTCACCCTTCTCAATGGCCTTTATCACCACATAGTATCCGTAGTTGTCATTGACCTGGATGTAAATCCGGTCCCCCACCCGCTTGCCCAGCAGGGCGGAGCCCACAGGCGACTCCTTGCTGATGCGGCCGTGAAGGGCGTCCTGCCGCATGGTGGTGACCACCTGATAGGTCTCAGTCTCGTCGTCCTCCTCCAAATAGACGGTCACCTTGTCGTAAAGCCCCACGGTGTCCGGCGCGGCCTGGTCGGAGATGACCACGGCGGTGCGGATCATGTTCTCCAGAAAACGGATGCGGCTCTCATTCCGGTTTTTCTCCTGCTTGGCCGCCTTATACTCAAAGTTCTCGCTGAGATCGCCAAATCCCCTGGCCTCCTTCACCGCCTCCAGCAGCTGAGGCCGCAGGGTAATCCGCCGGTAATCCAGCTCCTCCCGCATCATCTGGAGGTCCTTCCGGGTCAGTTCGTTGTGCATTTCGCCGCTTCCTTTTCGTGGTTTTTCTCCCTTTTGCGGCAGCCCAGCTCCGGCCGTTTCCGCCGCTTCGGTGCCCCGATTATAGCACATCTCTCCCCCATGGTCAAAGCCGGACGCCCCCTTTCCCAGTGAAATCGTTCGACCTTGTACAGCAAAATAGGAAAAGGCCGGCACCCGTGTGCCGGCCTTGATTGGTTATCACTCAGTGGTCATGGTCGTGACAGCCGCCGCAGCAGCCCCCGCAGGAAAAGCCCTCCACGGTCTCCGGATCCACGCCCTGCTTCTTGTAGTAGTCCGCCAGAGCGGCCTTGATGGCCTCCTCGGCCAGCACGGAGCAGTGGAGCTTGTGTCCGGGCAGACCGTCCAGCGCCTCAGCCACCGCCGCGTTGGTCAGCTTCATGGCCTCGGCCACCGGCTTGCCCTTGATCATCTCGGTGGCCATGGAGGAGGACGCGATGGCCGACCCGCAGCCAAAGGTCTTGAACTTCACGTCGGTGATCACGTCGTTGTCGATCTTCAGGTACATCTTCATGATGTCGCCGCACTTGGGGTTGCCCACCTGGCCCACGCCGTCGGCGTCCACAATCTCACCCACATTGCGGGGATGCTCAAAATGGTCCATGACCTTCTCGGAATACAGCATATCTTGTCTCTCCTTTTCTCACTCGTCCAGGTCCCAGGTGGGGCGGCCGGTCTCCCGGTCCCACACAGGGGACATCTCACGCAGATACTGCACCGCCTGGGGCACCTCCCGCAGGATGGTGTCCACGTCCTCTTCGGTGGTCTCCCGGCCCAGGCTCAGGCGGAGGGAGCCGTGGGCGATGGCGTGGGGCAGGCCGATGGCCAGCAGCACGTGGGAGGGGTCCAGGGATGCGGAGGAACAGGCGGAGCCGGAGGAAACACAGATGCCTGCCCGGTCCAGCTGGAGCAGCAGAGCCTCGCCCTCCACGCCCTCAAACACCAGGGAGGCGGTACCGGGGAGCCGATGGTCCCGGGAACCGGTAACCCGGGTATAAGGCAGAGCGGACAGGCCGTCCAGCAGCTTGTCCCGCAGAGCGGACAGGCGGCGGCTCTCCTCGCTCATGCCGTCCACTGCCTCCCGCAGGGCAGCGGCCAGGCCAACAGCGGCGGCCACGTTCTCCGTACCGGACCGGCGTCCCTTCTCCTGTCCGCCGCCGTGGATGAGGGGCGGCAGCCGGAGAGGCTTGCGCATGTAGAGCACGCCGATGCCTCTGGGGCCGTAGATCTTGTGGCCGGAGAGAGACAGCAGGTCCACCTTCCAGTCCTCCACGTTGACCGGGATATGGCCCACGGCCTGGACGGCGTCGGTGTGGAAGAGTACCCCGGCCTCCCGGGCAATGGCGCCAATCTCGGCGATGGGCTCCACGGTGCCAATCTCGTTGTTGGCCGCCATCACGGAGATGAGGATGGTGTCCGGACGGATGGCCGCCTTCACGGCGGCGGGGTCCACCCGACCCTCACCATCTACCGGAATATAGGTCACCTCATAGCCCTGCTTCTCCAGCCACTGGGCGGTGTGGAGCACGGCATGGTGCTCGATGGCGGTGGTGATGATGTGCTTTCCCTTCTTCTGGCGCAGCTCGGCCACACCCTTCAGGGCCCAGTTGTCCGCCTCGGTGCCGCCGGAGGTGAAGTAAATCTCCTCGGGCTTGGCGCCCAGACAGGCGGCAATCTCCGCCCGTGCCTGCTCCAGGTCGCTCTTGGCCTCCTGGGCAAAGCGGTAGAGGCTGGAGGGGTTGCCGTACTGCTGCTGGAAATAGGGGGTCATGGCCCTGAGGGCCGTATCAGAAAGGGCCGTTGTGGCCGCATGGTCGGCATAGATGAATCTCGACATGGATATACTCCTCTCAAAGGATGATTTCTCATTCTTCATAATTCCTATATGCTTACTATGATTATAAAACATCCTGTCAAAAAGTCAAGCCCTTTCGAAAATTTTCCCCATGCTATCCCCGGATATTTTCTCTCTTCTCCGATTCTGGTAAACTGTCTTCTATATTTCAAGGGAGGTGATCTGCGCTGTGGAAAAGCTGGGACTGGTGCTGGCAGGCGGCGGCGGAAAGGGCGCCTATGAGATTGGCGTGTGGCAGGCCCTGCGGGAGCTGGGGCTGGAGCAATCCGTAGCTGCCGTGTCGGGCACCTCGGTAGGGGCTCTTAATGCAGCCCTCTTTGCCACGGGGGATTTGGAGCGTGCCCGGACCGTGTGGCGGGACCTGTCCCCCGGTCACATCATCTTCTCCCCTGACCGGGACAAGGCTGAGGCCCAGATTACCCAGCTTCTGTCCTCACCGGGGTTGGGGCAGCGTTTTAGGGATTTTCTTCACAGAGGCAGCGTCCCTGACCCCTTAGCCCCTGTCTCCGTCGGAGCTGCCGCCTCAACGGCCCTCTTTTTTCTGCGGGATCGCCTGCTCCCCACCCTCTCGCAGCTGCTCATGTCGGGCATTATCTCCGCGGACGGGCTGGGTGAGATGATAGACGGCGCGGTGGACTGTGCCCGGCTGGCCGCGTCTCCCGTCCGGTGCTACGCCACCTGCCTGCGGATTCCGCGGCTCAAGCCGGAGCGCTTCCTGCTCAACGGCAGAGGACCGGCGGATATCCGGGCCATCCTGCAGGCCTCGGCCGCCATTCCCTTCTTCTTCCCCATGGCGGAAGTTGAGAGCAGGCGGTATCTGGACGGCGGCCTGCCGCCCTGGGGGGACAATGTGCCGGTACAGCCGCTCTGTGAGCTGGAGGGCTGCCGTATCATCCTGGTGGTCCACCTGTCCGGCAGTTCCAAGGTGGAGGCCAACCTGTTTCCGGATGTCAAGTTGGTGGAGGTCTTCCCCAGCGCGGAGCTGGGCGGCCCGGCGGGTACCTTTGACTTTACCGCAAAGGGTGCCCGTTGGCGGATGGAATTGGGCTACCGGGACGGTGTGGAACAGCTGGCCGGGCTGTGTCTTTCCCAATCTTAACCAAACTTTAATTGACTTGCCCCATATACAATGATATAGTGGGTGCACCCCCGTAACTTTTTCCCGACTGGAGCGGAAAGAATGGATAAAAAATTATTTAAAAGTATTCTCTGGATTATTACTTACGCAGTGCTCCTGGTGCTCTTTATCATTCAATTCGATGAGGTGCGCGGCCTGTTCTGGACCGTCATCGGACTGTTCCAGCCCCTGTTCATCGGCTTTGCCATCGCCTTCGTGCTCAACCGGTCCTGTCAGCTCTTTTCCCAGCTCTACGACCGGGGATTGGGCAGGACAAAGGCCAAAAACCTCTCCCGCCCCCTGGCTGTGGCCACCTCCTACCTCCTGATGTTCGTGCTCATCATCGCCTTCTTCTCCCTGGTGCTCCCCAAGCTGGTGGAGAGCATCCAGATCTTCCTGAACAGCATCAACGGCTATATGCTCAACATCCAGATATGGCTCAACAAGCAGGAGTGGCTGGCCCCCCTGTTCTCCTCCCTGCATCTGGACAAACTGGATCTCTCCAACTTCAGCGACCTTATCAAGGGCGCCCTCAACGGCGTGGTCAACACCCTGACCACCGCTGTCCCCCAGCTGCTGACCATCACCAGCAACATTATCTCCATCGTGGTGACGGGCTTCCTGTCCATCATCTTCTCGGTGTATATGCTCTCGGGCAAGGCCACCCTGCTCTCCCAGTGCCGCCGGGTGCTCAAGGCCTACGCGCCGCCCAAGGTGGAGGCCTGGGTCACCGACGTGGTCCACCTGACCGCCAACACCTTCACCGCTTTTGTCAGCGGTCAGCTCATTGAGGCCTGTATTCTGGGCGGCCTCACCGCCCTGGGCATGCTCTTCATCCAGGCCGACTATGCCCCCCTCATCGGCGTCATTGTGGGCGCCACCGCCCTGATCCCCATGGTGGGCGCCTTCCTGGGCGGCGCGGTGGCTGCCGTGCTGCTGATTATGGTCTCCCCCCTGAAAACCCTGATTTTCCTCATCTTCCTTCTGTGCCTTCAGCAGTTTGAGGGCAATGTCATCTATCCCCGTGTGGTGGGCAACAACGTGGGTCTGCCCGCCATCTGGGTGCTGGCCGCCGTCACCGTGGGCGGCGGACTGTTCCAGTTCGTGGGCATCCTGGTCAGCGTACCGGTGGCCTCGGTGCTGTACACCCTGCTCCGCCGGGATGTTCACCGCCGGCTGGGAGAATCCAAGGTCTGATAATAAAGAATCCGCACACGCTGCGCGTGTGCGGATTCTTTTTACTATTAAATAGGGGCCGCTGCCAGATGGCAGCGGCCCCTTGAAGTTTTTTTAATTACTTCAGGTTGAAGAAGGCGTCCTTGCCCAGGTACTGAGCCACGTCGCCCAGCTCCTCCTCGATGCGGAGCAGCTGGTTGTACTTGGCAACACGGTCGGTACGGCTGGGAGCACCGGTCTTGATCTGGCCGGCGTTGAGGGCCACGGCGATGTCGGCAATGGTGGCGTCCTCGGTCTCGCCGGAACGGTGAGACACGATGGCGGTGTAGCCGGCGCGGTTGGCCATCTGGATGGCGTCCAGAGTCTCGGTCAGGGTGCCGATCTGGTTGACCTTGATCAGGATGGCGTTGGCAACACCCTTCTCAATACCGGTGGACAGACGCTCCACGTTGGTGACGAACAGGTCGTCGCCCACCAGCTGGACGCGGTCGCCGATGGCCTTGGTCAGCATAGCCCAGCCTTCCCAGTCGGTCTCGGCCATGCCGTCCTCGAGGGAGATGATGGGGTAGGTGTCGGCGAACTTCTTCCACATGTTCACCAGCTGCTGCTGGGTCATCTTCTTGCCGGACTTGGGCTGGATGTAGCACTTCTGCTCCTCATCCCACCACTCGGAAGAAGCGGCGTCGATGGCGATCATGAAGTCCTCGCCGGGCTTGAAGCCGGCCTCCTCGATGGCCTTCACGATGACCTTCAGAGCGTCCTCGTCCTTCTTCAGGTTGGGAGCGTAGCCGCCCTCGTCGCCCACGCCGGCGGCGGGAGTGCCGTTCTCCTTCAGGGTCTTCTTCAGCTGATGGAAGACCTCGGCGCACATACGCAGAGCCTCGCGGAAGCAGCAGGCGCCCACGGGCATGATCATGAACTCCTGGATCTCAACGTTGTTGGTAGCGTGAGCGCCGCCGTTGAGGATGTTCATCATGGGAACGGGCAGGGTCTTGGCGTTGACGCCGCCGATGTAGTTGTACAGGCTGGTGCCCAGGCTCTCGGCAGCGGCCTTGGCGCAGGCCAGGGAGGCGCCCAGGATGGCGTTGGCGCCCAGCTTGGTCTTGTTGGGGGTGCCGTCCAGAGCGATCATGGCCTTATCGATGGCCACCTGATCCAGGACGTTCATGCCCACCAGGCACTCAGCGATCTCGGTGTTGACGTTCTTCACAGCGGTGAGGACGCCCTTGCCCAGGTAACGGCTCTTGTCGCCGTCGCGGAGCTCGCAGGCCTCGTAGATACCGGTGGAAGCGCCAGAGGGAACGGCGGCACGGCCAACAGTGCCGTCCTCCAGGTAGACCTCAACCTCAACGGTGGGATTGCCGCGGCTGTCCAGAATCTCACGGCCCAGAACATCAACGATCTCGATAATCTGCTTCATGTTCAAAAACTCCTTTCATTTTAGGGGCACGGCTTCCGGTATTTCCGCCGTGCCTTCTATCTGTCAGGGCGGCAGGAACCACCCGAACATACAATGATATGCTGCTTACGCCTCAATCAGGGTGTTGCCGTCCATCTCAGCGGGCTTTTCCAGGCCCATCAGGTCCAGCATGGTGGGGGCGATATCGGCCAGGCGGCCATCACGCAGCTTCACGTTGGCGCCCACGATGCAGAAGGGCACCAAGCTGGTGGTATGGGCGGTGTAGGGGGTGACCCCGTCGTCGTCCAGCATCCGGTCGGCGTTGCCGTGGTCGGCGGTGATCAGCGCCACACCGCCCATCTTGCGGGTGGCCTCCACAACACGGCCCACGCACTCGTCCACGGTCTCAACGGCCAGACGGGCGGCCTCGTACACGCCGGTGTGGCCCACCATGTCGCAGTTGGCGAAGTTGAGGATGACCACGTCGTAGTTGCCGCTCTCGATGCGCTTCACCGCCTCGTCGGTGACCTCACGGGCGCTCATATCGGGCTTGAGGTCGTAGGTGGGCACCTTGGGAGAGGGGATGAGGCAGCGGTCCTCACCGGGGAACACCTGCTCGGCGCCGCCGTTGAAGAAGAAGGTCACATGGGCGTACTTCTCGGTCTCGGCGATGCGGAGCTGGGTCAGGCCCAGGCGGGAGATATACTCGCCAAAGATGTTCTTCAGCTCGTGATGGGGGAAAGCCACCGTCACGTTGGGCATGGTGGCGTCATACTCGGTGGTGCAGACATAGGTCAGGGGGAAGAAGCCCTTCTTCCGCTCGAAGCCATCGAACTCGGGGTCCACCAGGCTGCGGGTGATCTCACGGGCCCGGTCAGGACGGAAGTTCATGAACACAACGCTGTCGCCGGACTTGATGACGGCGTCCTTGCAGCAGATGACGGGCTCCACGAACTCGTCGGTGACGCCGGCGTCATAGGACTTCTGCACGGCGGTCACGGGGTCGGCCTCAAAGGGAGCCTCGCCCAGCACCAGGGCGTCGTAGGCCTTGACCAGACGCTCCCAGCGCTTGTCACGGTCCATGGCGTAGAAGCGGCCGGAGATGACGCCGATGTGGGCGTTGCCCACCTGGGCGCACTTCTCAGCCAGCTGCTCCACGTAGCCCTTGCCGGAGGCAGGGGGCACGTCACGGCCGTCCAGGAAGGCGTGGACATAGACGTCCTTCACGCCCTGCTGCTTGGCCATGTCCAGCAGCGCGAAGATGTGAGTGATGTGGCTGTGGACGCCGCCGTCGGACAGCAGGCCCATCACGTGGAGGGCGTGGCCCTCCTGCTTGGCGTTCTCCATGGCCCGCAGGTACTCGGGGTTCTGGAAGAAGTCGCCGTCCTTGATGGACTTGGAGATACGGGGCAGGTCCTGGAACACCACGCGGCCGGCGCCGATGTTGGTGTGGCCCACCTCGGAGTTGCCCATCTGGCCCTCGGGCAGACCCACGTCCAGGCCGGAGGCGGACAGCTTGCTCACCGGATTCTCGGCGAACAGCTTGTCCAGCACGGGCTTGCGGGCGTTGGCAATGGCGTTGCCCTCGGTCTCGCTGCGGAGACCGTAGCCATCCATAATGATAAGAGTAGTGGGTGTTTTACTCATAAATAACCTCAGTTCCTTCAGGTAAGATTGGGACGGCAGGCGGCGGAGCCCTGTGGGCCCGCCGCTCTCCGCTCCTTCTTGTCACGCTTTGCCGTCTGGCGGCTCAGCGCTTCCTGTCACGCTTCGCTCGCCTCGCGGCCGGGTCGCCTTCCCTCCGACTCGTGCCAAACCCGCCCCGCCTCCTCTGTCGGCATGGCTGGGCTTTGGCCCTCGCTCCGGTCCAGGCTCCCCTGCTCGGCGGCTCAGCGCTTCCTGTCACACTTCGCACCCTACGCAGCGGCGTCTAAGCCCCTTCGACTGCGCAAGCCGGCCTCTGCCCCCTTCCGGGGCTGCGGTCCGTTTGCTCCGCTCCGGGTCTTACCCGCCTGCTCCCGGGTGCTCAGCGCTTCCTCTTACTCCTGGTTGGCGGCGTTGACGATGGTGGTGAAGTCGTCGGGCTTCAGGGAAGCGCCGCCGATGAGGCCGCCGTCGATGTCGGGCTGAGCCAGCAGCTCAGCGGCGTTCTTGGCGTTCATGGAGCCGCCGTACTGGATGGTCACAGCGCGGGCAACACGGGCGCCGTACAGCTTGCGGATGACCACGCGGATGCTCTCGCAGACCTCAGCGGCCTGCTCGGCGGTAGCGGTCTTGCCGGTGCCGATGGCCCAGATGGGCTCGTAGGCGATGACAACGTGGCGCATCTTGTCGGCGGGCACGCCGGCCAGAGCGGCCTTCACCTGATAGGCGATGAGCTCCATGGTCACGCCCAGCTCACGCTGCTCCAGGCTCTCGCCCACGCAGACGATGGGGTACAGGCCGGCCTCCAGGGCGGCGTGGACCTTCTTGTTGACGGTGAAGTCGGTCTCGTTGTAGTACTGACGGCGCTCGGAGTGGCCGATGATGACGTACTTCACGCCCAGCTCCTTGAGCATCTCGGCGGAAACCTCGCCGGTGTAGGCGCCGTGGGACTCATAGTGGCAGTTCTCAGCGCCGATGGCGATGCGGCAGTCCTTGAACAGACGCACAGCGGCGGGAATGTTCACGTAGGGCACGCAGAGAACGACCTCGCACCACTTGGGCTTGCCCAGCTTGGTCTTGATGTCCTCGGCGAAGGCCTTGGTCTCGGTCAGGGTCTTGTTCATCTTCCAGTTGCCGGCGATGATGGTCTTGCGGTAGCGGCGGTTCATTGCAGTTCAATCCTTTCCATATATGTGAGGCTTTGCGCAGGCGGCGCGCCGGTGTCGTCGCGCCCCATAAAACAGGCATTTTTTATGCCTGGTTGGAAAAATCTCAGGCGTCCAGCAGGCAGGCGACGCCGGGCAGCTCCTTGCCCTCCATGAACTCCAGGGAGGCGCCGCCGCCGGTGGAGATGTGGGTCATCTTGTCGGCATAGCCCAGCTGCTGCACGGCAGCCGCGCTGTCGCCGCCGCCGATGATGGTGATGGCGCTGGTCTGGCTCAGAGCCTCGGCCACGGCCTCGGTGCCCTTGGCGAAGGCGGGGAACTCAAACACGCCCATGGGGCCGTTCCAGATAACGGTGCCGGCATCCTTCACGGCGTCGCAGTACAGCTTCACGGTCTCGGGGCCGATGTCCAGACCCTGCCAGCCGTCGGGAATCTCGCCGGTCTTGACAACCTTGCTCTCAGCGTCGGGAGCAAAGGCGTTGGCCACCACGGTGTCCACAGGCAGGAGCAGCTTGACGCCCTTCTCGGCGGCCTTCTTCACCATGTCGTTGGCGTAGGACTCCCAGTCGGCCTCCAGCAGGCTGTCGCCCACCTTGCCGCCCTGAGCGGCGGAGAAGGTGTAGGCCATGCCGCCGCCGATGATGATGGTGTCGGCAATCTCCAGCAGGTTGTTGATAACGCCGATCTTGGAGGAAACCTTGGAGCCGCCCAGGATGGCCACCAGGGGACGCTTGGGGTTGGCCAGAGCGCCGCCGATGATCTCCAGCTCCTTCTGGATCAGGAAGCCGGACACGGCGGGCAGGTAGTCGGCCACGCCGGCGGTGGAGGCGTGAGCGCGGTGCACGGCGCCGAAGGCGTCGGACACATAGACCTCAGCCATGGAAGCCATCTTCTTGGCCAGTTCGGGGTCGTTCTTGGTCTCACCCTTCTCGAAGCGGGTGTTCTCCAGCAGCATGATCTGGCCGGGCTGGAGGGCAGCGGCCTTGGCCATGGCGTCCTCACCCACCACGTCGGCGGCCATGATGACGTCCTTGCCCAGCAGCTCGCTCAGGCGCTTGGCAACGGGAGCCAGGGACAGAGCCTTCAGGGACTTCTTCCAGCTCTCCTCGGTGATGGTGGCGGGGTCCTTGCCCTTCTCGGCCTGCTTCTTCACATAGGAATCGAAGGTGGCGACGGGCTTGCCCAGGTGGGAGCAGGCGATGACGGCGGCACCCTGGTCCAGCAGGTACTGGATGGTGGGCAGCGCAGCGCGGATACGCTTGTCATCGGTGATGGTGCCGCTGCCGTCCTTGGCCAGGGGCACGTTGAAGTCGCAGCGGAGGAGGACCTTCTTGCCGGCGACGTCGATGTCCTTTACAGTCTTCTTGTTGTAGTTCATACGAAAGCTCCTTTCATCTCTCCTTCCCCGGACAATCCAGGGAACTCTAACTGGCGCAATGCTTCGTAGGTCACTATGGCGACGGAATTTGCCAAATTCAGGCTGCGCGCGTCGGGGCGCATGGGGATACGGATACACCGGTCACGGTGGGCCTCACGAAATTCCCGGGGCAGGCCTGCCGTCTCCTTGCCGAAGAACAGCCAGCACTCATCCCGGAATTCCGCCTCCGCATAGGAGCGGGGCGCCTTGGTGGTCATGAGCCAGAGGTCCTTCGCACCGGTCCGGGCGAAGAAGTCCTCCAGATTCTCATAGACCGTCAGGTCCACCATGTGCCAGTAATCCAGTCCGGCCCGCTTCACCGCCCGGTCCGAGATGTCAAACCCAAGGGGCTTGATCAGATGCAGGCGGCTGCGCGTGGCCGCGCAGGTCCGGGCGATGTTGCCGGTGTTCTGCGGAATTTCCGGTTCAACAAGAACAAGATTCAGCATAAATCCGGCTCACCCCCCATTTACAGCGGTGTTATTGTACATCGAATCCCGCAGAATTTCAACAGCAAATACGTCGATAATCCCACAAAAATTCATTTTTTATTGAACAATTCTCAGTAGTTTCGCTGTCGAAGCGTTTTATGCTTTATAGTTGTGAAAAGTTGTGCTACAATATCGGCAGTAACAGGGCCGCGCTTCGCTTTGCTGTGGGGTAAAGCGGTCTCGCCCCACGTTAAGTATCAGCTAAATTTCGTGCTTTTCTGCGGGGAAAATGATTGATTAAGGAGAATGAATGTGGAAACTCAGACACAACGCCTCCGAATTGTGGTGAAAGTGGGCACCTCCTCTCTCACCCACGACACCGGACGGCTGAATCTGCACAATATGGACCTGCTGGCCCGCACCCTGTCCGACCTGGAGGGCATGGGTCACGAGATTGTTCTGGTGTCCTCGGGCGCCATCGGCGTGGGCGCCACCAAGCTGGGCCTGAAAGAGCGGCCCAAGGAGCTGCGCATGAAGCAGGCCGCCGCCGCTGTGGGCCAGTGCGCCATCATGCACCTCTACGACAAGCTGTTTGGCGAGTACAACCGGATGGTGGCCCAGATCCTGCTGACCGGCGAGGACGTGGACGCCCCTGTCCGGGCCGAGCACCTGCACAACACCTTTGAATCCCTGCTGGAGCTGGGGGTCATCCCCGTGGTCAACGAGAACGACTCGGTGTCCTCCGCCGAGATTGAGACGGGCAAGTGCAAGGTCCTGGGCGACAACGACACCCTGTCCGCCATCGTGGCCCGGCTGGTGGGCGCCGACCTGCTGGTGCTCCTGAGCGACATCGACGGTCTCTACGACGCCGACCCCCACGGCAACCCGGACGCCAAGCTCATCCACCACGTGGACGCGGTGACCCCCGAGCTGCGGGCAATGGCCGGCGGCGCCGGCACCTGGCGGGGCACCGGCGGCATGCAGACCAAGCTTAACGCCGCTGAGATCGCCATGGCCGCCGGAGTGGACATGGTCATCACCAATGGCGCACGGGTGGAGGACCTGTACGGCATTGTGGCCGGTGAGGACATCGGCACCCGGTTCTCCGCCGGGAAGCGGGCGAAGTAATTCCCCCATACATTACATATTTAAAATCTCACCGCGCAAGCGGAGAAATGGGTGATTGACATGACAATTCTGGAAGGCCAGGGGCTGGCCGCCAAGGTGGCTGCCCGGACGCTGTCCGTGGCGGACACGGCTCAGAAAAACAAGGCGCTGGAGGCCATTGCCCAGGCGCTGCTGGACCGGCAGGAGGAGATTCTCTCCGCCAACGCCCGGGACCTGGAGGCCGCCCGTGAGAGCGGCATGCGCCAGTCCCTCCAGGACCGGCTGGCCCTGGACGAGAAGCGGATTGCCGGCATTGTGGAGGGCGTGCGGCAGGTGGCCGCCCTGCCCGACCCCATCGGCCAGGTGACCAAGATGGAGAAGCGGCCCAACGGCCTTATCATCGGCCGCCGCCGGGTGCCTCTGGGGGTCATCGGCATCATCTATGAGGCCCGTCCCAACGTGACGGTGGACGCCGCCGCCCTGTGCCTCAAGTCGGGCAACGCGGTTATTCTCCGTGGCGGCAAGGAGGCCCTCCACTCCAACATGGCCCTGACCGCCATCATGCGGGACGCCCTGAACCAGTCCGGCCTGACCATGGACTGCGTGTCCCTGGTGGCCAGCACCAGCCGGGAGAGCGCTACCGAGATGATGAACCTGACCGGGTATCTGGATGTGCTCATCCCCCGCGGCGGCGCCGGGCTTATCCGCTCGGTGGTGGAGAACGCCCGTGTGCCCGTCATCCAGACCGGCGTGGGCGTGTGCCACATCTATGTCCACGAGAAGGCCGACCTGCAGATGGCCGCCGACATTCTCTACAACGCCAAGTGCTCCCGTCCCTCGGTGTGCAACGCCGCCGAGTGCGTGCTGGTGGACCGGGCGGTGGCGGAACAGTTCCTGCCCATGGCCCAGGCCCGGCTGGCAGACAAGCATGTGGAGTTCCGGGGCTGCCCCGAGACCTGCGCCATTCTGCCCGACGCGGTGCCCGCCACGGAAGAGGACTGGGACACCGAATACGGCGACTACATCCTGGCCGCCAAGGTGGTGGAGGGTCAGGATGAGGCCATGGACTTCATCGCCGCCCACGGCACCGGCCACTCGGAGGCCATTGTCACCGCCGACTACTTTGCCGCCCAGCGCTTCCTGGATGAGGTGGATGCGGCGGCGGTGTATGTCAACGCCTCCACCCGCTTTACCGACGGCTTTGAGTTCGGTCTGGGCGCCGAAATCGGCATCTCCACCCAGAAGATGCACGCCCGGGGCCCCATGGGCCTGGAGGAGCTGACCAGCTCCAAGTATGTCATTTACGGCACCGGACAGGTCCGGTAAACATAAGATAGGAGGGGCGGAGAACCGCCCCTCCTTTTCCTTTTGAACTGCCGCCTCGCCGCCCGATTCATAGGTACATACGCCCTGACAGGGCGTATGAATCTTGCTGAGAGGCGGTACTGTTATGGAACACGCCCAAGAGGAGCACGCCCGCAGGCAGACGGTGGAGACCGGCGCCCGGGACGGGCTGCTGGTGCACTATCTGGGGAGCATCCCGCCGGCGGCAGGGGGCTGCGTGGTGGAGTTTTCCTTCACCCTGCCCGCCGTTCCGCCCGACACCCGCACCGCCGTGGCCATCACCCTGCTGGAGCTGGACAAAGAGGGCCGCGCCTTCCCCCGTGGGATGCGCACCCTGCTTCTGCCCTCCCACCACAACACCCGGCCTATGGACGTCCAGGCGGAGGGGGTCCGGTTCATCCTCCCCGCTGAGCTGGACCCGAGTGAGGACGGCACCCGCCGTCTGGTGGTTCAGACCGAGTCCCAGTATGTGGACTTCCACGCCCGGTGCGATATGCGGGAATAACAGACCGGGGTCCGATCCGCATACAGTGCGGATCGGGCCCCGGTTCTTTTAATTTATAATATTTTTTCAGCGGCTGCGCTTCATGTCCCGCAGCACCTTCCAAATCTGGATAACCAGCGTGGGGGCAAAGGCCAGACCCACGATGATCCCCAGCAGGGGCAGGGTGAGGGGCGCCACCTGGAACAGGGTGGTGAGGCCGGGGATGAAGAGCACGGCGGCCAGGAGCACCACGCCGGCGGCAAAGGCTCCCAGGCTGGCCTTGTTGGTGGTCAGGCCCAGGCGGAACAGAGAGGACTCACCGCGGCAGTTGAAGCCGTGGAACAGCCGGGCCAGGGTGAGGGTGGCGAAAGCCATGGTCATGGCCAGAGCGTCCCCGCCGTTGTTCAGGCCCACGAAGAAGGCGGTCATGGTGGCGGCGGCGATGAGGGCTCCGTAGACCATGATGCGGGTGAACAGGGAGCGGTTGAGGATGGGCTCCTTGGGGTCTCTGGGCTTCTGGTCCAGCAGGCCGTCTCCCGCAGGCTCCACGCCGATGGCGATGGCGGGCAGGGAGTCGGTGAGCAGGTTGATGAACAGCAGATGCACCGCCGCGAAGGGGGCGGGCAGGTTGGCGATGGAGCAGATGAGCACCGCAAAAATACCCGCCATGTTGCCGGAGAGCAGGAAGTTGATGGCGTTTTTGATGTTGGTGTACACGCCGCGGCCATTGACCACCGCCTTGACGATGGTGGCAAAGTTGTCGTCAGAGAGAATCATGGAGGCGGCGTCCTTGCTTACCTCGGTGCCGGTGATGCCCATGGCCACGCCGATGTCGGCGGCCTTGAGGGCGGGGGCGTCGTTGACGCCGTCGCCGGTCATGGACACGATGCGGCCCTTCCGCTGCCAGGCCCCCACGATGCGGATCTTGTTCTCAGGGGACACACGGGCGTAGACCGAGATCTTCTCCAGACGCTTGTCCAGCTCCTCGTCGCTCATGGCGTCCAGCTCCACGCCGGACAGGGCCTCGTCTCCGTCCCGGAAGATGCCCAGCTGCCCGGCGATGGCGGAGGCGGTAATCTTGTGGTCGCCGGTGATCATAATGGTGCGGATACCGCCCCGCTTGGCGTCGGCCACAGCCTGGATGGCCTCGGGACGGGGCGGGTCAATCATGGAGATAAGGCCCACGAAGGTGAAGTCCCGCTCGTCCTCCAGGGCCAGGGAACGGGTGGATTCCAGCTCCTTGCAGGCGAAGGAGAGCACCCGCAGTCCCTGCTGGGACAGCTCCATATTCACCCGGGCAATCTCCGAGCGGCGCTCTTCGGTCATCTCCACCTTGCCCTCGCTGGTGAGCAGCCAGGCGGAACGGTCCAGCAGGGTGTCAATGGCGCCCTTGGTGTACATGGTGGGCACGCCGTCGATGTTGTGGAGGGTGCTCATCAGCTTCCGGTCGGAGTCAAAAGCCAGCTCGCTGAGCCGGGGGTGCTGCTTGCGGTAGGCCACCTCGTCCACGCCGATGCGGTTGCCCAGCATGATCAGGGCCACCTCGGTGGGGTCGCCAATCTCGGCGCCGGTCTCCTTGTCGGTGGTGGCGTCGCTGGCCAGCAGCGCCTCCTTCAGCAGCAGACGCTGCACGTCGTTGGCCAGATCCATCTGGTCGCCGTCCAGCAGCATGCCGTCGGCATAGATCTTCTGGGGGGTCATCTTGTTCTGGGTCAGGGTGCCCGTCTTATCCGAGCAGATGACGGACACGGCGCCCAGGGTCTCCACCGCCTTCAGGTCCTTCATGATGGCGTTCTGCCGGGCCATCTTCTGGGTGCCCATGGCCTGGACAATGGTGACGATGGAGGACAGCGCCTCGGGGATGGCGGCCACGGCCAGGGCCACGGCAAACATCAGGGCGTCCAGAATGGGCTTCTGGTGATAGAGGGACAGGCCGAACACCAGGGCACAGATGAGCATGATGATGATGGCCAGCTTCTTGGAGAAGTCGTCCAGGCTCTGCTGGAGGGGAGTCTTGCGCTGCTGGGTCTGGTTCATCAGGGCGGCCACCTTGCCCAGCTCGGTGTCCATGCCGGTGCCGGTGACCACAAAGACCGCACGGCCGTAGGTCACCAGGGAGCCGGAGAACACCATGTTCTTCCGGTCGCCCAGGGCCACGTCGGCCTGGGGAATCACGTCGGTGGTCTTCTCCACCGCCTCGCTCTCGCCGGTGAGGGAGCTCTCATTGACCTTCAGGGAGTAGTTCTCCAGAATCCGGCCGTCGGCCACCACCATGTCGCCGGCTTCCAGCTCCACGATGTCGCCGGGGACCACCTGGGTGGAGGGCACGGTGGTGCGCACGCCGCCCCGTATCACCTTGGCGCTGGGGGCCGACATGGCCTTCAGGCTCTCCAGTGACTTCTCCGCCTTGAAGTGCTGCACCGTGCCCAGCACGGCGTTGAGGATCAGCACCGCGAAAATGACGATGGTGCTCTCCGCCTCGCCGGTGGCCAGGGAGATGAGGGCCGCCACGATGAGGATCATCACCATCAGGTCCTTGAACTGCTCCAGGAACACCTGGATTACCGTCTTCTTCTTCCCCTCGCTCAGGGCGTTGGGGCCGTACTGCTCCAGGCGCTGCGCCGCCTCCGCCCCGGACAGGCCCTGCTGCTGGTTGCTCTTCAGGGATGTGAGGACCGCTTTCCCTTCCAGGGTGTGCCAGCGCTGCTTTTCTGTATCCATGTCTGTCCACCTTCATTTTTATGTTATCATCAGGTAAATCAAATTTCCCTGGGTGAATTATACTACCCAGTTATAAGGGGTGTCAATCCCTATTCATGCAAAATATTGGGATATATTAGCCAGTTCTTTAGCTTTTCTCACCAGTTCATAAATTATTCACAAAGCCTTCATGATTTAGCCTTAATTATTGGTTATGATGTGAATGGATTCAGGAAGAACGATTTAAAATCCTCCCAACACAACCAATCCCTCTCCAACACCTTTGCAGAACAACACACACCCGAAAAGCCCCGGCCGAAAGGCCGGGGCTTTTCGGTGCTGTTGAAATGTTCTTCCTCCCGGCGGGACAGGAAGAAAAAGATTTGTGCGAAAAATAGAGGTACCAAAACAGGCGAACATGTGTTAGAGTATTAGGGTATTTGTGTGAAAGGAGGAACCGGCCGTGGAACATATCGCCCATGCGGCCCCTGTGGTCAAGTGGGTGGGGGGAAAGCGGCAGCTGCTGCCCCAGATCCTCCCCCTGATCCCCAAGCGGATGACCGCCTACTGCGAGCCCTTTCTGGGCGGCGGCGCGGTTCTCTTTGCTCTTCAGCCCAAGCGGGCCCTGGTCAACGACCTGAACCAGGACCTGATTACCGTCTACCGGGTCATCAAAGAGGATGCCGACGCACTCATTGAGCACCTGTCCCGCCATGAGAACACCCCGGAGTACTTCTACCGTATCCGGGACCTGGACCGGGACAAGGCGGCCTACGCCGCTCTGTCCGACGTGGAGAAGGCCTCCCGGCTGCTCTACCTCAACAAGACCTGCTACAATGGCCTCTTCCGGGTCAACGCCTCGGGGGCCTTCAACTCCCCCTACGGCCACTACCGCCGGCCCAATATCGTCAACGAGCAGACCATCCGGGGCGTGAGCCGGTACTTCAATGCCTGCGACATCACCTTTTTCAGCGGGGACTTCGCTTCCGTGCTGGAGCAGGTGCCCAAGGGCGGCTTTGTGTATCTGGACCCGCCCTATGACCCCGTGTCCGACACTGCCAGCTTTACCGGGTACAACCGGGGCGGCTTTGGCCGTGAGGAACAGGTGCGGCTGAAGGAATGCTGCGACGCACTCACCGCCCGGGGCGTGAAGTTCCTGCTCTCCAACTCGGCCACCCCCTTTATCCGGGAGCTGTACGGCTCCTATCGCGTCTCCATCGTCCAGGCCCGGCGCGCGGTCAACTCGGTGGCCAGCCGCCGCGGCGCCATTGAGGAGGTGCTGGTGCGCAACTATGGGACTCAATGACAGCGCCTGGGAGGCTCTCTTTCAGAAGTACGACATCCTCAGCCGCATTGAGGCGGACGGACAGTTTTTCATCTCCGCCAATCAGATCAAGGAGTTCCGTGAGCCCCGGCTCATGACCAAGTTCGACCACCGGGTCAACCTGCCCGCCCTGTTCGCGGACAACGGTCTGGCCATCCTGCCGGTGACCCGGGGCGACTACGTCATCGCCCCCTTTGCCGCCTACCACGACTTTGAGCCGCCCCAGGGTTCGCCCACGCGGGTGCGGCTTCCGGTGGGTCTCCAGAGCCTGGCCCCCAGGTTTCTGGTCAGCGAGGCCATCGCCCTCAACTGCGCGGCGGCCTGCGGGATTCTGGAGGACTTTCTGGAGGACCAGGCCGTGGTGCCCACGGTCAGCGGCCGCATGGGCTCGGGCCGTTTTTCCTTCTCCATCGACGTGCCCGGCGGCCAGCGCCAGGTGGAGGTGAACAACGCCCAGATTGAGATTGACGCCGCCTGTGAGGGCAGCCGCTTTCTCTCCCTCTTCGAGGCCAAGCGGGACCTGGCCGACGATTTTCTGGTCCGGCAGCTCTACTACCCCTACCGGGTGTGGTCGGATCGGGTGACCAAGCCGGTAAAGAGCGTGTTCCTGGTGTTCACCAACGGCGTGTTCCACCTGTATGAGTACCGCTTTGAACAGCCGGAGCGGTACTGCTCCCTCCGTCTGGTGAAGCAGCACAGCTACACCCTGACCACCGGCATCACCCGCTCGGATATCGGCTGTCTGCTGACCGGCGCGCCCCTTCTGCCCGAGCCCGAAATCTCCTTCCCCCAGGCCAACAGCATGGCCCGTGTGGTCAACCTGGCCGAGCTGCTGTCCGGACGGGATATGACCCGGGATGAGATCACCGCCGAGTACGCCTTTGACGCCCGGCAGACCAACTATTACACCGACGCGGGCCGCTATCTGGGCCTGATGGAAAAGGATAAGAAGGACGGCGCGGTGTGCTTCCGCCTGTCCCCGCTGGGACGGCGCATCCTCTCCATGGACCTGCGGGAGCGGCAGCTGGCCCTGGCCGGTCAGATTCTGGGCCACCGTGCCTTCCGGGAGACCATGCGTCTGTGCCTGAGCAGCGGTGAAATGCCGCCCGCAGGCGCGGTGGTGGAGATTATGAAGGCCTCCGGCCTCTACCACGTGGCCTCGGACAGCACCTACTTCCGCCGTGCCTCCACCGTGACAGGCTGGCTCAACTGGATTCTGGACCTGACAGAGTGATTTATCCCACGCCCCGGAGCATGTCTCCGGGGTGTTTTCTCTTTTCCGGCCCTCTGTGGGCAGTTGCAATCCCCCGGCGATTGGGGTAAAATATAGTGTTAAATTGATTGAATTCTATTCCTCGTCAAGGAGGTTATTTACATGCGGGACGGATTTATCAAAGTCGCGGCGGGCACCCCTGAAATCAGGGTGGCCGACTGCCGCCACAACGCGGAGGCCTGCTTCACCCTGATGCGGGAGGCGGCCAAGCAGGGGGTCAAGGTGCTGGTGCTGCCCGAGCTGTGCCTCACCGGCTACACCTGCGGAGACCTGTTCCTCAACGACACCCTGCTCCAGGGCGCGGAGGACGCTCTGGCCACCGTGCTGGAGGCCACCCGGAATCTGGACATGATCACCGCTCTGGGCCTGCCGGTACGGAACAAATGGGACAACAAACTGTATAACTGCGCGGCAGTTATACACAAAGGAACCATTTTAGGCCTGGTTCCCAAGACCGCACTGCCCAATTACGGCGAATTCTACGAGGGCAGATGGTTTGCCTCCGGCCAGGGCGTGGAGTGCTATATCCCGCTGTGCGGCCAGGATGTGGACCTGTGCGCCCGCCAGCTCTTCGGCTGCACGACCATGCCCAACCTGGTTATCGGCGTGGAGATCTGTGAGGACCTGTGGGGCACCCAGCCCCCCTCCGGCCTGCTGGCCGCCGCCGGAGCCACGGTGATGCTCAACCTGTCCGCCTCCGACGAGGTGGTAGGCAAGGCGGAGTACCGCCGTGCCCTGGTCACCGGCCAGTCCGCCCGGCTGGTGTGCGGCTATGTGTACGCCGACGCCGGTGAGGGCGAGTCCACCACCGACATGGTCTTTACCGGCCACAACCTCATCGCCGAAAACGGCGCTCTGTTGGGTGAGCGGCGCTTTGCCTGCGGCCTGACCGTCAGCGAGATTGATGTGGACCGGCTGGTGTACGAGCGCCGCCGGATGAACACCTATGCCGCCTCCAAGGATGCCATGGAGATTGGCCGCGTCAACTTTGACCTGGAGCGGGAGGAAACCCACCTCACCCGCCGCTTCTCCCCCACCCCCTTTGTGCCTGAGGACAGCACCGACCGTGCCGAGCGCTGCGATGAGATTCTGAAGATCGCTGCCCTGGGCCTGAAGCGCCGTCTGGAGCACACCCACGCCTCTGCCGCGGTGGTGGGCCTGTCCGGCGGACTGGACTCCACCCTGGCCATCCTCATCGCCGCTGTGGCCATGAAGCTGCTGGATCGGCCCGCGTCGGACATCATCGCGGTGACCATGCCCTGTTTCGGTACCACCGACCGCACCCGGGACAACGCCGTGGAGCTGGCCGGCCGTCTGGGAGCCACTCTGAAGCGCATCGACATCGGCGAGGCGGTGAAGCAGCACTTCAAGGACATCGGCCAGTCCATGGACAACCATGACGTGACCTTTGAGAACGGACAGGCCAGAGAGCGGACCCAGGTGCTGATGGACATTGCCAACCAGTGCGGCGGCCTGGTGGTGGGCACCGGCGACCTGAGCGAGCTGGCTCTGGGCTGGGCCACCTATAACGGTGACCACATGTCCATGTACGGCGTCAACGCCTCCATCCCCAAGACCCTGGTGCGCCATCTGGTGGCCTTTGTGGCCGGGGACAAGGTGGCGGAGGACCCCCGTCTATCCCACGTGCTGGAGGACATTCTGGACACCCCCGTGTCCCCCGAACTGCTGCCCGCTGTGGGCGGCGAGATCGCCCAGCGCACCGAGGATCTGGTGGGCCCCTACGAGCTCCACGACTTCTTCCTCTACTATATTATCCGCTGGGGCTTCCCGCCCCGGAAGGTGTTCCGTCTGGCGGAGCAGGCCCTGGGCGACCGGTACGACCGTGCCGTCATCCTCAAGTGGCTGAAGAACTTCTACCGGCGGTTCTTTGCCCAGCAGTTCAAGCGCTCCTGTCTGCCCGACGGCCCCAAGGTGGGCTCGGTGACCCTGTCTCCCCGGGGCGACTGGCGGATGCCTTCCGACGCTTCCGCCCGCCTCTGGATGGAGGAGCTGGAGACCCTGAACTGATACCGGCTCTCCCCGCCAGTCGCCCATGGGGCCCCCGCGCGGGCCCAGCACAGCGGGCCGCGTAGGGAGAGGAGGAGCAGCGGAGCGAGCGAGCCTTCGCGGTTTACGCGGAGGCGAGGGATGCGCAGCTTGCGACGACGAGGCGGATGCCCAGTGACGCCTCCGCACGGCTCTGGATGGAGGAGCTGGAGACGCTGGGCTAAGCTTGTCGGCCGTCAACAGCACGGCTGACACCAGAAAAAATATTTTTTCCACATGAATGGAAATCCCTACCCCAATCGTATTATGGGTGAAACCCCCTGAGGGTTATCTCACGATTGCGGAGGGTAAGAAGATGAAAAAGGTATTGATTGGCACTCTGACTGTGGTACTGGTTCTCACCGCGATTACCGCAGGCGCTTTTGCCGCCGGTCGTGGCCAGGGCAGCCGCTTTGTGGACGCCGACGGCAACGGCATTTGCGACAACTACGCAGCCTACTGCAAGGGTACCTGCTATGGTACCGGCTATGTGGATGCCGACAACGACGGTGTCTGTGACAACTGCGGCACAAATTGCCAGGGTACAGGCTGCGGCCTGGGCTTCATGGACGCCGACAACGACGGTGTCTGCGACAACTGCGGCACCTACTGCCGGGGCACCGGCTGCGGCCTGGGCTTTGTGGACGCTGACAACGACGGTGTCTGCGACAACTACGCCTCCGGCGGTCAGGGCTCCGGCTGCGGTTCCGGCTGGGGCAATGGCTCCGGCCGCGGCGGCCACCACGGCGGACATCACAGCTAAACGGTTCAAATGGGGGAGGTCCATGCGCAGCGAGGCGGAGGCACTCCGGGCCATCGACCGGTACGGCGATACGGTCCGGCGCATCTGTCTGCTCCAGCTGAAAAATCACGCGGACACAGAGGACGTGTTTCAGACGGTGTTTCTGAAATACGTCCTCAGCACCGCTGTGTTCGAGAGCGAGGAGCACGAAAAGGCCTGGTTCATCCGGGTCACCCTCAACGCCTGCCGGGATCTGCTGCGGGGCTTTTTCCGCAGCAGGACGGTGTCCATCCACGAGTTGCCGGACATCCCCGCCGACGTGCCAGAGGAGCACCGGGAGGTGCTGGAGGCGGTGGCCGCTCTGCCGGGCAAGTACCGGGAGGCGGTCTATCTCCACTACTACGAGGGCTACTCCGCCCCGGAGATTGGCCGCCTGCTGGGCAAGAACCCCAACACGGTGTACACCCTGCTCACCCGGGCCAGAAAGCTGCTGAAGGACAGGCTGGGAGGTGACGGATATGGAGGATAAGCTGCGCGCCGCCTTTGACAGCGTCCACGCCGAGGCGGAGCTGAAGGAGCGCACCATGGCCTTCCTGGCCCATGCCGGAGCGGAAGCCCCTGCCCGCCGCCGTCCCGCTGGACGTCTGCGCCGGACCATTGCGGCCGCCGTGGCCTGTCTGCTGGTGCTGCTGGGCGCCGGTGGGTATTACACCCTGCTGGTGCCGGTGTCCGCCATCAGCGTGGATGTGAACCCCTCCCTGGAGCTGTCCCTCAACCGTTTGGACCGGGTCATCTCGGTAAAGGGCTACAATCCGGAGGGCGAGGCCCTGGCCAGCTCTCTGGATTTGACCTTCCAGCCCTACACCCAGGCGCTGGAGGAGATCCTGGCCAGCGAGACCGTGTCCGCCTATCTGGCGGAGGACAACGCCGTGTCCATCACCGTGGCCTGCGACAATCCGGACAAGAGCGCCCAGATGCTCTCGGCCGCTCAGGCCTGCGCCCAGGGGTGCGGGCAGGTGTACTGCCACGAGAGCGGCAGCGCGGAGCTGGAGGAGGCACACCACGCGGGTATGTCGGTGGGCAAGTACCGGGCGTTTCTGGAGCTCCAGGCCCTGGACCCCTCGGTCACGGAGGAGGAGGTGCAGTCCATGTCCATGCGGGAGATCCGGGACAGGATCGCCGCCCTCTCCGGCGGTGAGACCGAGACCTCAACCGGTCAGGGAAGTCAATCATCATCCGGCGGTTACGGCCAGCAGTCCGATTCCGGCGGCGGGTGGGGCCAAGGCGGCCACCACGGCCACGGAAACGGCGGCTGGCAGGGCCATGAATGAGCCGGAAATTATAAATACCGGGAGAGGCTGAGAGATTTTGAACCGTTATTTGGACCTGTTTTTGACCTTTGCCAAGCTGGGCGCCTGCACCTTCGGCGGCGGCTACGCCATGCTGCCCATCCTCCAGCGTGAGGTGGTGGAAAAGCGTGGCTGGGCCACCGAGGACCAGTTGGCCGACTACTACGCCGTGGGACAGTGCACCCCCGGCATCATCGCGGTGAACACCGCCACCTTTGTGGGATACACCCAGGCCGGATGCCTGGGCGGCACCTTGGCCACCCTGGGCGTGGTGTTCCCCTCCATTGTGATTATCTGCATCATCGCCGCCTTCCTCCAGAACTTTGCCGACTTCCCCGTGGTCATCCACGCCTTTGCCGGCATCCGCGCCTGTGTATGCGCCCTGATCTTCTCCAGCGTCATCAAGCTGGCCAAGGGCTCCGTGGTCAACTGGTGGTCGGCCATTATCTTCCTGGTGGTGCTGGTGCTGTCCGCCTTTGTGGGGCTGTCTCCTGTACTGCTGGTCATCCTGGCCGGTGTGTGCGGCCTGGCCATCACCTCCTGTATCCGCTATCTGAACCGTGGAAAGGAGGGGGCGAAATGATCTTCCTCCGTCTGTTCTATGAGTTCTTCAAAGTGGGCCTCTTCTCGGTGGGCGGCGGCCTGGCTACCCTGCCCTTCCTGCGCCACCTGGGCGAGGTGACCGGCTGGTTCTCCGCCGCTGATCTGGCCAACATGGTGGCTGTATCCGAGTCCACCCCCGGCGCCATGGGCATCAACATGGCCACCTATGTGGGCTTCACTGTGGGCGGTCAGTCCGGCCTGCCCGGTGGGAACATTGTGGGTGCGGTCATCGCCACCCTGGGCCTGGTGGCTCCCTCCATCCTGGTGATCCTCATCATCGCCAAGTTCCTGCAGAAATTCCGCCAGAGCCGGGTGGTGGACGGGGTGTTCTCCGGCCTGCGGCCTGCCTCCACCGGCCTTATCGCCGCCGCCGGATTGTCAGTGGCCCAGATCGCCCTGCTCACCGGCGCGGCCTGGACCGGCTGGAATTCCCTCACCGCCATCATCAACTGGAAGGGTGTCATCCTGGCCGCAGTCGTCTTTGTCTGCATGCAGGTGAAGGCCCTGAAGAAGCTCCATCCCATTGTGTACATCGCCGCCGCCGCTGTCATCGGCGTGGTGTTCCAGTTCTGAAACCGTTCCGAGCATAACAATGCGGCCCCCTTCCGTTTGGAAGGGGGCCGCATTTTCGTCTTCTCTTATACCAGCTGGGCGTCGCAGAACGCGCAGCAGTCCACGCCGCCGTTCTTCTTCACCAGCGGGGGCAGGTAGTGGTCGGTCTGGGTGATGCAGTTGGGGTTGTGGCACACGGGCTGGGTGCCGATCTCCACAGCGCCGGGGCTCATGCGGGGCTGGTTGGCAAGCTCAATGAGGAGGGACATACGGGCAAACATGCCGTACCGGGCCTGTTCGAAGTAGACCGCACGAGGGTCGTCGTCCACGTCGATGGCGATCTCATCCACACGGGGCAGGGGGTGCATGACCAGCAGGTCCTTGCGGGCACGCTCCAGCTTGCTGCGGGTAAGGACGTAGATGCCCTTGTTGCGCTCATACTCCAGGGGGTCCACAAAGCGCTCCCGCTGGATACGGGTCATGTAGAGCACGTCCAGCTGGGGCATGACGGTCTCCAGACCGGTGACCTCCACGAACCACATGCCGTTCTCCCGCATGAAGGTCCGCATATACTCGGGCACTGCCAGCTCACGGGGGGAGATGAGGTAGAACTTGATGTCCTTGAACTTGGCCATGGCCTTGATGAGAGAGTGGACAGTACGGCCGTTCTTCAGGTCGCCGCACAGGCCCACCGACAGACCGTCCACGCCGCCGTGGAGCCGGGTAATGGTGGTCAGGTCGGCCATGGTCTGGGTGGGATGCATATGGCCTCCGTCGCCGGCGTTGATCACCGGCACATCAGAGTACAGGGAGGCCGCCTTGGCCGCGCCCTCACGGGGATTCCGCATTACTACCACATCGGCGTAGCCGGAGACCATCTTGATGGTGTCCTTCAGGGTCTCGCCCTTGGCGGTAGAGGTGGACTTGGGATCGGCAAAGCCGAACACCGAGCCGCCCACCCGGAGCATAGCCGTCTGGAAAGAGAAATTGGTCCGGGTGGAGGGCTCATAAAAGAGGCTCGCCATCACCTTTCCCTTACAGGCGTCCATATAATCGGCAGGGTGGTCGATAATGTCACTGCACCGCTTATACAGTGCGTCCCACTCCGCCCGAGGCAAATCGCCAAAATCAATCAGATGCCGCATGCCCATCTTCCCCCATTTTATTTTTCGGATTATAATATCATATTTTCCTTCTCTGGGCAAGGAGTGTTTTCACAAATTTCTGCGCTTTTTCTTCTCTTTCTCTGTCGAACTCCACCGACCGCCCGGACGGCCCATTTTTTGTCAGAAAGTGCCCGCATGTTTTGTGCCATTTTGCCCAATGATAAAGGCAATTCCCTTTTCTCGGAGGTGCGGACATGGCGGTTTGGTTCTGGTACTTTGTGCTGTACAGCTTTGTGGGCTTTGTTTTGGAGGTGCTCTTTGCCCGGGTCACAGGAAACCCCAAGCGGGACCGGAAGTGCCATCTCTTCCTCCCGCTCTGTCCGGTGTACGGCCTGGGTGCGGCGCTCATCCTGCTGCTGCCTCCAGCTGTCCTGTCCAATCCCCTGCTGCTCTTTTTCTGCGGCTCCCTGGCCGCCACCGCCGCCGAGTACGCCATGGCGGTGGTATACCACTATGCCGCCGGGGTGGACTTCTGGGATTACAGCCACCTGCCCCTCCAGCTGGGTGGACGGGTGTGCCTGCTCTTCTCCGGACTGTGGGGCCTGCTGGCCCTGGGGCTTATGGGGCTCATCCAGCCCTGGGCGTCGGTGCTCCTCCCCGCCATCCCCGCCTGGGTCACCCTTCCCGCCGCTGCCCTGGTGATCGCTGACGCCGCTCTCACCTTTTATGTCCTGCGGCGGGAACGGAGCACCGACGCCCTCCGCTGGTACCTCCGTGTGGGCCACGGCCAGAAACGGAAACAGGCCTCCTGACAAAAAACGCCCCCGCCGTTTACCGGCGGGGGCGTGGAAGCGCATATGCGGCGCGGTTATTTGGGCTTGGATATCTTTTCAATGATGACGGCCAGCAGGGCGATAATCCCCATGCCGATGGCGGCGTTCAGGGCAACCAGCACCTCCAGCATGCCCGTTCCTGTAAACGCAACGGCGGCCAGCAAGAGAGCCACTCCCAGGCTTCCGATAGACACTGCTTTCCAGATACCCATAGCGCCTCACCCGTTTCTTTTACTTTATGTGAAAATTTCAGCTCTCCGCGCCTGCGGTGATGGAGTCCACCATCTGCTTGGCCTCCTCCAGCGTAAAGCTGCCGCTGATGGAGCCCTCAATGCTGCCGCTCTTCCAGGCCACGGTGCGCCAGTCCCCATTGGTCATGATGTAGTAGGTGACGCCGTTGTGGAGGTACTCGGTCACCGGCCGGTCGTCCTTCATGTAGACCGTGGTGCGGCCGTCGTCCCCGTTCTCAAGCAGGCTGAGGCAGATCATGAGGTATTCCTCATCCCGTACATAGACGGTATCAAACTCCACGCTGCTGAACAGCTCGACTGCTTCGGACTCCTCCAGCACAAAGCCCTCCGGCACCCAGGACGGAGCCAGGCCCGCGTCCAGGCCATAATCCTCCAGGGCTTCGGCCATGCTGTCGTAGTACTGATAGTCCGGCTCCACAACCTGGCCGCTGGGCTCTTCTTCGGGACGCTCCGGCGACCAGCGGGGGATGGAATCCACCATCCGCTTGATCTCGGCCAGGGTCAGATCGCCGCTGATATAGCCCGAGACATGTCCCTTCTGCCAGGCGGCTACATGTCCGCTGCCGCAGGTGTAGAGCTTGAATTCCACGCCGTTGTGGACGTAGCACACCGGATCGCCCGTAATCCCTTCAAAGACGGGTGCCGTGATGGCGTCGGCATCATCCCACCACTCCAGGTGGACGGTGAGATACTCCTCCGTATCGCTGTTGTCATAGACGGCGTGAACTGTGGTAACCCGGCTGTCGTAGCCGCTGTTACCGGCACTGATGTCGCACTTCTCAAAGCCGGAAGGCCGCCAGGTGGGCGCCATACGGGCGTCCAGATTGTAGGACGTCAGCATGGACTGGAGGCTGTTGCCCAGGGGCACATAGTCGGCACTGGGAGCCAGATACACCTGCTCACCCTCAGGACGGGTGATGGAGCGGATCAGTGCTTTGGCCGTCTCTTCGGTCAGGTCGCCCCACAGCTCAGCCGTGAAGTCCTCACGGTTCCACAGGACGCTGACCGTGCCGTCCTCCATGTCCATGATATAGTAGGACGTGCCGTCACAGACATACTGCTCCGTGTCCCGCTCCCCTGCCGCTGCAAGGGAGACCGACGCGTTTTCCAGGTCATAGCGGACAATCTCCATGGAGTATCCCTTGCCCGCGCTGTCCTCCCAGTCCGCCGTAATCAGGGTGGACTGCATCTCCTGGGACACCTGTGCGCTCTCGGTCAGGACGCCGAAGCCCTCCGCCTTCCCGGGAACCCAGTTGGGCGCCACGGGAGCTGTGATGCTGTTGGCGTCCAGCGCGGCATGAAGGCTGGCATAGGTTCCGGTCACTGCCGCATCGCTCACCGCTGCGGTCCCGGGGAACCAGAACTCCTCCCGGCCCCACTTGGCGAAGAAGCCCAGCACGTCAATGCCGGCGGCCTGGCAGACCAGCAGGCAGCTGGCCGCCGTCACAGCCGCCACAGCGGCGATACGGGCGGCAAGCCGGCGTTTCCGGGGTCTGTGTCCCCCAGGGAGCACCTTTAATTCGGGCTGCTCCTGTCCGGCGTCACTGTCTCCCCGGATCAAATCCCTGTGTTTCTCACGGAAGGTTTTCAGCGTCTTCTCCGTGTCAAACTCGGATGCCTCCGGCTCCAGGTCCTCCATGGCAGCCAGGCAGCGATCCACAATCGCGGGGTCAAATTCTTCCTCCTCCATCTGATCCAGATAGTCGGAGAGATCCTCAATCCGATCTTCCGGCTCCATGTCATTCCACCGATGTTCAGGCATCCTTGTTCACCTCCTCCTTATCGTCCGTAAAACGGACGATAAAAGCGCCATATGGCGCTTTCCGCGCCCCTTTCATAAGGAATATCGCATCACCGCGGCGTTTCGTTACAGGGGATCGGAATTTTTTTATTTTTTTCCAGCAGATCCCGGCACCGTCCTCTGGCCCGGAAAAGCCTGGTGCGAGAATTGAGCTCTGAGATGCCCAGCTTCCGGGCGATCTCCTCGTGGCTCAGCTCCTCCTCATAGTAAAGGAGCAGAATCTGTCGTTCCCGGGGCGTCAGCCCCTCGGGCAGGCAGTCCGCCAGGGCCTCTTCCTCCCGCTCGGGGGCAGCCAGGTCAAAGTCCTGCTCCAGGGGCACCTCCACCCGGTTCCTGGCCGACCGCAGCTCGGTGAGAATCAAGTGCTGGAGGGTCTTCCACAGCCAGCCCGATGGGTTTGGGTGTTCGACTACTTGGTCCTGCTTGCGCAGGAGCATCACAAAGGCGTCCTCCACCAACTCCTCGGCGATCTCCATCCGCCGCAGCTGGGCATAGGCGTACCGCACCATTTTGGACGCATTGAGCCGGTAGAGGTCGGTAAACCACTGGTCCATATTCTGTTGCACCGGTCTCCGCGCCCCCTTTCCCCGCTGCGCAAAATATACCTATGTTATGTTATCATAGCAAATTTTTCTATCTGATGCAAGCCGCCCTTCCCTCCAAAACCGCTCAAACAGTACGAAAAACGGCGGGCTCCGCCAAACGGAGCCCGCCGTAATTGCGATACAGGTTCTCTCTTACTCCAGCACAGCGCCACGGGCCGCGCTGGTCACCAGCTTGGCGTACCGGGCCAGATAGCCGGTCTTGACCTTGGGCTCGGGGCACACCCACTTGGCCTTCCGGGCGGCCAGAGTGGCCTCGTCCACCAGCAGGTCGATCTTGCAGTTGGTGATGTCGATGGCGATCATGTCGCCCTCCTCCACGAAGGCGATGGGGCCGCCCTGAGCAGCCTCGGGACAGACATGGCCGATGGAAGCGCCCCGGGTGGCGCCGGAGAAGCGGCCGTCGGTGATGAGGGCCACCTCCTTGTCCAGCCCCATGCCGGCGATGGCGCTGGTGGGGTTGAGCATCTCCCGCATGCCCGGGCCGCCCTTGGGGCCCTCGTACCGGATGACCACCACGTCGCCGGAGACGATCTTGCCCTGGTAGATGGCCTGGATGGCATCCTCCTCGCTGTCAAAGACACGGGCGGGGCCGGTGTGGACCATCATCTCCTTGGCCACGGCGGACTGCTTGACCACGCAGCCCTCGGGGGCCAGACTGCCCTTGAGGACGGCGATGCCGCCGTAGGGGGAGTAGGGGTTGTCGATGGGACGGATGAGCTCCGGGTCCAGATTTTCCACGCCCTCCAGGTTCTCAGCCACCGTCTTGCCGGTGACGGTCATGACGGAGGTGTCCAGCAGATTCTTCTTGGTCAGCTCCTTCATGACGGCGTACACGCCGCCCGCCCGGTCCAGGTCCTCGATGTAGGTGTCACCCGCAGGAGCCAGGTGGCACAGGTTGGGGGTCTTGCGGGAGATCTGGTTGGCGTACTCCAGGTCCAGCTCAATGCCGCACTCGTGGGCGATAGCGGGCAGGTGGAGCATGGAGTTGGTGGAGCAGCCCAGAGCCATGTCCAGGGTCTCGGCGTTGTGGAAGGCGGCCTCGGTCATGATGTCCCGGGGGCGGATGTCCTGCTTGACCAGATCCATGATCTGCATGCCGGTGTGCTTGGCCAGCCGCAGACGGGCGGACATGACGGCGGGGATGGTGCCGTTGCCCCGCAGGGCCATGCCGATGCCCTCGGTGAGGCAGTTCATGGAGTTGGCGGTATACATGCCGGAGCAGGAGCCGCAGGTGGGGCAGGCGTTGTTCTCATAGTCCTCCACGCCGGCCTCGTCCAGCTTGCCCGCCTTGTAGGCGCCCACAGCCTCAAACATGTGGCTCAGGCAGGAGCGGCGGCCGTCCTGGAGACGGCCGGCCAGCATGGGACCGCCGGAGCAGAAGATGGTGGGGATGTTCAGACGGGCGGCGGCCATCAGCAGCCCGGGCACGTTCTTGTCGCAGTTTGGCACCATGACCAGGCCGTCGAACTGGTGGGCCAGGGCCATGGCCTCGGTGGAGTCGGCGATGAGGTCACGGGTCACCAGGGAGTATTTCATGCCGATGTGGCCCATGGCGATGCCGTCGCACACGGCGATGGCCGGGAACACAATGGGGGTGCCCCCCGCCAGGCGCACACCCGCCTTCACCGCCTCCACAATCTTGTCCAGATTCATGTGACCGGGAACGATCTCGTTCTGGGAGGAGACGATGCCGATGAGGGGGCGGTCCAGCTCCTCCTTGGTGTATCCCAGCGCGTAGAACAGGGAGCGGTTGGGGGCGCGCTCCACGCCTTTGGTCACGTTATCGCTTCTCATGGCAAGGTCCTCCTTATCAAATCCGTCATCGTTGTATGATGACACTTGCATTGTATGACTACATATTATATGATAGAGAAAACAATGTCAAGTGGAAGGAGCTCTTGAGATGGAAAAACAGAGCCTGACCCAGCAGACCGCCCAGCGGCTGTACGGGAGAATTGTGGCCGAGGGCGGCCTGGCCCCAGGGGACAAGCTGCCCAATGAGCTGGAATTGTCCCAGGAGCTGGGTGTAAGCCGCACCACCCTGCGGGAGGCGGTACGGATGCTGGTGGCCCAGGGGGTGCTGGAGGTGCGCCGGGGCAAGGGCACCTTTGTGTCCGCCCGGGTGGAGGACATCGATGACTTCGGCTTCACCAGCTTGAGCCGGGTGAAGGGTCAGCTGCGGGACCTGTTCGAGCTGCGCAGCATCTTCGAGCCCCAGGCGGCCCGACTGGCCTGCCGCCGGGCCACAGCGGAGGAGCGGGCGGACATTCTGGCCAAGGGCAAGATTGTAGAGGACTGCATCCGCTCCGGGGCCGACCGCACCCAGGCCGATGCCGCCTTTCATGCCGCCATTGTCCGGGCCACCCACAACGAGTTTATGGTGCGGCTCCTCCCCCTCATCCAGCGGGCGGTGGCCACTGCGGTGGAGACCGGAGACGATGCCCAGCGGCTGGCGGAGGACACCTTGCGGGACCACGCGCTGCTGCTGGAGTTTTTTGCCCGGGGGGACGAGGAAGGCGCCCTCCACGCCATGGCTATCCACATGCGCCACGCCGTGGACGAGATGGGTCTGAGCGAGGAGGAAATGCCCTGAATCCCTTGGGGCCCAGGGACTCTACCGCTGGTCGATTGACAAACGGGTGGCCGCTGGCTAGGATGGGACCAAAGGAGGGACCCACATGAACGACATTGACAAGGAACGGTTCGGCGGCTTTCTGCTCCAGCTGCGCCGGGAGAAAAATCTGACCCAGAAGGAGCTGGCCGAGCGGCTTTTCGTATCGGACAAGGCGGTAAGCAAGTGGGAGCGGGGCCTGAGCCTGCCCGACGTTGGGCTGCTGCTGCCCATGGCGGACTGCCTGGGCGTGACAGTCACCGAGCTGCTCCGTGGGGAGCGCACAGCGGCTGCTCAGCTGCCGGTGGAGGAGGTGGAGGCTCTGGTGAAGTCCACCCTCCAGCTGACGGAGGAGGAGCGGCAAGCCCAGAAAACCCGGCGCAGAAAGTGGGGGCTGGCCTATCTCCTGTGCGCCCTGGTGGGGATCGCGGAGTGCGCCGTACTGCTGGCCGTGGGCTTTACGGTAGCGGAGATGGGTTCCAATGTCCTGCTGGTGGAGGGGCTGTGTCTCCTCTTCGGAGCCTGGCTGTGCTTCCGGGTGAAGGAGCGTCTGCCCGCCTACTACGACCAGAACAACATCAGCTTTTACGGCGATGGCGTGTTCCGCATCAACCTGGCCGGGGTGCGCTTCCACAACGGCAACTGGCCCTACATCATCCGGGCCATGCGGGTCTGGCTGCTGGGGCTGATGGTCCTCTTCCCCGTTCTCTGGGGCGTGATCCACTCCCTGTGGCCTGGCCATGCCCTCACCCTAGAGATGCCTCTGACGATGATTTGCCTGTTCGGCATGCTGATTGCCGCCATCGTGGCAGGCAAGCGTCACGAATAAAATAACGATAACCTGTCTCCCTTTATGTAGGAAACGCCTTACAATACAATTTCGTATTTATAATCTTTCATGATGATATCTGTTCCCTTTTTCTTAGATATGCTCTCGCTGACAATTTTTCCGCCACATTTCTGGGCAACACGATTAGAAGCGGCATTTTCCTGATTCACATAAATCGTTACTTTCTCAGCGCCTTGACTGCGGGCATAGTCTACCATTCCCTGGACAATTTCAGTTGCATAGCCCTGACGCCAAAAATTTTTATGTACGCAATAACCAATATCGTATACTTTCTTGTCGTCACTTACCATGAAACTGCATGTTCCTACCCGTTCTAAGGAATCCTTAAAAACAGGAATCAAATAGCAGCATTCCTCATCCTCGCCCAAGCCTTCTAACATGTTCAAATATTCATCATCTATTTCTTCTTTTGCTTCATCCGTCAAATATTGTCCCATCTCCGGATTGTTCCAGATACTATATGCCCACAAAGCATCTTCTTTCGTGAATCCTCTTAATAAAAGTCTTGGCGTTTCAATATCATTTATCTTCATAAAATCCTCCGTTAAATTCAACTTTTTGCCGCTGCTTCTTTCAGCACGGCATCCTGTTCCATTTCTCTGGTATTTCTTTTTGTATAATAAAGCACCCCATTTGTTACTCAGTATACCATACTGAATGGCAAATGGGGTGCAATTTATTCTGCGGCTCCTTTCCCCACAAAACCCGCTTCGCTGGGCTTTTGCGGAGACCCCGGAGTCCTGTTTAGTTGGAGGCGGTATCCAGATCCTTGTCGCCGCCCCAGATCATGTTCTTGCGGAGCTCCTCGCCCACGATCTCCATCTGGTGCTTCTTGAGCTGCTGACGCTTGGAGTTGAAGAAGCAGCGGCCGTTCTTGTTCTCGGCGATCCACTTGCCGGCGAAGGTGCCGTCCTGGATGTCGGAGAGGACAGCGCGCATCCGGGCCTTGGTCTCCTCGTGGGGGATGACACGGGGACCGGAGACGTACTCGCCGAACTCGGCGGTGTCGGAGATGGAGTAGTTCATGGCAGCCACGCCGCCCTTGTTGATCAGGTCGATGATCAGCTTCATCTCGTGGATGCACTCGAAGTAGGCGTTCTCAGGCTCGTAGCCGGCCTCAACCAGCACCTCAAAGCCGCAGCGCATCAGGTCCACAACGCCGCCGCACAGCACGGTCTGTTCGCCGAACAGGTCGGTCTCGGTCTCGTCGTGGAAGGTGGTCTCCATCACACCGGCACGGGCGCCGCCGATACCGGCGATGTAGGCCAGGGCGATCTTATAGGCGTTGCCGGTGGCGTTCTGCTCCACGGCCACCAGGCAGGGCACGCCCTTGCCGTTGACGTAGGTGGAACGGACGGTGTGGCCAGGGCCCTTGGGGGCGGCCATGAACACGTCCACGCCGGCGGGCGGGACGATCTGCTGATAGCGGATGTTGAAGCCGTGGGCAAAGGCCAGAGCCTTGCCCTCGGTCATGTAGGGGGCGATATCCTTCTTGTAGACCTCGGCCTGGACCTCGTCGTTGATGAGCATCATGATGATGTCGCCCCACTTGGCGGCGTCAGCCACGGTCATCACCTTCAGGTCGGCCTGCTCGGCGTTGGCCCAGTTCTTGGAGCCCTGACGCAGGCCCACGCACACGTCGCAGCCGGAGTCCTTCAGGTTGAGGGCGTGGGCATGACCCTGGGAGCCGTAGCCGATGATGGCGATCTTCTTGCCGTCCAGATAGCTGAGCTCACAGTCCTTTTCGTAGTACATCTTTGCCATTGTAATACACTCCTTTTAAATAGAAGGTGATTTTGTTATCTCAGATCATAGCACAGGCGTGGGGAAAAGAATGATAACTGTGATACAATCGGGAGAATTTTCGTCTGCGCTCCTCAGAGCACGTTCTTGTTACAGCACGTTCTTGCCGAGAATAAATTCCGTTTTTTCCTTGTTCTCGTCGCTGATGGTGTAGGCGCCCCGCTCCAGGGCCACCATGCCGGTACGGACCAGCTCCAGGATGCCGAAGGCCTCCAGCAACTTCTGCATGGCGTCGGCCTTGGACTCGTCGCCGATGAGGGCCAGGGTCAGGGACTTGAGGGACACGTCGATGATGGAGGCCCGGAAAATGTTGGCGATCTGGATGACCTCGTTGCGGATGTCGTGGGTCTCCGCCTTCACCTTGAACATAACCAGCTCCCGGCGGATGGACCGCTCAGGCAGCAGCTCCTGCACCGAGTAGACGGGGAAGAGCTTGCGCAGCTGGTTCATGATCTGCTCGATCATGGCCTCGTCGCTGGTGACCTCGATGGTGATACGGGAGACCGCCGGGTCGTCGGTGGTGCCCACGGCCAGGGACTCGATGTTGTACCCCTTCCGGGAGAAGAGGCGGGAGACCTGGCTCAGAACACCGGGGGCGTTCTCCACCAGGACGGAAAGGGTGCGGCGGGTTACGATACTGTGTTTCATCCTTGTCTCCCTCCTTAATCCAGCAGGAAATTGGTCACGGGTGCGCCGCCGGGCACCATGGGGTGGACCATGGCGTCCTTGTCGATGGCGCAGTCCACAACCCAGGCTTTATTGGAGGCAACAGCCTCTTTCAGCACGGCCTCCAGCTCCTCCTGGGTGCCGCAGCGGGCGCCCTGCAGGCCATAGGCCTCGGCCAGCTTGACGAAATCCGGGCCACGGTCCAGGTCGGTCTGGGAGTAGCGCTGGCCGTAGAGCAGGTTCTGCCACTGTCGGACCATGCCCAGGGTGTGGTTGTTGAAAATCAGGATAATCACCGGGATGTTGTAGTGCTCCAGGGTGCACAGCTCATGGCAGTTCATGCGGAAGCAGCCGTCGCCGGTGCAGAGGAACACGGGGGTATCCGGGTTGCCCATCTTGGCGCCCATGGCGGCGCCAAGGCCGAAGCCCATGGTGCCGAAGCCGCCGGAGGTGACCAGCTGACCGGGCCGGTCGAAGTGGTAGTACTGGGCGGCCCACATCTGATGCTGGCCCACGTCGGTGGCCACGATGGCGCCGGGTGCCGCCGACTGGATGGTCTCCAGCACCTCGTGAGCGTGGAGGATGCCGTCCTTCTTCAGGGGCAGCTCCTTGTGGGAGAACACCCACTCCTTCCACTCGGGGTAGTCGTGGGCGGGCAGCTTCTCGTTGAGCAGCTCCAGCACCCGACGGGCGTCGCCGATGATGTGGTGGTCGGTCTGGACATTCTTATCCACCTCGGCACGGTCGATGTCGATGTGGACAATTTTTGCCTGTCTGGCAAAGGTCTTGGGGTCGGTGGCCACCCGGTCGGAGAACCGGCAGCCGATGGCAATAAGCAGGTCGCACTCGTTGGCGGCGTGGTTGGAGGCGTGGGAGCCGTGCATGCCGATCATGCCGGTAAAGAGGGGGTGGTTGCCCGGACAGGCGCCGCCGCCCATGATGGTGGAGGCCACGGGGGCGCCCAGCCGCTCAAAGAACTTGCGGAACTCGGGCACCGCGCCCCGGGAACGGATGACGCCGCCGCCCACCAGCACCAGAGGCTTCTTGGCCTCCTCGATCATGTCCAGCAGCTTGTCGATGTCGCCGTGGTCAGGCTCGGGGGTGCGCAGGTCGTGGGAGGCCCGGCGGAGCATGGCGGCCAGACGGCCGTGCTTGCTGTGCTCGCTGGGGGGCAGGTACTCGTACTCCGCCTCTTCATATGTAATATTCTTCAGAATATCAATCAGCACCGGGCCGGGACGGCCGGAGCGGGCAATGGCAAAGGCCTCGCGGATTACGTCGGCCAGGTCCTCCGCCCGGCGGACCAGGTAATTGCACTTGGTGATGGGCATGGTGATGCCGGTGATGTCCACCTCCTGGAAGGAGTCCTTGCCGATGAGGTTCTCCGCCACGTTGACGGTGATGAACACCACGGGAGAGGAATCGTAGTAGGCGGTGGCGATGCCGGTGGTCAGGTTGGTTGCGCCGGGGCCGCTGGTGGCGAAGCACACACCCACCTTACCGGTGGCACGGGCGTATCCGTCGGCGGCGTGGGAGGCCCCCTGCTCATGAGCGGTCAGGATATGGCGAATCTTATCCTTATAGCCATGGAGCTCCAGCTCGTCATAGACGTTCAGAATGGTACCGCCGGGGTAGCCGAATACGGTATCCACGCCCTGCTCCAGCAGGCACTCCATCAGAATCTGCGGGGTTTTCATCTTCATATCGTGAGACCTCCTTTGGTTTCATTTCCACCAGGAAAAAAGAAAAGAGCACGACATCTCGTCCCATAGGACGAAGTCATGCTCCGTGGTACCACCTAAATTCGCAGGGCAGTGCCCTGCGCGCTCTCACCCCGATAACGGTGGGGAACCGTCCGCACCTACTGAGGGATATCCCCCCTGTTCAGCCCGGCTGCTCCTTGGGCGACCCTCCGATCCATGCTCACGGGAACTTACACCAGCCGTTCCCTCTCTGCGCTTGCGCCATGGCCGTACTTACCCAGTCATTGCCTTTCTCTCCGGCACATTTGTCTGTGCACGGTGTGTAATTAACTGGTATGATACCTCTGAAACAGACATTTGTCAATCGTGATTTTGTAATTTCAGCGAAAAATCTTTTTCTCTTTAAAGTGATGCAATCTCTGTTTTTCCCCTCCCTGCGGCAGATTCCGGCGAAATTCCCCTCCTCTCTGGACATTTCGTGTATTAATACGGTATAATATATCGGTTACCCTGGGGTATTCCTCCCCAGCGGCCATTCTGTTGTATTTTCATGCAAGAGGTGGACACATGTTTTCCATTTTTTCCGGCGGGATCCGTCCCGCCCAGCGGAAGAAAGCCACCGCGCAGCTCCCCTTCCGGCCCATGACGCAGCCGCCTGCTCAGGTGGTGCTGCCTCTGGCCGGTCCGGGAACTGCCGCTGCCGTACCCCTGGTGGCGCCGGGAGACCGGGTGCGGGTGGGCCAGAAGCTGGCTGACGCCATTCCCGGTTTGGCCGCTGTCCATGCCAGCGTGTCCGGCACCGTGGCAGCGGTGGAGCTGCGGCCCCAGCTCATGGGCGGCTCCGCCCTCTCGGTGGTCATCGACAACGACAGGAAGGACACCCCTGTGGCCTCCCCCGACTGGCGGCGTGTGGACAAGGACGCCGCGCCCGCCAGCCTCCGGCCCGGTGAGCTGGCCGACATCGCCGCCCAGGCAGGTCTGACCGCCATGGACGGCACAGGCCGTCCCCTGTCCCAGCTGCTCCGCTCCGCCATGGGCAAGGCGGACGCCCTGATCATCGACGGCACCGAGTCGGAGCCCTTTGTCACCTCCCGCCGCCGTCTGATGGCCGACCGGCCCGAGGCGGTACTGGGCGGCGTGCGGCTACTGATGCAGGCCCTGAGTCTGCCCCGGGCTGTACTGGCCCTGGAGGGCAGCCAGTATGACGCCGTGGCCGCCTTGCGGGGCTATCTGCCCCTCCGCGGCGGCGATATTGAGCTGCGGCTCCTCCGCAGCCGCTACCCCCAGAGGGTTGTGATTCAGGAAGAGGGCCGCGCCCTGTTCACCGCCTGCGCAGCGACCGCCCTGTGGGACGCGGTGTACCAGAGCAAGGCCCTGACCCACCGCATTGTCACCGTCACCGGATCGGCTGTGGCCCAGCCCGCCAACCTGCTGCTGCCCATCGGCACCCCCATCTCCGACCTCATCCGGGAGGCCGGAGGCTGGAAGGGGGAGCCGGTGCGTCTGGTGGCCGGCGGCCCCATGACGGGCAGAGCACAGCACGACCTGGCCGCCCCGGTGACCGGGGACACCCGCGCTCTGCTGGCCCTGTCGGCGGCGGATCTCTACCCCTCTGTCCGGCCGGAAAGCCCCTGCCTCCGGTGCGGCCGGTGTGTGGAGGCCTGTCCCGCCGGTCTGGCCCCCCTCTTCCTCCACCTGTACGTCCGGAAGGGACAGTGGGAGGCCCTGGAGCGGGAACATATCTCCGCCTGCAGCGAGTGCGGCGCCTGCGCCTATGTGTGCCCCGCCCACCTGCGGCTGGTCCACAGCATCCGGGTAGGCAAGCGCCGCCTGTCTGAGACTGCGGACGGAAGGGAGGCTGACCATGAAGAAAAAGCGTAAAAACGGCGGTCAACAGCGGCCCCAGCAGGCCCAGAAGGCCTCCCCGCCCAAGCCGGAAAAGGATCTCCAGCCCCAGGAGCCGGAGCAGCCCACGCCGGAGACGGCTGCCGCCCCTGTCAGTCAGCCGGAGCCTGTACCGGAGCGGCAGGCAGAGGCCCCACAGGTTAAGCCGGAGCCTGCCCGGACGCAGGATACGCCTCAGCCGCCGAAAAAAGCAGAAAAACGGGCGGAACAGTCCACCGGCAGCGGACTGGAGCGCCCGCTCACCATCGCCTCCGCCCCCCATCTCACCACCCGTGACACCACCCGCACCCTGATGCTGGACGTGCTCATCGCCCTGATGCCCGCCCTGCTCTTCTCCGGGTGCTATTTCTTCGGCCCCCGTGCCTTCCTCGTGACGCTGGTGTCGGCGGCGGGCTGCGTGGGCTTTGAGGCCCTGTTTTGCCTTATCACCCGCCGGAGACAGACTGTGGACGACCTGTCCGCCGTGGTCACCGGCGTGCTGCTGGCCTTCACTCTGCCGGCAAACGTGCCCTATTGGGCCGTTCTCCTGGGGGACTTTTTCGCCATCGTAGTGGTAAAGCAGCTCTTCGGTGGCCTGGGGAAGAACTTCCTCAATCCGGCGCTGGCGGGACGGGCCTTCCTGTTCTCCTTCCCCGCCGTGATGAGCGCCTTCCCCGCCGTCCGCAGCTGGGAGGGCTTTGCCATCGACGCCCAGAGCGCCGCCACCCCCATGGCCAGCCTTCATGCCGGAAGCCTGCCCTCCGTCTCCCTGCTGGAGATGTTCACCGGCGTCCGGTCTGGATCCCTGGGCGAAGTATCCGCCGCCCTGCTGCTGCTGGGCGGACTGTATCTGCTCGCCCGGCGGGTCATCCGTCTGCGGATTCCCCTGTCCTTCCTGGGCACGGTGGCGGTGCTGTCCTGGTGCTTCCCCCAGGGCGGCAACTCCTCCCTGGACTGGACCCTCTACTCCCTCATGGGCGGCGGACTGCTGCTGGCCGCCTTCTTTATGGCCACCGATTTCACCACCTCCCCGGTCACCTTCTGGGGCCAGGTGGTCTGCGGCGTGGGCTGCGGCGCCCTCACCGTATTCCGGCGCACCTTCGGCTCCTACCCTGAGGGGGTGGGCTTTGCCGTCCTGGTGATGAATCTGCTCGCCTGGCCCATTGACCGGGCTGCCCTAACCCTTCGGAGCGTCTTTCGCCGCAGAAAGGAGGCCCGGGCATGATGGAATCCAAATTCCGTAACCCGGCCTGGCGCCGCTCGGCGCTGGTGCTGGCAGGCACAGTCCTGTTGTCCCTGGTGCTGGTGCTTGTGGTACGGGCGGTTACCGCCGGAACCATTCTCAGCAGGACAGCGGAGGCCAAACAGGCCGTGATGGAGTCGGTGGCTCCGTCGGACACCACCCACTTCTCCCAGCTGCCCTATGACCCGGCCATGGCGGACGATATGTACGCTGCCTGGCAGGGCGAGGCTCTGGCGGGCTACTGCGTGGAGGTAACTGCCGACGGGTTCGGCGGCCCCATGAAACTGATGGTGGGTGTCAGCGCCCAGGGCTCGGTCACCGGCGTGGCCATCCTCTCCCACAGCGAGACCCCCGGCATGGGGGATGGTGTGGAGGACGCCTCTTTCCTGGAGTCCTTCCTGGACCTGTCCGGCACCGTCCGCATCGGCTCCGGCTCCAACGCCGTGGAGGCGGTCTCGGGTGCCACCGAGAGCAGCCAGGCGGTGGCCCAGGGGGTCAATCAGGCTCTGGCGGCGGTGGCCGCATACAGCGCAGAAGGAGGTGCGGTCAGTGAAGAAGGAGAAATCTGAGGGCTGGACTGCGTTCCGGCAGCAGGCCCCCGAGCGTTTCCGGGCCTTTGGCCCCACCGCCATCCGGTGGCTGCGGGACAGCTTCTCCATGGAGCGCGGTCGGGTGGTCAGTCTGTTCCGCCGTGGTCTGGCCCTGCACAATCCCGCTGTGATTCTGCTCCTGCTGGTGGCGGCGGTGCTGCCCTGCTCCGCCACCCTCCCCGGCGGCCTGGGTACGGGCCTTGCCATGACGGCGGTACTGGTGTGCACCAATCTGGCCGGTGCCATCCTCCGTCCCATTGCCTCCCCCGCCCTGCGCATCCCCTGTTATCTGATTGCGGCGGCTGCCATTCTCACCGCCGCCGGTCTGGTACTTCAGGCCTGCTTCCCCGGCCTGACCGGCTGCGCACCCCTGTTCCTCCTGCCTGCCGCCGTCAACGCCGCCCTGCTGGCCCGGCGTGGGGCATTCTCCCGCCGGTTCACCCCCGGCTATGCCGCCGTGGACGGCCTGGCCGCCGGCGTGGGCTTTACCATCGCCCTAACCGTCCTCAGCGCCCTGCGGGAACTGCTGGGCAAGGGTACCCTGTGGGGCGCCGCCCTGCCCGGTGAGTTGCCCCCTGTTCTGCTGGCGGCTGCCCCCTGCGGCGGCTTCCTGTTGCTGTCCTGTCTGGCCGCACTGGTCCGCTGGGCCTCTGCCCGGCTTGAGAGGAGGGAAAAGCCGTGAGCGTCATCGCACTGTTTGCCCTGTCCCTGGCCGCCCTGGTGGCCGAGCAGTTCGGCGTGGCCCGACGTTTGAAGCTGCCTGCCCCCCTGGACGGCGGTTACCGCTCCGCCCTGGCCATGGGCCTGACCGTCACCGTGGGGCTGACCGCTTCCATGCTCCTGTGCTGGGTTGTGTACGCCTTCCTGCTCTCTCCCTTTGGGGCGGAGTACCTGGAAGAGGCCTTCTTCCTGCTGCTCACCGCCGGTCTGGCCTGGCTGGCCAACCGTCTTATGACCAAATTTCTGCCGGGAAAGGCGGAGCATCTGCGCCAGAGCCTGCCCATGGCGGCAATCAACTGCGCCGTGCTGGGCGGCGCCATGCTGGTCTCCCGCTCGGAGGTTGGGCTGGCACCGGCGCTGCGCAGCGGTCTGCTCTCCGGCATCGGCTTCACCGTGGCCGCGCTGGTGTTTGTGTCCGTGTGGGAGCGTGTCTCCTACGCCAGAGTGCCCAAGTCCTTCTCCGGCTTCCCCATCGCTATGGCGGCGGCCGGATTGGTGCTCCTCACCCTGCTGGGCTTCACCGGCTTCCAGCTTTGGTAACCCTAAGCATAAAAATTCCCGGCGGCCTGATGGCCGCCGGGAATTTTCTTTTTCTGGCTCAGTGCTTGCAGCAGGTGCCGTGGTCGCCCAGCTTGAAGGAAGCGCACTCGGTGGCGGCGCAGTCGGCCACATTGGCGGCGGTACAGCCCACCTTGATCTCGTTCAGGGTGCAGGCGCACTGCTGGCTGTTGTGATAGGCGCAGCTGGACACGGAGCATTTGATACTGGGATTGGAATTCATAGCGTAATCCTCCTTGAGAGAGAGAATGGATGACCGGAACACCCGGCCGCCTCTAGTATCTGCTCTCCCGGGGAAAATATGCGCGTCATTCCTCCGTCTTTTTCTCTCCGCTCTCCTTCACCAGCCGGGGGATGAAGCGGCGGGCAAACCGGCCCTTACCCCGGCTTTTTACATAGAAAAAGCCGATGACGGAGAACACCACCGCGCCGATGAAGTTGACGAACAGATCCTTCATGGTGTCGTTGAGACCGATGTCCAGGTAACCGCCCAGGCCCAGAGAGCGCTGGGTGCCGTCCGCCGTGACCACAATCACGTCGGTGATGCCCTTGATGTGCTGGGGAACATTGCCCCCCGTGGGGTCCAGCATGACGGTTCCGATGGTGTGGACCACCGTGTCCTTCTGCATGTCCAGGTGGAAAAAGTTATCCATGCCCCACTCGAAGAATTCCCACAGCACGCCCACCGTCATGGAGAAGCAGAAGGCCACCACGGCCAGATAGACCGGAGAGAGGGAGAAGGTAAAGCGGTCGCTGCGGTTGAGGATATCCACCAGGGAGAACCCGATGGCCGCGCAGAGAAAGCCGTTGAGGGTGTGGAGCATGGTATCCCAGTAGGGATATTGGATATAATATGCCCGGATCTCACCCAGAATCTCGGCGGCAAAGATAAACAGGAGAATAATGACCTCCAGCGTGTCGGGCACGTCGATTTTTACCGTACGCTCAATGAAGCTGGGGATAAAAAACAGCACCAGGGTGAGCACACACAGGAACACGTTTTCAAAGTTCCCGTTGAAGAACTGGGCCACCATCACCAGGACCACCAGGGCCCGCAGTACAATGTATACCGCCGCCAGGGCTCTGTTCTCCCGAATCTGCTCCCGCAGGGTCTTGTGGTACTTTCCGGCCTCGTCGGCCCGCTTTTTTCTTCTCATGCTCGGCTCCTTTTTTCTGCTTGGGGCAGCTGTGCTGCCAGGCGGAGATACTCCGCCGCGTTGTCTCTCAGTTTCTGCCGTTCCTCCGGCGTCAGGGCACGCTTCACTCGGCCGGGGACGCCCACCACCAGGCTGCCCGGCGGAATGATGGCTCCACCGGCTACCACAGCGCCCGCCGCCACCATGGACTCCGCTCCGATGACACAGCCCTTCAGCACCACAGCACCCATGCCGATGACACAGCCGTCCTCCACCCGGCAGCTGTGGAGCACGGCGCTGTGGCCCACCGACACCTGCGCTCCCAGCTCCGTGGGCACGCCGGGGTCCCCGTGGATGACTGCGTTGTCCTGGATGTTGGTGTCTCTGCCGATGCGGATGGGGCTGATATCCCCCCGCACCACCGCGCCGTACCACAGGCTGACCCCCGCCTCAGCGGTCACATCGCCCACTGCGGAGGCGTTCTCCGCCATACGCACCGTGAGGTCCAGCTGTGGCTCTTTTCCTTCCCACCCGACAATCATGTTATCATCTCCCGGAGTAATTGCTGTAAAGCATTATTATATGTGACAACAGCCCGGCGCGCAAGGGGATTCTCTTCCTGTGCTTCCTCCGCTGCCGCCATGCATACAATGTGGGTGGAGGTGAACCAGTTTGGATTTGAAGCAAAACAAGATCACCGTGGGCGAGCTGCTGGACAATCCCAAGTCCCGGGCGGTGTTCCAGCGCCGCTTTCCCATGGTGATGAAGCATCCCCTGCTGGGGGCGTCCAGGACTGTCACCCTGGAGCAGCTCATCTCGTTCGCGGGGGCGTACATCCCCAAGCAGGTGATTCGTGACACCCTTCAGGAGCTCCAGCGGCTCTGAGTTCCCCGGCGGAATCAAGACGGGAGAGGCTTCTCTTTACAGAGGAGCCTCTCCCGTCTCATTTGAAAGCGGAATCAGAAGCTGACGTTTTCCACAAAGCGGGCCAGAATGGCGGCCACCTCCGCACGGGTGGCGGTGCCCTGGGGATTGAGCGCGCCTGCACCGGTGCCGGTGATCAGGCCGTTCTCCACAGCCCAGGCCATGGCCTGCTCGGACCAGTCGCTGACAGCGGCGCTGTCAGCGTAGCCGTCCAGCCCGGTTTCCGCAGCGGGGCTGCCGGCGTAGCGCCACAGCATGGTGACCAGCTGCTCACGGGAGACGGTGCTGTCCAGGCTGGTGCCGTCGGACACGCCGTTCTCCACCGCCCACTGGGCGCCCTGCTCATACCAGGTGCTGCCGCCGGTGGTGTCCTGGCCGTCATAGCGGGCCAGAACGGTGAGAATCATGGCGCGGGTCATGTCTCCGGCAGGGTCAAAGGTGTTCTCGCCGGTGCCGTTGAACAGCTCGCGGCTGGCGGCAAAGGCGATGGCGTCGGCGCCCCAGTAACCCTCGGGCACGTCGGCAAAGGTCTTGGTATTGTCCACAATCTTCACGGTGTCGCCGTCGGACAGGGCCACGGCCACGCCGCTGTCGGTGGTGATGCTGTTCTTGATGACGGTCTCGGTGCCGTCCGCCTTCACCAGCACCGCCACGGTGCCGGCGGTCACGTTCTCCACCGGGATTTCCACCTTGACGGCGGTACCCTCGGGCAGGTCCACGGTGACGGTGGGGGCGTTCTCGCTGTCGGCGGATGCGGTCAGGCCGGGCATGGGCAGGGCCACGGTCTCGTCCTGCTCAGCGGCGGCGCTCACCACGTCGGCGGGCAGCTTGACCTGGGCCTCCACTTTGCCGTCCTTGCTGGTGTTCACCACGGAGGAGGCGCCGTTGGGAGCCTTGGTGGTCTCGGTCTTGGAGCCGTCCGGCTTGGTGACCGTAGTGGTAACGGAACCGTCGGGGTTGGTGGTGGTCTCCGTCTTATTGCCGGAGGAGGAGCCTCCGCCGGAAGGCACCTGAGCTTCTTCCGGCTCCAGCTCATAGACCGCAACGGTGCCGGACACCTCGCAGGCGGTCAGCAGCAGAGCCTCGCCGGTGGGGCTGCTGGCGGCGGGCACAAAGGCGAAGCCCTCGGGTGCCACGTCGCCACCGGTGACCCACTTGTCCAGCTCGCCGTCCTCATACTGCTCGGAGCCGTGGACGGTGGAGGCGAAGTCACGGGAGTTGATGTAGTTGACGTAGGAGACGTTGGCGGGGTCGGTCACGTCGTAGACCATCACGCCGCCGGTGCGCTCCAGGGCCACAAAGGCATAGATTCTGCCGTCCACAGTGCCCACGGTGACGCTCTCGGCCTCGGGGCCCTTCTTGCCGGAGCGGTCATCCACCACGGCGTTGTCGTTGGAGGTATTGAAGTAGTCGGGGAAGTACTTGGCGGTGAGGGACTCGAAGTCGTCACCGCTGGTGAAGACCTCCTCAATGCCGGTGCCGGTGACCTCATAGAGGGTGAAGGAGCGGCCGCCAAAGAGGTAGTCCTTCTCGGCGTTCAGGCCGTCATAGTCCTCGGTGAGGAAGAAGACCACCTTGCCGGTGAGGCCGGAGTTCTCGGCGGTGATGGCGCCGGTGGGAGAGGTATCCTTGCCATCCTTGAAGTTACGCTCGTCCTCGTTGAGGTAGTCGCCCCACTCACGGCTGTCGCCCTCGTTGGCGGTGAGCAGGTAGGTCTTGCCGTTGCGCTCAAAAGCGGCGATGCCGTCGGGCATGCGGATGCCCAGCAGGCTCTCGTAGGTCTTGGGGTTGTAGGCCTCGTCCTTCTTGTCGATGTCCACGGGGGTTGTGCTGTAATCCTCAAACCCGGCGGAGTAGATGCCGGTGAAGGTCTTGGAGGCGATGTCCAGCACGGCGATGGCGTTGTTCTCCTGGAGGGTCACATAGGCCTTGCCGCCGGACACGGCGATGTACTCGGGTTCCAGGTCCACGGAGGGAGCGGTGTCCTTCTTCAGGACGATGCCCTCGGAGACCAGGGTGTCCCGCTGCTCGTCAAAGGCGGTGAAGTCCACCACAGTGGCGGTGTCCTCGGTCACGTCCACCACGCTGACGGAGCCCTTGGGGTCAACGGCTCCTTCGCCGTAGCCCTCACGGGGCTCGCCCTCGTCGGAGGTAAGGACGGTGTTGTTGTCGGCGAAGGTGACCATGTCGGGCTGCACGCCCACGGTGACCAGCTTCTGGAAGGTCAGGGAGCCGTCGGCGTTGCAGGTGAACAGGGCCACGCGGCCGGCGTCGGCATAGCCCTCTGCCTGGAGGGCAGCAGCCAGGGTGGTGCCGTCGGGAGAGACGGCCACGGAGGTCATGTCGCCGTAGGAGAAGGAGTCGTCCGCAGCCTCCACGGCGGCCTTCACATCAAAGCTGGTGCCGGTGAGGGCGGTCACCACGCCTGTGTCCTCCAGCTCACCCATGGGGATGACGGCCAACTTACCGCTCTTGCCGTTGACGGCGTAGGCGTAGCCGTTGACGCTGTTGTAGGCCACAATCTCCATGACGCCGCCGTCCACATCAAACTGACCGGCGCTGTAACCGGCGATCTTGGTCACATCCAGGTCGGCGGAGCCGTTCTCCACGCCCTCGGTCTGGGCCTCCTCCACGTTCACCCAGATGGGGTTGGCGTAGAAGCAGAGGCTGGCGTAGTTGGAGTCGTTGATGGTGTCAAAGCGGGTGTGGTTGTCGGTGATGCCGGAGTTGTCGGCGTCAGACAGAGGGTCGCCGTTCTCGTCCACCTCGGACACGGTGGTGCCCCGCAGGCGGAAGTACAGGTCGCTGTCCGCCTCCATGGGGAAGGTGAGGGTGTAGTACCCGTCCTCACCCAGAGCCTGGGCCAGCTCCTCCTTGCTGAAGGTCTTGACGATCCTGGCGTCGGTGTTGTCGGTGCTGCCGTACTGGGACTCATCCACCTTGCCGGTCACATGGCCCATGATCAGGTCCACGTGGTCCAGGTCGGGGGTGTTGTCCACAGCGATGCCGGTATCGGTGCTGAAGAGGGTCTCATAGTTGTTGGTGTTGCCCGCCTTGAAGCGGACGGTGACCGTCAGCTGGTCGCCCTCCATGACGTCCAGCTCGCCGCCCATGGTGGCGGAGCTGCCGTCAGCGGCGGAGACGGTGAAGCTCAGGTCGGAAATCAGGTTGCCGTACACGGAATAGGCGTTGCCGGAGCGCATGCCCTCCACCACGTCGGAGAAGGTGAACTGTCCGTCGTCGCCGGGCTCCACCCACACCTGGTTGGCGGAGTACTCGCTGGCCCAGTAGCCGCTGGAGTAATTCTCGTCGGCGCTGACCTTGAAGTGGAAATCGGAGTTGGCGAAGTTGTAGAACGCGCGGCCTTCGGACAGCAGGGCGTCCCACACGCCGCCGGTAACGGCGATCATCTCGTCGGCGCCGTTGCGGATGGCGCCTGCGGGCAGCTCACAGCGGCCGCTGCCGGACATCTGGTTGCCGGGCATGCCCTCAAAGCCAAAGACCACGCTGGGGGCGGCGTCGTTGAGACGGCGCAGGTTTTCAATGGTCACCTCGCCGCTGCCGCCGTTGTGGCGGGAGGGGTGGTTAGGCAGGGCGTAGCTGCCGGGGTAGTTCTCCTCCAGCCAGGCCACCGCCTCGTAGGCGGTCTCCGCCTGTCCGTCGTGCAGGCGGTGGCCGTAGACCGCCTGTTCGTCCATGTCGTCGCTCTTCTCGTCCAGGGTAAAGAGGCTGGTGGGGTCGTCGCCGGAGCCCTGGCTGGCGTACAGCCACTCAAAGGCGTGGATGCCGGAGACAGAGGCCTCCCCGTTCTCATCCAGAATGCCCACGCTGGCGTGGTCCAGACCGGGCATATCCCACTCAAAGCCGGTGTTGAGCAGCTTGTCGGTGTATTCGCCCTTCACCTGCAGCTTCTCCAGCTCCCGGATCTGGGTCTGCACCGCCACATAGAAGGCGGTGTTGTACTTGCCGTTGCCCTGGCCGTCCACGCCGTTGTAGGACTGGCGCAGGTGGTCGGCCAGACCCAGGAAGTCAAAGGCGTCGCCGTACTGGATGTTGTCAAACCGGGCGGCGCTGTTGGCCTCGTCCTGGAGCACGTCCTCATTGCGGAAGGCGGCGGCCAGCACGTTGGTCAGGGACATAAAGGCGGAGGTGGCGTCCTTGGACTGGCCGGTGTGGGTGTGGTACTCGCCGGTCATCCACTGGCCCTCAGTCTGAGTGGCCTGCTCCTCACGGGCCATACCGGCAAAGCGCTCGTCAAAATCAATGCTGATCTCGCCCTCATTGCCAGGGCCGGTGAGGAAGTTCACATCAAAGAAGGTCTTCTCGCTCTCGTCCAGAGAGGCGGCGTAGGGGGAGTAGATGGAGTAATAGATCTTGTCGGCGCTCTCATCAAACTCCAGGTAGCGGAACCAGCCGTTGCCGCCGTTGTAGGCAAACTGCAGGTCGGTGAGGATGGAGATGACCTGCTTGCCGTTGGTGTTGGTCAGCTCCTCCACACCGGAGCCGTGGCTGTGGCCGCCCACCAGCATAAAGACCTGGTCATAGTCCTTGACAATATCCCACAGCTTGCTGCCCTGGCTGCTGAGCTTGATGGCGCTGGGCTCGGTGTCGGAGCAGTTCTGCAGATCGTGGGTGGTGACGATGGTGGGGCAGTTGGGATACTCCTCCAGCACGGAGCGGAGCCAGGCCTCATCGGCGCTGTTCCAGCCGGTGTTGTTGTTGGCACCCGAGCCGCTGCCCGTGCAGGACAGGGAGATCACCAGGTAGTTGTAGCTGCCCGCCTGCAGGAACATGTAGGAGCTGTTGCCGTCGCCGTTGGGGGACTGGGTCAGGTACCAGCCGGTGCGGCGGGTCCAGGCGGTGCTCTTGCCGGAGAAGCTGTTGTAGTAGTTGTGGGTGCCGCTGGTCCAGCCGTCATGGTTGCCCATCTGGATCAGGAACTTCACCCCGGCGTCGGGCAGGCGGTAGAAGGCGTCCCGAGCGCTGACGTACTGGGCGTCGTCGTTGTTGTCGTCCACCACGTCGCCCAGGTGGATGACGCCGGCCACGTTCAGCTCGTCGGCGCTGTCGATGAGACCGTCAATGGCGGCGTCCATCACGTCGGGGCGGAATTCCACGGTGTTCTGGGTGTCGGGAATGAGGACGATGTTGTAGTTGTCCTCATTGCGCAGGGTGTAGGTGTCGTTGCTGCCGAAGTTCTCCACATAATCCTCAGGATTGGGGACAAGCCACTGCTCCTTTTCCAGGGCTTCGCCGGAGATGCGGATCTCCTGCAGGCTGCCCTGGAGGAACTTGTCCAGGGTCTGGTCCCCCTCCTGCCACCAGGAGGAGCCCACGCGGAAGCGGCCGTCCTCCGGGTCGGCGTACATGCCCACCATTTCGTCGGACACATAGTCACGGAAGGCCTCGCAGCCGTTGACATAGGTGGCAATCTCGTGGCCGTCGGAGACAATGGCGATGTGGTACCACACGCCGCCCTCGTCCATGGACACGGACCAGGCGGCGGAGGTCATGGTGTGGTTATCCGCCGCGGGAGAGGTGACAAACTGAATCTCCTTGCAGTTGGAGATGGCGGCGGACATGGTGCCCAGCTGGGGCTCGTCCATGCCGTTGATTCCGTTGGGGTCGTCGGTCTGGCGGGCAATGAGGGCCATCCAGGAGTCGGACGTGGTCCAGTCCTCAGGGAAGTAGTAGAGGAACTCCATGGTGTAGCCATCGGTAAACGTCTCACTGTTGATGGCCGCGCCCTCCACGGTGACAAAGTCGGCACCGGTCTTGGAGTTGTTGTCGCCGTCAAAGACCATGCTGCCGCCTTCGCCGGTCATGCTGTCGTCAGAGAAGGAGAGGTAGTCTTCCCAGTTTCCCTGGCCGTAGGTATGCATCTGCAGGTCGTTATCGTTGCCGCTCTGGTCCTCAATGATCAGGTTGCCGTCGGCAATGGTGCCGCTGGTGTGGGCCTGGTCAAATTTCCAGTCGGCCACTACACGGGGCTGTTCCCCGGTCTCGTCCGCCGCATCCGCTGCGGATGCCGGCACGGTTCCCAGTGTCTGGGCCGCCAGCAGCAGCGCCAGAGCCATGGAGCCAATTCGCTTCACACGCAAGTTCATCTGGATTCTCCTTCTGTTGCAATTGAGTTTTGCCATTCCGGGCCCATAATGTCCGCTGCGGCATCACGAACCCGGCACGGACAGCAAAACCGGACGGCTTTTAAAAAAAGCCGCCGCTCTGTGCAGGAGAAAGTTTAGCACCGTGTTCTTCATTGTTCCACGCAGTTTCGGTGAAAGTTATGTAAAGCTTGTGTAATGGAGCACAGCAAAAAAGCGTCCCCTGTGCGGACGAAATGCCTGCACAGGGGACGCTCTGTTGTCTGTATTTGGCTTTTACCGGCGTCCGCCGAAGGAGCCGCCGCCGCGACCGCCGCCGAAGGAACCGCCTCCACGGGAGCCGCCGCCAAAACCGCCGCGGCTTCCGCCAAAGCTGCCTCCGCCGCGGGAGCCACCGAAGCCGCCGCTGCGGAAGGTACCGCCGCCGCCAACGCCGCCGGATCTGCCACTGCCGGAGGGACGGCCGCCGAAGGTGCCGCCGCCTCTGGGCCCACGGTTGCCCACGCCGCCGAAGCCGCCCAGGTTACCGCCGCCAGGACGGCCAGGTCCACCGGGGCCGCCAGGACCTCTGGGGCCTCCGGGCGGAGGGGGAGGAGGCTGGTGCCAGTGCCGCCGGTACCAGTAGGAACCGGGCCGGTGCCAGAAGAGGATGGGCCGGAACATATAGGGCGGCGTGGCCATGCCGTAGTACCGGCTGCGATAGACGTTGTACCGGGAGCGGTCCACCGCGCTGAGGATGACCACCAGCACAATCAGCCCAACCACCAGCCAGACCACCCAGCTATAGCTGTAACTGTAATAATAGCCGTTCTCGTAGGACGTATCGGGCAGCGTGTCGTTGCCCGCACCGAAATTGGTGTAGTAGAGGTCGTTGAGGCCGCTGTACATGTTGAGGATACCCGCCTCATACTTGCCGGCGCTGAAGTCCCCGCCCAGGTACTCCTGCATGAAGGAATCTACCTTGCTGTCGGGCAGCATGGTGGCGAAATTGTCGCCGGTGGCCAGGTAGTAGCCCTCATCCGTCACCGAAATCACCAACACCGCGTCGTTTTCGCCCACACCCAGGTCGGCACCCAGCTGATAGGCGTAATTGGCAAAGTCGTCCAGGGTCTGCACGTCGGAAGGCACGGACGCCATGGTCACCACACCCACCACGCTGTTGTAGCGGTTATCCCAGTTGGCGTTGTAGAGGGCGATGGTCTCCTCGGCGCTGCCTGAGAGCAGATCCGCGCCGTCGTCCACAAATTTGGTGTAATAGGCGGTGTCCAGTCCGGTGTCCAGGGACCCGGTCTGGCTGCCCACCGCTGCCGCAGGCTGGCGCCACACGCCGATGCCCACAGCCGCCGCGATGGCGATGCACATCACCAGTACTGCCACGCCGGTTTTCTGAAAAATCTTCATGATATTCCTCCGCTCCGGGGGCTGCCTTTGCGCCCGCTCGGGAGCACCGTTGGTCTGTGGGACGGGCCTGTCCCGTCCCATGTTCTGCTTTTGGAATTAGCCCCGCAGCTCCAGCAGCTTCTGCTTGAGTTCGCCCGCCCCACAGAGCGCCCGCGCTCTGCGGGGACCCCGTTTTCTTTATCTGCTCGGGCGGAGTGAATCCGCCCGGCATCAAGGTTTCGGCCCGAATCCCGGGCCGAAACGCTTGGGACGCGCCACTCGGCGCGGAGCTCTATTCCGGCTTTCCGGTTATTGCTCAGCCCCGCAGCTCCAGCAGTTTCTGCTTCAGTTCGCCTTCGATGCGGCCCAGCTCCACCTCAGCCTCACGGCGCTTCTGAGCGCCCTCCTGCTGGATCTTCATGACCTCGTCCAGGGTGGAGATGAGCTGCTGATTGGTGTGCTGGAGGGTCTGGATGTCCACCACGGAACGCTCGGCCTCCTTGGCGGTCTCGATGGTGCCCATCTTCAGCATGTCCGCGTTCTTCTGGAGCAGCTGGTTGGTCATATTGGTCACCGCGCTCTGGGCAGCGGTGGCCTGACGGGAGTGCTCCAGGCCCAGGGCCAGCACCATCTGGCTCTTCCACAGGGGGATGGTGTTCACCAGGGAGGACTGGATCTTCTCCAGCATCAGGGTGTCGTTGTTCTGGATGAGCCGGGTCTGGGGGCCCATCTGGATGGAGATCATACGGGTGAGCTCCAGGTCGTGGATCTTCTTCTCAAAACGGTTGCACATGTTGGCCAGGTCATTGTAGGCCTGGGCGTCCTCCTGGGCGCCGGTGGCGGCAGCCTTCTTGCGCAGCTCCTCCAGCTCGCCGGTGCGGACAGCCTGCAGCCGCTTCTTGCCGGCGATGATGTACATCGTCAGCTCCTTGTAGTACTTGGTGTTCAGGTCATACATCTGGTCCAGCATGGCGATGTCCTTCATCAGGGTGACCTGGTGGCCCTCCAGAATCTGGACAATCTTGTCCACGTTGGTCTCGGCCTTGGAGTAGGCCACCTTCATCTCCTCCAGCTCGTTGCGCTTGCGCTGGAAGAAGCCCAGGATGCCCTTCTTCTCCTCCACATCAAAGCCCTTGAGCTGGACCACCAGGGAGCTGAGCGCATCGCCCACCTCGCCCAGGTCCTTGGTGCGCACGGATTTGAGGGTGTTCTCCGAGAAGGAGGCCACGTTCTTCTGGGCGGCGGCGCCGTACTGGAGGACCATGTTGGAGTCGGTGATGTCGATCTTCTGGGAGAAGTCGTCCACCATCTTCCGCTCGGCCTCGGTGAGCATGCTCTCGTCAACCTTCACCGCGTTGGCGTCCCGCTGGGCCTGGACGGCAGCGGTCTCCTCGGCGCCCAGCGTGGGCTCCAGGGTCAGCGTGGGGGCCTCGGGTGTAGGAAGCACAGCCTCCGCCTGGGCGGCCTGGGCCGCACCGGTGGGATCCAGGGTCAGCTCGGGGGTCATGTCAATTTTGTCGGTCATGGAGATTTCATCCTTTCCTTCTTTATGACTGGGCCGTCATCTGGTCCCCGCTGAGCCCTTCCTGGGCCAGCAGATTTTCCAGCACGGTAATATCAGTGGAGATGTCCAGCGCCTCGTCCCCGAAGAGGGCGTCCAGCTGGCGGTCAAAGGCGGACACCACGGTATCCATAATCTGTTCAATCCGGCCCATGGTGCCGTCAATGTTGGTGCCCGACACTCCGGCGGCGTCCATCCGGTCGTAGGCGTTGAGCAGCTTGAGGGTGGTGGGCAGGTAGTAGTTCATGAAGCGGCTGATCTGGCTCTTCTTGGCGGGCTTCTCCGCCACCAGGTCAAAAATCTTCTTGGTGGTGGCCTCCAGGTGGTCAATCTGGGCGGAGAGCTTCTCGTCCTCGATGGAGTCGTTGAGGCGGCGCATCTCGGAAAGGGCCATGTCCCGCTGCTTGAGCAGATTGTCCAGCTCCGGGTCGCCGGTGGACTTTTTCTCCTCTTTTTGGGGCTGGGGCTGGCTCTGAACCTTCTCTTCTTTGGGCGGCGCCTGCTTCTCCGGCTCCTTCTTCTCCCCTTCCGGGTCAGCAATCTGGTATGCCTTGTCAGGCCAGATGGCCTTGCCCACAATAAAGACGATGACCGACGCGACCGCGGCCAGGATGTAATCCAACGGACGATAGAGCGGCAGGATCAGCGCCCACACTAGCCACAGGGCGGCCACCAGATAAAAGGGCGCCACAGAACGCTTTACTTTTTTTGTCATAGCTTCCTCCATACCCTGGAAACAGGGCCATGCCCGGCCTGGCGGCCGGTGGGTATTCCGGTACCAGTTTATTGTACCCTCCCTATTGGGGGGTGTCAAGAACACGTTGACTTTAGCACTTAAATTCATTAAAATAATGGTTATCTATATTCAGCAGGGATGACCAGACCGGCCGATCCCCAGTAAAGGGGTTTTCACCATGATGACATTGGAAGATTTCAAAGCCGCCCGCAGCGTACTCTCGGGCGTCATCACCAACACGGGGCTTGTCCCCAGCAAGGCCCTGTCCAAGGCCACCGGCAACAACGTGTACCTGAAGCCGGAAAACATGCAGGTCACCGGCGCGTACAAGATCCGCGGCGCCTACTTCAAGCTGTCCACCCTGTCCGAGGAGGAGAAGGCCAAGGGTCTGGTCACCGCCTCGGCGGGCAACCACGCCCAGGGCGTGGCCTATGCTGCCCAGGCCGCCGGCGTGAAGGCCACCATCGTCATGCCCACCACCACGCCCCTGGTGAAGGTGAACAACACCAAGGACTACGGCGCTGAGGTCGTGCTCCACGGCGAGACCTTTGACGACGCCGCCGCTCTGGCCCAGAAGCTGGTGGAGGAGCGGGGCCTGACCTACGTGCCCCCCTTCAACGACCTGGCGGTCGCCACCGGTCAGGGCACCATCGCCTATGAGATCTTCCAGAGCCTGCCCGATGTGGACGTGATTCTGGTGCCCATCGGCGGCGGCGGTCTGGCGGCGGGTGTGTCCACCCTGGCCAAGCTGCTCAACCCCAACGTGAAGGTTATCGGCGTGGAGCCCACCGGCGCCGCGTCCATGAAGGCCAGCGTTGAGGCCGGTCACATCGTCACCCTGGACCACGTGGAGACCATTGCCGACGGCGTGGCCGTGAAAACCCCGGGTGATCTCATTTTCCCCTATATCCAGCAGAATATTGACGACATCATCACCATTGACGACGCCGAGCTGGTGGACGCCTTCCTGGACATGATCGAGAAGCACAAGATGATCGTGGAGAACGCGGGTCTGCTGCCCATCGCCGCCCTCAGCCACCTGGACTGCAAGGGCAAGAACGTGGTCAGCGTGCTCTCCGGCGGCAACATGGACGTGATCACCGTGGCCAGCCTGGTGCAGCACGGCCTTATCAACCGGGGCCGTGTGTTCACCTTCTCCGTCCAGCTGCCCGACCGTCCCGGCGAGCTGCTGCGGGTGGCCGAGATTGTCTCCCGTGAGAACGGCAACATCATCAAGCTGGAGCACAACCAGTTCGTCAACATCAACCGCCAGAGCGGTGTGGAACTGCGGGTGACCCTGGAGGCCTTCGGCCATACCCACAAGCGGACCATCCTCACCGCCATGCGGGCCGCCGGATACGACGCCCGTGAGGTTAACACCGGCGATTTCTACGACTAACCCCTAATCCTGCTGCCGCCCGGCGGGTAAAACCCGCCGGACGGCTATCTGAAAGCGGTTGTTCTCCCGACCGGACCGCCGGGCCGTGGGAGCAGAGCGGGGGAAAGCCGCCGCCGGCCGGGAGCGATTCCGCTGTGCCATCCTATGTGACGGACCGGCCCCCGGTGCGGCGCGGGTCTCTGCCGCGCTGAATGTATCATACAGGAAATTTTTCAATTTCTGTTAAAGCGGAGGTTTAAGTATGATTAAAATTGCGCCTTCTCTGCTCTCAGCGGACTTTGCCAATCTTCAGCGGGACATTGAGCGGGTCCCCAACGCCGACTGGCTCCACGTGGACGTGATGGACGGCATGTTTGTCCCCAACATCTCCATCGGCGTGCCGGTGGTCAAGTCCCTGCGGGCCTGCACCGACAAGTTCCTGGACGTACACCTGATGATTGAGAAGCCGGAGCGGTACATTGACGCCTTCGCCAAGGCGGGCGCCGACCTGCTCTCCGTCCATCTGGAGGCCGACCTGCCCCCCGCCATCCACCGTGCTCTGGACAGGATGGAGGAAAACGGCGTGAAGAAGGGCATCGTCCTGCGCCCCATCACCGGCGCTGAGGCGGTGATCCCCTATCTGAAGCGGGGCCTGGACCTGATTCTGGTGATGACGGTGGAGCCCGGCTTCGGCGGCCAGGCCTTCATGTCCGACATGCTGCCCAAAATCGAGGCCATCCGTGGCTACATCAACCAGTACTGCCCCGACTGCGACCTGGAGGTGGACGGCGGCATTGACCCCGCCACCGCCCCGCTGGTGATGAAGGCGGGCGCCAACGTGCTGGTGGCCGGTTCCGCCGTGTTCGGCAAGCCCGACCCCGCCGCCGCCGTGGAGGCTCTGCGCTCCGCCGGCGTCTGATTTCTGACATTCTGGAGGATTTTCCATGCAGTACTTTCCCCCCGCCCTGGAAAAGCTGGTGGAGCAGTTCCACAAGCTGCCCGGTATCGGCCACAAGAGCGCCCAGCGGCTGGCCTTCTATATGCTCTCTCTGCCCGACGAGGACGCCGCCGCCTTCGCCCAGGCCATCACCGACGCCAAGCGGGCCATCTCCTTCTGCCCCGTGTGCCAGAACCTGACCGAGGGCGAGGGCCCCTGTGCCATCTGCCAGAGCCCCAAGCGGGACCGGTCCACGGTGTGCGTGGTGGCCGACCCCAAGGACGTCATCACCATGGAGCGCAGCCGGGAGTACAACGGCCTGTACCACGTGCTCCACGGGGTTATCTCCCCCATGAACCACGTGGGGCCCGACGACCTGCACATCAAGTCCCTGGTGGAGCGGGTGGGCAGCGGCGAGGTGAAGGAGGTCATTATGGCCACCAACCCGGACACCGAGGGTGAGGCCACTGCCATGTACCTCTCCCGGCTCCTGAAGCCCTTCCAGGTGAAGGTCACCCGTCTGGCCTACGGCATCCCGGTGGGCAGCCACCTGGAGTTTGCCGACGATGCCACCCTGATGCGTGCCCTAGAGGGCCGGCGGGAGATGTGATTTTTCCACAAAAGAGACGGCCGCGGTTGATAACCGCGGCCGCCTTTTTTATTTCTTATTTCAGATTCCCTTGTCCACGGTTACCTCGCCGCAGAGGCTGCGGGCGAAGAGAGCCCGCACCTGCTCCGGGTCGTCTGTCTGCCCCAGAGACCACATGAGCTTGGTAACGGCGGCCTCGGTGGTCATGTCGTAGCCCTGGATAACCCCCTCGGCCAGGGCCTTCTGCCCCGCCTGGTACAGTGAAAAGTCGCTGCGCTCATAGAGGCACTGGGAGCACACCACCACCGCCATGCCCGCCTGGACGGCGGCGTGGAGCTTGGCGATCAGGTCCCGGCGGATGAAGTGGAGACCACCGGCGCCGAAGGCCTCGATGACCACGCCCCGGTAGTGCATGGACAGGAGCATATCAAAAATCTCCGGGTTCAGGCCCGGGGTCAGCTTGATGAGGAACACATCCCGGCACAGGGCGTCCCGCAGGATACAGGGTTCCCCGCTCGCAGCCGGCAGCGCCTCAGGCCGCAGCATCATCCCGGCGGCGCTGATTTGGGCCGCCAGAGGCCAGTTGACGCTCTCAAAGGCGTCAAAGCCGGTGGTGCGGGTCTTGACCGCCCGGCAGCCCAGAATCACCTTCCGGTCAAAGGCCACAAACACGCCCCCAACGCCGCCCGCCGCCATGGCAAAGGCGGTGCGCAGGTTCTCCAGTCCGTCGGTCAGGGGGTGCTCGATGGGCAGCTGAGAGCCGGTGAGCACCACCGGAATCTCAATGCCCCGGAGCATAAAGGAGAGCACCGAGGCGGTATAGGCCATGGTGTCGGTGCCGTGGGTGATGACGATACCGTCAAAATCCACTCTGCTCTCGTACACCGCCCGGGCGATGACCTGCCACTCCTCAGGCTGGATGTTGGAGGAGTCCATACTCAGCAAATCCCGGACGGTCAGGCTGTAATTGTCCGCCAGGCCGTACAGCCGTGCGGCCATGCCGCCGCCGTCCAGACCGGGCACCAGGCCCTCCTCTGTGGGCCGGGAGGCAATGGTGCCTCCGGTGGTGAGAAGCAAAATTTTTTTCATAAATCCCTATCCCTCTTTTAAGGATTTCTTAATTGCAATTCTTCCCGCTATCCTCTATACTGAAATCAGAAATCAACCGGAACGGAGGAAGCTTTATGCATCAGCGGAGTGTTGCCCTCTGCATTGTCCTTACCATTATCACCTGCGGCATCTACGGCCTCTACTGGATGGTCTGCCTCACCGATGACTCCACCGAGGTCACCGGCATGGGCCGTACCAGCGGCGGCATGGCCCTGGTGTTCTCTCTGATCACCTGCGGCATTTACAGCATCTACTGGGCCTACAAGATGGGTGAAAAGCTGGACATGGCCCGTGCTCAGCGGGGTGTGCCCACCGGCAGCCTGTCCATTGTCTATCTGGTCCTGTCCCTCTTCGGACTGAGCATCATCACCTTCGCCCTCATCCAGAGCGAGCTGAATAAGTACACCTACAACGGCAATGACTTCTGAGGCAAAGCATCGTCTGAAGCGACTGCTCCTGCTGGCGGGCCTGATCCTGGGGATCGGGCTCGCCTATGCTGTTTTTGTGCGCCTGAGCGGCCTGTCCATCCCCTGCCCGTTCCATGCCGTCACCGGTCTGCTCTGTCCCGGCTGCGGGGTCACCCGGATGTGCCTGGCCCTGCTGAGGCTGGACTTCGCCGCCGCCTGGCAGGCCAACCCGGTGCTGCTGCTTCTGCTGCCCGTCCTGGCGGCGCTGCTGCTCCGGCAGGCGGTGCGGTATGTAAAAACCGGGCGGTCCACCCTCAGCAGAGGGGAGTCCGCCCTGGTGTGGGGTATGGCGGCTGTCCTCCTGCTCTGGGGGATTGCCCGGAACCTGGCGCCCCTGATTTTATCCTGATTTACCGCAGCATCCGCAGTGCCAGCGGGAGCACCAGCTCGGCCACCTTCCGCTCGCCCGCGGCGGACAGATTGTGCCGGGGCAGCTTCCGCTCGCCGTACCACCGGTCCGGGTCGTCCCCCAGCGCCTGGTACAGGTCCACAAAGGGCACCCCGGACTCCTCGCACAGCCGGCTCAGACCGGCGTTCCACTTGGGCAGCCGGGACTGCACCAGCTCCCCGGCGTAATTCTTGTCAAACCAGGGGATGCCCAGGGCGATGACGCCCATCCCCTGCTCCTTGGCCTGGCGGAACATGTCCGCCATCTCGGCCAGATAGGACGCCATGGTCCGCTCAGGACGCCGGATGTCCTCCATGCCAAAGCCCAGAATACACAGCTTGGCCCCGGCGCTCCGGGCGGCAAACTTCTCCCGGGCGTTAGCCGCCGTCTCACCGGGCACGCCCTCGTTCCGCACCGCGGTCTTGGCCCCCAACGCGGCCAGAATGGCCTCCATCTGGGCAGGCCAGGCCTGCTCCATGGGGCCGCATTTTCCCTCATCTCCCAGGAAGTAACGGGTATTCCCGTCCCCCAGGGCCACAATGGTCCGATTCACACACTCACCTTTTTTCTCTCTCTGCGTCTCGCTGCCCGTCAGGCCAGCAGATCCCCCTCCGAGATCACCTGGTACCAGTGGGACAGCAGCCGGGTCTGCACAAAGCCCGCCGACTGATAGAGGGGATAGGCCTGGATATTGGAGGTAGAGACGCTCAGCCAGGTCCGCTTGTACCCCTCTTCCGCCAGAAGCGCCATCAGCGAGAGCAGCAGCTCCCGGCCCAGGCCCCTGCCCCGGAAGTCCTTGCACAGGCCGATGCCCTCGATCTCCGGGTCAGCCTCCTGGAACCCCAGCAGATAGACCCCCACCGGCACGCCGTCCAGCAGAGCCAGGCCGCAGCGGCTGCCCTCCGCCTGGGCACGCTCCAGGTCGTTGCGGCCGAAGGTGGCGGAGTTGGGCACGTCGAAGAAGCACTCGTTGTACAGCGTCAGCCACTGCCCCACCTTCTCCCGGCTCAGGGGCTCCAGGGTCAGCCTTCCCTCCGGCTGGGGGACGCTCTCGTCCAGGGTCCGCTCCAGGCGGAGCATGTCGTAGCGGAACTCCAGCCGGTAGCCCTCCCGGCTGCCCTCAGCCAGCGGTGCCGCCGGGTCCTTGGACGCAGCGTAGATCTCGGTAGCGCCCTGGATCAGCAGGTTCCGGGCGCCCTGCCGGATCTGGTCGTCCACCTGGTCGGGCCAGCACCGGCGGATATACATATATCCCTTCCCTTTGGTCGGGATCTCCTTTGTGATGATCTCCAGCTCAGGCTGCATGGCCTGTTCCTCCCGCTCTATTTTGTATTGGATGAATTTTTATTATACAACAGCGGTACGGACTGCGCAAGTCCGTACCGCTGTTGTATTTTCATAATATTGTGCTTCTAATTTGCATTTCCGGCTGTCAAAGCGCACTTATTCCCGTCAAAACGAAGGCTCTGCGTCCTGCTGCGACACAGACTTTACAGCCGCACCTCCACCGCCTCCGCCATGGTCAGGCTATCCGGCGTCACATGGCAGGTATAAGCCAGTATCTCCACCCCGGCCGCCTGTGCCCGGCGGAGTGCGTCACCAAAGGCGGGATGGGTCAGGTCATTGGGTGAAAAGAAGGCGGCCTTCTCCATCTGGATGACAAAACATACCGCCGCCTCGTACCCGGCGGCTTTGCAGGCCATCAGCTCCTCCAGATGCTTCACGCCCCGCTCGGTGGGGGCGTCAGGGAAGTAGACCGCCCCGTCCCGCTCCAGGGTAACCCCCTTTACCTCCACAAAGCCCTTTCGGATTTCCCCGTTTTCCGAATACTCATAGTAAAAATCGAACCTGGAATTCCCCCAAGTTTTCTCTCCCTGCAGCAGCGTCAGGCCTGACCGGAATGCCCCCGACCTCGCCCACTGGGCGAACACCTGGTTGGGGGCCTGAGCGTCCATGTTGATGAGGGTCCCGCTGCCGCCCTCTGCGCTGCCCTTCTCCACCGCGATGAGGTCATAGGCGGTCTTGCGGGCCGGGTTGCCGCTCTTCTCCAGGTAGATGGTGGCGCCCGGAATCAGCAATTCCCGACAACGCCCCGTATTTTTTACATGACATATTACAAAATCCCCGGTATTCTCCTGCCCCTCCAGGGCCACATGGGCGATAAACCGGTTGGGCCGGGCCAAAAAAGTACCCCGGCTGATGTGGTCGTAGTGCATGGTCTCACTTCCTTCCGGGATATGATACCACAGCATGGTCAAGATGGGAACGGCCTTTCGCCGATACAGAAAAAGAGCGCCGGGCAAATGCCCGGCGCTCTTGAGAGAAATGGTGCTTAGTCGGCAGAGGAGGTAACCGCCACGTTCAGGGTGGTGACGCCGCCGTTGCTCAGCTCCACGGTCATGGCGCCGGTCTCAACGGTCTTCAGGTCCACCCAGACCAGCACGGCGTTGCTCCAGTTGGCGTCGCCGGTGACGGTGTACTGGCCGTCAATGGTCAGGGCCACGGGCACGCTGGTGCCGCCCCACTGGGTGGTAATCCAGTTCAGGATGCCCTCGGTCACGTTGTCCTTGTTGATGGTCAGGGTGCCGTCGGACCAGGAGAACACCTGGCTGACGGAGATGCCCTGAACCTCAGTGGGACCCTCGGCCCACAGGGCGGTCATCATCTCGTTGACGTTTTCCTTGTTGGGGGTCTCAGCGCTCCAGACAGGGGTCTGAGCGGCGGTGATGGCGCCGGGCAGCTCGTTGGAGATGCTGATGTT